>CAJVYQ010000073.1 GCA_913009825.1 uncultured Deferribacteres bacterium
CACACCCCTTCATCAGCGCAAAGGCAGCATGTCATCCTAAGGTACTGATAGGAACATATCAGGTTTGTCTAAAGAATAATAACTCTTTAACAAACATTCAATTATGCGACTTCGTGTCGCGATATAATGTTTGAGCTAACCCGATTTAACAGCAGGAAGTGAACCCGGTAAAAGCACAAAACCACGGCCAAATCCGGAAAAAATTCCAAAATGAAAACGGCTGTTAAATTCGGGTTGAGCGCATTGTTATACAAACCAAAAACCCACATACGAAAAAACAACCCGGCAAATTGTTAATCCGCCTCCATTTTCGCACTAAAATCAATGCGGGATGAAAAACACACAAAATAAATGCCTTTCTACTTTTGCTGCACGTTTCAACCGGAAAAACTCCCCGGTACTATGAAGTACCGGGGAGTTCAACTTTCTCTCTATTTCGAAATATTACTTCAGCAAACTCATTTTCATAATTTTACTTAAACTGCCAATTCGCAGTTCATAAAAATAGATTCCGGAGGGCAGCGATTCCGCATTAAAAGTAACCTTATGTGTGCCGGCATTCATCTGTTCATTAACCAGCTCGGCGACTTTTTGTCCGATAACATTGAAAACGCTCAAACGAACGTTGGTTGGATTATCAACGGCAAACTCGATAGTGGTTTCCGGGTTGAATGGATTGGGGAAATTTTGTTTCAACGCAAAACCATCGATGACCCCCGGATTGCTGTTTTCTGCAAGGCCGGTTGTTGTTTCTGCCGATAGCAAAACATATCCGCTAACATCGGCGCCGGACAATGTCACTGTATTGGTGACCGGATCTACAACGGCATCGTTCACCGTTTCCCAACTTTGCGTTTGTTCATTGTAAGTCTGCACCTGAATAGCATTTTCATCCAAATTCATTCCCTGAATTTGCCGGTCATTGTAATGAAATTGAAACTGTACTGTTGAACCAAAATTCATTCGTCCCATCGTTCCGCCCTGGCGCATGCCGTTGTGGCCGTCAGGATAGAAAATACCAATTTCATAAGCGGCAAAATGATTCTGTTGCTGACCAGCGGGAATATTTTGAGGATAAACTTCCAGAATTTGACAGAACAATGAATCCGGTAATTGGCTGTTACCATGGTTTCCCATTCCTGTCTGACGCCAGCCCGGGTTAAATTGCATCCAATCCTGGGAATCGAACGGGCTGTGGATTCTTCGCGATTGATTCATACCGCTGCGAATCCAGCCGCCGCCGAACTGCGTGCCGACCCGGGAGGAGTCCCGCCACACCTGACCGTTAATTTCATAGACCATTACAACCTGATAACTGGCGCCCTGAAAAAATCCACCGACAACTGTAATCGTGTCGCCATCTTGTGGACGCACAGCGCCGCTCACCGGCTGGAACCAGGGCGGACCGAAATTCAGGAAATAGTCCGGTTGGGCATCGCCGTTTTCATCTAAAAAGATATGTCCCATAAAGAAAGTAGTATCTACTAAGGCGGTTCCGGTTAATCTGACTGTGACCAGAGAATCACTGTTCATCATACCGCTGCCAAAACCACCGTTGCCACTGTGCATGTGCCCGCCGTTAAAATGATTGCCGGTATTGTTCCAGAACGGAGTAAAAGGATCTCGCCAGAACCGGCCATTGATTTCATAAACAATAATCACGGGCATACCAAACTGCGGGTCGTCATGCAGGCCGCCAACAATAGTTACCTGTTCACCGGCAGAGGGACGAACCGCGCTGCTGCTATCCGGCTGGTACCAATAGGGGCCAAAACTGATATGATAATCGGCTGCTCCGTCGCCGTCTTCATCCAAATAGTACATGGCGTTCATCACAGACGAATCAATAATGACAGTGCCGGTTACCGTGATTTCCGTTAATGAATCCGAATTGGTATGCCAACCATTTCCATAGTCAGCCATCATTTGATTGCCGGATGTTCCTCCCATTTGTCCACCGTGCATACCGCCATTGGCAGAACCGTTTCCCGTATGGTTTCCGTTTCCTGTTCCCATATTCCCTCTCCAGTTCGACATCTGCGCAGATACAGGCAGGGAAAAAAGCAAACTTGCCGCCGTAAACATTACACAAATTAACTTGTAAAACTTCATAAAAAACCTCCTTGTGGTTTTAGTAAATTAATTAAAACAGTTCATTGAATTTCAAGTTTTCATAATCAACAATGATGCCAAAAATTTAATATTCCTTTTTGTTATTGTTTTTATGTAAGTTATAATTTTATCTAATTTTATTACGTTTGCATATTTTTTAGATGATTAAAGAAACTCATGCATAAATTGCAAAATGTTTTGCAAAATTTGCACGCTTTTAATGAAATTAGAGATGAATTGAAAGTTGCAAAAGAAAAGAAGTACTTTTAGAAAAATTGGGATTAAAAAGGGAAAATATAGAATTCATTCGGATTTCCGGCCTGCTCCAGAGCAACAGATCTATTTGAGAAAAAGCCCATACCGCAGCAAATCCATAAGCAAAATAATATTGACGTTTGTAAAAAGAATTGTAATCAGAATACAATGATTGGATTATCTCCGGTTGATTCGCTTCCCGGTAGCGCCCCCTGTTCGTATGTGTCTGAGTTACGGAATAGAGGAAACCGCCAAGAGTAACCATACCGAGAGTTGCTAAAACCGTTCCTTTTGTTTTATAACCCCGGTGCCATTGCTCCCAACCGGGAAACAGAACAGCCCGCCACAACGTAACCGGCTTTTCCGATGTTTGCAACTGCAGCATTCTTTGATTCATGTCCTTCAGAAATTCGATCTTGGTTTTTTGAAACAATGTAATTAGTTTTGGCGACGTCATAACCGGATCCGGTGAATAAGTCGGATCGATATTCAGCAAACTCCAGAAATGATTAACTGCCAGACCGGTATTGCCATTCTGAAAAGCAACAAAACCGGCTATTTTGTAAATTTGAATCTGATCTTCCGGAGAGAACTTGTCCAGTGACTTAAATGCCAGATTTAGCAATTGAGCGCTTTTTTCAGAATCGAACCGGTTATAAGCTTCTGTGAGTTGGCGGACCAATTCCTGCCCCGCCGGAAGGTCCTGATTTTGTGCGGAAACAGTTTGCAAGGAGAAGGAAACAGCAAACAGAATTATAGAAAATTTAATATTTTTCATAAATTTCTAATTTTATAACGTTGGTTTAGTTAGAGTCTGTCCGAAAACTCGAGGAATCTGTATGTTACAATAACTTAAAGGGTTAAACAGATTTCTCTCCGCCTTTTGCGGATCGAAATGACCCAAAAGGGTATTTTCGGACAAACACTAGTTAGTCACCTGAACTCCGCGATCAAAAAATGAGATTCTTTTTTTTCGTGAATCTTTGTGTCTTTGTGACTTCGTGGCTAAGGCCTGCAATCGTTGCGATTTATTTTATATATTGAATTTTCCTAATTGCAGAATATTTGCTCCCTGACAACCGGATAAAATATATACCTGCCGACAAATTGAATCCGGCAAAAATATCCGCCGAAATCGAAAATAAATGTTCTCCCGCAAAAAGGTTTCCTTCAAATAAACGGTAAACCTCTCTTCCCAGAATATCGTAAATTGTAACTTGTAAAATATCGTTTGCAGGCAAAATCACTCTAACAGTTGTTCCTTTCTGAAATGGATTCGGGTAGTTATCAATCAACAAATGCGTAACCGGCTGTTCGTTTATTGGCGTATTGACGCCGACCAGCAAATCCAGCTCTTCCACAGAATTATATACAGAATACATCATCATTCCCCGGCCGCCGATGGCATAAATTTTTCCTGCCACATTGGCTGCCAGCAGCTCCCGGCGCGGCGTATTCAATTGCGGGCCTTCACTCCACTGCATAAATTCCGGTTGAAAAATCTGCACGTTTCTTAACATTCCCGACTGTCCCGAACCGCCGATCAGGAAGATTTTATTATCCTGCTGCACAAACCCGCTGCTGGCACAATTATACAGCATATCCCCGGCAACGCTCCAGGCAGCGCCGGTTGTATCATACCGTTCATAATTTGCCATCGGTCCGTAAAAATAACCGCCAAATACGTACACTTCCCCCTCAATTACGGCAGCCATCGGATCACCGCGGGCAAAATTCAATTTTGCCGGCAGCTCCTCCCAGCGATTCTCGTTGGGGTAATAGATATCAACTCTATTATAAAATGTATTATAATTAAGTCCCGTCCCGCCAATCAACCAGATGGTTGAATCGACCACTAACGAAGCCATGCCAAAACGGGGTGTGGGAATTTGACCGATAATTTCCCATTTGGCGCTGTCCGGATCGTAACGTTCTACCTCGCGGATCAACTCATGTCCATTCCTGCCGCCGAAGACGTAAATAGAATTTTGCCATACTTGTGCGGTTGCGTTATCCCGCGCCTTTAAAAGAGACGGAACCCGGGTATCCCATGAATCGGCGGCGGGATTGTAAACCTCAACACGATTCAGGGCATTGTTTTCTCTTTTTGCGCCGCCCAGAACCCAAATCCGGTTGTCCAAAACCGCGCCGGTAATACCTTTTCTGGCGGTTGGCATGGGCGACTTGTATTGCCACTGCTGCGCGGCCGCCGGATGAATCAGGAACAAAGAAATAAATATATAAATGTACCTCTGCAAATTTTGCACGATTTCACCTGTATCTTCTAATTCATACCGTTCTATAACAAAGTTTATGCCATTTTTATTTCGCCATAGCGTGTTTAATTTGCAGCGTATCCCCGGCGTTGAGATACAGCATTTGGCGATATGTCCGGTAATAGGAGTGTTTTAATTCCAGCAGATGTTCTCCCGGAGCCAATACAATTAATTGATTTAGCGGTGTGTCATCGATAAACTTTCTATCGATATAAACTTCTGCCCACGGGCGCGCTTCGATGGAAAGAAATGCCGCATCCTTTAAAAATGAATAACTGATGCGCTGTTGTTCAGTCTTTTTTATATC
Source organism: uncultured Deferribacteres bacterium (assembly GCA_913009825.1). Lineage (GTDB taxonomy): Bacteria > Zhuqueibacterota > JdFR-76 > JdFR-76 > DREG01 > DREG01. Next base: position 4,951 of record CAJVYQ010000073.1, read on the forward strand.
AATGTCCATTATTTTGGGCGTAAACCGGGGATGGATTAAAATCAATTGGTGTTTGCCCGGCATCATTTCAATTTTACCTTGAACCATTAGGGAATCGATCAATTTTCCATCCACAGAAACGGAAGCCCAAGGAGTAATATCAAAAGTTACTAAAACAGCTCGTTTTGGTTTATCTGAGTGAGATGGCTGCATTTTTTCATTCTTTTCCACCGAAGGCAGCATTGTCTGTTTTTCAGGTTTGTTTATTTCAGCGCCAAAACTGTGTACTGAAGCATTGGCTAAGGAACGTGAATCCTCACTGGCGATAATTTTATTTTTTATTATCGAATCCCGTACTCCGGTTATGAGCAGTTTTTTTGAATCAGATGTATCAATCTTGGTAGAATCCTGTGCTATACGCTCCGGATTTTTATTCCTTTCCGGTGCAACATTGTTTTTTTGAATTTGCCCTATCACCAGAAAAACTAACATTGCCAAAACAAAAAATAATGGAATTATCAGCGCGGGTTTTCTTTTAGAAATAAATTTCTTTTTGAGGCTGAGCGGTTCTTCTGCGCTGTCATTTTCTAAATTTACAGAAATTGCAGAAATATCATAATATTTTTGTACAAGTCGGGTCAACTGGCTTTTGACATCAGCAGAATAAACTTGCGGCATAAATTTTTCGACTTTTGTAAGGGCATCTTTACTGCCGGCTGGCCGATCATCCGGATTTTTGGCGATCAAATCCAGAACAAACTGAGCAACTTGGTCTGAGATAGCAGTATCATGAAGGGAAGGATTTTGTATGTCTTCAATCAGTATTTTCTGAATACAAGCTGAATAGTTTTCCCCGGCAAACGGTTTAATGCCGGTAAGCATTTCATAAAACGTTGCGCCAAGGGCAAAAAGATCAGTAACTTGCGTTAGCGGTTCACCGGTAATTTGTTCCGGCGCCATGTACGCCGGCGTACCCAGAATGTCTCCTTCCAGAGTGACCGAAAATTCTTCTCCTAAATAGGCGAGTCCAAAATCGGTTAATTTTACCACGCCATGAATATCCAGAAGAATGTTGCCGGGTTTCAAATCCCGATGGATCACCTTATTTTGATGGGCGTATTGTAATGCCTGTAAGATTTGAGAAACGATTTGCAGAGCCGGTTTTTCCGGCAGTTTTTTTTCCCGCTCCAGCAGTTCTTTCAAACTGATGCCGCGGACAAATTCCATGGCCATATAAGTATAGTTTTGGATTTCACCAATGGTATAAACATCCACAATGTTGGGATGTTTGAGGCGGGCACATATCCGGGCTTCACGCTTAAACCGGGTGAGCCACAACTCCTGGTTTTTTATCTGAGGTTTCAACAATTTTATAAAAACCGGCCGATGTAACGAAGGTTGAAATGATTGTACCGCCATGGTGTAAGGCCCGTCCTGAATGACGCGCTGCAGGGTAAACTGCCCGATCTCTTTGAAAGGAAGCTGAGAAGACTTCATGAAGGTATTTGCCACTCCTTCATTTTATAATGAATCCAGCGCAGTGAAACGCCCATCATATCCGCCGCCCGGGTTTTATTGCCGTCCACTGCTGAAAGCGTTTTTGTCAGTAAATTTTTGGAAATTTCTTCGAGAGACATACCCGCTTCAATTCCGTCCGGGCTGAGTTCTCGTGAAGCGAGCAAAAGATCGTCGGTTCCGATCTGCTCATCCGTATCCAAAACAACCGCTCTTTCGATACTGTTTTCCAGTTCCCGCACATTGCCGGGCCAGGCGTACGCCAGCATATTCTGCAGCGCCTCTGCCCGGATGGAACCGATATTCTTGTTCAATTTATGATTGTACTTCTTCATAAAAAAATCGCATAAAAGCGGAATATCTTTTTTACGCTCTCGCAATGGCGGAATGCCAATATGGATAATATTCAAACGGTAAAACAAATCTTCCCGGAAAACGCCTTCTTTTATTCCCGCCTGCAAATCCCGGTTTGTGGCGGAGAGAATACGAACATCAACGGATTTTGGCCGCACTTCGCCAACGGGAGTAAATTTTCTATCCTGTAAAAAGCGCAGCAGCTTTACCTGGAGCAGCATGGGCAGTTCACCGATTTCATCTAAAAAAAGTGAGCCGCCGTCTGCTGATTCAATCAGACCTTTTTTGTCGCTGACCGCACCGGTAAAGGCGCCTTTTTTATGTCCGAACAGTTCGCTTTCGATTAAATTTTCAGGAATGGCGCCGCAGTTCACCGCCACAAACGGTTTATCTTTGCGGTGTCCGTTATAATGAATAGCGCGCGCGATTAGTTCTTTGCCGGTACCGGTTTCACCGGTAATCAAAATCGTGGAATCATTATTCAGAACCTTGCCCATTATTTGGTAAACCGGTTCCATCGCTTTGCTCCTGCCAATAATTTCTTTAAAAGCGTAAATTCGATGAAATTCTTCTTTTAAAATGGCATTTTCCTGTTGCAGCCTTACCAACAAACGGGCATTTTCCAGCGCAACAGCCGCCTGATTGGCAAACGCTTGCAGAAATTCCAGACTTTGACGCGTGAACCGCGCCTTTTCGCCGCGGCTGTCTATGTAAAGTACACCCAACATTTCGCCCTTTAACAGCAGCGGAACACAGGCAATCGAACGGATCTGATGCAAAACAATACTCTGCGCCGCGTCAAATCGTTCATCGGAAAGGGCGTCAAATGTGAGGAGCGGTTTAGCGGTTTGTAAAACCATATCAACCGTGGAATGGGAAATATCTTTCACCTCGCTGATTTTTGGCGTATTAATATTGCGCAAGGCATGAGGGGTAAATTGTTCCTCATTTTGTTCATCTTTAAGGAGAATAAAACCGCGTTCTGCGGAAAGTTGCTGCAGCGCAATGTCTAAAATTTTTTCAATCAGTTCTTCCGGTTGCAGAATGGAATTAATCTGCCGGCTGATTTCCACCAGCGCTTTGAGATATTGTTCCGGAATATTCATGATATACTTTCTAATTTGGTATAGTTACTACCCACTTATTAATAAATAGCTGCAAAGGCTCTAAGGCACGAAGTTGATGAATACTTCTTTCAAGTTCATTCTTAATAATCCTGTTTAAATCTGATACATTTCCTATGGTTCGTCCAATGATCTCTTCGTGTCTCTGTGTCTTCGTAGCAGCGCTATTTTCCCAAATTTATTGCACAAGAAAAGACGCTTCTTTAGAGCGGCTGAAATTACCAAATTTATCCCGAATACCGATGGTCCAAAAATAGGTGCCGCTGCTGAGTGAAGCGGGATAAACATACCGGGTCTGCGTGTCATCCGGTAGTTTTTTCCGATGAATTAACAGCGGAATTCCCGCGCTGATAACAAAAACAGAGATTTCGTAGGAGAAAGTAAACGTTGTCAGATACGGCTCCCAGACAAATGTCGGCGTTGCCGATATGGTTTGCAGGCCGGTCGGTGTTTTTGTCAGCGGCGAAGTATTTATGATTCGCAATAATCGGTAAGTAGCGTCCGTAATTTTTGAATCCGAAGCATCTATCAGAACAACTTTGGTCTCCTGACCGACTAAAGGAAACAGGGAATTTTCGGGAAACTGCAATTCATCCAATCGCAGATAAAAAGAGTCCGTTTTTGCCGTGGCGGAAAATGGAAAACTCAGGTTTAATCCGGGAATCTCCAAGCGCAGCTCTTTCAGATCACCGATCCCATCCGGATCGCCAACGGAGATGGACATCAACAAAAAAACCCTGGGATCGGGCCACCATTGATCGATATATTCACTGTAAATAGCCGCGCTTTTTAAAAACGGTTTTCCATTCAGATAGAAAGGAATCGACGCTGAAGTGAGAGTATCGAAATTGATGGCAATCAGGGTCGAATCAAACCCGGGTTTAATGATAACCGCTTGATGTTCGCCATTCTGTAAGGAGATAAATTCAAACCGGCCTTGCTCATCTGCCTGCGTGTATTTTTTCTCCGGCTGCAGAAAAATCAGGCACCCGCTCAAAGGGTTGTGCGGCGGATTTTTTTGCAGCACCTGTCCCCTGAATGTGAATTGATTTTCACTAAAAGATTGATGAAATGGGTCCAGTGGATTCTCATGCGGCGCATCCGGAGAACAGCCAATCCCGGTCATTAAAACGGTCAGGATGAAAACCGTTCTAAGCATTTTTATTTTCTTAACCATACATTTTTAATATAATAAAGGTCGACAATATTTGTCGACCTTTAATTTAAAACTCTTCATAAATTCGCTTTTCTCAACAAATTCTGTAAGTCAACTCTACAAGTCTGCCTGCATCAACTTACAATTAGATATCGATGAAACAATATTGTTACAAAATGAAAACCTAAATTGAGCAGTTTCAGGTTCAGAGGTCGTAACATCTTGATATTACTCTCCGTTGCAACCTATTTGCCGGGCTTAACGTCTTTCCGTCGGGCAAAATTTACGTTTCGCCAGTATGGAGGCGTATCTCTTTTGGTTTTAACCTGTTAGGGTTATCGACTCTGAACCTTGAACGTTGAACCGCTCAACCTAGTGAAAACACAAAGAAATCACACTGCAATCACATATTTCTCTCAAGCCGCATCGGTTTTAATGTCATGCCACATTCCCCACATTTGCCCGGTTCAGGCGGGGAGGAATCTTGTCAAATCCAAGCAATGAACCAACAAGATTCCCGCTGAATAACATTTTACTCGATAGGTGGTGGTTTCAAGTTGAGAATCGCTTAGTTTAAGTTAGAATGAAAATGTTAAATACCGCAATTATGCGGCAATTTTTCCATCCTTCAGTTGAATGATCCGACCGGCAAATTCGGCATTTTCCGGATTGTGGGTAACCATAATCACTGTCTGCCCTTCTGCATTCAGGCTTTGGAACAGTTCCATTATTTCGATACCCGTTAAAGAATCTAAATTGCCGGTGGGTTCATCGGCAAGGACGATGGGCGGGCGGTTTATAAGACAGCGCGCAATAGCCACACGCTCCTGCTCCCCTCCGCTTAACTGATTCGGTAGACGATGCATTTTATCATATAAACCGACTCTGTTTAAAATTTCAGCGGAAATTTCCATTTGCTGTTTATTGGAATAATCCGTAACGGCCAACGGTAACATGACATTTTCCAACACGGTTAAATATGGGATCAGTTGAAATGATTGAAAAACAAAACCGATATATTCCCTGCGGAAATCAGCCAACTGTTCAATTGCAAGAGAATAAATATCCAATCCGTCTATAATCACTTCCCCGTTTGTGGGGTGGTTTAACCCTCCCATAATTGACAGCAGAGTGCTTTTTCCGGAACCGGAAGGCCCCATCACGGCAATAAATTCACTTTTCTCTATAGTGCAGGAGATCTTATCACAAGCTCGGACAACATCGGAAGCGCCGTTATATTCTTTAACCAAACTATTTATCATAATTAAACTCATAATAAATTCCTTATTCACAAAGTCCGCAGAGCAAAGCTTGGGTCCAGCCGCGAAGCTTTGTACGCCGGATAAAAACTTGATCCGGTTCCAATGATTATTGAAAGCAAGGTTGCTCCCAACAACAACACAGGATCGATAGATAGCGAAAATGTTGTCACTCCTAAAACGGGCGCAGTAAATCCCGAAATGAGCAAGCCAACAAAATAACCAAAAAATCCTGTAATAAAACTCACAAAGAAACCTTCCAACAGAACAATATTCAGAACATGTTTTTGCCGAAAGCCTAAAGCGCGAAAAATGCCTATTTCCCGTTTCCTTTCGCTAACGGACGACGACATAGTGGTAAAAACAATTAATGCGCCAACGAGAAGAATGATTACTGAAATGCCGATCGTAAAACTTTCGAATCGGTGCATCGTGTCCATTTTATTCTTGATGGTCTGCCTGACAGCCACTACTTTTGCTGCGGGCAGGATTTCGGATGTCTGGCGAACAATTTCTTCAATGGGACAGTTGTAGCAGAGCGCTGAAACTTCAATCAGACTTAACATTTGCGGTTTATTGAACAACTCCTGCGCTTCCCGCAGGTCAATAAAAATCAGGCCATCATCCTGAGAACCTGTTTCTTCCAACACGCCAACAATTGAAAATATTTTTTTATTAATTTTTACGGTCCGGTTTAATCCGAGTTTTAATTTATTTTTAACTTCTGCGCCAATAACCGCTTCACCTTTTTGTTTTGGAATATTTCCAATAAGCGACCACCATTTTTTTATGCGGATTTCTTCATCAAAATTTACACCGGCCACCAAAACTTCCTGCTGCTGTACCTTTCCCACGTTCAACAACTTTGGCGCAATAATACTGATGTTCTCACTATTTTTTATGGTCCGGATTTTGGGAATGGCGGTATCGTTCAATTCATTGGTATTGAAAGAGAAGCCGGAAACATTCATGCCGCCATAGGATAAAGAAAGATTATCTGATTTTGGCAGGATGAGTATATTCGCGCCAAACTCATCTAATTTAACAGCAATATCTTCCTGCATGGTTCGGGTTATTGTAATCAGGGTAACAACGGTACTAATTGCGATCAATAAACCGAGGATCAGAAAAACCATTCTTGTTTTACGCCGAAAAAAACTGTTTTTTGCAATATGATATAACTTCATAACATTCTTCAATCTTTAATATAACTATTTGAGTTCACAATTATTATCAGATTCGCCTTTTCCAATTCGCCACTATGGTTTCATCAATTTGGATTTCATTTCCAACAATCGTACTTGGAATTGCATCCGGCGGGTATTTTCCACAAGCGCCGGATATTGCACTGAGGTTATCCAGTTCCCAGGTTGTGCCGCATGAATTGCAAACCAATGATTCAGCCTTTATATGAAACCGAACAGAATTACAAGGTTCGCACATACTAACCGCAGTAACTAACTTTCCGGCTCCGGATATATAAGCTAAAAGCGGAACGTTTTTTCCGTTTGCAGTGTAATTAAATGCAATGAATTTTTGTTGTTGCACAATACCCAAAGGAATAATTATTTTACCATCTTCAATTTTTGCAGGTACATCGGCCATATTCACCCTGCCTTGTGGATAACTCACAGATGAAGAGACGGTCGGTTGGGCTTCAATGATTGGATTGGCACTGCCCGGTAAGTTTTCAATAAAAAACCAGATTCCTAAACTCAAAATGACAACGATAGCGGCGCTAAACCACTTTCTTGAAGAATTCTGTTTTGAGTTTTTGCCCAAAACTTTATCACGTTTCTCTTGAAAATCAGATTGGGTGGAGTCTTGATGTTTAGTTATTTTTTCACCACAAAATACACAAAATTTTCCGTTCTGCTGAATAGGTTTTCCGCAGTTGGAACAAAATTTAGCCATCTGTATACTCCTCCTAGCGAATTTTATGTCCGTACTGATTTTCCACAAAATCTACAATTTGAGTAGCGGTGTATTTTTCTTCATTTATTTTTTCATCAACAAATTTTTTAACTTCGGTAGCGCCACGCACATGGTTGCAATTACAATCTTTTAATTCAGGCACCCCACACTGACCACACGGGCATGAAAAATGTGAATAAATTTCCACACGATTGGCAAATTCAGCGATTTTGCTGCCGGCATCTGAGGATGCAACTTTTTGTTTTGTGTTTAATTGTGAGAGAGGATTTTCTATTTTTATATCCCCCGGATTAAATTGCAGGCTTTGACCCGTTTTAAAACCGCCATAAGATGCCTTAACCGCAGCTATCACCTGTTCTTTATCTTGCCCGTTCAATAATTTGCTGCGGATGAATTGACGCTCCCGGACTGCTGTGTTGCAAGTGCATGTGTCTAACGGTAGTTCACCACAAGAGCCGCATGAACAGCCAAAATTGGCGGCAATTTCCTTCACCTGGCGCTCAATGGCGGGATTATTGGAAAATTGTTCAAAGTATTGGGGCTGTTGACTGACTTGGCGCGTAGAACTGGAGTTTTGGTTAATAATAAAATAGATAAAAACAACCGCGGCCAGGATCCCAAACAGGTACCAGGATTGAGATGATTTCTTGGGGAGCGGTTTCTGCTTTAGTTTTGCTTTTTTGCTTTTTTTAGGCGGTTTCTGAGAAACATGATTTGTTTTTGTCTCCCGCAGCGGCGTGCCGCACCCGGAACAAAAGCGCGCGGATTTGGCATTTTCAGCGCCGCATTTTTTACAGACGTTGTTCTGTCCGGTGGCGCGCGATGGCAGCGCAGTCAGTTCCGAACCGCACGATGCACAAAATTTCGCTTCGGCGTTATTTTCGGTCTGACAGTGTGAACAAACTTTTTTAGATTCCATAAACTACCTCATAAAATTTATATCCTGCCGGAGAGCAGATTTTTAAAAATTGAGAACCGCTTCGTTTTAATAACAATTCTGTCTGTATTTTATTGACAGGATCAACAGGATTACATCTTATTCCTTGCTATAAAGATTTCGTCCCCCGGCTGCAGGAGACAGGCTAACGGGACTCAAACAAATGAGTAAACACAACGCAATTTTACATTAAAAGTCTCGTAGAGACGATATGTTTACATCCCAAGTTCCGTAGAAACGATATGTAAAGCGACTTACAGAAAATATGCAAAACATTTTTTCAGAAAGTATCGCTGTAGTTACAATTACTCATCTTTTATTGTGCTCCAAAATTCGGCGTGCAAACGAGATAACCGTACCGAAAATAAGCAGAGATACACCCAACCATAAGACATTCATAAATGGCTTCACGCTCACTTCAACGGCAATTTGATCAACATCTTCCTTGATTTCCGTTTTGTTGTTTTGAAGACCCTCAAAAGAAAGCAGAATTTTTTTCGAACCGGCATCCAGTTCACGCAACGCAATTTTAGGATTCTCAGTGCCATTTCCGGAGTTCCGGGGGAGATCAACCATCTTGTAGTCTCTTTTATTTTGTTTAAAAATTATAGATGGACTGGTTATTGTTCTCTTTCCTTTATGAACAATTTCAAGTTTAGCGGCAACCTCAAAAATTCCATCCCGGCCATGATCCGGCATCTCAAAATCCACAAAGGTGATTTGATAGTCGGTGTATGGTTTGGTTTCGCCTTTGGTCAGGATCAATTCGGCACGATTGTCCTTTTTCTCATTGCCGATCCGCTGAATCGGCGCAATGTAAAAATCCTGCAGGGGAGAGGATTTAATATAAGGTTCCCGCATCATCGCCTGATTGTATTCGCTGTAATAAAATCGCGGTGTAGCAAAATATTGGTTGCCATTGTTGGTTACCTGAATGCTGACGACATCCTTGCCGTTCGGTTGCGGCGTCGTACCCCGGTAAACAAACTGCCTGCCCAGCGCTGAAGCGGGCGTTCCATTACTTAATACAATCGTTTCTTTCTGTGCTCGGTTACCGGATATGATGACGCCCATAAACATCAGCCCCAGCCCGATGTGAGCAAGTGGAGCGCCGGTTAATTTCCATCCGCCCCTTCGCTGCCGAATGAGAATAATTACATTGCTCCAGAATGTAAATGCCGAAAAGAATACAAAGAGAAGCAAATAAATTTCATTCAATCCGGTCAACAGAACGGCTATGGTTATTAACAATGATAATGAAAGTGGAACCCAGATTTGTTTGAACAGATTGGCGCGCGGCGCCCCCCAATGAAGATACGGAGCAAAACCAAGCAGTACACCTATCCCAATTCCAAACGGCAGACTGATACGGTTATAATAAGAAATATTCACCTGAGACGCTTTCCCGAACAGATTGGTGATGATGGGAGAGGATGTTCCCAGAAAGATAAATATTGCCGAACCCAGCAGTACAGTTAGGCTTAAAACAAGAATGTTTTCCCGGTTTAATACCTTTAGATTCAGCGCAACCACCGGAATATCCTTAAACCTGAAAAACAGGATACCCAATCCTGTTGTCAGTGACAATACCATAAATAAAATCAGATACATGTTAATGCCCAGATCCTGAAAGGAATGGACGGAAAAATCCGCTAAAACGCCGCTGCGGGTTAAGAATGTGGCGTAAATCACCAGCACAAAAGAAACGATGGTCAGGAAAAAATTGATCCGTTTCATCATTCCTACCCTGCGTTGTACCAGAAGTCCGTGGAGCAGCGCCAAGATGGTGATCCAGGGAATTAGTGAAGAATTTTCCACAGGGTCCCAGCCCCAGTAACCTCCCCACCCCAGAACCTCGTAAGCCCAAAAGGCGCCAATGATAATTCCCGCCCCCAGTGTTACGGAGGTGAATAGTGTCCAGGGTAATGCCTGGTGAAGCCAATCATCATAGTCCCGTTTAACCAGCGCTGCCAGTCCCAGAGCAAGCGGAAAAGTTGCGGCGGCGTAACCAAGAAACAACAACGGCGGATGAATCACCATCCAGAAGTTTTGCAGCAGCGGATTTAATCCTGCGCCGTCGGGTGGAATTTGCGGTTGTAAGGCAAACGGGCTGGCTTTGATCAAAAGTAATAAAAAGAAAGCCTGAACAGCCGATACGATTAGCATCGCAAACGGTTCATATCTGCGAATTTTTTGTAAAAAAACAATACCCAAAATGGCAATAAAAAGTGACCAAAGCAAAAACGATCCTTCCTGTCCCGCCCAAAATGTGGACAGCAGAAGTCCTGCAGGTAAGCTACGCGAAGAATAGCGATAAACGTAGGAAACCTGAAATTGGTGAGTAAAAATTAAATACAACAAATATATAGACGCAATGCCGATAAAAACGACCATGGCATAAAAGCCCTGCCGGGCAGATTTTAGATACTCTTCCCCGCGTTCCCGCTTCCCCAAATTGTGCTCTATCTTAAACGCCCGAAAAAATTTCCAGGCGGCAAATAATACAGATATTAATGCGAGCCAGATTGAAAGATTGCCAAAAACCATTATAATCTCCGGATTCTGTGATCAAACAGTAAGATTTTCATTATTAAATAGTTTCTGTCCGAAAACACGGCCCAGTAGTGTGATTCCGGCATGTTCTTAGCCGGAATCTCAAATTCTCAGGCATAATATTATTGATAGAAACATTCGGGAATGATAAAATAATGGGTTTTCGGACAGATTCTAAATAGGTCGACCAAGCTGGCCGACCTACATATTGTGCTTATTTTTGATTCTCCACTTTTTTATTCTTTCTGTCCCATCATATTGCAAGTATCTTTTTCCTTCGCTTGTTCCCATTTTTCTTTTTGCTCAGGCGTCAGGACGGCCAGCATTTTTTGTGCGGTTTCGTAAACGGCGATCTCACCATCTAATCGATTATCATATACGCCTTTTAAGTTTTTCCGCACATCGGAAGCTGTGGCTTTTTTGTCCAGCAGCAGTCCCAAATCGATCTGTTTTTTCTTGCGGTCGGCTTGCAGATCAGCCTGACGTTTTTGGAAATTGGCCTGCAAGTTTTTTAATTTATCAAGTTGGCCATCGGTTAAAGCAAGGTTTTCGGCTTGCTGTGTTAAATGATGGATGATCTGCTGAAATTTATGCAACGGCCCCATGTTGGCCATCATTTCCATCATACCGCTCTTCATCATATTGCCCTTCATCATTCCCCCCATCATGCCGCCTTCTTTCTCCTGCATCTTGCTGCACTCTTTGCTCTCTTGCATCTTCCCCTTCATCATGCTGCCTTCTTTCTCCTGCATTGTACTGCACTTTTTATCCCCTTGCATCATTCCCTGGCCCATCATACCGCTCGATTTTTTTGCAGACTTACTTGCCACTTTTTGTTTGGGATGATGTTTTTCTTGAACCGATTGCTGCGCCTGTCCCAGACTGATGTTCAGTAAAAACGCAGCGGCAATCGCTCCAACGTATAATGTAAAGTGTCTCATGATTTGTTCCTCCTCTTGTTATTGTTAGATTAGTTAATTTCTTTACCATTTTGCCGGATATAGTGACAAATACAATGCCAAAAATAATCACAAACACTTACTCGTTTATTTACAAGGAGATGAAGGTATTTACACATTCTTGTTAAAATCGGAAGAAGCAAATATGTAGAATATTCAACACTTTAACTGTAGAATATTCTGCAGTCAATTGAAATCGAATGAAGTATTCCCGTCAATTTTCCCCATTTTTGCACGATTTAATTTGCTTGATGATAATTTAAAACCGGTATACTTTTTGTTGCCGGAATAAAAAGAATGTCCATATTAGAGGAAAACAGATGAAATTCATTCAAATTATTGCGGGAGCGATTATAATGGCTGGAATAATTTATCTGCTCCGGTGGAGTTTATCAGCCGTTTATAATCAAATAAAACAGGGCAGTTCCTGCTGCGGAGGACAACCTTATAAGCCTGAGCAATGCCGCACAAAATCAAATATATTAGACAGGAACCAAAGCGATTAACATACAAAAAGAAGATCTTCAGGAGAAGCAGCGGTTCAATTTTATGGTAAGTATAGTTGCCCCAAAAAACCAGGGAATCATTTACTCCCAGACAAGATACAGCCTTACCGGTTTTAGCAAAACCATTGAATTAAATCCGGGGTTGCCAAATATGGAAATTTAATATGAATGCGGCAACACGGCTGAATCATTCCGGCATTGTTGTTTTTGGAACTGTTATTAGAAAAATAGCCGGTCAGAATATTTTTAAAGAAATACTTGCAAATCAGAAAAATTTGTTCTACATTGATAACCAATAAATTTTAGTTGGAAATAAAACAATCTTATCAGTAGGTTCGTTGAGAAGAGACATGATTAATCCCGCTTCATACCATTTCAATTTCTGTTGCTGCGCTTGTAGTTGCCTGACATCAGACAATAACGGGAAGATCATGTGCCTGTGTGCCACCTGAAAACATCATAGTCATAATTTAATTAAGCCCGCTATTGTCAGTATATAGCGGGCTTTTTTTATTTTAACCCCAAAAAAAGGAGAAAAATATGCAGAATATTTCCGAAAACATAACGGAGCTCACCGGTCGAACACCAATGGTTGAACTGCACACGATAACCGGAAAGTCGAAGGCGAGAATCGTGGCAAAATTAGAATCGTTCAATCCCTGCTCCAGCGTAAAAGATCGAATCGGAGTAGCGATGATCAATGATGCTGAAAAAAGAGGATTAATCGACGGGGATACGGCAATTATTGAACCTACTTCCGGTAATACGGGAATCGCGCTGGCCTTTGCTTGCGCTGCAAAGCACTACAAACTCATTCTTGTTATGCCGGAGACAATGAGCCGGGAACGAAGAGCGTTAATGAAAGCATTCGGCGCAGAGCTGGTTCTCACGCCCGGCGCGGAAGGTATGCCCGGCGCTATCCGGAAAGCTGAAGAATTGGCGGAGAGTTATCCGAAAGCGTTTATTCCTCAACAATTTCAAAACCCGGCAAATCCGGAAATTCATGAACGAACAACCGGAGAAGAAATATGGCGGGATACGGACGGAGAAGTGGATATTTTGATTTCCGGCGTAGGTACGGGTGGCACCATTACCGGAGTAGCCAGAATTCTCAAAAAACAAAAACCGGATATTAAAACAATTGCCGTCGAGCCCGTCGATTCTCCGGTTCTGTCCGGCGGCGCTGCTGGACCACACAAAATTCAGGGAATTGGTGCCGGCTTCATTCCCAAAGTTCTAGAAATAGACCTGATCGATGAAATCATTCAGGTCACATTTGGGGATGCGGTTTCTACAGCGAGAGATTTGGCTCGTAACGAAGGAGTGCTGGCCGGTATTTCTTCCGGAGCCGCTGTGTGGGCAGCCCTACAAGTTGCTCAACGGGAAGAAAACAAAAAGAAATTGATTGTTGTTGTTCTGCCGGATACCGGCGAACGCTATCTGTCCACACCATTATTTGAAACGGAATCATAAACATGTTCAAGACAATACGAGAGGATATTCAGACGGTTTTTGCCAAAGACCCTGCCGCAGGAAGTTTTTGGGAAGTGGTCTGCTGCTATCCCGGACTGCATGCTTTTTGGCTGTACCGGCTCAGTCATATTTTGTGGCGAAAAAAGACACGGTTTCCGGCCCGGCTCCTATCCCATCTCAACCGTTGGATAACCGGAATAGAGATTCATCCGGGAGCACAAATCGGACGGCGCTTTTTCATCGATCACGGCAGCGGTGTGGTGATCGGTGAAACCGCTCAGATTGGAGATGACGTGGTGATCTATCAGGGCGCCGTGTTAGGCGGTACCTCGTTGGAAAAGGTCAAGAGGCATCCGACTATCGGCAATAATGTTGTGATCGGTGCAGGCGCAGTTTTGTTAGGCGCCATCACCGTTGCTGATGGCGCAAAAATTGGTGCCAATGCCGTTGTCCTGCGCTCAGTCCCTCCGGGCGCAACAGCAACAGGTGTCCCGGCTAAAATCAGGGGAAAAAAGTCTAAAGATAATTTTAACTTATTGACGGCCGCACAGCCCTCAATATTTCAAATTCTTCATAAACTTAACTATGAACAAAATGAACTGAAGAAGAAAATTCGGGAATTAGAAAATATGATAAAAATTGAGCAGCCTTCATAAATCATAACCGGTTTGCATAGGAGTCGTTTTTCTTTTTTGGGCGTGCTTATTTGACATTAATGACAATAATTTTTTTGAAAATATCCAGCCACAAATCTGTCACCCGGATATTGCTGAATCCGGCCTCTCTCAAGTTGCCAACCGTATCGCGGTTTATATTGGCGCCGTATAGATACAAAGGAATTGGATTCAACAGATTCATGAGCGGACCAAGCAATTTCTTTTCGCTGCGTACGTGTTCCAGCATAACAATCCTGCCTCCGGGTTTGCATACGCGACGAATTTCTTTCATCCCCTGTACCGGAATCGGCACCGAGCAAAATACGCAGGTTGTAAGCACACTGTCGAACGTGTTATCCGGGAACTGCAATTTTTGCGCATCCATTTCCAGAAAAGTAACATTCCGGTAGATTTTTCCGTACCTGGAACGGGCACGGTTTAACATCTTCGGACTGAAATCAATCGCCACTACTTCCACTTTTTCCGGATAGTAAGGAATATTTTTGCCGGTGCCGACACCCACTTCAAGTACGTTGCCAAAAACCTCGGTCATTATATCGCACCGCCAGGATGTTGACATTCTCTCCATAGGCCTTTCCAGAACATCGTAAAGCAGGGAAATGCGATTGTAACGCCGCCTGATTTTTTCAGTTTTGTTTACCATTTTAGAACCCTTTCAATCTCTTCTTTGCTTATTCACTGTAGTACATTTTCCTGATTGACAGAAGTAGAGAACGCATAGAATGCACGGAGCCCGGCGGTTGGTAACCGTCGTCGATCGCCTGTAACGGTTTTTCCTTACTATCGAAAACCGCAAACCGTGCCGGTGAATGGTGTGATTTAATTCGGTTTTGTTTTCGAACATTACTTGCACCCGATCTCCCACATCGACACAAATTTTCGGCCCCGGCGCCCGATTGTTAAAGGTCAATGTGTGAAACCGGTAGGCGGGAACAACTTCCTTGCTGGAAAATGTCGCTGAAGAGTTGAAATTCTTTTACATCGCCATCCATTCTTGCCTGTAAACAATGCGGGAATTTTTTTTGATTACTTCTCTTAACCGGCGCCGGTCTTCAGAAACGTTCTTCTCTCCATGTTGGTTTTCCCCCCGGAAGCTTTTCAGTTAAAACACATTTCAATACAGTGATTTATAATACTATTAAGACCTGAACCGGGCGATTCTTAGCTTGCAATAACCACCCAAAGAGTTTTGTCATTCTGCCTGCCCGACCGCAGGCGGGAAAAAATCTTGTTAATTCTTTGCACTAAACCAACAAGATTCCTACGGAATGAGATAAGAATCGCTCAATTTAGGTTATAGTAAGCGCAATTCGAACGGTAACCCCCTTACCGCTATTCCCTAAAATATTGATTTGGCCTCCGTGAGCTTCTATTATTTTTTTTGCAATCGGTAAGCCCAACCCGGTGCCTTTTTTCTTTGTTGTAAAAAACGGCTGAAATACTGAATCTAAACAATCCGGGGATATTCCTTCTCCGGAATCAATAACATCAATAAAAACCCGGGAGCTATTGCAATCAGTCGCAATGATAACAGATTCTCCAATGGGAGAAGCCTCAATGGCATTGTTAATAATATTGATCATAACCTGTTTCATTTTTTGATCATCCAATTGAACCGCCGGTAACCGGTTTTCAGGATTTATGTTTAGTCTAATATAATATTCCTTCTCAACATGTTGAAAATATCCCAAACATTTTTGTAGAAAACCATGTAAATCACAAAGTTTTCGATTTAACTCCATTTTTCTTGAATAATCCAGCATTTCGTTTACCAGGTTTTCCAGTCTTTTTGTTTCGTTTAAAACGATATTCAATTTTTCATAGTTGGGATCAGAACATTGCAATTGATTACGCACGATACGGGTAAATCCGCCTATTGAAACCAAAGGCGTTTTTATCTCATGGGCGGCCATCGAGATGGCGTTTCCGAGATAAGCCATCGCTTTGATTTCCTGCAACTGGATTTGCCGCCGTCTTTCTCTATCGGACATGCTGCCAAAAATCACTGCTGTTATAGAGAATAAAATTACAGATAATATCTTTTCTAAATCAAGGACAGAAAATCCTTCCCAGTAAGCAAAGATATATGGAAGGTAAAAAACGAGGTACCCTCCTAAAATGAACAATGCGCCCGTTAAACCGAACCAAAAACCGGATAGAATCATGGGCACGAATATGAGAACCCGGTAAACCGCATGAAAATGGAGAAGTTGTTGGAACGTTAAATAGTGAAGAGTGGAGATTGTAAACATCAACGCTACAATGAACAAGACTTTCTTTCGAGGCGATTGTACTTTTATTTTTGGTTTTTTATTCATTTTAGTTTTGAATGTTTGTTTACCGGAAATGCTTTCTCCCGATCTGCTACACTGAGAAATTTTATCATTTCGAAAGAATTTTATTCATTTTATGGATTAAACCTGAAAGATTCCTGCGAAATGACAGCAAAACCGCTCAATGCAGGTTTCTGTTTCTTCTCACAACAAAATCATATACTCTACCATGCCGCATTCTCTAATCAATATATGTGATGTGACTCCATAGCCAAAAATCATTTCAGTCCCATGGCAATTCTGTACGAAAGAATCGGTAAAATCATCAATTCGATAACCGGAATGATACAACTTTCATGGCGGGAATGAATGGTATCAATTGTGAATATTGCCGGCGTCCGGTTCGCAAAAGCATCCGTTTCAAAATGCACAGCCGTTAAAAATCCGGTAACACCGGGAAAAATTAATTTAGACCTGAATTGAGCGATTCTCTTATTTTTGAGCTTGCTTTTATTACTAAACGGATTTTCATTTTTAAACTAAATCCGATTGGCGATTCAGCGAATCGCCCTACAATCGCTCAATTAAGGTTAGATATATTTAACCGGCACGGCCAATCTCAGGTTCTAAACAACATTCTTCCCATAAAATAAAAGACGAGAAAGATTATAACATCGCCAAGCGTAGCAAATGACTTTTTGTTGATATTATTAATCAAATTGCCAGGCTAAATTGTCAGTTTGCACCTAACTTCCGGGAAAAAAAGTTATAAATCGGAGTAAAGACCAAACCAATATAAACCCCCCAAATAAAGCTTTCGATAAGGCCAAGAAAAAATCCGCCAACAGTCAGCCATTTAAAAGCAGGTAACACCTGCTCTAAAAACCGGTGCATGTGCAGGCTTTCCGGAGTGACAAGCCCGTAACCAATACATAAGATAAAACTAAATGCTGTGAATGTACCGAGTGACCAAGTCATTATCTTTATATTCAACATGTTGTTTCTCCTTTCTATTAAAAAAATCAGTGACAACCCTTGTTATGATCATGATTCCCATTTTTATGCTGATGTTCAGAATCATTTTCCCGGTGGTTATGATCATAGTTATGATTTGTCCCGCCATGTGAGCCATGTCCACCATGTCCATGGCCAAAAAGATGCATGCCAATGAACAGGATGAAGATCAATGCCCAAAACCAATTTTCTCCGAACCATTCCATTTTTAAGCCCTCCATTTTTGATTTTAACTTATTCCTTAATTGAGCGATTCTTTTTTTTTAAAGTTTGTTACTGTTACCAAACGGGTTTATGGTTTTAGTGTAAATTCTGTTGGCGATTCAGCGAATCGCCCTACAATCGCTCAATTCAGGTTATTCTAAAGTCAATATTTGTGCCAAAAATTAAGCCTTGCTTTAGGTCCCAAATTAACAGTAGGTTACATGGCATGTAGTGTTATCATAGATATTGGAATCCAAGATTGATTGTATAATATTCAACATTTATACTGAAGAATATTGTTCATTCAAACGAACTTATAATTTTTGTTTGGCTGTAAAAATCATGGGGATGATCCCGGAAAAAGCACTAAAGCTCAATAATAGGATAGCCAGTAGATAAGGTAAATGAATTTGAAGCGTCAATAAAAAACCTCCCAGGCCCGGACCTGCAGCCTGCCCCAAACTATTCGCCGCATTCAGCCATCCTAATGCCGTTCCGGATTTTTGCGAAAATTGTTTACTTACTAAGGACGACAAGCTCGGAATAATGAATGCGACTCCCCCGGCAAATATTGTCACACAGAACAAAATTAAAATGAAATCACTAACAAACATCAACAAAGTTAAACCCAAAATCATCAACATAAAACCGACAGGAAAAAGCCGCTTTTCGCCCAATTTGGCAATAAGACTGCCGGCAAAAATCCCTTGAACCACAGCCATAGTAAAACCGCAAATAACAAAAACAATTCCCATCCGGGAAGGGCCAAAATTGAGCAATCCCCGGGCATGAAGTGCGAATGTTCCTTCAAAAGTGGCCAGGGCAAATTGACTGGTAAATGCAATCAGTAAAAAGTTTAATAAACAACTCAATGGGAATTTTGTTTTTTTTGTCTCAAAAACATTATTCCCCGGAACCGCACTTGCCAAACAAGGCAATTCCAATGATTCCGGCAGCCAAATTATAACCAAAACAAGCGTCGGCAGTGATAAGAAACCTGCTATGATAAACGGCAAAGAAAATTGTTCGATCAGCAAATGGCCTAAAATTGAATTCAGATGCCAGTTTACTTGAGAGAGAAAAGAGCCGATAGCCGGGCCAAAAACTAAACCCAATCCGGCAGCGCCGCCCAGCCAGGCCATGCCGGGGCCGCGCTCCTCTTCCGATGTGATATCCGCTACATACGCGTTGGCTACCGGTAAAATTGCCGCCGCAAATACGCCGCCTATCATTCTGGCAGTATAGAGCATTACGAGACTGGTTCCTAAACCAAAAGAGACTATCGCCACGGAATAACCGCTTAAGCCTATTACGAGCAACGGCTTACGCCCCAAACGATCAGATAGCTTTCCCCAGACCGGTGCAAAGAAAAACTGCACCAGGGCATAAATTCCGGTTAAAATGCCAACATGGATAGAAGCGCTTGCAATTGTCTCTCCGCCCTGCAGCGCTAATTGTTTGATATAAAAAGGCAAAACCGGCAGGGTGATGCCAAAACCGATCATGATTACAAAAATACAAGCGAACAGAATAAAAAGATATTTTTTCATTGAATGTTTACTGAGTTCGGCAGTTTCTATGGCACAATTTTCCGCCAGGTAATATGTTCATAATAACTGGACCACAACATACCAAAAGTAAAAGCAAAAATCAGTTCTTCAACAGGGATGCCAAACACAAAAACACCGGAAATATTTGCCAATGTCCAGACATTTTCCACATATCCCGAAAAGAATAAATTCAGCGGTAAAAAGTACAAGAAATAAAAAATAAGAAAAATGAAACCGCTTACCCAAATTTTTATTTTTAGATCCGGACGGCACCACAGCGCAGCCAACGCGGCAACAAACATGGAAACCGTAGCAGTGTAAATAGGATTCCAACCGGTAGAAAAATAAAGCAGGGGAAAAATGATAATGGGCGAAAGCAGCGTCCAGATATGAAAGCGGTGGTGTTTGTGGTGCTTTTCCCCGGAACTCATTTTTTCATGTTGAATATTGAAGATCACATCGTAAAAAATGATCCCCAATCCGCCGATGCCAAAACAAAACACCAGGCTTTCTATATCAAATCCAGTTGTTTTGGCCAGATTAAAAAGCGAGGGCGGATTCCAATATTCCGGAACAAAAATCGGCTCCGTCAATCCAAACGGCATTGTTATCAAGCTGGCCGTTACCATTCGCCGCCGGTTTTTGGGCGACAACATAAACACAACAAACCAGACCAGAATCAGACCCAATGACCACACAAACCATATTAAATTTTCCGGCATATCTGCTCCTTAATTTGTTCAAATTCTGAGCATTCTTAAAATCGCAAAACTATTTTTTAAACAAAATGTGTATTATCAGCCAACCAAGCACAAACCCAAATACTGCAGCATCCAACATGGCGAACATCATTCCCGAAAATACAGACATAATTTCGCTGTGCACGCCAAACAGAGATGCAAAGAAAAACGGAAACAGCCGGTCAAACATCTTCGGCATGCCGTGGAGAATATTGAAGAAATAATAGATGAATCCCCAAAAGATGGCAAGAACCAGCGCTGTCCCAAACGGCATGAGATTTTTTAATCTTTGTGGAATGAGCATTTGACATTCTTTTATATTGTTTCAAATTAATATAAAATATAATTTAACACAAGAAAATATTTATACTTTCGTAACTATTCAGCTCACGTCTGTCTGACACAGGCAGAAAACACACGAAACAATCGAATGATCTCATCTAACTTTTTTCCTGTTTTTTTTGAGTCTTTCGCGGGCTGCCTGAGTAGTGACAATACCGTAACACTTTAGTTTTT
>CAJVYQ010000074.1 GCA_913009825.1 uncultured Deferribacteres bacterium
CAGAGCAATTTCTTTGAATTTACTTTCTTTTCTTTCCCTGAATTTGCCGTGGTAGATCACAATTTTTTTAATTGTGCCGAATTCCGGTGTGGACTTAACCGACAATCGGATTTTGCCCTTTTCCCCTGTTAATTTTGAACCCATGGGAATGTGAGTCTGTTTTTCACCTGTGGCAAAAAAATCTATCGCCGGGCCGTCGGTGATGTAGCAATTTCCGGATTTCAATGCTGCCGTAATGGCCGGCAATGAAGGCCTTTCCGGCAGTGCCAGAACCGTGCGGACTTTGCCGAAAACATAATGATTCTTTTCCGCGATACTCCATAAAGGTACCCGGATTTGCCGGTAATAGTTGAAATTACCGTGGGCATCGTTTCCGGCATAAATGAACATTCTTTCCCCCTTAAGCAGCAGGCGGCGCCAATAACGTAGACCGCGATAAAAAGCGGGATTTTTTACGCCGTTGAGAATCTGTAATCCATCGATTCTTTCATGATCCACATCATCTAAACTCATGCTGCCCCGGTGCAGGAAAACAGATTCCAGCAGAGGCTTTTTAATGAAAGGGTGGGGCGCCAGCGCCAGCGCACCATCTTCAAGATCGGTTAAAAACCCGGGCAGGGACCACTGGGCGCGTGTTTGGAACCATCTTTCCCCGCTGTCGCCGCTGCCGGTATAAAATTTGTTTGCATTGATGATTAAAAAATGAACGTTTCTGCCCAACCGGTTGCTCACGGAAACTTCTTCACCCGGAATCAGTACCACCGGATGGTCAGTCCGCTCACGATTTAATTGACCTGTTTCCTCATGCAGCATTTTCCATTTGGTCAACTTTTTGTCATTTATCAAATAGTTGTCCGGTTTGTCATCCAGGTCGTAAGAATGGTCGGTCACCGCCACAAAGGAAAATCCCATTGCTGCGGCCATGGTGCGCATGCTATGCAGAGAAGCGCCGAATTCGACCTGATCATTGGTGAAATTGGAATGGGAATGGAGATCGCCGGAGTATTGGTTTGGGAACGCCGGGAGGGAAGTTTTAGCTAACCTGATTTTGAAAGAGGCGTGACTGCTGTGTTTGTAGTTATCATTTTGGATGGTTTTGCGCCTTCTCTTTTTGATCACTTCCACAAAAACGTCGATCAGGAATTCACTCCCTATGTTTTTGGGTGGTTCGATGTAAAAAATTTTGTCCCACCAGCGTTGGTTTAATATCTGAGGCTCATCGGATAAAACGATTTTTTGTGGTTCATACTGCTTCCCTCTCAGTTCCAACCGGATTTTTATCAGGGTTACCGGAAAATGATGAGCATCTTTACAAATTACAAGTATTGGAATCTTCCGGCCGGGTTCAATCCGGTGCGGAACATCGGCCAGTATTTCCGGCCAACGCTGGTAGAGCCTGCCGGGCAATTTGAGGAGACGTAAATGAATTTCTGCATAGAGAAAAAACAGGGTGAAAAAGTGAGTGGCAGTTGTTGGTAAAACATGTTTTAGGATCAAAGTACCCTCAAATAAGAATGTTATCTTTTTGCTGCTTTTGTCGGCAGTTTACACAGTGTGAAACCGCTGTCTCGTAATCTGATGATCACATCCGGCAGCGCTTTGCCGGTTTGATCCGTGTTTTTTGACCGGTCGTGGAGCAAAATAATGGACCCGTTGCTGCTGTACTTTTCTATTCTCTGTATTATTTTTATCGCCGGGTACCCGGGTTTGTAGTCCGGCACAAAAACATCCCATAATGTGACGATCAATTCGCGACTTTGTGCAATGTTTTTCAGCGCGGGTGAAATTCTGCCGTGGGGCGGACGGAAATAGCCGCCGGGCGATGGAATGATTCCTGCCAGCAGATTTTGAGTTCTGTCCATTTCCCGGATCAGTTTCTTTTTAGCCGGGAGAAAGGATTTGTAATGGGAGTAAGAATGATTACAGATAAGATGGTTTTCCCGATCCAGCATCTCAACGATTCCCGGATATTTTTCCGCCTGTTTACCGGTAACAAAGAAAGTGGCAGAGGCGTCAAATCGGTGTAATATTTCCGCAATCCGCCGTGTGGGATCGGGATCCGGGCCGTCGTCGAAAGTGAGATAAACCGCATTTACAATTGGGTCTGATTCTTTGAATTTTACCCAGGGAAAGAGTGTCTGCAGTAGGGGAGTGTAAAGCATTTATTTTCCCAATTTACCCAATCGATTTTCCGTTACTCTGTCCTTCCAGCTATATTTTCCGAACACACCTCTGAAACCGGCGATGAGAATATAAAGAATCTGGAAGAATTGTGCTGCGGGAAAATATTTCAGCAGATCCTTTCGCCCGGTCAGCGCGCAGGCTTTTTGCAAAATGAGAAATTCGATCAGCCATTTGCCCAGGAACAGAACCGGCGGCAGCAGATAATGCGGATCAAAAAAGATGAAATAGATGAGTCCGGCAGTCAGGTAAAAATAAAACAGGTAAATCAGGCTTAAAATAGCCGTAATCCACCTGTTGCCGTAGTGGGTGCTTTTGGACGCCCACCGGGTTCGCTGATTGAAGAAAGCCTTCAAAGTTGGCTCCGGCTGCGTGGTAACGATGCCGGTTTTTTCTGCGGTAAAACGTATTTTCCATTTTCCCGTTCGATGAATTTTGTGCATGAGCAGATCGTCATCCCCGGAGGGCAGGTCATCGATTCCCGTGAAGCCGTTCACCTGTGTAAAAGCGGTTCGGCGGTAGGCCAGATTGGCGCCGTTAGCGGTGGCGGGAAATCCGTTTGCCATACTTCCGGCCGCGGCGGAGACCAATCCTAAAAATTCCAGCGATTGCAACCGGTGAAAAAGAGAATGCTCCGTATCTTTGCCAAACGTAACCAGGCCGCAGACCATGCCAACATCTTCACTGAAATGGCGGTTGATGGCGGTGAGCCAGGTCGGCTGCACTGTGCAATCGGCATCCGTAGTGACAATCAGATCGCTTCGGGAATTTTCAATGCCAAGTTGAATAGCGGCCTTTTTGTAGGCGATCCGTTTATCATCCGCGGCAAAATCGCGCAGACGGTGCAGGTGAATGCGGCCGGGGTAAATTTCCCGGTACGACCGGACAATTTCAACGGTTCGATCCGGAGAATGATCATCTATCACATGGATTTGATACAAGTCTTCAGGGTAGTTCTGTTGCAGCACCGAATCCAGACAACGGCCGATATTCTTCTCTTCATTTCTGGCGGGAATGAGCACGGAAATGGTGTGCAACGTTCTATTTTTACCGGGGCGGAGCCGCCCCAGGCCGATGAAATAGTAGAGAATAATGGCGTAGTAAACCGAAGCAGCAATCGCAGCGGAGAGGTTCAAAATATCTATAGTGAGCATGTGTAGAAAATGTCCATTACTTTGTAGGATTAGTTATTCATGACTTTACCTGCCAGACGGGTTTTTTTATCCGGCCTGCTAATCCGAGCAGCAGATAATAAAACGGATAAACGATCTGATAAAGTAAAAAATATTTCAGCAGTGTTGCCATTTTATATTTGCGAAATCCGGAAAAATGAAACAGGAAATCCACGCTCCATTTAACAAACAGGGCAAAAATGGCTGATTGGAAGGCGATGGATTTGGAACAGAGAGCCACAATTGGAAAAACTGTGAGAACAACTGAACTGCCCTGCCAGAAGAAATAAAACAATTTTTTGCTGAACGGGTAATATTTACCGGCCGAGAAATGTCTTGTTTTTTGCCGCCGGAGTTGTTTGAGCGAAGCAACGGTTTCGCTGACAACAACGGCACCGGGGTCTTTTAGCGCAATTATCTTTTGCCCGGCATTTTTTGCGAAGATATGCATGAGCAGATCGTCATCGCCGGAGAGTGATTGTGCAATGGTTGAAAAGCCGGATACTGTCAGGAAAGTTTTTTTTCTGTAGGCCAGATTGCCTCCTCCGCAAGTGAGGGGAAAATGGTTGCTGATTGAACTTATTGAAACAAACCCGGTTATCCAGGAATCATAAGCGACGAACCGTTGCCACAACGGCGGTTTCTCTCCTTGTGCCGGGATCAGATGAGTAAATCCAATCGCCATGCCGACATCTTCTGCAAAAGCCTGCAGTATGTTTTCGAGCCAGGATTTCCCCGGCCGGCAGTCGGCATCGGTGAAACATAAAATTTCTCCCTTTGCTTGCTGAATGCCGGTATTCAAAGCATGTTTTTTCGGCGGCATCCCGGGAGGTGTTTCGTCGATGTAGTGCAATTTTACCTGCGGATGAGTTTCTGCAAAAGACGCGGCAACATCTGCTGTTCCGTCAGTGGAGCGGTCATCAACAACGATGATTTCAAAAAGATTAGCCGGATACGTCTGCCGCGTGAGAGCACGGAGACATCTCCCGATGTTTTTCTCTTCATTATGCGCAGCGACAATGATGCTGACAAAATTGGTTTTTGTATTTGTATGAGCTTGCTTCCGATTGAATCCGATGAAAAACCAGATTACAAATCCGCAATAAATGGCAGCGATAATGACAATAAATAATGTAATCAGCATGGAACCGTCTGTTTTGAACCGTGTGCAAAATTAACTTATACCTGAATTGAGCGATTGTAGGGCGATTCGCTGAATCGCCAACCTGATTTCTATGGATTTGCAGGAAAAATGAAAATCTGTCAGTTACTTGGAACAAACTAAAAAACAGGTTCATCGCTCAATTTCAGACCTCGTTAAATCAGGTATTTATTGTTCATTAAGTCCTTGTTTACTAGTCAATTGTGAGAAAATCCATGAATAATTGAACACTGCATGTTTGATTTAAACTAAAAAACAAGTACTTACGCAATATCAAGTACTTACGCAATATATAGTGCAAATTCATTATGATTTTTGTCCGGTTATTCAACCTAATATTTATCAAATTTAACGAGGTCTGAATTTAGGTTATATTAGTAACTATTCAGGTATGCACAAAAAATTAGCCGTAAGCGCACTTCGACTGAGTTTATCCTGAGTTTGACGAAGGGCGCGGGATGGCTTTGAAAGCCATCCGCTTCAGGAGGAGAGTTGAAGCGTGATTATAATTAATTCAGGGAGCACACCTGAGCAATTAAGCAAAGTTTTTCAATCAGTTTGTTTGCGGGGCGACGAGTCTCGTCACCTTACATCATGAATTTATAAGAAAATTATAGAATGAGAAGGAAAGAAGCAAGCTATTTTTGGCGGGGTAGTAATAAGAGTTGAAAAGGGAATGTAGGTTCAAAAAAAGTGGGCTCTATCTCAATGAGCCTGTATAAAGGTATTGAAATAAAGCCCTATCCCGGATTTAGGGGAGTTGATGGGAGGGAATCCACATAACATTTTAAAAACTGATGCTGCTACAATTCCAGGTAATATTGTCCTTCTGTGTTCATCTGGATTTTACCTGTGCATAATACAAAATCAGGCGATCCTGTTTTTAATATTCGTTTTAATTTAGTCAAGTCATCCGTGGCTTTGATCGAATACCCCCGGCGATATATACGTCGTGTTAATTTTTCTCCCAGGTCCTTTTTCTGTCCAAACAACAATACGCTTTTCATAGCAATCCTTTAATTGGGGTGTGAATCATGTTAAAGAACAGGGTGCATTGTATACGGCTAAAATCGTACCAGAAAATAATTTAAAATAAGAATTGGTAATCTCTTTATTAACAGTAATTAATGAGTTGTTATATTTTGCGTGGAAGTGTTCTGTCTCGTACTGTTTCATAACATTGTGCCGCTATGAAACATTCTGAGGCATAAAAAAAGCGCCCGGATGAGCGCCTTTGAAAGTTGGGGAAAATTGGGTTTTATTTTATTTTCAATGTGGATGCGGCCAGCAATTTTTCTGCATCAGGAAACAGATCTTTGGCTTTCTTCAGAACCGTATCCCGTTGGTAATTCACATAAAACTGGCCTTCTGTTTTCCAGAGCCGGTAGGCAATTTCCCGTTTGAGCAGATATTTAAAATCTTTGCTGCCTTTGATAAAATCGTCTAATTTTGCTTTGTATCCTTTTTTCATGACAAAATTTGCAAAACCCTTTATCTCCGCTTCGGAAATCTTAAACTCATTTGGGAACTGTTTGGGAGTCATCTCTTTGATCTCCGGATGATTGCGAAGCAGTTCTTCACTGTAGCTGTATAAATACCTGTTGGGGTCGATGAATAGTTTCATGACAAATTCCGATGGCGCCGGGGTTTTATCCTTCATCCAGAAATCCGGATTGATACCGCCGCCACCGTAAACGGTTCGACCCGCAAAGGTTTTAAATTTAGGTAAATCCTTCAGTTCTTTCTGACGGAGCGTGTCGTTGTACGCTTCTTTGATATAGTCTTCATAAGATTTATTTTCGTAATCCCGCTGGATCAGTCTGCCGCTTGGAGTGTAATAGCGGGCGGTGGTAATCATCAAAACGGAGCCGTCGGCCAGCGGATATTGGGTTTGCACCAGGCCTTTGCCGAAACTGGTTTGTCCGACAATCAGGCCCCGGTCCCAATCCTGGATGGCGCCGGAAACGATTTCGGAAGCGGAGGCGCTGCTGTGGTTGATGAGTACAATCAAAGGATACGTGCGGTGTTTAGCGGTGCCGGTGGAATAATACTCACGATAAGCCTGCGGGATTCTCCCTTTGGTGTAAACAATCATCTTTTTTTCGGGCAGAAATTTCTCGGAAACTTCTACGGCCATCTGCAGGTAACCGCCGCTGTTTCCCCTTAAATCAAGAATTAAACGATCGATCCCCTGAGATTCCAGTTTAGTCAGCGACTCTTCCAATTCTCTCCCGGTGGTTGCCGAGAATCGATCGATTTTGACATAACCGACTTTGTTGTCAAGTTTCAGAGCGATGGGGATGCTGTCTACCTGAATCTTTTTACGGATGATGGTAAAATCTTTTGGTTTTCCCCAGGTTTCTCTTTCGATGGTTACATCCACAGTTGTTCCCGCAGGTCCCATTAACTTTTTAGGCACATCGTCCCTTTTAATGCCGATGGCGGATTCACCGTTGATTTTAATGATTCGATCCCCGGCGCGAAATCCTAATTTCTCCGAAGGACCGTTGGGCAGAACGGACATTACGGTTATTTTATTGTTGATGATATCAAAACGGATGCCGATACCGGAATATCCTTTAAAATCCACATTCCATTTTTTTACTTCTTCGGCAGTCATGTAATTTGTGTGTGGATCTAAATTTTTTACCATACCGCGGATTGCATCATCGATCAGTGCAATCGGATCTTTCTTCTCCACATAATTGTGTTCGATGGTTCTGAGCACCGTATTAAAAATGCTCATTTTTTTGTACAGGTTCTCTGTTGCGGGCGCCATCCAATTGCTGTATGCCACGCCGAAAAGAACGGATAGAATAATGATGCCGGTTACAACCGGGATGCTCTGTTTTGGTCTCAGGTACTTTTTCATGAATTCTCCAATCCTCAATCTGTTTAAACTTTTACAACCTATATATCATAATGTTCCAAAAGGTCTGATTGCAACTTTTATTTTTCTTCCGAATAAATACAAAAGCGATTTCTGCCCGAGTTTTTTGCCCGGTATAGAGCTGAATCGGCGCGGATTAACAATTCCTTAATCATCGTTGCATCGCGGGGATAGGTAGCTGTGCCCAGACTGATGGTGAGTTTCCCGCTGGGTTGAGTCTCCTCTTTATAAAAGGGATAATCTTCGACCTGCTTTCGCAGGCGTTCACAAAATGCTTTTGAACCTGCAATATCTTCTTCCGGGAGAATAACACAGAATTCTTCGCCGCCGTAGCGTGCCACTACATCCGTATCCCGGGCGCAGCTTTTCAAAATCCGGGCGATCTGTTTTAAAATTTGATCTCCAGCCGGGTGGCCCAGATTATCATTGTAATTTTTAAAATTATCCACATCCAGGATTACCAGAGAAAGCGGCCGCTGCGTTCGCTGCGAGCGGAAAACTTCATCACGCAGCCGGATACTGAAATAACGGTAATTGTAAAGAGTAGTCAGTTCGTCGGTTATGGAAATCTCTTTCAGACGTTTGTAAAGCTTGGCATTTGCCACCGCCACGGCAACAATATTGGTGATGAGAGTAAGCATCTCCAGGTCTGTTTGAGTGTAAGGCCGTCCATTTATTTTTGTCCCTAAAATAAGCAGCCCCACCAATCGGTGGGAATGAATGAGCGGCGTTATCACTTCCGAATCCAGCATGCGAAATTTTTCAATCTCTTTTAATGAGGTTAGTTCTTCGGCTATCACCACGGGTTGCCGTTTCTGAAAGACCAGTTTTATAATGGAGTCGGTGGTTTCAAATTTTAGCTCGCTTAATTCTTGCTCTTCGATCCCTTTGGATTGGAACAGTGTCAATTCGGTGCTGGCTTTGTTGATGTTCAGGTATAAAACGGCATTTTTAGTCCGAACCTGTCCGATGATGGTATTCAAATAAGAATTTACCAATTGATCCAGATCCAGAATAGCAGTTAAATCGAGACTTATCTGAAATAAATTGTGCAGTTCATAAATACGCCGTTTCAATTCCCGGTTGAGCATCTGCAATTCCTGCGTATTGGAAGCGATCTGCTTTTTGTATTTGCTGGTTCGAATGGTAACACCGGATTCGGTTAAAGTATCGGCGAGATACAAAATTCTGGCGCTAAATTTTTTACTTGCCACTATGGCGATGACCAATAGTAGAAAAATTCCGATTGAAATTCTTAAAGCCGGTGCAATGTGAAAAACAGGAAAGGCGATGAACAGCCCGATGATGGTGGAAAATAGAGTAAGCAGGATGATGAATGTCACGCTGCGGTAATCGATGAATTTAGCGTTGTCCAATTTTTTTCCTCGAATTAGGCTTCATGATCTTTTTTTTCCAGTAAACATCATTCAATGAGAATATTGTTCAGCGAAAACCGTTTTTTAAATTAAGGTACAAAATATAAGGAATTTAATGACTTTTGTCAAGCTGTCTACTCAAGTTTGAGCATTTCTTAACTCTGGCGATAATTATACTTTTATGGTATCCGGTCAATATTTAATGGTAATATCATTGTTTGCCACCAAGTCCCAAAGGCACGAAGATTAATAAGATTTTATTTTTGTGTTACTTTGTGTCTTAGTGGCAATTAGCATCTACCATGATTTATTGAATGGATACATTTTCTGTCCTAAAAAAAATTATTCTTGAATCTTCAAATAAACATTTTAAATTTAAAAATATACTGGTACAGCGCAAACAACACTAATAAATATAATCGGCTAAAAAAGATGTTTTGTTCACCGTTAAAATTAGCTGAAAAGATATTTTCCGCCGGTTTCATCCTTCTTGCAGCGCTTCTGTTTCAGGGAGAAGCTCACGCCCAATATTCTTTCGGTAGAAACAAGATTCAATATAACCAATTCGATTGGCGGGTCATGCAGACGGAACACTTTGATATCTATTTTTACAAAGAGATGGAAGACCTTGCCAATATCGGGGCAAAATATGCCGAGGATTCTTACAAAATTTTACAGGCAAAGTTTGATCAGACCGTTTCCCGCCGTATTCCGTTGATTTTTTACAGCTCCCATTTTCATTTTCAGGAAACAAATGTAACGCCATCCTTTTTGCCGGAAGGTGTGGGAGGATTTTTTGAATTTATCAAGGGCCGGGTGGTGATCCCGGCCAACGGTTCGATGGCGCAGTTTCAGCATGTAATCCGCCACGAGTTGGTGCATGTTTTTACCTACAGCAAAATAAATCGCATTCTGAAGGACAATAAAAAGCTGAATTCTGCGAATCTCCCGCTTTGGTTCACAGAAGGGCTGGCAGAATACTGGTCGGCAGGCTGGGACTCCGATGCCGAAATGTTCATCCGCGACGCTGTGCTGAACAATTATCTGTTTCCTTTAAAAAATATTTTTCAGATAAACGGCTCTTTTTTAATGTATAAGGAAGGGCAGAGTGTTTGCCGGTTTATCGCAGAAAAATATGGAGACGATAAACTGCTGCAACTGTTCGAAAACTTTTGGAAAGTGGATAGTTTCGAAAAAATAATGAAACTAACCGTTGGCAAAGACTACCGGGAATTGGATGATGAATGGATTTACGAATTGAAAAAGAAATTGTATCCCCTCATGCAAAACCGGGATATGCCGGGAAAAGTTTCCGTTCATCTCACGCAGGAAGGATTCAACACCCAGCCTGCTTTTTATCGTCAAAACGGCAAACCGATGGTTCTGTTCCATTCCAATCGTACCGGCTATTCCGGCATCTACAAAAAAGAGGTGAAACCGTACCGTAAAGGAGAAAATAAAGCGGAGATCGTGATTCAGGGCAACCGCACACCGGAGTTTGAATCGTTCCATCTGTTGCAAAGTAAAATAGATGTCTCCCGCAGCGGATTGCTCTGTTTTGTGGCAAAAAGCGGGGGGCAGGACGCTGTTTTTATTTACGATCTGAACAAGCAACAGTTGCGAAAGAAAATGAAATTCAAAAATCTGGTTTACATGTCTTCTCCGTCCTGGAACAGAGCGGCGACCCAAATAGTATTTTCCGCCATCGATTATTCCGGCCGGAATGATCTCTATATCGTCGAACCGGAAACAGAGCATCTGATCCGCCTGACCAACGATCTGTTCGACGACCGGGACGCATGCTGGACCCCCGGCGACGATGCGCTTGTCTTCAGCTCCGATCGCTCTGAGTTTGGTTTACAGGGCGCTTATAACCTGTTTCGTCTGGATCTGAAATCTTTCGACATTCGTTATCTGACCCACGGCCGGTTCAAAGATTATTCACCCCTATTTTCACCGGATGGTAAATATCTGGTTTTCTCTTCCGACCGGGACGGCGCATTCAACTTATGGGCCATCAGCGCCGGCGAGCGCTATGAATTTGCACCTATGCAGGCGGAAAAAGGAGCGGAGCCTGAGTGTGATTTTGTTCCGTTCCTGAATAAAAGGAAATACTTTTCTGTGGTAGCTGACGATTCGCCGGAACGGGTGATCCGGTATCCTGAACTAAAGGAAATCACCAGATTTGTCACTGGCTCTTTCAACCCGGAATGGACAGATGACGGTTCGCTCATTTTTACCGCATTTGAAAATTTCGGCTTTCAATTGCGGGAAATGAGCAATGTAACTGCGATTTTTGATTCGGTGCGGCAAAAGAGCAGGGATCGGCTGGCCTTCAAAGGCCCTCTTTGGCTGCAAGGGAAGAAATATCAAAATCGGGGTATTTCCTCGATCCATTACAAACGCAAATACAGTTTGGATATTGCCCAAAGTTATGTAACCCAGGATCCCATCTTCGGCACTTTTGGCGGCGCTCAATTAGCGGTCAGCGATGTGTTGGGGAATGAGCAGTATTATATTATGGTGTATAACAATGCTACGACGAAAGAAGAATTTTTAGACAGTTTCAATGTGGCGGTCACCAAATTAGACCTTTCCGGAAGAATCAATTTTTCTTACGGTCTGTACCACCTGGCGGGTAGGTTTTACAACTACTACGACGGATTTTTTTACGAACGTCGTTACGGCGGTTTTTTCGGCCTCAGCTATCCGTTTTCCGTATTCAACCGGGTGGAAGCGTCTGTTAATGTGAGAAATTCAAACAAAGAGTGGTTCTCTTCCGGCTATTTCCGCAAAGCGCTTCTAATTTCCAATTTTGTATCGCTGGTCAAGGATAATTCTCTCTGGGGACCAACCGGGCCATTGGACGGACAGCGCTACAATTTAACCATCGGCAATACGGTGGATATTCAACACTCCAATGTGAATTTTTACACGGTCATTTTTGACTTCCGGAATTATTTTCGCCTCAGTCGCAGAACCACTTTTGCCACCCGCTGGATGACCAGTCTGAATCTGGGTAAAGAGACCATCAAATTTTTTATGGGGGGAAGCTGGGATCTGCGCGGTTACAAATTGTGGTCGATTTGGGGTGAGAAAATGGTGCTCTTCAGCCAGGAATTGCGTTACCCGTTCATCGATAAATTGGCCATCCGCTTTCCTTTCGGCGGCATCGGTTTTTCTTCGATCAGAGGAGCTGCCTTTGTCGATGTGGGGAACGCGTGGAACGGGCCTTTTGAACGACTGTTGGGCAGTTTCGGTTTGGGCGTGCGCCTGAATTTTGGCGGATTTCTGGTATTCCGCCTGGATTACGGCAAAAAATTCGACATGGATTTCGACCGCTCTCTGTTTAAACCGACTTCGTTCACTCTCCATAACCGCCGGTTTACTCAATTCTTTTTTGGCTGGGATTTTTAATGCGCGTGCAATTATTCTGTTTTTCAATTTTTTTGATCTTTATCGTTTCCTGCCGGAAAGCGCTGGTACCGGAAAACAGGTATCCTGCGTTCGGGCAACCGCAGCAGTCGGTACAAGTTAAAACCAACAACCTGTACTTCCCTGATTTTAATCCCGAGCCGCCCCTCACCGCTGTCAAGCAACTTCGGCCATCTTCCGCTCCCCAGCAGAAATTGCAGGTTGTGGGCAATATTCTGTTTGTCCCGACAAAGAACGGAAAGATTGAATCGTACGATCTGGTAAAACTGCAGCGGATCAACCGGTATAAAATAAAGGCAAAAATCAGGGCAAATGTAACGGTTGCCGGTAAAAATCTGCTTGTTGCCAAAGAGTACGGCGCCAAAAGTCTTGTGCTGTTAAACCCGGCAAAAAACAAACCGGTATGGTCGGCCAAATTAGGTTCCATCAAATCGGTTCCCAAAACTGCAGGAGATCGGGTTTTCATCGCTTCACTTTACCGGGGCATTTTCTGTCTCAATTTGTCTACCGGCGAAATTCAGTGGCAGCATAAAACGGCCTCACAGTTGCATACTTCTCCGGCTGTTTCCCCGGATAGGATTTATCAGATTACAGAGCGCGGTAACCTGATCGCACTGGCGGCAGATGATGGGAAAATTGTCTGGCAAACGGCTTTGCTGCAGCCCGGTTTGGTTGATCCCGTGCTGACGGGCGATCAATTGATTTGCGCCACAAAAAACGGCAAGGTATTCGCTATTTCTACGGACGGGAAAATAGATTGGCAGTTTCGCTGCCGCAACATAGTGCGCCGGGCACCGGCCGTTTCCCGGACTACAGTGGTTGTTGCGGATGAAGGTGGTGTCATTTACGCTTTGAACCGTTCCACCGGCCGGCTTTTGTGGTGTTACGATGTGGGTGCCATCATCGGTACAAATGTGGTGCTCGGCAAAAAATATATCATCATAGGGACATTAGAGAAGAAGTTACTATTTGTTGGATTGGAGACAGGCGAGGTTGTGTGGGAACTGGAGTTGTTTGGCAGGGTTCGAACCGATCCGCTGCCCTGGCATCAGTATCTGATTGTCGGCTCGGAAGACAATTACATTTATGTTTTGAGAGAGGAAAACAGGTAACAAATCACAGAAATATAATACCTGAATTGAGCGATTGTAGAGCGATTCGCTGAATCGCCAATAGGATTTATGTTGAAAAATGAAAACCAATTTGGTAATTGCAACAAGTTCAAAAACATGAAAATCGCTCGATTCAGATTGAAATTAGAAAAGCAAACCATGAATAAAAGATCGAAACATTACAGCCGCCTGCTATTTTTTTTGTTGTCTTTCTTTCTGTTGCAGTCCGCCGCGGCTCAGAATTATCTCATCCAATCGATTTATGCGGACTCCGGCAAAACCGGTTTTTTAAAATTGCACTCTTCAGATCCCATTGAAAAAATCCGCGTCGATTCCCTTGAAATAAAATACAATCCTCATGGAGTGATCGAATTACCGTCCGGCAAACACATCATCCGCGCCCGAAGCACAAATCAGGACAATTGGTTTGTCCGCGACTGGGCAGATACGGTGCAAATTGAAGAACAGGACACACTGGCTCTGTTCATCTCTTTCGTAAAGTATAAAATGATTTATTCCGAACCATTTGGTGCCACGGTGAAATTGGATGACCGAACCGTTGGTAAAACACCGTTCCTTATCAAAGGGAAAGATCTGTTTTCTCACCGGCTCAGTCTGTCCGCAGAAGGGTATTACGATACTCTCTTTGTGGCAACAGGAAAATCGGCTGCATCCATTTGGATACCGATGAAACAAAGAGCAAATTTTGTTATAATGCAAAATAATCGGTTGCAGCAAAAAAAAGTGATGAAAAGGAAACGGTTGAGAATGTCGTTAGTAGGTTTCGGCGCGGGAATTGTGGCCGGTTCTGCAGCTTACCTGTTCAAAAAAGAAGCGAACAGGACCTACAATTGTTATTTAACATCCGGTAATCCGGTAGAATTTGACAACCTGTTTCGGCGCACAGAAAAATATGATCGCCTCGCTGCCGGGTCATACATTGTTTTTGAAGTAGATCTGTTAACTTCCGCTTATTATTTCTTTCGTTATCTGCTGGATAGATAAGTTGGGAAAAATCGTTTGCCACGAAGGCACAAAGATTTAATAAACAAAAAGTTATATAAATTTGTAACTAAATAAAAGAAAACACAAAATAGACTTAATTTTAATGAATAAGTTATCTTAATTATAATATTCTTTATGACTTAGTGCCTTTGTGGCGAAAGTTTATGAATAATACAGGCTAATAAAATTTTTAAAGATGCTTTGTTTGAAGATCGACGGATTATGGATATTTTAAATTGAATTCAAACATTCATTTCTGAAGCAGAAATATTTAAAAATCTTTGGCAGAAATTGAATAAAATAATTTTCATTCCCACAAGTCTTTTAATTCTTGTTCTCGGATTAATCGGCAATTTCCGGTCATACCAGCTTCCGGGACTCGACGTCGAGTTGCCGGGAAGAAGCTCGGAGCAGTTGCCTGCTGCGAAGACTTTTATGAGTGCGGATTCGCATCGAGTGAATTCCGTAAACCACGTTTTAAAAATTGATGACATCTCTTTTCAAAAAAAGTGGGAATTCGACTTTCTTATTGATCGCAAATCTGTTGGCGACAGCGTTACAATTACCTGGAACGGTGATAGAGTCGAGCGAGCAATCTCAGCAGCTCTCATCAAAAGATATGGCAATGAAGATAAATACCTCATCTATTTCCTTCTGCTCCTTGGCATGACCTTTTGGGTCATTGGCGTTTATGTTTATAGAAGCAAACCAAACGACTGGGCGGCTCGGGTTTTTTATTCCACCTCGATGGCGGCTGTCATCACTATCATGATTATATGGCCCGGGTGTCCCCAAAATGATGATCTGTCGGGTGTTTTCTTTGTGTTTCTTTTTTGGCTTGTCTATCCTTTAACGCCGGCTTTTTTGTTATATTTTACTACTCTCTTTCCGGTTAAAAAAAGAATAATCCAGCGACATCAAAAACTTCCCGTTGTCATTTTTATCCCGAGCTTTATTTTTGTCTTTTTGTTGGAAGCGACCTATTTGGCTTCGGTCTTTACCAGAAACTTGGAGATTTATCGATATTTTTACCATATTTACAACTATGGTTTTCGAACTTTTTTCATTCTCTATCTTGCCCTCGGCATTGGTTCCCTCATTCATTCTTATATCACCTCAACAACAAAAGAAAACCGCAGCAAGGTGCAGTGGATTATTTGGGGGATTTCCCTCGGCCTGTTTCCTTTTCTGTTCCTGTGGACGCTTCCCCAGCAATTGGGGTTTCCACCCTTAATTCCAGAGATTGTTATTTACCTTTTTATGATGATGATGCCAATATCAGTTGCATTTTCCATCATCAAGTATCAAGCCCTGAACATCGAATTCATTATCGAAAAAAGTATCGTATACATTTTGACGGCCCTGTTTTTCCTCTTTTTATTTCTTCTGATCGCCGGTTTAACCGAGCTTGATTTGCGCCGGATTATTTCAACTTATCGCTTTCAATTAAATGTGGGAATTGTCTTATTAGCTATCCTATTTACGCCCATTGTTTCACAAAAAACAATAGTCGGGATTAGAAGATATTTCAAGGGAGAACTTAATTTTCCGCTTATCATAAAGAATTTTAATGCGGCTCTAGCCACTATTCATGATCGAGTAAAAGTGATTGATTTGTTGTCGGAGCAGATAAACACCATAATTCCCGTTGAGAAAATGGCACTTATTTTCCGTGATAATTCCGTCAGCACTTTTACAGTTGCCGGAAGTTTGGGAATAGAAAAAAAGAAATTGGCTGAATTTCAAAATGAATTTTCAGCGAGTCTGGTTAAAGCAGCAGAGCAGCAGAAAAATAGTCTTGGTATGAAGGTTACCGGTTTTAGCAAAGAAATAGGTGAACCAAGCTATTCTGAAATTTATAAAAAACTGATAATATTTCCATATTACCTCGGCAAAAAGATTTGGGAATTTCTGTTCACCCAACCGGATAAGCAGGTTGCAGACTTCCCTGAAAATCACGTTTTTGCAAAACTCGGAATACAAATAATTATTCCTATTTTCTTACACGACCGGCTTTCAGGCATTACTGCGTTGGGCCAAAAGCTTTCTGGCAAAGAGTTTTCGGATGAGGATATCGAAATTGTCGGCCAAATGGCGGCAGAATCTTTCAAGACAATCGAACGGATCGAGCTGCAAGAAACCATGATCATCGCACAGGCAGAAAAGAAAAAGCTGGAAGAATTAAATCGACTCAAATCCGATTTTGTTTCGTTCGTCTCGCATGAGTTGCGTTCCCCGTTGACGTCCATTTGCTGGTCTGTCGAGAATTTATTGGACGGCATCCCGGAAAAGCCAAGTCCGAAGATACGAGATTATCTGGCTGGCATCCATGACAGCAGCAGCCATTTAAGAAGAATGATTGAAAATTTATTAGATTTGACAAAAATAGAAGCCGGTAAAATTGAAATTTATCCGGAAAAACTTGTTCTCTTAAAGACCATTCATCAATCGTTGGCGGTTTTAAAACCCTCGATAGAAGAAAAGAAAGTTCAATTTGAGATAAAAGTGAATGAGAAAACCCGGGTGAAAGCCGACCCCGGTCATTTGAAGGAGATATTGACCAATCTGTTCGACAACGCCATCAAATATTCAAATGAAGGCAATCTCGTCCGAATTGTTGCCAAACCGGAGGCACAAAAAGATTTTTCAGAAAACGAGAGCAAAAGTCAAAGAATGGTTATAATTTCTATCATCGATCACGGCATAGGTATTCCTGAGGACATGCTGGCGACCATTTTCGATCGTTTTGTCAGAATGAAGCGAAAGAAAAGGAGTGAAAAGGGACTTGGCCTCGGCTTGCACATTGTTAAAAAATTGGTTGAGTTGCAGGGCGGTTCCATTAGTGTAAAGAGTTCCGTGAGGGGTGGCAGTACTTTTACAATTGCCTTGCCGGATGGTCTTTCGGATTAATACGTTTTCGCAATTTTTAGGAACGACTCGAGATGGAAAAAAACTCTCTTTATAAAATTCTGATCATCGATGATGATGCCCAAATTCGGGGACTCCTGAAGGATCGATTGGAGGCTCACAACTACCGAATCATTCAGGCCGAAAACGGGAAGGATGGGTTAGATCTTTGTTTGAGGGAAAATCCGGATTTGGTTCTGCTGGATTTGCAAATGCCCGTCATGGATGGTATCGAGATGCTCACTCACCTGAAACAAAATGCCGAGGATACGACTGTCATTGTGCTCACGGCTTTTGGCACAATCGAAAGGGCAGTTGAAGCGATGAAATTAGGCGCCTACGATTTCCTTCCGAAACCGTGCAAACCCGATCATATTCTTGTTGTTATTAAAAAAGCGCTCGAACGAATAGTTTTAAAAGAGGAAAATCAATTTTTAAAAGATGAGATAAACAGTCAGTATCAAATGATTGTTGGCGAAAACACCGGGATGAAAAAGGTGGTGGAAATTGCTCAAAATGCGGCAAAGAGCAAGGCGACTATTTTGATCGAAGGTGAGAGCGGCACCGGCAAACAATTGATGGCTCATTATGTCCATACCCAAAGCGATAGACGTGGCAAACCATTCATTCAGGTCAATTGCGCGACACTTTCGGAGCATCTCATCGAATCGGATTTATTTGGCCATGAAAAAGGCGCATTTACCGGAGCGATAAAGTTGAAAAAAGGGCGCTTCGAGCTGGCAAATAACGGGACAATCTTTTTAGATGAAATTGGTGAACTCCCGGCGCCGCTTCAGGCCAAATTGCTCCATGTTTTGGAATATGGTGAATTTCAACGTGTCGGCGGAGTTGATACAATGAAAGTGGATGTACGCATCATTGCGGCAACGAACAAAGATTTGCAAAATGAAGTGGATAAAAAATGCTTTCGCGAGGATTTATATTATCGGTTAAATGTCGTTAGAATTGAACTGCCGCCACTGCGTTCAAGAGTCAATGACATTCCGGTTTTTGCCGCGTTTTTTCTGCAAAAGCACAATCGGGAGATGAGAAAAAACATATCACGCATAGCGCCTGACGCCTTAACCCTATTGCAAAAATATTCCTGGCCCGGCAATATTCGGGAATTGGAAAATGCGATCGAAAGAGCTGTCGTCCTTGCACCGGACGATGAAATTACTCCTGACCTGTTACCGTTGTTTTCACCGAAACATCCTGCGGCGGAAGCTGAAATTGGAATGCCGCTTGATGAGGCTATTCTGAAATTTAAAAAACAATTCATTTTAAAAACCTTAATTTTCGCTAATAACAATCAAACAGAAGCCGCTAAACTGCTGGACATTCAAAGGACCTATCTCAACAAGCTCGTTAAAGAAATAAAAATTAAAAGCTGAACCCTGAATCAAAACGATCTTTATAATTAGTGTCTGACCGAAAATGTAACACAAGCCTCTGGCTTGCGAAATTTGATTTAACTAATTTCTTGTTTTTAATAGTGGACTAACGCGAGCAAGATGCTTGCGATACATTTTTCAGGAGTTTTCGTTCAGGCACTAATTATTCAAATCAATTCTTCTTCAGGATATGTGTCTACTATTTTAGACTACCGTGTATAAAATATCGCAACTTTTCTGCTAAAAGCTTTGCATTACTTGCCGATAACGCCTGAACTGATTGAAACATAACCCCCAAAGAAATAATTACATACAGCCCAAAACACCAACGACTAATGAGCTGGTACAAACGTGGCATGTGTGTTGCATGCAGCAAGGCAGTCGGCTGGAAAATTATAAGCAGGAGGGAAAAAATAAAACAAAAATTCAATTAAAGGTCGATCGTTTTATTAGGGCTTTTCGTACGCAGTATTCGGAGCTCTGATGTATTCGCCGGAGAACAAGGGACATCGTGAATGAGTTGCAACAAAGCTCTCGAACCGACTCAATTTTCGTTGTGACTGCTGTTTTATTAAATCTCATAATAAGGTATTTTTTCTTCACAGCAGTTATAACTTGTCTTGTAATAATGTCTATCGTTGTACCCTTATTTATTCGTTTCTTATAATTATTTTAGTGGATATACGAGGTATTAAAATGAAAGTAATGAATTCAATATTTAAAATATTCGTTCTATATTTCGCCTTTTCATTAATAGGTTGCGCGACATTTAAATCAGAAATGAAAGGTAAATTCGATTCGACGGCAAGAAAAAATTATGGTGCAGAGGGAGTCAGTGTCTTTTTTATTTTTAGTCATTTAAGGCAAACAAAAGGTTATGATGCAATTCCAAAACTTGATAAAAAATATCAAAGGATTGCGGGGTTCGATGATTTCTTCCAGGACGCTTTAAAAGAATTCAGCAATATAAAAAATTATTCCACATTTACAGAATATGCATCCGATGTCAACGATTCCAAAAGAAGAGCTATAAAAGACAGTTTGATGTTATCCCATGATTTTGTTATCAAAATAAAGTTTTTGCGAGAAAAATCATTTACGACGCATTTCCTGGGGATAATCGCATCGACCGTTTCTTTAACTTTATTACCCATACCTTACACTTATTCATATTCTGTCGATCTTGATATTTTAAATTCAAAAGGGCATTTGATTAAAAGTTATAGCCGGGAAGCATCTTTGACCAAATGGGTTCAAACATTTTTAATTTTTATTCATCCATTTCATCCGGAGAAAAGAAAAAAGGAAGAAATATATGTCGAATTTTTGCATGATATTTTTAAGCAAATTGAAACTGAAAAAGTTTTGCAAAAATTGTAAGGTCAAAAATTAAGTTAGAATGCTTTTCCCATTTACGGGAACTAAGTTTTTTTTTAGAATAAAAGGATTTTAAATTGTTTTTGAGTTGCTATTCAATATTAAAGAAGGTGGCTAATGAATGGTGCGAGGTGCTGTCAAGGGACACCGTTCCCCGCCAAATTTATTTACGGCGCCCAAAGTTATTTTCAGCTCAGGCGCATGACGGAAGTACCTTACCACACCTTGAACATAATCAGGAGCTACTCATGACACGAGCCAAGCGCAGAACACGAGGACTGATTGCTCTTGCAGCTTCGGCGGCAATTGCGGCACTGATCCACTACAAAATCGCGATTCCTTACCCGGGAATGAAGATCGCCTACCTGATTTGCGTCGGTGTTGCTCTATGGGGATTCATTGACATCGTTCGCTCACTGGTGGAATCATGAGCAGAGGGAAATTTGTAGAACCGTTGCTCCCGCAAGTAAAACTTTACAAGACATTCCGGATCATTACGCCATCGCCAGACTGCGGGGAGATATCTATGAACATTGGCGTTTGGTGACAAATCATTAACCGAAACGACCTGAATACAAGGAGGAAAGTATGGAAAAGCAACACAGAATCGCCCATATCTATGGGTATGCCGTTTGCTTGGTTACGGTCATAACCTTTCTCATAGCCGTGACATCTTTTGTTAACGCCATCATCGACCGTGGTGACCCTTTACATGTGGCGGGTTTCTCGAGATCCGGTAGACCGAGCCTGGCATCATTCGAAAATTATAAGATGGATGTCCTTAAATCACCAGCAAAGGAATCAGCGTATGTTCCCGATGACCAAACTTTACATGCAATGTACGCAGCATCGAAGGCTGAGAAAATCCAGTCGGTGCAGCACAGCACACGCCGCTCGATAATTGTAGACAGTATACTTATCGTATTATGCATTGTGCTCTTTAGTACTCATTGGATGTGGATGCGCAAGCTCGCAAAAGCTGAAGCGTAAAAGAAAAGGAAGGTCGACATTGGATTTACGAATAGGCCATGCTTTGCGTAACCCAACTCTTTCGTTGGTGAATTCGTAAACCCATGAAAGTTAGTCACGTTCATTCGTATGTAGGTTGACGGCATTGATTTTTTCTAAGTCGAAGCCCACAACCTGACCAAAACAGCTGATGACTTTTTGGCTTTCGCAGTGGTTTCCGGCTCGGGTCTGTGCTGTTTATCAGTTTTCTTCTCCTGTTGTTTCGGCAGGTTAACTTTGGCCGTCAGGCGGCTATATTAAGGAGGCAATCATTATGAATAAAACAACAAAGCGGGTTCTTTTCTGGTCCCCGAGGATTTTATGCATTCTCTTCGCACTTTTTACAAGTCTATTCGCTCTGGACGTGTTCAGCGAAGGTTATAGTTTTTGGAAGACTATTCTGGCAGTAATGATTCATCTAATTCCAACGACAGGCATTATAGTAATTGCATTACTCATCTCATGGCGATGGGAGTGGATCGGGGCAGTGTTGTTTATAGGTCTGGCAATATTTTACCTGGTCCTGGTTTGGGGAAGGTTCCCTTTCATTACATACGTAACAATTTCCGGTCCCTTGTTTTTGGTGGGCTTTCTTTTTGCCGGCAACTGGAAATACAAGTCTG
Organism: uncultured Deferribacteres bacterium; assembly: GCA_913009825.1. Taxonomy (GTDB): domain Bacteria; phylum Zhuqueibacterota; class JdFR-76; order JdFR-76; family DREG01; genus DREG01. The sequence continues at coordinate 21,643 of CAJVYQ010000074.1, forward strand.
AATTACAAAATTAATATCAAAGCAGCCTGACACGCAAATGAAAGCTGACCCACCCACGTAGGCAAATATTGATAAAGTTAAGTGCTTTCATAAATGATTTTTTATTACGCAAATTAGTTAACTTTTCCGGGTGGGCAGCTCGTGTGCAAATTGTTATACTGTTCCAATCGATCCATTAATTAATAAATTAAGGAGTAAGACTAATGAAAAGATTTAGAATGTTGTTTGTTTTGATCGATGTACTTGCCGCACTGGCGGTGTACACAACAGTTGGGGCTCAGCAGCAGGAAGGAAAAATTTCCGGATCGACGGTACGTATTGGCACATTCGATTCTCGTGCTCTGGCAATGGCCTATTATCGTTCGGAAGCCTTCAACCGGCAAATGAAGGATCTTAGGGCCGAATATGAAAAAGCGAAAGCGGCAGGCGACGAGAAACGCGTTAAAGAATTGGAAGCCGCAGGGCCAGCTCAGCAGGAGTTGGCGCACAAACAGGGTTTTAGCACCTGGCCTGTGGATAATATTCTGGAAAAAATCAAAGGAAAGATTCCGGAGATTGCAAAACGGGCTGACGTTGACGTCATCATCTCCAGGTGGAATATAGTCTACCGGCGGACAGGGGTTGAATTCATTAATATCACCGATCTCATAGTGAAACCATTTGACCCAAATGAGCAAACCCTAAAGATACTCAAAGAACTACAGAAGCAAGACCCGGTTCCACTTGAAGAACTTGAGAAGCATTAGCTTTGATGCAATGCTAACCGAAGTATATAGCGAACGGAAGTGCAGTTATTTGGGTTGAGGAACGAAACCCAACTTTTGCCTACCAGTCGTTGCAGTTGACAGCGGGGATCTGCGGTTTTATGAATGTTTTTAGGGTTGCGGCGGGTTTTGGTTTGTCGAACGTGTTTCGGTAAACCCCCGCCAAAACTGAACTTTGGTCGTTAGCATCTCTTTAAAAAGTAAGCATGAAAGATAAGTTATTAACTTATCATATTTGATTGAACGATGGTATTTAATTTGGAGGGAGTGAAATGAATACATTAAGAGAAAAATACTACAGGGGTTTGTTCCTAATTGCAGCAATCTACGATATTTTCCTGGGAGTTGTTTTTACGTTTTTTTATAGGTTTGCGTTTGAATTAATAGGAATACCTGAAAGATTACCCGAGTCTGGTGCGTATCTTTCATTGATTGGTGTATTCTTGTTTGTTATTGGGGTGGCTTATTATTTGATTTACCGCGGAGACTTGCAAAAAAATCGTGATTTGATTATAGTCGGGGCGCTTTACAAACTCTCTTATTGTGCAATAGCCTTTTTTTATTTCGCAATTGGGGAAATACCACATGTGATATTTTTAAGTCTTTTTGGAGTAGTTGATTTAATCATGTTTGTCCTGATGGTGGAATGTCTTATCTTTCTCGGCAAGTTAGCTCGTGACTAATCTCAAATAGATATGCTTTAATGCCAACAAAGTGTATATGCTTAAAGAATAATCATCGTTCGGAAAAATATGGTCGGCTAATCCCAACTAAACGGGATGAAGAAACAAGGCCAGAGGAGTTCTCAAATTAGTACCATGGTTACAACCAACCTGTATGCGGCATGGATAGGCATGCTGTTCGGCTGCCTGGCAGGCGCAGTGCAAGGGCTTTTCTTTCGCAATGAGAATTGGTTAGGCGGCTACGGATCCTGGACCAGGCGTATGCTGCGTTTAGGCCATATTTCTTTCTTCGGCATCGCTTTCATAAATATCGCATTTGCATTGAGCGTATTTGCCTTAGGTGTCGAAAAAGAAATTTATATTCCGTCAAAAATGTTTCTCATCGGTGCGGTCGGAATGCCGCTCGTGTGCTATCTTTCGGCAATCAAAGATACGTTTAGGCACCTTTTTTTCATTCCGACCCTCTCTGTTATTGTTGGAGATCGGAAGAGCGTCGTGTAGGGAAAGAGTGTAGATCTCGGTGGTCGCCGTATCATTAAAACAAAAACCACCCCCCCCCCCCCTCTCCCCACCCCCCCCCCCCCCCCTCCACCACCCCCCGCTACGTATGCACCTTCTACACTCCGCCTTCTCTCTTCTGTT
>CAJVYQ010000075.1 GCA_913009825.1 uncultured Deferribacteres bacterium
AGGCTAAGACATGAAAGCATCCTGAAGGATGCTATCGTAAATAGGACGCTTTAGCGCCCTTTTATTTCTTAGCCTTGTCGTTCACGGCAAGGCGAAAAAGATTGAAAGAAAACACCTGAATAGTTACCCTGAATCTTTCTTTTATTTCCAAATAGTCAATGGCGTCAACTTGCCCGGGAATATATTTTTACTTCCCGGACTAATCTGTCGCCCAACTTGTCTAATTCAACCTCTAAGTTATAATGAGTTTGTAAATTAAGCCCAAATTGGTAACACTTTAGTCTTTTGAAAACATAGAAGTTAATCCGCCTAACCGTAATCAATCACACTGCAAAAGAATATTTGTAAAGGCGAGAAAACACAATGTTCAATCCTAACCCGAATAACGGTGAAATTGAATAGGATTGTGAACCGGGAAGCCAAGCTTATGGGTGATCAATTTATCAAAGAAATTAATACTAAATTTCAGCGGCGGATTTCGTAAGATTTTTGCGAAAACGGGAGTTTGAACCCTGAATCGCCGGGGGGGGAGTATTTCTCTGCATCCTCTGCGCCTCTGCGTTGAAAAAAGGATGTTAAAAACGCAGAGGTTCGCAGAGTGTTGGAAACTGTTTGCAGGAAAGGATGGGGAGATGTTGGCTACTATCAATTATCGGTTATACAGTTTAAATGGGAGATTAGCAGAATTTTCAAAGGACTAAAATGTTACCCCAATTGATAATTAATCCTGCCGAACAGGATATCGAAATTTAGTGGGCATTCCGTGCCCTTTAGAATGCTCAGGCTAAACCATTCGGAGCGATACGAAACAAAATTTGGCTTGCTTTTAGGATGCTATTCTCGTACATTTTATGGAATTTCTAAAAAATGGATATCAAGTATGGGTAAAATCATTGCAATCGCCAACCAGAAAGGCGGAGTTGGCAAAACAACCACAGCCGTTAATTTATCCGCATGTATTGCTGTGGCAGAGATAGATACGTTACTGATTGATATAGATCCCCAGGCCAACGCAACCAGTGGAATTGGCGTAGATACACAAAAAGTTTCAAATAGCATTTATGATGTGCTGGTAGAGGATACCGATGTGAACGACGCTATCATGGAAAGTCAAATCGGATATCTGGATTTACTGCCTGCCAACATTCGTCTGGTCGGGGCGGAAGTTGAATTGGTCAGTACCATTGCGCGGGAGAAAATTTTGCGCGGAATGGTTCAGAAAATTAAAAAGGAATATCAGTATACTTTTATTGATTGTCCTCCTTCGTTGGGGTTACTCACCATCAATAGTCTGACAGCGGCGGATTCTGTTTTAATTCCTATTCAGTGTGAATATTATGCTCTGGAGGGCTTAAGTCAATTGCTTAATTCCATCCGGCTGGTGCAGAAACATCTTAATCCCAAACTGGAAATAGAGGGTGTTTTACTAACCATGTTCGACAGCAGATTGAATCTGTCCCGTCAGGTTGCGGAAGAAGTGAGAAATTATTTTGGCGACAAAGTTTATAAAACAGTAGTGCAGAGAAATGTGCGTCTGAGTGAGGCGCCAAGTTACGGTAAACCGATCATTTTATATGACGCTGTTTCTACCGGAACGGAAAATTACATCCGGCTGGCGGAGGAGGTGCTGACCAATGGCGGATAAACGTCGATTAGGGCGCGGGTTGTACGCGTTAATCCCCGAATATGCCGATGATGAAGAACGAAAAAATGATCAGTTTGCCGAAATTGCTATCGGCAATATTGCGCCGAACCCGTTTCAGCCGCGTGAAGATTTTGATGTGGCTGCACTCAACGAGCTAAAGTCTTCTATCTCCGAAATGGGTATGATTCAACCGGTCACAGTTCGTCCGGTGGGCGATGGTTACCAATTGATTTCAGGCGAGAGGCGTCTCCGTGCAGTAAAAGAATTGGGTTATGAAATCATCCCGGCCTACATTCTCCACGTGGAATCGGACGATGAAATGCTGGAGATGGCACTGATCGAAAATATTCAGCGTGAAGATTTGAATGCCATCGACGTGGCGAAAGCGTACGAAAAGCTGATCTCTGAATGTGATCTTACCCAGGAACAGGTGGCACAAAAAGTAAGCAAAGACAGAACCACCGTCACTAATTTCCTCCGTCTGTTAAAATTGCCGCTTTCTATTCAGGACAGTTTGCGGAAAAAAGCGCTCTCCATGGGGCATGCCCGGGCGCTTTTGGGCGTGGATGATGCGGAAGTTCAAAAGAAAATCTGGAAAAAAATCATGAAATACAACCTGTCTGTCCGGCGGGTTGAACAATTAGCAAAGGAATATTCGCAGGCAGAATCTCCGCAAAAAAGAGGGAATGTCTCCCGGAAATCTCCTCAATTGATTTATGTTGAAGATAAATTCCGTGAGATTTACGGTACACAAGTACGGATCTATCCCAAAAAAGAGGGCGGCAAAATTGAGATCGAGTACTATTCTGCCGATGATCTTGATCGTATTTACAATATTTTAACAGCCGACACGAAGAACTATTGATCCATGGCTAAATTAAGAACAAAGAAAAAGAGAAGAACGGTTTCATTTTTAATTGTGCCGGATGATTATGCCGAACCGTTAAATTTTAAATTAAATATCGGCACCTTAAAGGTATTAGCGGTTGTGGGGATTATTCTGTTCTTTCACACTATTATCGGCGCTGTTTTTTACTATGAATATTTTGTTGTTCACAAAGAGAATACGGCTCTGAAACTAAAGAAGGAACAATTGGAAGCAGAGAACAGTCAAATCTATTCCCTCGCAGCCAAATCTCAGGAAGTTGAAACGCTGTTGAATAAATTAAAAGTTTCTCTCGGTATCGATGCAAAAGGACCGCCTGAACCGAATACAGCGGGAAAGGTTATCCCCGTTCCGGAAAGCATATCGGGCCCGCCGGAAAAAAGTGAACCGCCGCCGAGTTTTCAGGAATATCAAAACGTGCCGGGTATGCAAATAAAAAGTGTAAGTCACGAAAAATCTACATTTCATACCATCTTTGAAAACTACCCGACCTATCTTCCGGTGGACGGCATCATCTCACGGGAATTTGATTCATCTAAATTTTACGAGCCTCTTTCCCGGTATCATCATTTCGGAATCGATATTGCGGCAAAGAAAGGGTCTGTCATTCAGGCGGCCGGGGGTGGTTCCATTGTCTTCTCCGGATGGACTACCAATTTGGGGAACCTGTTGATCATTTATCACGGCAATAACATTTTTTCTTATTACGCACACAATTCGCGCCTGTTGCGTACTAGCGGAACAGTAAAAAAGTGTGAGCCGATTGCGCTATTGGGCAGCTCTGGAAAGACCAGCACCGGGCCTCATCTACATTTTGAGATATGGAAAGACGGTATCCCGGTAAATCCCCGGAAATTTATTTTTTCGTTACAAAAAAAACAATGAAAAAAGATTGTAATTTAAAAAATCGAACATTATCTTGGAAGGAAAGTCGATGTTAAAGAATAAAGGGAGAGAATCGATGGACAAAATGGGCGATTTAAACACGCTGATCGGGAAAGGCGCAATCATCGAGGGGAATTTAACTCTTCAGCATAGTTTGCGCATGGACGGTAAATTGATTGGCAATATCAAATCGACCGATTCGATCATTATTGGCAAAGATGGTGAAGTCGAGGGTGAAATAGAAGTTAAAAATGCCGTCGTCGGAGGAAAAATAAAGGGTAAAATTGTTGCCTCGGGAAAAGTAACCCTGGAAACCACTTCGGTGTTTAACGGCCAGTTGAAAGCCAATAAACTTGTCATTGATGAAGGCTCTGTTTTTGACGGTACTTCCCAGATGGGTGACGGTAATTTTGACAAGACTACAGTGAAGAAAGATAGTGTGAAAGACAGGAATGGATAGATCAGGAAACCGGATAGCAAAAAAAGAGGCGTCTCGTCGCCGGGATGAAATCAAACAAGAAAAAATGGCAGCAATCAATAAGGCAGATCGGGCCTTATTTCGATCTTGGTTTGCGCTTAACAGTGGCGATGGTTTTCGGTTTGTTTGGCGGGTTGTGGTTGGATCGTAAAATCCATACTATCCCGCTTTTTTTAATTATAGGCATTTTTGCGGGTGCTTTGTCTGGTTTTTGGAGCATATACAAAACCATTTACATGAAAAATAAAACTAAAGACGATCGTGACAGATAATCGTAAAACCCGTTCTTTTACAATGTTGTTCATTTTGCTGAGCCTTGCTGCCTTGCCGGTTGGGTTTTTGTCCTTTTATCTATTCAGACAGGGCGAATATCTGACGGTTCTGTCGCTGGCCTGGGGCATCAGTTTTGTAGTCATTCTTTCCGGTTATCTGGCCAATACCTGGGCGTTCAACCGGTCTCATAAAACATTTTTCATGGTTTTATTGGGAGGAATGGCCTTTCGGGTAATTTTGATAATCGGAATCATTTTAATTGTTTATTTTAAAAATTGGGTACCGATTCTTGAATTCCTGATTTTGTTGGCAATCTATTATTTTCTTTTCCAACTTATTGAAGTTTGGTTGATTAATCGTCGATTGAAAAATCAAAAAAAGGCGGACATCACGGAATGATTTTAAATACGTTTTTAGCATTCATCACAGAAGAAGCGGAAAAAGGCCACGAAGAAGGGGCCGGTTGGATACTGGAACATGTTTTGGATCATGTTATTTTGAAATTACCTACCGTTTTGGGCATCGATCTTTCCATCACCTTTCATGTTTTGATGATCTGGATTGCGGCCGCATTGTTGATTCTGGTTTTTAGCCTCGGCACCCGGAAGGTGGGGCTCGTCTCCAAAGGATTCGGTTCCGTACTGGAATCTCTGGTGATTTTTTTGCGGGATGATGTGCTGGTTCCCTACCTTGGCGATAAATGGAAACGGTACGCACCCTACATCCTTACCGCATTTTTCTTTATTTTAACTTGTAACCTGTTGGGCCTGATTCCAAAGGGTGGCACGCCCACGTCCAATATTAATGTTACTGCCACCATGGCTGTGTTAACATTTCTCATCGGGCAGAGCGCCGGGATGCGGAAAAAAGGTTTTGTGGGCTACTGGAAAAGTTTTATTCCGCCGGAAATTCCGGCTTTTGTGGTTCCTATCCTTTTTTTTGCTGAAGTGATGGGTTTGTTTACTAAACATTTTGCCCTGGCCATTCGTCTTTTCGCAAATATGATCGCAGATCATTTAATTGTCTTTACCTTTTTGGGTTTAATTTTTATATTTAAGAATTTTTTAGTCGCCTTGTTTGCGGTACCTGCCGCTGCGGCAATTGAACTTCTTGCGGTGTTAATTGCGTTTATTCAGGCGTATATTTTTACCATGCTTTCCGCGGTGTTTATCGGAATCGCGTTATCTGAAGAACACTGATGAAAGATTCAATTTTAGGGAAAATGAATCGCTATAAAATAAAAAAAAGTTAACAACTAATCGATAACCATGTAAACCAATAACAAGGAGGGAAAAAATGGATCTATCATTGGCATTAGCTTATCTTGGCGCAGGGCTTGGCGTAGCAGGCGCAACAATGGGAGGCGGTTACGGAATTGGAAAATTAGCCGGCGCCGCGATGGAAAGTGTTGCCCGTCAACCGGAAGCGGTTGGTGATATCCGCGGTATGATGATTCTGACCGCAGCTATGATCGAAGGTATCGCACTTTTTGCCATCGTCGTCTGTGTGTTGTTAATCTTCATGAGCAAAACGGTTGGCGCTTAATTGTCTCCGTTGTTTTCGGGCAGATTCTTGCCCTTAATTGAATCGAAAATTAAACAATGGTAAGGCTTTATGTTATTTATTTTACTCGAGAGCAGCAGTTTACTCAGCGTTAATCCCGGATTAATTTTTTGGACGGTCGTTACCTTTTTACTGCTTTTATTCATCCTGCAAAAGTTAGCCTGGAAACCGATCATTTCGGCTGTGGAAAACCGGGAAAAGAGGATTCAGGAATCTCTCGACCGGGCTGAAAAGATGCAGCAGGAGGCGGAAGAAAAACTGACCTCCTATCAAAAGATGCTGGAAGATGCCAAAAAAGAAACTCAGGAGATTTTGAGCAAGGGACGAAAAACAGCGGAAGTTGTTCGGGAGGAGATTTTATCCAAATCCAACGAAGAAGCAAGACGTTTGCTGGAAAAAGCTAAAAAGGATATCTCCCTGGAACGGGAAAAGGCTTTGGCAGATATCCGGAATTTGGCGGTAGATCTTTCTTTGTCGGCAGCATCCCGATTAGTAGAACGTTCTCTCACCGAAGATGATCAGAAAAAGATTGTTGCGAACTACTTGAAGGAGATCAAAATTTCATGAGAAGAGGAGGCATTTTAGCCGGAAGATATGCCAAAGCCCTGTTTCGGGTAGGCAGGGAACGAAACATCCTGGATCGACTGCATGCGGATATGTCTGCCTTTGCCCGTGCCTTAAATGAAAATCAGGGATTTACCTATTTTTTTAATTCGCCTGAAGTGACCAGGCAGGAAAAAAAGGCGAAAATTAAGGAGCTTTTTGGCGATTCTGTCTCGGAGGTTTTCTTTCATTTTGTCATGGTTGTTCTGGATAAGGGACGTCAAACTCTTTTCCCGGAAATCGCGGCGGCGTTCAATGGCGAAATGGATGTCTACAACAATCGTGTGAAAGCTTTGGTGACGGCTTCGGTGGCTTTAACTCCTGAGATGAAAAATGAGATTCGGGCACAATTGGCAAAACAGCTTAACAAAGAAGTCGTTCTGATTCCCGAAGTGGATGAATCGCTTTTGGGCGGAATTAAAATCACCATCGACGGAAAAGTGATCGACGGTTCTATCAAAGGAAAACTGCACAAAATGAGGCGGTTTTTGCTGGAGCAGTCGGCTGCTGCTTTGAATTAGCGCTTTTTGATCAATTTAAAAAAAACTTCCCGATCTTTTGGGATAAAAGAAAATTGGAGGTAGAAAAAATATGGAAATAAGGCCGGACGAAATCACTTCGATTATTCGGCAGCGGATCGAATCGTTCGAATATACCGTTGATGTTGAAGAGGTCGGCGAAGTGATCCAGGTTGGTGATGGTATTGCCCGGGTTTATGGCCTTGAAAAAGTGATGGCCGGAGAGCTGATTGAATTCCCCAATGATGTTTTCGGTATGGCGCTGAATTTAGAAGAGGACAATGTGGGTTGTATCCTCTTCGGCAGTGACACACTGATCAGCGAAGGCAATGTAGCCAAGCGAACCGGACGCATCATAGAAGTTCCGGTTGGCGAAGAACTATTGGGGCGTGTTGTCAATCCGCTGGGAATACCGCTGGATGGAAAAGGTCCCATCAACGCGAAGCAGTTTAACCCTATCGAAAGAAAAGCGGTTGGCGTTATCTACCGTCAACCGGTAAAAGAACCGTTACAAACCGGGTTAAAAGCCATCGATTCTATGATTCCTATCGGCAGAGGCCAGCGCGAGTTGATTATTGGCGACCGCCAGATTGGCAAAACCGCCATTGCAATCGATACTATTATCAATCAAAGAGACACCGACGTAATCAGTATTTACGTAGCCATTGGTCAAAAGGGATCTACAATTGCGCGGGTGGTAAAAACGCTGGAAGATCACGGCGTCATGGAGAAGACCATCATCGTTTCTTCTACCGCCGAGCAGGCGGCGCCGTTGCTTTACATCGCGCCGTATGCCGGTGTGGCGATGGGAGAATATTTCCGGGACAACAAGATGCACGCACTCTGTATCTATGATGATCTTTCCAAGCACGCCTGGGCTTACCGGCAGGTTTCGCTGCTGCTGCGGCGTCCGCCCGGCCGTGAAGCTTATCCCGGCGATGTGTTCTATCTGCATTCCCGCCTTCTGGAACGTGCATCCAAATTAAGCGACGATCTGGGCGGCGGCTCTCTCACCGCGCTGCCAATCATTGAAACCCAGGCCGGTGATATTTCCGCTTACATTCCCACTAATGTGATTTCCATCACAGACGGGCAGATCTATCTGGAACCGGATCTGTTTTATGCGGGTCAGCGTCCGGCGATTAATGTGGGGCTGTCGGTTTCCCGTGTGGGTGGTAATGCGCAGATCAAAGCCATGAAAAAAATTGCCGGCACTCTGCGTCTGGATTTGGCGCAGTACCGGGAGTTGGCCGCGTTTGCCAAGTTCGGTTCCGATCTTGATAAAGCCACCCAGGCCCAGTTGACCCGGGGCGAGCGGATGGAGGAAATCCTCAAGCAGGATCAGTACGAACCTATCCAGGTGGAAAAACAGGTTGCGATCATCTTTTTGGGCGTGAACGGTTATTTTGATTCGATCCCGAATGATAAAGTGAAAGAAGCGGAAAAACAGTTTTTCAGCTTTCTTGATTCCGGTTATGCCGGTCTGTTAAAAGAAATTCGCGATAAAAAAGAATTGACGGATGAAATTTCGGAAAAACTGAAATCTGTTTGCCAAGAGTTTATGAAATCAATATCAACGGAGCTCTGATAAATGGCCACACTACGTGATATCCGCCGGCGTATTAGCAGCGTTCACAGTACGCAACAAATCACCAAGGCGATGAAAATGGTTGCCGCGGCCAAGTTGCGGCGCGCTCAGGAAAATATTTTGAAAGCTCGTCCGTACGCTTATGAATTGCGCAATGTGATCGGTCATGTGGTGCAATTAGTGGACCATAATGTTCACCCGCTTTTATTGAAAAGAGAAATCCGTAAAGCCGCTGTGGTAGTTGTAACTTCAGATCGCGGACTTTGCGGCGCTTTTAATATGAATATCATCCGCCGGGCAACGGAGGAGATCGCTACCTTCCTGAATGAAGGAAAAGAAGTGGAACTGATCTTAGTCGGCCGAAAAGCGCGCGACTTCTTTCGCCATCGTGATTATCCTATCATTAGTGAACATTACGATTTTTTTAATCATCTGGATTTTTCTCATGCCCGGGAAATTGGCGGAGAAATGATCCGTTTGTTTACCGAACAAAATCTGGATCATGTTCGCGTTGTTTATAATGAGTTCAAATCGGCCATTCAACAGAATATTGTAGTGGAACCGCTTTTACCGCTGCAGTCTGTAACGGCGGAAGAAACCGTAAACAGTGTTGATTATATTTACGAACCCTCCCCGGATGTTATTCTGGAGACGCTGCTGCCAAAGCAGATCAATATTCAGACCCGAAGAATTTTGTTGGAATCGTCTGCTGCAGAACAGGGCGCCCGGATGACGGCGATGGAATTGGCTACGGAAAACGCCGAAGATATGATCCATGATCTCACGCTCCATTATAATAAAGTGCGCCAGGCATCGATTACCAAAGAGATTTCAGAAATCGTTGGTGGAGCAGAAGCATTAAAGGCGTAAATATAAATTATTTGAAAAGGGAATGATTTGTATGAATCAGGGAAAAGTAATACAGGTCATTGGGCCTGCGGTTGACGTCAGTTTTGAAGACGGCGAATTACCGTCGATTTATAATGCCCTTGAAATTAAGAGGGAAAACGACAAAAAATTGGTTTTGGAAGTTGCCCAGCATTTGGGAGAGAAGATTGTCCGCACTGTAGCCATGGATTCTACCGATGGTTTGGTGCGGGGTACGGTAGCGGTTGATACGGGCAGCCCCATCAGTGTTCCGGTTGGCGAAGGTACGCTGGGCCGTCTGATCAATGTAACCGGCGATCCCATCGATGAACTTGGGCCGATTGAGCATAAGAAACGCTATCCTATCCATCGGCCGGCGCCGGATCTGGAAGACCTGGGAACCTCAACTGAAATTCTGGAAACCGGTATCAAGGTAATCGATCTGTTGGAACCGTACTCCAAAGGCGGCAAAACCGGACTTTTTGGCGGCGCGGGTGTGGGGAAAACGGTGATTATCATGGAACTGATCCGCAATATTGCCACGGAGCATGGTGGCTATTCCGTCTTTTCCGGTGTAGGAGAAAGAACCCGTGAAGGAAACGATCTCTGGTTGGAAATGAAGGAATCCGGTGTGCTGGAAAAAACCGCTATGGTTTTCGGTCAGATGAATGAACCGCCGGGCGCTCGCTTGCGCGTAGGTTTAAGCGGCCTGACGCTGGCGGAATATTTCCGCGAAGAGGAAGGTCAGGATGTACTGTTGTTCATCGATAACATTTTCCGTTTCACCCAGGCCGGTTCCGAAGTATCCGCGCTGTTAGGGCGGATGCCTTCCGCAGTGGGCTACCAGCCGACGCTGGCGACGGAGATGGGCGCTTTGCAGGAACGAATTACTTCCACCAAGAAAGGATCGGTAACATCCGTGCAAGCCATTTATGTGCCTGCCGACGATTTGACGGACCCGGCGCCGGCGACCACATTTTCGCATCTGGATGCCACCACCGTTCTCTCCCGTCAGATTTCAGAATTGGGCATTTATCCGGCTGTTGATCCGCTGGATTCCACTTCCCGGATTTTAGACCCAAGAATCATCGGCGATGAGCATTACCAGATTGCCCGTTCGGTGCAGAGAATTTTGCAGACCTACAAAGATCTGCAGGACATCATTGCTATTCTGGGCATGGAAGAATTGTCGGAAGATGATAAAATTATTGTGAACCGCGCCAGGCGAATTCAGAAATTTTTATCCCAGCCGTTTTTTGTTGCCGAACAGTTCACCGGTACGCCAGGTAAATATGTTCATCTGGAAGATACGATCAGCAGCTTCAAGGCCATCGTTGCCGGTGAATATGACGATCTTCCCGAACAAGCGTTTTATATGGTCGGTACTATCGAAGAAGCGGTTGCAAGAGCAAAGGGAATGAAATAACCATACCGGAGTAAAAAATGACGGAAGGTTCAAAGAAGGAGTTTCAATTAAAAATTTTAACTTCGGATAAAGAAGCCTTCAACGGTCCGGTATCTTATGTGAAAGCTCCCGGCGTTGAAGGTTATTTCGGAATTTTGGTGAATCATGCGCCCCTGCTCTCCGCACTACGTATCGGTGAATTGGAGATCGAGGCGAATAATCAAAAGAAATATTTTGCCATCAGCGGCGGTTATCTGGAAATGCTGGATAACCATGTGAGCATTCTTGCAGAAACGGCTGAAAGCGCAAAGAATATCGACGTTGCCCGGGCAGAATCTGCCAGGCAGAGAGCGGAAAAACGGATCACCGCCAAAGAACCCGGCGTCGATTTTGAACGGGCCCGGGTTGCTTTGTTCCGCGCGCTGAACAGATTGAATATTTCTAAAAAAATTTAGAAGAACTATCCGGCTTTCCCGGCAATCATTTGCTGTGCACAAAAAGTGTAAAAAATAGTTATTGATGTACCATGTTATGTTCCTGATTTTATACTTTGCTCTCACCTTTTTTGTAGTGATTTGAAGTGAACAGGGCGGGAAAGGATATCAAATATAACCGGTCCTGCCAATGCAAAACAAAGAGAAAAAATATAGAAAAATTCCATCCTTTTTTTAAATGGCACTTTCTGATTACCCAAAATCCCGAAAGTAGTGTAACACGAAACGCTGTTTCGCTATTTGGCGATTCAGCGAATCGCGTTACAATTGCGTAATTTAAGTTTACATTCTCTTCATACTTGTTTCAATTTTTTAATTTGCTTTTCTCATAATTTATTTCGATATTAGTTCTGATTTTTTTTTCAAGGATGAACAATGAGCTTTATTTATTCTTTTCTCATCATGTTCGGCTTCTGGCTCATTCTGTCAGGGATATTTGATGCTTTCCATCTTACTCTGGGAGTCATTTCCTGTTTATTGGTGTCATATCTTTCGCGCGATATTTTCAATCCCGGCTCGAAAAAAGGGGAAGGATTCTCCGAAACCGTACGTTTCATCCGCTATCTTCCCTGGCTGATGCTTGAAATATTCAAGGCAACCCTGCACGTGGCTTTTCTCGCTCTCCATCCCCGCATGATGGACAAGATAGACCCCCAAATTATCCGGTTTAAGACGAAATTGAAAAAAGATATTTCTTTAGTGACTTTCGCCAATTCCATCACACTCACTCCCGGTACAATTACTATCCGAATCGTTGACGGGGAATATTTTGTACATGCAATCAGCAAAAAAACGGCGGCCGGACTCCCCGGAGAAATGGAAAAACGGGTTGCCGGCGTGTTCAAAGAGGAATCCTAAATGGATACATTTTTCATCATCATAGGTGTGGGCCTCTTACTTTTGATGCTCCTGACCCTCTACCGGGTGGTGAAAGGACCAACCACCATCGACAGAATTATGGGAACAAATGTAATCGGGACGAAAACGGCCGTACTGCTGATCATCATCGGCACTATTTACCACCGGGTTGACATGTTTGTGGATATTGCTCTGGCCTACGCCATGTTGAATTTGATCGCTACCTTAGCGGCGGCCAGGTATTTTAAACATCATAAAAATTTAACCTCGACGGGTTACGGCTTGCGCCACAGGAGGCAGGAAACGAAATGATGAATCTTATTGTTATTTTTCTCATGGTCGTCGGTTTTTTCTTTTTTTTCGCCACAACAATTGGGATCCTGCGATTCCCGGATTTTTATTCCCGTATGCATGCTGCCGGAAAAGGTGATACGCTTGCGTCGTTGCTTATGTTTATTGGCCTGGCGTTGTACGAGCTTCATCATTTTTCGACAGGTGACATCCTTGTGACCATTAAAATCATTTTTATATCGGTGTTCATCTTTTTTACCAGCCCAACTGCAACCCATGCCATTATCGATGCAGGTTACGAATCCGGTGTGAAACCTTGGATGAAAAAACGGTTTGGGAAAAAAGGAAAAAGCGAAGACGAAGATGAATCAGAAAAGTAGTCCGGATATTCGGAATAACATTGAAGAGTTTGTTGATTTAATACAAAAAACTTCCAAAGTTTTTGATCAATTCTGCAAAATGTGATTTATGATTTTAGAACATACGATATGTTGACAAACGCCCCCGGGGAAACTTTGGAAGTTTAATTAATCAACAGAATCATTAATGAAGCTCATTTAAATGTTACCATGATTTGTGTATGATTTGGTAGATAAAGAGAACACCCCCTCGGGCCAGGGGGGTGTAAGAAATATTTCAAGCTGTTATTGTTTCATTTTAAAAAATAGATCCTCAAATAAGGAGAACATCGGTTGATCTGGCAATTCGATCTGATCATTCTGGCATTGGTCGTCATTAGCGCGATTGCGGCCATCACCATAAAAGACTTGTTAAGCGCCGGTGTTATTTTGGGAGCCTACAGCTTTTTGATGTGTTTGCTTTGGACTGAAATGGGCGCTGTGGATGTCGCCTTCACTGAAGCTTCTGTGGGCGCCGGCGTAAGCACCGTATTTATGATTGCTGCCGTTTATAAAACGACCAGGAGGACAAAAGATTGAAAGCTATCGGATTGATTACCGTTTTCAGCCTTGGCATGGCGCTTTTTTATGCAACCATCGATTTCCCGCCATGGGCGGATCCACAGTCGCCGGCCAGTCTTCATGTTTCTCCCCATTATATTCAGGAAACCATGAAGGAAACGGATGTTTCCAATGTGGTTACTTCTGTCCTTGCCGATTACAGAGGGTTCGATACCATGTTTGAGACCTCGGTAATTTTTACCGCCGGAATCGCCGTCATTCTCATTCTGCGCAAATATTCTAAAAAAGAGGATGAAAAATTTTTACCGGAGGTATCTGAGGAAGCTGAGCCGGATATCATCATCCAGACTGTTACCCGCATTATTGTTCCTTTTATCCAATTATTTGCGCTGTATGTAATAGCTCACGGGCATCACAGCCCCGGCGGCGGATTTCAGGGCGGCGTAATTTTGGGCGCCAGTTTTATTCTATTGGCCATCAGTTTCAATTTAAAAGCAATGTTGAGGCGGATTAGCGAGAGGAAAGATATTTTGTTGGGCGGCATCGGTTTGCTGATTTACAGCGGCATCGGTGCGTTATGCGTTCTTTTGGGAGCAAATTTTTTAAATTACAAGGTGCTGCATCTCATCATTCCGGAAGCATCGCAAGTTGAAGCCCGATCCTACGGAATTTTGGGTGTGGAGATTGGCGTTGCCATTGCGGTGATGGCTATTATGATCGCAATTTATGCCAATCTGTCTTCCGACGGCAAATATGATAAAGGTCTCTGAGCTATGGAACTGATTCTGGCAAAGTATAATTACTGGATTTACGTTTTTTTAATGATGATCGGATTTTACGCCATGATTGTTAAAAACAACCTGGTGAAGAAGATCATCGGTATGAGCATTTTTCAGACGGCAATCATCCTTTTTTACGTTTCCATCGGGGCAAAAAAAGGAGCTACAATTCCTATTATTGAACATCATGCCCATTCGGGTGCAATCGATCCGGCGCACTACATCAACCCGCTGCCGCACGTGTTAATGCTCACCGCTATTGTGGTTTCGGTCAGTACTCTGGGGGTGGCGCTGGCGCTGATTCTTAAGATTTACCATCAATATGGCACCGTTGAGGAGGATGAAATACTGGAACAGATACAATGATAAGCGCAGCGCAGATTCCTATTTTTATCGTCATCGTTCCGTTTCTAGCGGCTTTTCTGATCAGCATAGCCGGGTTATTTAAAGAGAAATATTGTCAGCCCCTTTCTGTTCTGGCGATGTCTGTTTCCCTTTATGCTGCGGTTGCCACACTTATCCATGTTATCAATCATGGTGTAATCCATTATCACCTGGGCGGATGGCCGCCGCCGATTGGTATCGAATATGTGATCGACCATCTGAATGCAATGGTTTTGGTCATTGTTTCCTTTGTCGGCTTCATCGTCTCCATATATTCAAAAAAAAGTGTTGAACAGGAACTGCCGGATAAAATTCCGCAATTTTATACGCTTTATAATCTGCTGGTAACCGGTCTCCTGGGAATTACCATCACGGGTGATGCATTTAACCTGTACGTTCTTTTAGAAATAACCGCACTCACCACTTATGCTTTAATTGCCGTCGGCCGCGGCAGGGCTGCGCTCTCCGGTTTTAACTATCTGATCATGGGCACTATCGGCGCCAGTTTTTATCTTTTAGGCGTGGGACATCTTTACATCATGACCGGCTCGTTGAATATGGCCGATCTTCATCAATTGCTGCCTTCTTTGTACGGTTCCGGTGCCATATTCATCGCCTTTTTGTTAATTCTCATCGGTGTTTGGCTGAAGATGGCTTTTTTCCCCATGCACGGCTGGCTGCCCAATGCATATACGTACGCGCCTTCGTCAACCAGTTGCCTGGTGGCGCCGCTCATGACCAAAGTATCCGTTTACGTGATGATCCGCATTATGTTTTCTGTGTTTTCGCCCAAATTTACATTTCAGGAATTTTCATTTCATGAAATTGTTGTCTGGCTGGCTGTCGTTGCCATTGTCGGCGGTTCTCTTTTTGCGTTGACCCAAAAAGATTTCAAAAAGATGCTAACCTATCTAATCATCGCAGAAGTGGGTTACATGGTCGGCGGTGTTTGGCTGGCCAATCACAACGGCATTATGGGTGCGGTTCTTCATATTCTCAACGATTCCATGATGACGCTGTGTATGTTTTTAGTGGTGGGGATCATCGTTTATAAAACCAAGGGGCATCATTTTGATAATTTAGGCAGCCTGTATAAAAAAATGCCGTTCACAATGGCTGCGTTCACAATCGGCGCGTTGTCGATGATCGGCGTGCCGCCAACCGCCGGCTTTTTTAGTAAATGGTACCTGATTTTGGGCGCCATCGATGCAAATCAATGGGAGTTTTTAGTGGCTCTGATTTTTTCCAGCCTGGTCAATGTGGTTCTCTTTTTCAGAATCATCGAATTCGCATATTACCCGTCTTTTTCGAACCAACATGGGGACGCGCACGGTTCGGAAAAAATAGACGAAGCGCCGGCAAGTATGCTGGTTCCTTTATTAATTGTCGCTGCGGGATTGCTGGTGATCGGCGTTTTTACCGGTAAAATTGTAACGTACATCATTCAATACACGATTCCGAACGGACTGTAGTTTTAAGCGGAGATGAATACGGATTAGATGGAAACGATTATTTCAATAAGGCCATTTCTGGCAGTTTTGGTTTCTCTGTTCGCGGTGATTCCCATTGTGCTTTCCAAACGGCATCCGAATGTGCGTGAAGCCTGGACATTTGGCGCCGGCGCAATCAAATTTTTACTGATCGCATCCATGCTGCCTCTGATTCTCAACGGGAAAATTATCGAATATACGGTTTTTGAGGTGATTCCGGGTATCGCCATTAAATTTAAGGTTGATCCGTTGGGAATGCTGTTCGCTCTGGTTGCCTCTTCGTTGTGGATTATCACATCCGCGTATTCCGTTGGTTACATGCGCGGGCTGAAAGAACACAGCCAGACGCGGTATTTTTCCTTTTTTGCCGTGGCTCTTTCCGCCACCATCGGTGTGGCTTTTGCAGCCAATCTTTTAACGCTGTACCTG
Organism: uncultured Deferribacteres bacterium; assembly: GCA_913009825.1. Classification (GTDB taxonomy): domain Bacteria; phylum Zhuqueibacterota; class JdFR-76; order JdFR-76; family DREG01; genus DREG01. The sequence goes on from CAJVYQ010000075.1 coordinate 16,357, forward strand.
TTTTATGAAATGCTTTCTCTGGCCACCTATCCGCTGGTTACACATCATCAGGACAGGGAAGCCCGTTCCTCGGGACGGAAATATTTAACCTTCATTTTGGGAACGTCCATCGCATTTATTCTGCCGGCCATGTTAATTTCCTATCATTTGTCCGGCACCCTTGAATTCAGTAAGCATGGTTTTCTGGTCGGCACTGCCTCCAAAGGCGTTTTGACCGTCCTGCTGCTGCTCTTCATATTTGGATTTGCCAAAGCGGCCATCATGCCGTTTCATTCCTGGCTGCCGGCCGCCATGGTTGCGCCGACTCCGGTCAGCGCCTTGCTGCACGCAGTGGCCGTGGTGAAGGTTGGTGTTTTTTCCATCCTGCGTATCCTGACCGGCGTGTACGGCATCGATCTGTTGAAATCGTTAAACCTGGGCACTCTGGTTTCCTACATTGCCGCTTTCACCATTCTTACCGCATCGCTGATTGCCCTTTCTCAGGACGGCCTGAAACGAAGATTGGCGTTTTCTACGATCAGCCAGCTTTCTTACATTGTTTTGGGTGTGGCTCTCCTTTCGCCCAAAGGGATGATCGGCGGCATGACCCATATCGGTATGCATGCTTTTGGCAAAATTACGCTGTTCTTCGGCGCCGGCGCTATTTTTGTTGCCACCGGCAAACAGAAAATCAGTGAAATGGTTGGCATCGGCAAAAGAATGCCCATTACCATGTCCGCTTTTTTTATCGGTGCGCTCAGTGTAATCGGTTTACCGCCAACCGGCGGATTCTTCAGTAAATGGTATTTGGTGCTTGGCACATTGCAGGCAAAGCAGGTTGTAATGTTGGTTGTTTTGCTGACCAGTTCACTCCTGAATGCGGTATATTTTCTGCCCGTTGTTTACAAGGCCTTTTTTGTCTCGCCGGAGGAATCGCTGTTTGAGGAGGAAGCAAAAGAAGCGCCGCTCTGGTGTGTTGTTCCCATGGTGATCACCGCAATTGTTTCAATCGCCCTGTTTTTTTATCCGGATATATTCAGCAAACTTGCGGAATTGGCCATCAGATAAAGCAATTAACAGCAGTGACCAAATGTAAATTGTGTGAGAATGTGAGAAGGAATGATGTGGATTTGTAATTATTTAAGTAAGGGTAACTATTCAGGTATGCTCTATAGTATTAACTATAATCACGCTTCAACTCCGTCGGGCATGGCTTTCAAGGCCAGCCCGGGGGCGGCCCTTCGATAAGCTCAGGATAAACTCAGTAGAAGGCTTATCTCACATCAGGAAATCGGCATACCAGAATAATTACAAGTGGGAGATGTCAGCACTTGCATCACGCCCTTATCAGGGAAATATTCATAGTTCCCGCTTTGAGGGGTGACCGGGAAGAGAAATTACTGCAAATTTTAGGATCAGGTTATGAAGCAAAAAAAAGAATTCGATTTTTTTGATAAACCCAAAAACAGGAAGTTACTCTGGATTCTGTTGTACGCTGTTTGCGGATTGCTGTTCATTCCCGATTTTTTTATACACCGGGAAGCCCATTTCGGCATTGACGGAATTTGGGGATTCTACCCCATATTGGGCTTTGTTGCCTGCACGGTTCTGATCCTCTTTTCCAAACTGGTTGGTATGGTATTGAAAGTGAAAGAAAACTACTATGATTAGTATGCCTCCAGCCGTTATTTTGCTTGTCGGCGCTTTGTTTGTGCCTTTCATCAAAGGAAAAGCGAAGAATTGGTTCGTCATTCTGCTGCCGGTTTTGGCTTTTTATCTGATCACTCAATTGGAAGCCGGCTCGTCCTGGCATGTGCATTTTTTTGGTTTCGATCTTACTTTTCTCCGCGTCGATAAATTAAGCAAAATATTTGGCTACATTTTTACCATCAATGCGTTTGCCGCTTTTATTTATGCTTTTTATCTTAAAGACAACACACAGCATGTCGCTGCGCTGCTGTATATCGGCAGCGCGCTGGGAGTGGTTTTCTCCGGCGATTTGATTGCCCTCTATTTTTTCTGGGAAATTATGGCGGTGGCTTCCACTTTTCTGATCCTTACCCGGAAAACAAAAAAATCATTGGGCGCCGGCTATCGCTATATCCTGGTGCACGTTTTCGGCGGACTCTGTTTTTTAGCCGGAATCGTCTTTTATATCAATTCGACCGGTTCCATTGAATTTACCGCCATGACCGACAGAAATATTGCCACCTACCTGATCTTAATCGGCATGTTGGTCAATGCTGCGGCGCCGCCTCTGTCCGCCTGGCTGCCCGATGCTTATCCGGAAGCCACGGTTACCGGCGGCGTTATTCTGAGTGCCTATACAACTAAAACGGCTGTTTACACATTGATTCGCGGCTTTCCCGGGTGGGAAGTCCTCATTGTAATCGGCTGTATCATGACCCTGTACGGTATCATTTACGCTCTTATGGAAAACGATATGCGGCGAATTCTGGCGTACAGTATCATCAATCAGGTTGGGTTTATGATTACCGGAGTAGGTATCGGCACGGCCATGTCTCTCAACGGCGCCGCCGCCCATGCGTTTGCTCATATTATTTACAAAGCTCTGCTGTGGATGTCGGCCGGATCAGTGCTTTACATGACCGGTAAAAGCAAATGCACCGACTTGGGGGGGCTGTACAAAACCATGCCGCTCACGCTCATTTTTGGCGGCATCGGTGCGCTGGCAATCTCCGCATTTCCTCTAACCAGCGGTTTCACCAGTAAGTCACTCATCATCGATGGCTCCATGCACCAGCACCTGTTTTGGGTGTGGCTCATTCTGGAAATTGCTTCCGCCGGCGTGTTTTTACATGCGGGTATAAAGTTTCCTTATTTCGTTTTCTTTGCCAAAGACAAAGGACTGCGGCCCGGCGAAACCAACAAATCCATGCTGATTGCCATGGGGTTTATGTCCTTTTTGTGTATTTTTTTAGGCGTGTACCCCAAGCCGTTGTATGATATTTTGCCGTATCCGATGGAACACTTTTCGGCCTACTCGGCGAGCCACGTAGTCAGCCAATTGCAACTGCTGATGTTATCCGCTCTGGTCTTTTTCCTTTTCCTGAAACTGCTGAAACGGACAGAAACAATCTCCATCGATACGGATTGGTTTTATCGCAAGGGCGGCAAAATATTTTACCGGGTGATGGATGTGAGTCTGAACAGTATAAATGCAATTACGGACAAAATTTTTATCAAACAACTGACGGGAGCATTGATTTCATTCGCAAAAGACGGCCCGGCCAATCTGTTTATGATGGTTGCCTATCCGTTCTGGCTTATCTCCGGCCGGAAAGCGGATCAGATTGCTCTGAAGAAAGCTAAAATCTACAAAAATGTAAAAATCAGCGCGATGCCGGTCGGTATTGTGGCCGTGCCGGTGATTTTATATTTAACGCTTTTATTTCTATTTGGTTAAAACGACCTCACAAGATGAGAGTGTAACGCGAATCACCGGCAGCGGGACAGCATCCCGCGCTACATTTATCTCACGAAAAATGCGAATACTTGCGCAAGAGTTTTATAGCTTTACACCAAATTAGTTACTTTTAATTTATCTGAATTTATTTGCAAAATATTTTGATTCCCGGGGATAAATCCGTTCATTTCAAAAATACTATTGAAACATTCCTTTAAAATATATATGTTTAAATAAATTTGAGATTATTCAAAATGAAAAAAAATCAACCCGCAAAAAAGGAATATTTCCGGGAAAAATATAAAGTTCTGGAAAAATTTTCAGATGGAGCAGAAACATCTTCATACCGGTTATCCGAACAGTATCTGAAATTTTTATCAGAGATTTACACAATATGGCGTACACATCCTTCCAGCAACAAGGAAATTATCGATAGCCTCAACAGCAAAATAAAAAGACAATCTGTGTTTTATAAACTTTCACAAAAAGGCTTATGACTCCAAAGAAGCGACGTTCCCGGGAGATTGAGAGAGTATTTAGATTTATATTGTCGTAAAGAATAGTACCATTATCGCCCGAAACGCGGTTTCGCCACGGGCGATTCGGTGGATCGCTTTACCATGATTTTGAGAAATCAAAAAGGAATACTATATGACTGAATCTCAAAAATATCTCTCTCGCACCCACACATGCGGAGAATTGAACGAAAACCACACCGGCAAAAAGGTGACCTTGTCCGGTTGGGTGGACAGGCGCCGCGATCACGGCGGACTCATTTTCATCGATCTGCGCGACCGGTACGGCAAAACCCAGTTGGTTTTCAATCCGCAGCGGAACCGGGAGATGTATGAATCCGCCAAAGAACTGAAACCTGAATATGTAATTGCCATAGAGGGAATCGTTCAGAAAAGACCGGAGGACGCGTTAAATCCCAATCTGGCTACCGGGAAAATTGAAGTTTCCGCGGAAAATCTGCAAATATTCAATGAGGCCAAAACGCCTCCATTTCAGATCACGGATAATAATGACGCTTCCGAAGAGCTACGCCTGAAATACCGTTATCTGGATTTACGGCGCAGCGAGATGCAGCGAAACATCATTCTCCGTCATCGTCTGTCCCAGGTGGTGCGCAACTATTTTAATTCACAAAATTTCATCGAAATTGAGACTCCCGTTCTGATGAAAAGCACGCCGGAGGGCGCCCGGGATTTTCTGGTGCCCAGCCGTCTGCACAAAGGCAGGTTCTATGCGCTGCCGCAGTCGCCGCAAACCTATAAGCAGCTTTTGATGGTGGCCGGATTCGATCGCTATTTTCAGATCACCCGCTGTTTCCGCGACGAGGATCTGCGTGCGGACCGGCAGCCGGAATTCACCCAAATCGATGTGGAGATGTCGTTTGTGGATGAAAATGCCGTGCTGGCGGTCATGGAAAATTTGATGTCGGCTGTTTACAAAGAATTGTTTAATATAAATCTGCAAACGCCCCTGCCGCGTATCGGTTACCGGGAAACCATTACCCGGTACGGCATAGACCGGCCGGATTTGCGTTTCGGACTGGAGATTCAAACCGTAACCGGTCTGGTGAGCGGCACGGAATTCCGCGTGTTCAACGATGCGATCGCCGGCGACGGCGTGATTGCCGGTCTGTCTGTGCCCGGTGGTGCGGAATTCTCCCGTAAGCAGGTGGATGAATTGAACCGGATCGTTCAGGAAGCCGGGGGGAAAGGCCTGTTGCCGCTGAAAGTGAAAGAAGGAAAATTGCAGGGCGGCGCGGCAAAATTTCTTTCGGAAACTCAGATGCAGAAACTGACCGGGCAATTTTCCGCCAACGAGGACGATCTGATATTGCTTGCGGCCGGCGAAACGGATCTGACTTACAAAGTGCTGGGCGTTTTGCGTACCCATCTGGGTAACCAATTGAATCTCATCGACCGATCCCGCAATGAACTGTTGTGGGTAGTCGATTTTCCGTTGCTGGAATACGATGAGGAAGAGGGCAGGTACGTAGCCATGCATCATCCGTTCACCTCGCCCAAACCGGAGGATATTCCGTTGATGGGAACCGATCCCGGTGCCGTGCGGGCGCGGGCATACGATCTGGTTTTGAACGGAACCGAGATCGCCGGCGGCAGTATCCGTATTCACCGGCGTGATTTGCAGCAGAAAATGTTCAAACTGCTGGGTATCGGCGAGGAGGAAGCGAAAGAGAAATTCGGCTTTCTCATGGAAGCGTTCGAATATGGCGCCCCGCCACATGGCGGCATCGCCTTCGGCTTCGACCGGCTGGCCATGATTCTGGCGGGCAGAAAATCGATCCGGGATGTGATTGCCTTTCCCAAAACCACCAGTGCGATCTCTCTGATGGATGGCGCGCCCTCTTCCGTAGATGAAAAACAGTTGGCGGAATTGGGTCTGAAAATCGATGTACCGGAGATTGAAAAGGAGAACGAATGACACCGGAAATTCCGGCAATCGATTTGGCCGGCCTGCTTGATCACTCTGTACAGGCGGCAAAAATTGCCGGAGATATTTTGATGGATAATTTTGGCAAACTGCGGCCGGACGAGATCAAAAATAAAACCGCCTTCGATTTTGTAACGGAAACGGACACCGCTTCCGAACGGGCAATCATTCAATTTTTGCGCGAACACTATCCGGATCACGCCGTTTATGCGGAAGAATCCGGCGAATCGGACAATCAATCAGATTTTCAATGGCTGATCGATCCGCTGGACGGCACAAAAAACTATATCCATTCGTTCCCGCTGTTTTCGGTCTCGATCGGCTTGCGCTATAAAAATAAAATTTTGACCGGTGTGGTTTACGCCCCTTTGCTTCATGAAATGTTTACGGCCATTACGGGACAGGGAGCATTCTTAAATGACCGTCCCATCCGTGTCTCCCAAACTAAAAAAATGACCGGCTGTTTCCTGGCCACCGGATTTCCTCACGGCGCCAAAAACTATTTGGATGTTTATCTGCAAACCTTCCGGGAACTGTTTCTGCAGGTCAGCGCCGTGCGCCGTGCCGGTTCCGCAGCGCTGGATCTGGCCTACACCGCCTGCGGCCGGTTCGACGGCTTCTGGGAATTTAAGCTGAACCCCTGGGATATCGGCGCCGGTCTTCTGTTGATTCAGGAAGCCGGTGGGATCATTACCGATCCGCTTGGCGGGACTGATTTTTTCGACAGCGGGAATTTGGTTGCCGGAAATTCAGTTGTGCATAAAAAAATGATTGAAATTATTGCACCAATTTGCCGGGAACATAGAAACTGACCTTCCCAGAGAAGGCCGGCTTCTGTGTCGAACAACTTCTGCATTTACAAAGCTTAAAATTATGTAACTATTCAGGTTGCCCGCTAATATCGCTAAAAAACGAGAATCGTTAACTACTTTGTCCTATTCGTATGATTTCGTGTAATTCGCGGGCTGAACAGGCAGACGATTTTTTCAATTTCTCTG
>CAJVYQ010000076.1 GCA_913009825.1 uncultured Deferribacteres bacterium
TTTACATCAGGTTTTGATGCTGCTCATCTAATGTTCTGTAACCCCAAATAGCACACGGATTACGCGGATGACACAGATACACACGGATAAAATCTGTGAAAATCAGTGTGATCCGTGTCATCCGTGTGCTGTTTACTATTTTGGTTGAATAGATATAATAACATAAACAAATATTCACACCAATAAGTGAGGTGTTACGGAAAAGAGCAATATTCTCTTGATCTTTAAATGCTATTTCCTTATATTTCGGTAAATCTCAGCAAATTTCAGTCTTTTCCCACAAGGAGCATAGATAATGAAAAGATTAACTTTTTGTCTTTTGTCAGCATTTTTTAGTTTCATTCTTTCGCCTCATCTCGCGGCGCAAATTCGTGTTTCCGGTTACTTTCAATCTTCGCTGTATTCCCGGCAACCGTTGGATCAAAGTCAGCAGAACGATTTTTATCAGGGCTTACAATTAAAATTGATGCCAAAAAAATATACCAACCTGTATTTCACCGGTTATATGCGCTTTGCCCATCGCGGTGTTCCTACGGAATGGGAAAATCGATATTACAACGGTTACATTCACTGGCAATCCGGTAAAAACCGCTTGCGACTCCGTTTAGGCCGGCAGTTCCTCTATTCAGGTGTGATGAACGGCACCATGGATGGATTGCTGCTTTCGGCTGCCCCGGGAAAAAACATAAGAATTAAACTGTTCGGCGGCACGGAGTCGTTCAAACACCGGCAGGATAGCAGTATTTTGGGCGGTTATTTTTCCTATCGCGCCTTCCGGCAAATGAAAATTGCCGTCAGCTATTTTCAGAAAAATCGCAGCAATCAAACAATCTGGCAACTGGGCGGTATTTCTATGAACGGCAAAATTCAAAGCGGTCTTTATTACAACGGACAGTTTGACTACAACTTCCAAACATCCTCTTACCAGGGTATGCGCTACCGCTTGACCTATTACGTGCGGAAATGGTCGTTCACAGCCGAGTATAATAACCAGAAGCCGAGGATTTATGCCGACTCGTATTTCAGAATTTTTGAGATCGAAGCATTCAGCCAGTTCCGCAGTGGCGTAACTTATCAGATAAACCGTTATCAGTTAGGTTTGTATTTGGTGAATACGTTGTACGATGAAGATATTTCCAACCAACTGCAACTTACCGCGGGCGGAAATTGGGGCCTGATCGGCCTCATTTACAAAAACGGATTTGGCGGGGACAATGCCGGCGTTTTCGGCGAGATCCGCTATCCGATCCTGGCCAACCTCTATCTGCATCTGTTCAGCAGTTACTACAATTTCCAGCGGCAAACACTGGATATCAGTGAGGACGCAACCGCTTTTTCCGGCGGGTTGGAATATCGCCTTAAACGGCAATTCCGTATTCAGGCGGAAATCCAGGAGAGTATCAACAGCTATTACAAAAACGACCTGCGCAGTTTGCTCAGAATCAGCTATTTCTTTCTTTGATGAATTGAGCTTTGGTTTTTAAGGAGAATCAAAATATGAAAAAAACCCATCTTATTTCTTTTCTAACCCTGTTTCTTTTTTTATGGATCTGGGCGGTAAAAAGTCATTCGACAAAAGAAGTAGAATTGAAGTTTTCCCATAAATTACACGTTGTCGAAAACGAACTCGAGTGCCAGACCTGTCATTCTCAAGCCGAAAAGAGTTTGACCGGAAGCGACAACCTGCTGCCGGATATGGAAGTATGCAGCGATTGTCATGATATTGAAGACGAAAACAACTGCAAACAATGCCACAGCAATCCCGAAGAACCTCAGGCTGTTCCGCGGATCGAAAAATACAGTAAAAAATTCTCACATCAAAAACACCTGACCGCAGGATTTGCATGCGAAGATTGTCACGGGGAAGTCAAAGAGCAGGAAAGCACGGTGTCGCGGATACTGCCAACCATGACAGAATGTATCGCCTGCCATCAGGAAAAAACGGTGTCTACTCAATGTGAAACCTGCCATCTGCCCAACGAGAATCTAAAACCGCTGAGTCATTCGCCCAATTTTATCCATACGCACAGCGACCTGGCCAGAAACGAAGCAACAGATATTTCCGGCAATAAAAAGTGTTCTACCTGTCATCAGACAAATTTCTGCCAGAACTGTCACGAAGGCGACAATTTGGATAGACGGACTCATCCGTTGAATTTTCAATTTACACACGCACTACAGGCTCAGGGAAAAGAAAAAGAATGCTCAACCTGCCACGCGGAAAGAAGTTTCTGTATCGATTGCCACCGTGACAACCAAATTATGCCTCACAACCACGTAGCCGGTTGGGCATTACCCAACGTAGGCGGACGGCACAAAGATGAAGCGGCAAACGATATAGAATCCTGCATGGCCTGTCATGAACAAAATGCGGAACAGATTTGCCAGAGATGCCACGGGAAAGAAAGAAAAGAATTGCCTGAAATCGATCATTAAGGGTTACAACAGGCAGATCAATAAAGAGAGACACAGAAAAAATTTGCAACTTTAAGACAGAAGGGTCAGCGATGAAAAGAAAATATATTTTACCACTTGCTATCATTTTAAGTATGGGATTTATCCTTAATTCCTGTAGCGAAAAGAGGGAACCACTGGCCATTTCCACCCATCCGGATGGCTGGCTAAAAGAATCTTCCGCTCAATTTCACGGCAAAGTTGTGCTGGAAGCAGATGCGGAAATCTGCCGGAGCTGCCACGGTAAAGATTATTCCGGCGGCAGCGCGGGTGTTGCCTGCGCAAGTTGTCATGAACTTTTTCCGCACCCCGATGGGTTCAAAAATCCGGATGATCAGAATTTTCATGGAAAGTTCATCGCTAAAAGTCTTTCCTGGAAAATCGGACTGTGTAAAGATTGTCACGGCAATGATTACAGCGGGGGAACCAGCGGCCTGAGCTGCCTGACCTGTCACACAGAACCCGGCGGGCCGGAAGCATGCAATATGTGTCATGGCAGCAGCAGCAATTTTGCTCCGCCCAAAGATCTGGCCGGAAATGAAGCAACGTCCGCCATAGGCGTTGGCGCCCATCAGGCTCATCTGAACGATTCCACCTATACCACATTCTACACCAAAGATTGCCGGCTTTGCCACAAAATGCCGCTGCTTTTTTCCGATGCCACGCATATCGACGGCACACCAAACAGCGAAATCATTTTCAATGCTTTCGCTGCCGACAGCGGCAAAACAGACCCGGTCTGGCACAGGGAAAATGCCACCTGCGAAAATGTCTATTGCCACGGCGCATTCACCTTAAAAAAGAGTGAAAGTTCCGCTACCTGGGGTTACGCCGATTCTGTTATCACCGGCAACAATGTAACCATGATCTGGACAAACGTCGGCACTGGACAGGATAGCTGCGGCTCCTGTCATAATTTACCGCCGGTGGGGCATATCCCCGCTACTTCATGCTCCGGCTGCCACGGACGTGTGGTAGACGACAGCTTCAATATTATTGATAAAAAATTACACATCGACGGCAGGATTGAACTTTTTTAGCATGGATTCGGAGAAAATTAAACTTCCCAGTAAGCTAAAACATTCCATTTTTGCGTAAACCTTCCACTTAAATTTAAGCCTTCCAGGTTTTGAAAACCCGGAAGGTTTCTGTTATCCGGAAAGTTTATTAATACCTAAATTGAGCGATTCTTATGTCATTCCGTAGGAATCTTATTGGTTTAGTGCAAAGGATTAAAAAGATTCTTACAGAATGACAAAACTCTTTGGGTGGTTATCGCAAGCTAAGAATCGCTCAATTTAGGTAATATTATCTGTCTTGCACAATTCCCTGAAATAATCTATTTTATAAACTCCCAAAGTTTCCTTGTGGATATTCATCGACTTTTGGTATATTCTGAAAATAATAATTACAATTTGCAAAATTGACTAAGAACTTTGGGAGTTTTTTTACGGTAAATCAACAAATACATTTATCACGGCTAAAAAAACCGGAACTGCAAAATGATCACACTTGAAAATATTTCTCTCTCCTTTGCCAATAAAAAACTGTTTGACAATTTCAACCTTAAAATCAACCGGGGGGACAAAATCCTGCTTTACGGAAAATCCGGTACGGGAAAATCTTCTCTGTTGAAAATGTTGTTAGGTTTTCAGATGCCCGATTCCGGGAGTATTTATTTCAACGGCAAAATTTCGGATCAGAAATCGATCTGGGAGTTTCGTAAAAAAGTGGGTTATGTAAGCCAGGATACAGACTTCGGCCAGGGAAAAATCTACGCTCTGCTGACAGAGATGCTGCATTACAGCAACCATCGTGAATTGGAGCCCAACCGGGAGACTTTACTGAATTATCTGGATTTATTCGACCTGCCGGCCTCCATATTGGAAAAAGAGATGGCGGACATTTCCGGCGGCGAGAAACAGAGAATGGCCCTGATCATTCCCGTATTTTTACAAAAGTCATTCTTTATTCTGGATGAAGCCACGGCAGCACTGGATTCCGGCATGAAAAAGAAAGTGATCCGATTTTTTCTGGATCATAAAGAATGGACGGTTATTGCCAGCGCCCACGACCGGGAATGGCTTTCACAGCCGGAGATAAAGGTTATCAAAACCGGGGAGGAATAATGCAAACTCAGGATATTAGGCTCACATCATTGGTAATTTGTTCTGTTCTGTTACTTATCCCCATCTTCATCAGCTTATTTTTAAAACTGAAACTGATTCGTTCAACTGTTCTATCCGTTGCCCGTATGACGGCCCAACTGTTTTTTGCCGGACTGTATTTGAAATATCTGTTTCAACTAAACAATCCGTATCTCAACTTATTCTGGCTGCTGATTATGGTGCTGGCGGCATCCTTTTCCGTGATCAAAAACAGTGAATTGAACCTGAGATTATTTATCCTGCCCACCTTTTTTTCACTGGCAAGCACCAATTTATTGATTGTCCTCTATTTTAACAATTTTGTCATCCACCTGCAAAATCTGTTCGAGGCAAGATATCTGGTGGTCATCGGCGGTATGCTTTTAGGTAATTCCATGCGCGGGAATATTATTGCGGCAAGCGGTTTTTACAAATCGATTAAAAGGAATGAAAATCGCTATTTTTACCATCTGGCCAACGGCGCCAATCAATTCGAAGCACTTAAACCTTATTTGAGAGAGGGTTTAACAACCGCTCTCAAACCGACCATCGCAACCATGATGACCATCGGTATTGTATCCTTACCGGGGATGATGACCGGTCAGATGCTGGGTGGTTCGTCGCCCATGTTGGCCATCAAATATCAAATCACCATCATGATTGCCATTTTTACATCAACTACTGCCAGCACGGCTTTGATCCTTTTTCTCACCAACCGAAGTTGTTTTGACGTTTACGGGGTTATGAAAAAATCTGTTTTCAAATCACTTGTAACCAAATAACATGGAGTAAATAATCAACAGAACCAGCGTTAAGCCCAGAGACAGAAAAATAGTACCAAAGATGCGCACCGCTTTTTCCCATTTAGGCGTCGTTTCTATTTTCACTACCCGCTTGCGCAATTGCCCGGATTCTTTCAATTCCTGATATTCACGCGGACGGTCCTTTTTGTATTCTTCCACCGGCACCACGCCTGTGAAGATGACCGTGTCCATCGGGAAAGCTTCCGGCCGCAAATGGGTGTTAAAAAAATGAATTGTAAAGATAAAACCAACGGCAAGCAACGCTTCGTCACTGTGGATAATCTGGGCGATATTGATCACCCAGCCGGGAAAAATCAGCGTAAATTTCTCCGGGAACCACAACATCAAACCGGACAGGCCAATCACTGCAACGCCCCAGAAAACGGCAAAGTAGTCAAATTTTTCCCAATAGGTCCAGTGACCATAGCGGGGACGCGGTCCCCTGCCAAAGAACCATTTCATAGTAGCTGCAAAATCTCTTATATCCTGCATATTAAACATTAATGCATTCTTGCCAAAGATGAATTCTTTCCATTTCGTCCGGTGCTTCAATTTGGTCTGAATCAATGAAAACAGATGAAAGCCAAAATAACCAAAAGTGATCAGGGCGGCAAATCGATGGATGTTTCTGGTAACAGACACACCGCCGGAAAGATTGGACAGAAAGTCGGCCCAACCCATACTGGAAAATTTAAGCATCATTCCCGTTAGTGCCAACATCATAAAACTGAGAATCACAAATAGATGGGTAACGCGTTGTGCCATTGAAAATCGTTTGATGTAGTATTTATGCTTTTTCCCTTTTGCCTCTTTTCGCTTCTGTATCATGCCCTGCATGGACCGGGGCAGCCAGAGCAGCGTATGCAGGCCAAATAAGGAAAATACAGTGATCAGCAGGATGGTCATGGCCCAAAAAGTATAAAACAACACCGGGTATTTCGTTTTATCATGATGGGTTGCATGGGTTAAATAACCGGTGAATCGCGTATTCGCATCGGGATGACACTTTTGACAAGTTTTAACTATATGATTGATCCCAACGGATGAATTTGGATCATTCACATTTAAAATATCGTGAGCGCCGTGGCAATCCGAACATTTTGCGGCTTCAAGATATCCTAATTGATACGCTTTGCCATGATAGGTTTCCAAATAGGTCTTGGCCAGATCCTTGTGACATGAACCGCACAACTGTGTAATCTCGGTTATAAATTTATCCTGTTTGATATCACTAATGACATGCGCATGATGGCAATCTGCACAAGTGGGCAGTTTTTTCTTAACATCCGTTCGATTGATTGAATGTACACTTTTGACATATTTATCATAAATTCCTTTGTGACAGGTGGCGCAGGTAGCCGGAATATTTTTCGGATTCACGGAAGAACGCTCATCGGACTCTTTTAATATATAATGAGAGGAATGACAATCGATACAAACCGCGCTGGGAAGCAATCCCTTCTCCGACCATCCCCTGCCGTGCACGCTAATGGAATAATCATGAAAAGCATCCACTTCTTTCAAATGTGTTCCCTGTGTGGCCTGCCCGTTTTTACGATGACATCTTCCGCATAGTTTCGGCACCGCGGCCCGGTAGGTTCGCGATGTTTCATCATATTTTGATTTGATTTTATGATCGCCGTGGCAATCGGTGCAATAGGGCGCGTTCTGGTCCTTTCTAAAATAAGCTTGTCCGTGACCGCTGGCAAAATACCGATTGGCGAGATCGGCGTGACAATTGGAACAGTCCACTTTCCCGGCAGTAGAGCAAGGCCGCTTTAAATGGGTGGACACATCCGAATGACATTTTACACAGGGAATTTTCGTGTGCACTGAATTGGCAAGATCGGCTTTGTTTACTTTAAGCGAGACCTTTTTCCCGTCAACCACTTTGTGCACATTCTCTTTTTCGTGACATTTTAAGCAGGTTCGATCTGAAATAGTTACTACAATATTCTGCCGGCTCACTGTATGAGGCGGATGGCAATCGGTGCATGCCGGTATGGCACCCGGCTTCTTCTCCCACAATTCTCCTTTTATTACTTTAACATGCACCTCTTCGATTCTGGCATGACATTTCATGCAGGTGTTGGCTATATTTTTTAGCGAGATACTGGAACGGGGATCGGTATGCGGTAAAATCAAATGATTGCCATGGCAATTGTTACAAGTCGCGGTGACAATCAATCCCTGTTTAAACAATCCCTTTCCATGAATGCTCTGGCTGTAATTTTCCAAAATATTATGTTCTGTAATATTATAAACTCTGGCCACCGGTGCGCCTTCCCGGTGACATTTTCCACAGAGTAACGGAATGTTCATTTTATAGGTACGGGATTGAGGATCTCGAGACGCCAGAATATCATGAATGCCATGACATTCTTTACAGTTCGGTGCATACAAAGCACCTTTTTTTAAAGCCTGACCATGGATACCCAAGTTAAATTTTTCCATCTCACTATCGTGGCAAATACCACAATTGACAGGTTCCAGCTTTTCCGGATGGGGAAATTCTTCAACCGCAGCATCCTGGTGACAATCCGTGCATTCAAGATCCCGGTGTACAGATTTTTGAAAAACAGCCAATTTAACCAGCAAAGAAATTGTTTTTCCCTGCCATTCCGCAGTTAAATCCGGATCATCGTGGCAAGTCATGCAATCTTCAACAGATTGAGCGGGAAGATAACTAAAACGTATCAGGATGAACAAAATGAAGACAACTATTTTCTTTATTTTAAGAAATCTCATACCCTCTCCCATTTTTGAGTTTCACTTCCATATATTTTAAGCAATCTTTATGCCATATTTTTGAAAATAGCACAATTTAGTTTTGAGAAAATTTATGAACTTATTCCGGTCTTGTTCGCAAAGGACACGAAGAATAACGATTTGCCTTTTACTTTACTTCCCTTGTAATCGGTTTCTCATAATGTAGTGCGACAAGATTCGTCGTTCTAAAAACCAACAGATTTAAAAACTTCACTAAAACATCAAAAAAACGCTCCCGATAAAACTTACCGGGAGCGTTTCTTTTCTGAAAAGTCTTTAATTCGTAAAGGATCGAAACAGATTGTTTCATTCCTACGGATTTACACCGGTGTGGCATTCGGTACACAACATTTCACGCCAGGCTTCATCAATATCTACAGGATGTTTGAAATCAAGCGCTTCCCCCACCTTGGCAATTTCCATTTTTCCCGGTGTGCCCTGGGCGCTGATCAAATGACAAAGATTGCAATTTTTTGGAATAACCTGCTTATTCTGAGCAAGATGGGAGCCATCGTGACATCTGAAACACCCTTTAAATTCCTGATGACCGATATGGTTGGGATACGCGTCCCAACGTACGCGCATTTCGGGAAATATATTTTTGGAAAAGGAATTTTGTACTCCGGTTATGGCCTTTTCGATTACATCTTTTTTATTGTTGTAAATATCTTTATAATTTTCCCGGTAGAAATTCGTGATACCTTCTTTGATACTCATCAGAGCCGAATCGGTTGTAGAATATTCCCGGTCTAAAAATTCCATGGAAATGGACTTAATTTCCGGCAAGTCTTTTGGGATTTCACCGGCCGTCATAGCTTCATTAATAAATATGGCCGGCGGGCGATAATTATGGGAAGGACGGTTGTGGCAATCGATACAATCCATCGTATGTATCGTTAAACTATCCACTTCCCGATCTGATATCTCATTATTTTCATCGCGATAGACGACCGTATCTCTGGTGGCAAGATTGATGGACCTTACCCAGGGAATATCCTCTACATTTTCTGACGGAGAGACGTATTGAATTTTAATATTCGTATTGATATGCCAATGGATTCCTTCTTTCAAACCGAGAGCGGAATGTTCGGCGCCGATTTTCATGATCAGGCGAATATCCCACTGTGTGTTCTCTTTGTCGGGCAGATAATGGGTTTCGTAGCGTAATTTATGGGCGTAAAATTTTTGCGGCCAGTGGCATTGTTCGCAGACCACACGCGCCGGACGCAGATTTTTTATGGGCGTGGGAATGGGACGCGGATATTTATTAAAAATCGTGGCATAAACCTGGTAAGCACCTGATAGTTTTGATCGCACATACCAATCCGCACCAGGACCCACATGGCATTCCACACAGGCTACTTTTGCATGGGGAGAATGCTGATAAGCGGTGTATTCCGGCTCCATCAAATGGTGACAGAGCGTGCCGCAAAATTGCACCGATTCGGTAAAATGAAACGCTTCGTAACTGCCCAGTGCCGATAAAAACAGAAAAACAGTTGTGCCGAATAAAAAAATAAAGAACCCATTGCGGTGACGCGAATCATTCAGATCGATACGCGGCCAGGGAGGTTGTTCCACTTTCCCTATGCGCCGCTCTTTTCGAACCGTCAGAAGCATCCCAAGAGGAATTAAAATCAAACCGGCAATTAAAACAGCAGGCAGCATGATATAAATCACCAGTCCCAGGTAGAGACCGCCTTGTCCCAGGAATAAAGAAATGAAAAATAAGAAACCAATCATGAACAAACTGATCAAAGCGATGGTTGCACCGATCAGGGAAACCCAGTTTTGCGAAGAGTAAGGTAATTTGAACTTCATATAAGAACCTTTCAGTTTGATTGGAATGAAGGTAGCATTTTTCAGAAAAAAATACAATACTGTTTTTACAAATGAAAGAAAATAGTAAAAATATATTGTGATTTACAAAAATTCTATTATTTTAAAATAAATTGTTTCACCTGTTTCGCTGCTTAAATAGCACGGAGCGATATGAATATAAAGAATTCATGTACCAATGAAATTCTTAATTCCATTGGCGAGAAATTATTTACCGTAGAAAAAAAAATTAAAATCATTTTTTTCAACCGGGCGACGGAAAAAATCACAGGTTTAAGACGGGAAAATGTGACGGAAAGATTTTGCAAACATCTCTTTAAAGCCAACCTCTGTTTCACCAAATATCCCATTGCGCAGGTGTTGAAATTGGGGATAAATCATTTTGATGTGGAAGCAAAAATAAAACATAAAACCGGGAAAAACATTGCCGTACTAATGAACCGGATTGAAGGTAGTGTTTTATCAACTGTTACTAATGGATGGCCGCTTAAACGCAGTTGCGGACCATCCTAAACTCAAGGAGGAAATTAAAATGAAAGGAAGAGTTTTTTTTGCGATCCATGTTTTAATTGTCATGATGTTATTTGTTATGACAATAATTCATGTTGTTTCTGCGCAATCTGCACTTGATTGCAGTGTGTGCCACAACAGTAACTATCAGCTTTGGATGCAGGGGAAACATTCGCAGACACAGGGTGATATCGCTAAAGAATTAGCCGAAGAATGGATCGGTCAACCCCCGGATTCGGTCATTCATGGTTCTGGAGCGGAAAATTGTATTGCCTGCCACGCTCCCATTGCTGTTACGGTCGATGGCGGTATGACGGAGGTGCAAGCTTTGGAGCATTTTTTTACTACCGATAATGGCGTCTTCTCCCAAAATACCGTTGCTGCCGATACGCTCAATTGGCCCCACGTTTTCTGTACGACGTGTCACAACTTACCTGCGGATCATCCAACATCCATGCCGGTCTTTAGTTATTTTAATTCGACCACAGCTCAATATGACTCCGTAGGAAAGATTTCTTCACTTTGCGGGCAATGCCATGGTGCGCTTCGTTTCAAAGACACCGATCATTTGACGTACAATGCCTGGAAAATGAGCAAACATTCCCTCACACAGGATGATGTGGCTGGTGAGTTAGCCGAAGAACGGACGGGAGAATCCCCGGATTCCGTGATACTTGGCTCTGATCCTGAAAATTGTATCGCCTGTCATGGCCCGACCGCCGTGCTTGCTAATGGCGGTATGACGGAAACCGAGGCCCTCGACTATTTTTTTACTACCCAGAATGGCAAGTTTTTCACATCCACAGCATCAACACACCAGGATCAGTGGCCGGATGTTTCGTGTATTACCTGTCATAATCCGCATAATCCCGAAGCCCGTTCATATTTTAACTCAGAGACCGGCAACTATGAAGTCTTTGATGATGCGGCAGAGCTGTGCGGCCAATGTCATGGCAGTTTACGTTTTCCAGACACAGATCATCGGAGCTACAACATTGAGAAAGGAGTCGGCGCGGTCGGTGTTAACTTTATTGAAACAATGCCCGGCATCACATGTACGAGCTGCCACATGAGTTCCGGTGAAGAAGATACGAATGCATCTATGTATCACGGCCATACGTGGGGCATTTTTGTGACAGAAGAGGATGGTAGTCGGACGGCTTCTTGCACATCCTGCCATCAAACGATGGATGCAACGGCCGCTGAAAATAGCATCCAATCCTTCCGGGCGGAGACACAGGCACGGCTTGACAGCGCCGAGCAGGTTTTTCAACTGGCCGACAGCCTGATGCAAGGCAATGACAACGCGGCGCTTGTGGCCAAGCGGGATGAAGCGAAAGTGAACCTCTTCCTGGTCAATTCGGATGAGAGCGGCGGGTTCCATAATCAACATTTTCAATTGGCTCTGTTGGCGGATGTCATTCAAAGATCGAATGAAATTCTGAACGTCACGAGTGTGGCGGAGCCGCAGAATAAAACGATCCCAAAAGATTTTGCTCTATTGCAAAATTATCCCAACCCATTCAATCCTAGCACGACAATCGAGTTTACCCTGCCTTACGTTACAAGCGTCACTCTGCAGGTTTACACTGTATTGGGTCAGGAAGTCGAAACGATCATGTTCAATAAAAAGTTGGCAGCCGGGGTTCATAGAATTCCGTTCTCTGCGATTAATTTTGGCAACGGTGTTTACATCTACAAACTTACAACACCTGAATATAATCAAACGAGGAAAATGATTGTGATGAAATAAAAAACACAATGAAATAGGTCGAAGTCTTCGATAAATCATCATATACAGCGGATTGAAACCGATTATACTTTCAACAATTTTGAAGTAGCGGTCAGCGGGAAAATTTTATCAGGGATTTTAAGCATGGTTTAGGAACCGTTCACCTACCGGTGAAACATTTTCATGGAAATTATGCTTATTTTCTGATTTCCATGTTATCCTGGAATCTGAAGTGTTGGTTGTTGGATATCATTGAACCTAATCTAAACATACATTGGAAACGATTTCGGTATTAATTTGTTAATGTAGATGCGCAAATTATCAAGCGAGTCGCCATGTCATTATTCGTTGAGGATTTTTGTTTTCGTTAGAATTTCATGTTGCTATCGATTCAGATGATATTCGAATCACAATCAAAACAGATTAAATACGACTATTTTGTCCGTTGTTTCCCGGAGATTCACAAAAATACGGAAAGCGATTAAGAGGCCCTGAAGGGCCTGATCTCCACGATGGCGGTCTCCGGGTTAGTGGCGTGAACGCCGCGGCTAACAAATTTCGAACAGAAAATCTTTAATGAAAAATCCGTTAGCTGTGGTCTTCAGGCTACAGATTGAAATACGGCCAATTCCTTTGCGCTGTTCACGGCGTTTCTACCGGTGGGACAAAACCGATGATGGAATCTCCTGTTTTTTAAGCCCCGGACCTGCCAGCCTGACCTGCAAATTTCTGCCGCCGGCATCCTGAAAATAGAGCAGTTCCAATGGGTGAAACCCTTTCTCTAAAGCGATCGCCCCGTTTTTCTCCCGCGCACCGTGGACGCCGTCGTTATTCACAACAACTTCCTCGCCGATCAACAACCGGCTGCCGTCATCCGATGTCACATAAAAAATATAAACCCCTGTCTGCGGAATTTTTATGAAACCGGTATATTTCAGGGCAAAATTTTTATTTGTTCCTGCAGCCGCCAAATCCATTTTTCCGGCGGTTTTTTTCGCAGCCGGCGTTAGATTGGTAAAATCCGGCAGCATTTTCCATTGCCCCGCATAGATATCAACCTTTAAATTCGCTTTCAAACCGGAAACAGCCGCCGCTTTGCGCGGTTCAACTTTACAAATTATAAACCGGTTCACCCTGCTTGCCTTGCCATTCGGCCAAAACGCCCGGGCTTTGATGGTGATTGTACTCCCAATAGTGAACGGTTCAAAATATTTCTTTGATTGTTGCGAAGGTTCGCTGTCATCAGTCGAATAAAAAATCTGCGCATCTTTTGCCGGAGAGGCCAATTTCACTTCGTATTTGTCGATAAAAATTTGTGTGTCCTCCTCTAACCGCGGCGGCAGATAACCCTGATTGGCCAGGGCTACAATTTCCGGATCAATCTTCATGATCTCCCGATCGTACGTCACCAACCCGTTATTTTCCGTTTCGATATCGGTCGTTTGAGTGTAAACCGCGGCGCTGAGACCGGGGTTATTTACAAAACGATGCACGCCCTGCAACAGGTTCTCGTAACGGGCGGCCAGAGCCTCCCGATCCTGCATCACTGCGTATCCCCAACCCTCTTTTTTCCAGGTGTGTCCCGGCGTGTTGAATCCCAAACCGCCGAATTCTCCTAAAACGGCTGCGCGCTTCATTTCCGGCTGCGGCGCATCGGGACCGGGATAGCGATGGATATCGACTACATCGCCGACGCCGCGATCTGTCCACCCGCTGGCGTTATCAACCAACCGGGTGGGGTCCAAATTACGGATAAAATCAACGATACGCGGCGTATCGAATTGTCCCCAGCCCTCGTTGAACGGCACCCACATCACGACGCAGGGATGGTTAAATTTGGTTTCAATCATCCGGTTTAATTCCAACTCGTACTGTTTTGCCGATTCTTTACTACGGACCATATCCGCTTTTCTGTGCCCAATACTTCGGTCTCCGCTGGGCATATCCTGCCAGACCAGCAATCCAATTTTATCGCACCAGGTGTAAAATCGCCGCGGTTCCACTTTTACATGCTTGCGCAGCATGTTGAAGCCCATTTTTTTGAGAACTTCCAAATCATATTTCATCGCAGCATCGGTGGGCGGCGTGTACAACCCATCCGGCCAGAAACCCTGATCCAGCGGCCCGATCTGAAACAGAAACCGGTTATTCAGCATGAGCCGTGTGATCCCTCTTTCATCTTTGCCGAGAGAAATTTTCCGCATACCAAAATAAGAGATCACTTGATCGACGGGTTCGTCGCCGCGCAAAAGCCGGAGTTTCAAGCCGTAAAGGTAGGGACCGGCCGGCGACCAGAGTTCAGGATTTGCAATGTTAAGAACCAAATTTCCGGATGCGTCGCCAATCATTTCCGCAATCCGGTTGCCCGCACGATCCAGCGCTGTCGCCCCGATCTTCACATTCTTTTCCTGGCCATTCAGTGTCACGGCAATTGTCAGCCGGTTTCGATCAATATCGGGAAATAGCTGGAAATTTTCGATGAAAGTTTCTGCCACCGGTTCCAGCCAAACGGTCTGCCAGATTCCGGTCGTCGGTGTGTAATAAATCCCTTTTGGCTTATTCACCTGTTTTCCCCGCGGCTGATAGCCGGCGTCGGTGGGATCCCATACGGAAACTACCAATTCCTGTTTGCCGGCCTTACGTAAAAATTTACTAATTTCAAAATTGAACGGATCGTAACCGCCGCGATGGACACCAAGCTCATTACCGTTCAACCACACTTTTGTCTCCCAATCGACTGCTTCAAACCGGAGGAAAATCCGTTTTCCCTGCCATTTAGCCGGAATCTGAAACCAACGGCGGTACCAAAGTTTGTTCTTTTCCCGAACCATTTTACCAACACCGGACAGGGCGGATTCAACCGGAAAAGGAACTAAGATTGAGCCGTCGAATTGCTGCGGCTGCGGTTGATCAACCGGTCTGACGGCATATTCCCACAAACCGTTTAAATTGAACCATTCTTTTCTCTCCATTGCCGGCCGCGGGTATTCCGGCCACACATGTTGCGGAGACACATCTTTTGCCCAGCGCGTCTGTAACGATGAGCGGGCCGGCTGCCATTTCGTCGATTTGCTGCAGGCGATGAGAAGCAAAATGGAAAATATTCCTAAAAAAAACATCTGTTTGAACATGATTTTTTCCTTTCCTGAGATATGTTCGTGGTGATAATTTGAATTTGATTGGCGAAAAAGTTTACTAGTTTGCCCGCTAATTACACGAATTTTGCGAATAAAAACATTTTAAGTATTTTTGTTTCATAACTATTCAGCCCAAGAAACATCAGCCTATGACGGAGGATAAAAAATTTCAAACCACATAATAAACGTAGAAGTGTAAGTCCCTTCATCCCCTGCATCAGGCGGAGGATTCTGAATAACATCATTGAAGTTCATTAAAAAATCAAAAAGGCATGGATTCATTAATGGATTAAATTGTTACCTTCAATCGCCCCTTCGGGACGAAAAACATTCTTCTCCTTTCTTTTCCCGGAGATAAATCTCCGGGCTATTTTCGCATTGTCCCTGCGGGACAAATTCTCAAATGTATTGAATTAAGCCTCTCCGTAAAAATTTGTGGGTAAGTTTCAAACCTAATAAAGCTGCACAGTCTTGATTTGAAGCGACTAAGATGGTTTTGACTACTCCGGAGCAGTATATTTTTCTCACGGTCAGTTTTGTTTTGCTCTAAATGTCGTTCCCAAACAAGAAGAAGATGGTTGTATTCATATCATTCAGTTTAAATCTGTTATTACTATTGTCATGCCTAAAAAAACCTTTTTGCTCGATGTGGTGTTTTTACCCCCAAATTCTACAGGAGAGCCTGAATTAATATCCAGGCAACTAATTTTGTACCATTTTTTTTTAACATAAATTGAGCGATTGCAGCTCGATTCGCTGAATCGAAAACCTGATTTCACTGAAGTTGCGCTGAATAGTGAAAACCCGTTAGATAACAAAAACAAGCTAAAAAACCGGAAAATCGCTCAATTCAGGTTTAAACGCCAAAATTGCATTCCCAATAATCCCGTAGGGATTAATGAAAATAGCCCGCCAATTCATTGGTGGGTAACAAAGAATAAAACATATCCCGTCCCGCAGGGACGGTTGAACATTCATCACCAAATATACCGTTCATCATTAAAGCATTAAAAAATCATCGATTCGTTTCAAAAAGCTAAAGAGTAACAAAAATTTGATATTGTCTATAATTCGGACAAATCGTGATTCGTCCTGCAACGGCTTAATTTTGGTCAACCATAAAAACAGAAAATTTTTTGATAACCGGTTCTGCGCTGGATTTGGTAATTTTCAAACGCAATTTGGACACCTTTACCGTAGCAAATCTGCCGATGAATTTATGACCGATACAGCTACCACTGCAAAGTTGCACCCATTTTTTCCCGTTAAAACCTTCCACCGTAAATTCCCGCACTCTTTCTCCAAGACTTATTTTTTCCATAATGGAAACATGATTCACGTCGGTTGCTTTTTTCAGAACCAATTCAATCTGTTCTCCTTTCCGGGAGATCGAGGCAATTGGTTTGCCGAACCTGCGCTTTATTTCGACACCGAATTCCTTCATCCTGTGCACATCCGGTTGGGGAATCAGACCGTCCGGATTTGGCGTAATGCCCAAAATAAGAGTTGAATTCCGGCCTACCGATTTATAGTACATATTCACCAGCGCCGGCAGCGGAAAAATATACGCCTCATCGCCCGGTTCCCAGAACCACTCATGACGACCGTTATAGCCGCGCAACGGCGCATCGGACATGGCGGGCATGCAGTACCTGCCATCGGGATCGCCGGTTTTCAGCAACTTAACATCAAAGGAGTACCACTCCTGATCTGTGGAAGGATACGGAAATGCGGCCCAACAAGGGTAGGCAACAGTACCGGTTTCGGCACCTCCCCAGCGTGCATCGGCGCGTTCCGAGTTGTGATAGAACAAGCAGTTCGGCTGATATTTTTGCACGATCGGCAGCACATCCGGCGCGCCTTTCTTCGGACTGGATGCGCCGCCGTCGAACCAGATTTCGAACAGCTCGCCGTAGCGTGTGCATAACTCAGTCACCATGCGTTCAATCATCCGGTTGTAATACGCCTGTCTTTTCGCCTGAAATTCCCCATTGCCATCGACGATGAAATTGTGCACACCAAGCAACGAGTTCCAGCGGATCCCGATATACAATCCCGGTTTGATGCCAAATTTGCGACAGGATGCGATGAAATCTCCGACAAGATCGCCTTTCCCGTCCCGCCATTTCAGTAGTTTCACATTGTAAGGATTGGCATCGGACGGAAAGAGCGCAAAACCGGTTTCGTGGGTTACGGTCAGTAGCGCAAATTTTGCGCCCATGTTCTTTGCCGCTTTAATCCATTGATCCGTGTTCAAATGGACGGGATTGAAAATATTGTAATCCTCAATTGGCGTAATCCGGTTTTCCCGCTGAGAATATTTCTTATTATCAAATACATGCAGATCGTAATGAAAAACGACACCCAATTCTGCATCCTGCCAGGCTGCCTGTGCGGATGTTGGCCGGGGTAATTTCACATCGATTTTGGCGGCGGAAAAAGAAAAAGCGAAGAAAGAAAGCAAGATAAAAAGGGAAATATTGCGATACCTATATTTTTTCATGAGCGTATTCTCTCATCATTTTTCAAATAAAATACCGGGAAATAAAAGAGACAAAATATTTTATCTCCCCACAAAACACACCAAAGACACAAAAAAGTTTCATCGCAAAATTTTGCATATTTAAAACTTGTCTGCCATAGGTTGATGTTTCGTGGACAATCTTTTCATTTGCTCAAATTTCATACTCATCAAGATTCGAAAAATAAAGTTGTCCGGGATATCTTTTGTTCCATCTTCGATGTTTATCATCTTGTGAATAAAACAAGCAGCCGTATTTTCCCGGGACAACCCCTGTTCATCGACTAAGCCTTGAAAGGACGGGATACACAATTCAAATGACAGATTGTAAAAACAGGTGAATATTCCGCCCTTTCAGGGCTCATCGTTCTTTTTCGTTTTTCATCCCCGGGGCGTTGCCCCGGGCTTGGTTATTCCACCCTTTCAGGGTGATACGAATTTACAGAAATATGCCCTGAAAGGGCAACATATTCCAGCCCGGTGCGAAGTGCCGGGATACGAAGCAATAAGATTTTCTTAGCCCTGAAGGGGCGAAATAAATCGTTAAAAACAATACCTGTATGCAATAAATGGGATCACCCTTATTACAGGATGATTTTTTTCAAAGAACTAAAATGGATACGAACTATATTATTTTCTACTTCTTGCCAATAGAACCGATTTTTCGTAGGGAAGCCACACCGTCATCTCGCCGACGCCGCGGTGGGACCAGGCATAATAGGGAATCGCCATAAAGTTCTGCTTTTTGAAACGAGCAACTTTTTTACCATTGCCAATCAGCGCTTTTGCTTTTCCTTCAAGAACCATTACGCCATGCAGTAAATCAGGATGAAATTCAGATTTCAACTGAACATCTTTACTCAGCAGCAGATTCAGCGCCCGGCCGTGATTGTCAACCCCTTCGGCACAAAAAACCACCGGGCCTCTTTCCAGCGCAATTTTGCCACGGTCTTCAGCAACCTTCTCATTACTCACAACCTTACGAATTTTCATGGGCAGATTCAGTTCGATCACATCCCCCTTTTGCCATGTCCGGTCTATTTTGGCAAAGCCGTTTTCCAAATTCAACGCTGTTTCAGCCCCGTTTACATGCAAACTCACGGAATCCTGCTGCGGAAAAACATAACGATACAGATCGCTGGGAATCGGCCGGTTCATGGTCCATCCCGGGATGCGAATATTCATGCTGAAATCAGCCTGTTTTACCGGATTAACGAAGATTTTCACACGTCCGTCCCAGGGATATTTTGTTTCCTGGACAAGCTGAACTTGTTTACCGTTTATCTTTAAATTTGCCTCGCCGCCGATAAAAAGGTTGACAAACAGTTTGTTCTTTTTCCGGGCATAAATGTAACCTGATAACGACGGCAGAAAACGAACAATATTGACCGGACAACAGGAACAATCGAACCACGGTTTCCGGGTTGCGGCGCCCTGGTTAAACATAAGTTTGCCATCGGACTCAAGTGGGTTCGGATAAAAGAATTCATTCCCCTGCAATGAAATTCCGGCCAGAAAACCGTTGTACAAAGTGCGCTCGAACACATCCATATATTTTGCCTCACCGTGCAGCAAAAAGAGACGATGATTCCAGAACATATTGGCAATGGCGGCGCAGGTTTCGTTGTAGGCGGTTAAATTGGGCAGTTCATAATTATCCCCAAACGCTTCGCCTTCACGTCGCGCACCGATACCGCCGGTGATATAAATTTTCTTTCCCACAACATTTTGCCAGATTTTATCAATTGCCTGCACATAAGCCTGATCCCCGGTAAGCGCGGCCACATCGGCGATTCCGGAATAGAGGTAACCGGCCCGAACCGCATGACCGATGGCTTCATCCTGTTTAATAATCGGCTTGTGATCCTGCGTATAAGGGCCGTAAAGTTTGTGCCCCCCGGCATTGCCTCGTTGGTCAAGGAAAAATTTTGCCATTTTCAGATATTTCTCTTTTCCCGTTACCCGGTACAATTTCACCAAACCGATTTCAATCTCTTCGTGTCCCGGCACGCCCATATTTTTACCCGGGCCGAATGTGTTGCAAATCAAATCCGCATTTTTCAACGCCACATTCAGCAAACTTTTTTTACCGGTGGCCTGGTAATGGGCCACAGCCGCCTCGTAAAGATGGCCCACACAGTACAATTCGTGATAATGATCCAACCTGGTCCAGCGTTTTTCACCGGCGCCGTCGGTAGCCTTTTCCGGATTTATGGTGCGGTTGGTGTACAAATAGCCGTCATCCTCCTGGGCGGCGGCAATTTTTGCAATCACACCATCCAGGTATTTATCCAACTCCGGATCAGGATGCACACTCAAAGAGTAGGAAGCGCCTTCGATCACTTTGTAAACATCCGAATCATTGTAATAAATCCCTTCAAATTCCCCTTCTTCCAGACCGCCCGCTTTGGCAAAATTACTGATGCGTCCGGTTTCCTCACATTTTTTAAAATCGTACGGAATGGTTACCGTCCGGTTTGTTTCAATGCGCGGCGCCCAGAATTGATCGTTCACTTTCACATGGGTAAAGCTGACCGGTTGAATGGGATAATCTTTTATGCTGCTTTTTTTTGTGCATGAAACCGCAAAAACAATGAGCAGCGACAGCCAAATAGATAGATGAAATTGGCCGGATTTTTTTGGTCCGATTGATTTTAGTGTTTTCATCATGTTACCTCCGTTTGTGAATGTGTTTGTTGCTTTACCGTAAAATAAACTTCCAAAGTTTTTTATTAGAGTCCGTCCGAAAATACTCGTTTTTGTTATGTCGACTGAAGGGAGAAATGCGACCAATCACGGAGTAAATATGCAGCTTTTTTAAACCGCTGAAGCGGTTATTACAATTTTTACTGTTTTAGCCCACGACTTAAGTCGTGGGCTAACGTTTAAAAATATTTTAGAACCGTTTTAACGGTTTTTTTAGGTTATTCACCTCCTGTGATCAGGTACGGAGAAATCTGTTTAACCCGTTAAGTTATAATAGCATACAGATTCCTCGACTTCGCTTCACTCCGCTCGGAATGATAGAAGGATGCTGTTTTCGGACAGACTCTAATTATGTAAATTATTGTAATCATTTTCAGGTCATACAATATATTAACAGGTATCCTTAGATAAACTTTGGCAGTTTATTCAAAATTACTGCTCTCCCAATTTGCGTTTTATCCGGTTCAACCGCCAGAGCAGACTGGATTTTAATTCCGCATATTTTCCATCATTTCGCAACTGCTCCAGCAGGCGAACATTTTCCAACGCTTTTGCGGTGTACTTTTTTGCCCGTTGTAAATCCACAATCCTGTGTTCATAAACTTTGGCCAGTTCTTCGTACGGCTCGGCGGAAAAACCGGCGAGGGAAACAGCTTGCTGCCAGTATTCAATTGCAGATGCGTAATTTTGTTGTTTTTTATGCAGCCGGGCCATTCTTAAAAAAATCTCTTTTTTTTCAGGAACCGCCAAATTACCGGCAAGTAAATTTTGGTGGAACCGCAACCCTTCGTCATATTTTCCTATTTCTTCAAAGGCGCTGCCGGCGGCCGGCCAATCAACCGGAACATCATTTTTATGGGTTCGAAAAGAATAAATCTGCAGCATTATATGCAGGATTCCCACAAGAGAAAGGATATCCATCTGATTATGATAAAAAACCGGCAATAACGGCCGGGGATCCTGTGAGCGGAGGAAACGAAAATAGATTTCGGGAATCATAAATCCGGGCACATCGCCGCTGCGCCGGATTTTAAGCAGATGGGTTTCCAATGTTCCCAGCGTGCAATCGGGCAGCGATTTTTTCCAGAATCTTCTGGCGGGATGGAGCAAATCGATATGAGCGACTGGAGTTGCAGACCGCAGAAAGCGATGGAAAACCGCCCGGTTGAAGAGGAGGGGCAGGTCGAAACTTTTGCCGTTAAAACTGACAATGGCGCCGCCTCTGTTTTGTACCCGTTCCACAGAATGAAGGAACGAATGCAGGACGCCCGGTTCATCGCTGAAATCCCGCATAAAAAACTGATCGATGACAAATTGTTCCCCCTCAAAATAACCGATCCCTACTAAAAACGCCACGGTGCCGATGCCGCCCGATAAGCCGGTTGTTTCCGTATCGATGAACAGCAATTCCTGCAGCGGAACAGAATTCAATGCCGGATCTTTGTTGAGAAGTGCTATGTGACCGGCATTATTTTGGCAAAGAGCGCCCAACCGAACGGTTCCGTGTGTAAAACGGAACGGATACCGGCTGCGGATCAAGCGGCACGCACCGGCTTCCGTATCCCATTTTTCACCGGGTAAAAAATCAGAGACCTCCCGCTTTTGGGGCCGTTCTTTTTGCGGAGAAACTACAGACTGATCTCTGTCTAACCGGGCTAATTTTTCTTTGAGGTTCATGAAAATATTTTCCTCGCGACAAAATGAGACTATCGACGCATTTATTTAGGTGAAGTGCAGTTACACCCCCCGTACCCTCCCAATGTTGTTGACTTAAGGAATTTCCGATATCCGATCCGCAATGAATCACGGGAAAGATGATCAAGCGCCATAAATGATTCTCTGAAAACAGGAAACTTGTCCGCATCAGGTAGTGGAGCAGAAAG
>CAJVYQ010000077.1 GCA_913009825.1 uncultured Deferribacteres bacterium
TCAGGCTAAGACATGAAAGCATCCTGAAGGATGCTATCGTAAATAGGACGCTTTAGCGCCCTTTCATTTCTTAGCCTTGTCGTTCACGGCAAGGCGAAAAAGATTGAAAGAAAACACCTGAATAGTTGCAAATATTGGTAACTATTCGGCTTGGTTTCTTTTTGCCACGAAGACACCAGGCTGCGAAGTTTCACAAAGAAAACCATTATTGTTTTTTATGTTAAGACTTCGTTAAATTTGATAAATATTAGGTTGACTAACCGGACAAAAATCATCAAGAATTTACACTATTATATTGCGTAAGTACTTGTTTTTTAGTTTAAAATCAAACATGCAGGGTTCAATTGTTCATGGATTTTCTCACAATCGACTGGTAAACAAGAACTTAATGGACAGGATGACATCTTTTACCCATCTTTACAACCCTGAATTTTCTGAAACTTTGTGATCGTCTGTGAATTGTCAAGTGTTAATACTTCACGATTCTGTTTCTTAAGTCAACAACATTCCCCTCCTTGAGGGGTGTAAAGGTGGTGTAAAAAATCCGGATACAAGTTTACTACCCCCCGGCACAGAGTAGTAAACGAATTTGCAGACTTATAATATTCTGCCTGAATCATGGCAATTCAGTTAAAAATCGGTAAAAGGGGAACAATTGTGAAATTGTTACTCGTCATTTTTACCTAAAAAAGAGAGGGATTCTGATGAAAGCAAGTTGTTTAACCCATTTAGTCATCCTTCTATTCATACTTGGTTTCACGAGTAGTGTTGCCGGTCAGGATATTTATGTGTCCGGCATTGTGCGGGATATCAATTCCCATAACGAAATTGCCGGAGTGAATATTTTTGTTAAAAATAGAAAATATGGCACAACCACAGACATTTCGGGCAAATATTTTCTCCATTTGAAAAGTGAAACCGGAGCGATAAAAATCACTTTTCAACATGTTGCGTATGATCCGGTTGAAATTCCTCTGGATTCTCTCTCAAAAAAACAGACCATTTACATGCAGCCGCGGATTATTCCTTTGCAAGGTGTGCGTGTGGAAGGGCAAAGTGCAAAGAGGTTCGAAATTGCCAAAGATATTCCACAACCCATTTCTATCATTGCGGCAAAAACTTATGAGATGCGCGGTTTTGTCGATGCCGGCGATCTGCTCAGAACGGACAACAGCATCCAGGTGGATGAAGAGTTAAGCGGTAAAAAGACCATTGGCATCCGCGGCGGGAATCCTGATGAAGTCATTGTGATGTATAACGGCGTAAAAATGAACAACACGTACGATAATGTTTTTGATTTTTCTCTCATCGACCTGGCGGATGTGAAACGAATCGAGATTATAAAAGGCAGCAATACCGCTTTATATGGTCCCGAAGCATTTGCCGGAATTGTCAATATCGTTCCCCGGTTGAAACAGGATTACAGAATACGTTTCGATCAACGCCTGGGCTCCTACCGTTCCGGAGATTGGGGGCTCCATCTGTATCAGGATATCAACCGGTTTCAGGGGAATTTTAGCTACCGGCGCGGGGGGTACAAAAGAAAATTCCTGGCCACGGAAGATATCGATAATTCGCTGATCAATTCGTTCAGTCATTATAAGGCAAATGTCAACTACGAATTATCTCCCCCCAAGGCAGACGGTTCAGCCAATTCTATCAGCGGGTTGTGGCTGCAAACCGAATTGTCTTACGACAATCAGCGCGACGATGAAAAATTATCCAATACAAACCGGCTGTATTCGGTAAAATACAGCGGGGATCTGTTCTTTTTGCAAAATTTGTTACTTTCCGCTTCTGTGCGGCAGTTGGACGAGAATCAGGCGTATCCGGCAGGCTATTTCCGGTTAGCGAGAGATATCCGGGATGATGCATTTATCATCAGGACGGAAAAAAGTCAGAAAATCGGCATTGCTCGATTGCTGTTTTCCTACGAGTACCAAAATAACGATCTTGTTTTTAAAGATCAGAAAACCATGCTGCATTCTTCGGTGAATGATTTAACTTTATCGGAATTTCACCGCCGGCACCACGGAATTGCCGCCATCTCCAAATTCGATATCAACGCCGGCACCGGGTTCATCCAAACCATGGATTTTGATATCAGTGTCCGGCAGGATATTATTCATGATAAACAGGAAAATCCGATAGTGGGGATCGAGGATAGCAAATATTCAGGGGATAGCTATTTTGGTGAGAACAATTGGCGGGAAACGACGGTTAAATTTTCCATGAATATTTCCGGTTACCGGGAAGATTTGACTTTCGATAGTTATCTTAATTTTGGCAGAAATGTCAAATTCCCAACTTTATTTCAACAGATCAGTCTGCCGTATCTGGGTTCGGATATATCGGATCAACCCAATCTTGATGTGGAAAAAAATAACAGCATCGAGATCGGTTCGGAATTAACCAGAGACCTGCACAACAGTTATGCAATTTACGGCTGGCAGATATCCGGTAATTACTTCCTGAATAATTATGACAACAAATTTCGTTCTTTCACCTCGCCCAACGTGCCCATTGCCTATTTTGATAATGTACAGACGGCGAGAATAGCGGGGGTGGAAACAAAATCCAGTCTTTTTTTGCTGCGTAAGAAGGTAACTCTGGAATTGGGGGTGTCCAAATATTCTATCAGTGAAAAAGCGGCGTTTCCGTTCAAATCCGATTTTAAGGCCACGCTGAATCTGATCCTGGAACATGCCGGCTGGTCGGTTTTGCTTCACATGTTCAGAGAGAATGAACAGGAAGCATGGCTTCGCTTTCCGGACGGAAGGTTTGCCATTGTCAGGCTGCCGGATTATTCAAACATCGATTTTCATCTCAGTAAAAAGTTTGAACGGTTCGGCCTGAAATATTTTATTAATTTCAGCGGAAGAAACTTGTTGGACGATGATACGGTTTTACAAGGGTTGACGATTCGCGACCGCCGGTTTTATATAACCATGGGATTGCAATATTAATTTACGGTTTGATGAGTAAGCAGCGAGAACCAGAAAGCAAAAAAGGGTTGCAACGATGAAATCCGGGAGAATGAAAAGCGGAGTGAAGTTGATTTTTTTAATCGGTATTTTGTTTGGTATAAGCATGAGTTGTACGGAAAATCCTTTCAAAAGCGCTGATAAAATTCTCAATAATTCCATTAGCGGTAAAGTTGCATTGAATACAGACGCCGGTCCTAAAGGGGTCTATGTTTGGTTCAAAGCTTTGAATGTAAACGCCTGGGCCGATGAAAGCGGTTCATTTACGCTGAATATTCCGCCGCCGGCGCAGCAACCGGGCGGAGGGATCGACGGTATTTTTAAGCTGTATTTTTATTGCGCGAATTATCAGCTTCAATCTGTGCAGATCGCTCTATTCAATGGGAATGTGCAATATTCAAAACAGGATTTGAACAACAAAGGAGAATTAAAAGCGACGGTGCGGCTCAGGGAAAGCCTGCACATTATAACAACCTACGGCCCGCGTGACAGTACGGAAACCGGTACGGTTAACCTGCTTGCCTATTTTACATTGCAGGCAAAGTTTGGACCTTCGACCGTTACCGGCAATATCAGCCTGGCGGAATTTCAGGGTGATCCGGAATATTTAACCGGTTTTTTAGTGGATCCCAATGGCAATTTTGTTAAAGTTTTGCAGCCGGAAAATAGAGGACGCCGGACAAGCAATATCGAAATAGACGTGGTTGCGACAACTCTGGAGCCGGTAATGGTTTCAGTGAAGCCCGGTTTCCCCGGAACCTACCAGGTGATTCCTTACCTGATTATAAATCGGAAAAATCTGCCGGCCGGTTTGCTGCAAAGTATGGGAGCCCATGTTTTGGAACCTACGGCGGAGTTTTTAAAGATACCGCTTAAAATTGAAAACAATAAATTTAAAATTGGCGGATGATAACAAGCATAGAAATATTCAGATGGGTATTGATTTAAAAAATGAATTTTAGTATTTTAATAAGTTGTTTATACCCTGGTTGAAAGGAACTGAAGAGAATGATGAGGAAAAATATGAAGAAGTTTTATAACGGGATTTTGTTTGTTGTTGCGGCACTGATTTTCTTTTCCTGTGGTAAAAAGGAAAAATCTGAATCTTACTTTCCGGAAACCGGAAAAGCCGCCGTTTATCACCGCGCCCTGGATTTGCAGAGCAATCTGAATGTGTTATCGCTTGCCCTGGAACCGGGTTACGAAGACTTGGCGGCGCTGGCATATTTCCGGTTGGGACGGGGCGCCGGAATTCTGAGCGCTTACCTCACAAACGGCGAGGCCGGCGAGAATGATGTAAAATTGGAATATCCCAATTATATTGCTGCGACAAGAAGATTAGAAGCAAATGATGCTCTCATTTATTTAGGAGGTGATGTTCACTTTCTCTGCTTTACCCATATTGTTGCCGCCGGAGATACTGAAAAGATTCGCCGGATGTGGCCCCGGAAGCAGATGCGATCGAAATTGAAGGAATTGATCAACCAGGCGCAGCCGGACATCATTCTATTTGCCCGTGATTGGGCGGGAGATGCCCGGAGCATGCGCTGGCAAATATTTAAAAATGACCTTTTTTCCGTTGTCCGGGAAATGGCAGCCGCGGTTTCAGAAAAAGGGAAAGAAACCGACTGGAAAGTTTCCCGCATTCTCGTCGATGATTTTAATCAGGCAGGAAAGTCTCTTCCGGTTGATCGTAAAGACCCTCGATTCGGGAAAAAATATCGTGAAATAGGTGCCGAGGCAGGGGAGAAGTACCAATCCCTGTCATTCCAGCGGCCGGCCTGGATGCAGGGGAAAAAAGTGACCTACCGCATCGCATATCCGGCCTCTCCGCCGGAAACTGTTGCGCCTGATGAAAGTTTGCCGCCCGGAAATAGTATTCGCCTGCGCGGACTGGAACAAAAAATTCAGGATTTGTCTCAAAATGTGTTGAACAGAGCCGAAGATGCTTCCCTGAAAAAATTGGTTGCCATTCTTGATTCTATCAATTATAAAATCGGAACCCGTTTCTCCCTGCCTTTGGCGGATCAGAAGGCGTTGTTTCACTGGAAAGAAAAGTTGGAAGAATTACAATGTTCTTTGTTGGGCATACGGATAAAATACTCCATCGATGAACATGTGTTGACTTATGTCCAGCTTGCCAAAATTGTTGTGGAAAATTTTTCCGGGTTCAAAAATGAAAAGAATACCACCGTTTATTTTGGCGGCCTGGGACAAAAATGGATCATTAACGAGGGAATATTGAAAAAAGCCGTATTCCGCCGCGATGAGCAATACACCATTATTTCGCCGAAACAACTGGATCTGACCACGCCGCAGGGAAAATATGGTTTGCAACTGGCCAGAGTGGACAAACCGATTACTCTCTATACCATCCACCAGGCAAAAACCAAAGAGGAAAGTTTTATCCATCGCAGCGTTATCCGGTTGCAATTTTCTCCCAAACTTTCCGTTGAAATTTTAACGCCCATTGTTCGTATAGTGCCGGGAGAAAAATTATTTGTTCGCATCACCAATCATTCCCGTGATGGCATCAGGGATACGGTGATGGTAAAGTCTGATACGGTTGAATCGATTCCCGGACGATTCCGTCTGAACCGGAAAGAGGCAACCTATCTGGATTCTTTAACCCTGATCTGGCTCAAATTTCCGGAAATGGGGAGTTACAAATTTCCGGTCGAGATTGGTCATGTTCCAATGGTAAATTTTGCCGCCCGGAGTTTTCCGGTCGAGATCGACACATCTAAAGATATCGGCG
Organism: uncultured Deferribacteres bacterium; assembly: GCA_913009825.1. Taxonomy (GTDB): domain Bacteria; phylum Zhuqueibacterota; class JdFR-76; order JdFR-76; family DREG01; genus DREG01. Next base: position 5,743 of record CAJVYQ010000077.1, read on the forward strand.
TGATCTCGGGCATCAGAGGGAATCTTGTTTCGATTACTTTGAAGAGGATGGGTGTTCAATGCAAAAGTCTTGATCTGCGCAGGAACTTTTCCGACCAGATAAAAGACCTGGATGTGATTATTGTCGACCGCCGGGCGCTGTCTTTGGTAACGGAGATTTCCGGGAAAAAAGGCGACCTGGACAATTTTGTAAAAAAAGGCGGACATTTGATTTTTCTGGCCCAGGACGCGGCTGTTTGGAACGGCAGTGGTTTTTGGGAGAATATTTCACTCCATCCTTCACAAAAATTTGATGAATCGTATCCGGTAAATTACGACAAGGGACACGCTTTTATTACTACGCCGAATCCGATGTCGGATACCGACTGGCTGGGTTGGTTATACTTGCGCGCTTACAATAAGGTTGAGGTTCAGGATACTTCGGGCCTTTCGATCCCTGTCCGGGCGAAGGGTGAAAATTCACCCTTCCTGGTGACGCAAAAATTGGGACAGGGCAGAATAACTTATATCGATTTGGCATTGGGTCCGCAATTTCTGAATATTCATCCGGGTATGTTCCGGTTGTTTGCGAATATTATTTCGTATTAACACATCGGTTCAGGAAATGAATAAAAGGACAAATAATTTCATGTCACTGCAGTGATTTATTCCGTAAGGACAAAAACTCTTTTGTGTTGTTCAGATGTTCGGAATAACTTTGCCTTGTGGTGTTGTTCACCTGTGTAACAAGGAGAAAATCGTTGATTTTAATGAAGGTGAGTATAATGAAAAAAATAATAACAGCATCGACATTATTGGTTCTGTCATTATTTACGGCCCGGGTTGGTGCGCAAACCATTATTCCCAAAATACAATTTTTACTCAATCTGGATTATGCGCGTTTTCAATATGATGAGCAGAACGGATTTTTAGAAATATATTACAGTTTCTATCCTAAACATCTCACGTATGTTTTTAAGGATGGAAAATACCGGGGCGGGGTTATTCTAACGACAAAGATCAGGGATAAAGCCACGGGAAAATTAGCTGTTGATGAGAAACAAACCTTGAAAATTGCAGAAGCGGACACCAACGGAGTCTGGTATAAATTTCCCTTCATCAGCAAATTGGATTCGGAAATTCCCAACGGAGATTATGTGCTTGAAGTGATGTCCTCCGACTCTTTGAACTTTTCCCGGTGTGACAGCATTAAATTAAATTTGAAAATTGAGCCTTACGGCAGCGAATTAACTTCTTCCGATATTGAATTATGCCGGAGGATTGTCTCTTCTGCCGACAAAACCGGCCTGTTTTATAAAAATTCTCTTGAAGTTGTTCCTTATCCACCTTTGATTTTCGGATCATCGACCGTACCGGTTTTATTTTATTACACAGAGCTTTATCATGTAAATGTGGGTATGAATTATACCGTCGAAACTGAAATATTGAATGCCAAAGGGGAATTGATTCGGCATCATTCCAAACAGCGGAAATATCCGGCTGCGAATTCCATCGAAGTGGGAACTACTCCCATATCCTTGTATCCTTCAGGCAAATATATATTCAGGTTGTCTGTGTCGGATGAGAAACAAAATGCACTGTTTAAAACAAACAAGCTGTTTTACATCTACAATCCTCATATAGAGCTTGCCCTGCAACAGAAAGAGAAAGAAAAATATTCGGAAATTTCCGCTGAAGATCTCGATCTTGAATTTCAATATGCTCGGTATCTTGCAACTCCTCTCGAGATCAAAATGTTTGAAAGTTTGAACTCATTTAATGCGAAAAGATTTTTTTTGCTTGAATTTTGGCCTAAAGTCGCCAAAGGACGGGGAGATTTACCTCCGGTTACGAGAAACGGATATCTGGCGCGGGCTCGGCAGGCAAACAAAAAGTTCAAAGCCATGGGGAAAAAAGGATGGGAAACAGACCAGGGCAGGGTATTTATGATCTATTCCCAGCCTGATGAAATCGAACGCGTGCCCAGTGAATCCGAATCGAAACCTTACGAGGTGTGGAAGTATTATAAAATTGAGAACGGTGTGGAATTTGTCTTTGTCGAAATGGGTTATGGCCTGATGGAGCTTGTTCATTCTACCAAACGCGGCGAGTTGTGGGATGATAACTGGATGCGCTATATAAAATAGCCCAATCCGGTACAATTTTTATAAGCCCCATATTAGGCAATTGCAGGTCGATTCGCTGAATCGACAATCCGGATTCACACTAAAAATGGGATGCCGTAATGCAGGTCATCTCCCGGTTTAAGGATCTTTCCAAAAGTTTTCCTGATTGTAACACTTCAGCTCTTTGAAGCGACACACTAAATTGTCATTCCCGCATGCTTTGAGCAGCTTGCCTGTGCAGACAGGGAAGCCATATTCGACTGGAAAATAGATTCCCTGTCTGCAACAGGCAGGCCGTTAGGAGCATTCGGGAATGACGGCCCTATAATTGCCTGCTATTTTTCAAAGAAATAAAATGTTACCATCATCCTCATTTTATGTGACGACCTCTTTCTCGACCAGTTTATAAATTTTATCGGCCTTTTTTTGCCATTCAATTGTTTTAGCGATTGCTGTGACCATGCGGCAATAGTGACGTGAATCTTCCATTATTTGCCCCTTGCGATCCTTGAGAAATTTGTGCAGAACCTGGTAGCCGCCGATGTGATAATTCCAGAGTTCCGGCGAAATCCCGGCAAAAAATTTATCTTTGTTGATATAAGCCCGATTTTCCTTTTCGTCATAGCTAATCTTTTCGATGCTGTCGTTGTCCCCGCTGCCGTGGTATTTGGCAAGCGGATTATCCAGTGCTTTACTTTTGAGTAAATGCAAATCCGCAATTTGCTTGCCTGTTTTGGCCATTTTCTTAAACACGTCATAACTAACGGTAAACGGCACGCGCGGGAAATCTATTTTTAAAAACTCGGCATATTTAGTTCTGTAAATGTTACTGTAAAAAATGCCGTAAATGTAATAGAGAATTTCCTCCGGCGTTGGTTTTTTGCCGAACGTCCTTGCTAATTTTTCATAAATCATCGGATCAATATTGGGCTTTTTGGCAACATATTTAGTTTGGGGCTCAAAAACCATCATTAAGGTTACGCCGGATTTTGGGTTGTTTTTTATATTTTCAGGGTAGAGGTAAAGAGGGGCAAGGTACGAAATACCTGCACCTGCGCTTTTATTTCCTATTACACATTGGTCAATAATCGTGTTTGATATTAAAACGGAAAATTGATATTGAGGACTTTGCGGTCTGGTCCAAGTCAAGGCCAGATTTTTCCCTTCAAGCATGTGGCGCATAATGTTTTTTCTCGAACGTTCGATCAATTCTTCGTAGAAATAAATATTTCTGATATCAAAAGGACGGTAGAGAATGTCTTGAAAATAATTTTTCCAGTTTGAATCTTTGGCTAAACTTGCTCTTGTCTTTGAAAGTGACCAGTTCTTTTTATCCTTCAGGTTGAATGTATTTGCAATGATCTCATCCGGCGTATTAAGATTTCTGAACTGAAGAATTTTGTTTGCCAAACTTTTTCTGTCAAAATGAACCACAAAATCATCGCGTGAAGTGACAATTCCCACACTGTGGAGCGGAAATATTTCACTGACTTTCTTCCAGTTAAGATAATACTGAATATCCTGTGTTGTTCTTCTGATGAAAAAGTAGTAAGGCGTTCGCGGTTCAATCTGAAGGTAGTCCTTTTTGGTTATGATATTGTCGGAAAGCCATTTGTATTTCTTGTCCCGTAAACCGAAGAGATCTTTCTGATAAACTTTGCAGCCTTTCTTCTCTTTTCGTTTGATAAAGAGGGCAATGGCAACACCCGGACGAATATCAAACACATTTTCATCTTTGCCGCCGTCCGGTGTGGTTTCTTTTTTCAACGAGTTGCCGTGTAAATCCAGTATGAATATTTCATTGAAGGTGCGCATCAGACTTTGCCGCATGCCGCGAAAAGTCGGGTTGTCTAGGTAGCTGTGGTTTGTAATCATACCGACAATGCCAAAACCTGTCTTTTCAATTTTCCATTGGGCAAAACGAAGGAACTTAACATAATCATCCTGCAGCCATTTTGCATTTTTTTCGCCTAAAGGTTTGCCGTCGATTTTGTAATAACTTTGTGCGCCGTCAATGTCTTCTTTCAAAAGTCGTTCAGTCCATTCATTTATATTGGCAGAGGAACCGCTGTAAGGCGGATTGCCCAAAATGATCAATATGGGCTGCGCCTTTTTCACTTTGCCGGCAAGGTGACTCTCTTCGCTCAGGGAACTCAGACCGGGAATTGAAATTTGTGCCAGCTCTTCCATCTCTAAAGTGTTGGTCAGATAAAGCTTGAAACGCTCATCATCGCCAAGGCGGTAGCCCAATTCTTCCAGAAGAAAACTCATCTTCAAATGCCCGATAGCATACGGCGCCATCATCAACTCAAAAGCGTAAAAGTTGGGCAGAATCTGCTTTTTGATAAACCTGTTTTTACCGCCTTCACCGTATTTTCGGGTAAATTCGGTTACCGCTGTTTTTATCGCTTCGGCCGGAAAAGTTAGCGTACCGGCTGCCGGATCCAAGAGGGTAACATCTTCACCAGCCAAACCATCGGTCAAGCCAAACTCTGTTTTTAACAACTTATGCAGAGAATGAATGATGTAACCGACAACCGGTTCCGGCGTGTAATAAACTCCCCGCCGCTCACGGATACCCGGATTATAAAACGTCAAAAATGTTTCGTAAAAATGAATGATTGGGTCTTTCCCCCTGCCATCCCTTAAATAAGATTGCAGGATATTTTTTACATCCGTGATCTGCAAAATCTCGGAAATATCGTCAACAATAATTTGCAAAGGTTTGGGCGAATCGCCTAATGAAATGAATTGGAACACATCCCGTAAAATTCCAATTGTATTCGGAATATAGGTAAAAGCCAGTTTACGATTAAAATCCTCTTTTGCTCTGGTTCTGGCGGCAAAAAGACCGTAAGTAATGGTCTGCGCGTAAAGATCGGCAAACTGTTTTTCCGTTAGTGTCCCGATGAGATAAGTCCTGAAAGCCTCGTAAAAACCTAAAATCGCCTTTTGGCCTTTTTCTATCTCAGCGGCAATTTCTATACTGATAATCTCGTCACGCAAAAAACGTGTTCGTTTAGCAAGTTCAATCGCCAGCGATTTCGCGGTTCGGATAGCAGGCAGCGAAAATGAAAAGAATTTATGCAGTAATTCAACAAAGGTCGTTTCGTTTTCAACCGGGGGAGCCGTTTGAAGCATACGCGCGATAACAGGACGTCCGATGATTACTTTATCGATTAATTCCCCGTTGCGGTAAAGACGAAATTCATAAAAATTGGTTAAAATCACATTGGGAAATGTGGCGCGGTATCGTAAAATCTGTTCGGAATCTTCGATATTGTTAAGACTTGTTACAGAAGGATCTTTTGCTTCGATATATCCGGTAATGTGATTATTGCCGTCCCAAACGCGGAAATCGGGATTGCCTGCCTCTGTCCTCTTGGGTAGAATTGTTACGTCCGGTTTCCTGATTTCTGCCATTTCGGCAAAAGACAGCAGCAGATCTTTCAGATGGCCGTAATAACTTTCCTCCCGGGCATCACCTTTGTTAAAAGTGTTTTGCAAATTTTCTAAATATTCTGTCAACATTATTTTTTTCAACTATTTTTTGCTAAAATTGCTATTCTTTCTTCCCCCTGAGCGCAAATGTTTTAATATATTCAATCACATTAGCAATTTCTGCATCTGTCAATGTTCGGGAATAAGCGGGCATTAAAACCGAGCGGTTTGTTCCTCTGCCGCCGCCGGCAATGACTTTTTTCAACTTTTCGTCATTGGGTCCGGAAATATATTTTGAAACAGACAAAGTTGCCGGATGCGGTTCCAGGGCGGATGCGTTGAATCCATCGCCGGCGCCGTTAGAACCGTGACAGCCGGAACAGTAGTGATCGTAAATCAATTTGCCCTGCCGCTGTGTGTAGGTGTATTTTTGCCACAAATCCGGTTGAGACGGAGAATCCGTCGCCGCACTCTTTTTGTTCTTCATTTTTTGTATGGGACCGGATGACGAACAACCGAATAAGAATGAAGCCAGTACAGCAGTAAGCAAAAACGGCAATCCTGATTTCAAAACAAACCCGTTCATTTCAAACTCATCAAATAAGCAACAATCACTTTTGCCTCTTCTTCGGACATGCCTGTTCGTGGTTCAATTGTATCCGGAATGTATTTTTGCGGATTCAGAATCCAGTGCAGCATCCAGTTGGGTTGCAGCCGTTTCCCCACGCCGTCAAGAATAGGCCCCAGGAAACCGCCGTTACCTCTTATTTCATGACAACTGTTGCAGCCGTATTTTTCCCGGTACAGCTTTTGCCCTTTTGTGACGGCGATCGCAGACCGATCCCATTTTACATCGGCAGCAAGGCTGTCATCCACCAGAGCGGTGAAAAAATAATTTTCGATGATATCGATTTCCCCGCTATTCATGGACAATTTCAACATGCGTTCCTCGATGAGCGGCCGGATGGAGTAGGGGGTTTTCAAAAATTGCGTTAACCAGTCTTTTTGCAACCGGCTGCCTACTCTGCTCAGATCAGGCGCTACCGTGCCGCCGGTTCCGTTGATTTGGTGACACTTAAGACAGCGAAATTTGCTAAACAAAATGCCCGCTTTTCCCGGCGGCCGGTAAACCGGCAAAATATTTCCTCTTTGAACCAATGGGTCGGGGATGTTTATTTTATGCAGCGACAGCAGATAGGTGGCGATGACACGACGATCCTCATCGGTGAAATTGAATTGCGGCATACGCATAGTTTTGCCAAAAATGCGCGGCGTTTTCAGCTTTGTTGTGACATAGTCGAAAATGGTATGGGGGATGGTTACATTCTCAAAATAGATTTGATAGATTCGCTTGTCGCTGATTTCTGTGAGCTCCGGGCCGCGATTTTGGGCAATCTCCATGCCGGATAATTGATGACAACCGTTGCAATTGTACTGATAATAGATCGCTTTGCCCCGGGCGAAGAAATCGGGTTCCGGTTTATAATCGGTATCGATTGCATCGTGAATATTCCAATCGATAAACTCAGAAACGATATAGGCGGTTACGGCTGCGATCTCTTCAGCGGAGAAGCCAAATTGCGGCATCTCTACACCCGGTTGAAACCCCTGCGGATTTCGAATATAATTGAACAACCATTTCTCATTGGCTTTGGATGCGACTTTAGATAAATCGACCGCCAATTTACCGCCCTGCTTATCTACAGCATGACAACTGATGCAGTGAGCTTTGCGAAACAGGGTTTTCCCTTTATCGATGAAATTCTCATCATTTTTATTGCGCAGATATACATCAGGCAACGGTGCCGGTTGCAGGCTGTCCCGGAAAGTTGTGAAAGTCATTAAAAAACCGGTTAACAGTTGAATCTCTTTGGCGGAAAGAAAAAAATCGGGCATCTTGGTTTTTTCGTGAAATGCTTTCGGACTTTTCAACCAGCGCACCAACCAGTTTCTGCCGGTAACTTTGCTGCCGATGCCATTGAGACTTGGAGTGAAGGTATTGCTTACGTGTGGCAGATAGTGACAGGCGGAACATTTGAAATTGTTTACAAGCAACTTGCCCTGGTTGAGATTGGCGGTTTCTTTCAGATTTTTGTCGAGATGACAACGCCCGCAGGAAGACTCGGTGAATTCAATTGGCAGAGTGGGATGCTCCCAGGATTCATTAGGCAGATGGGCATCGGCATAATTGGTTGCCGAACCCTGTCCTTCGTGACATATCGTACAGCCTAATTTGCCGGTGTCGTGGTACATTTTGGGATGCGGCCGGAACAGATGGGGAACATCGGCAGGATCCGCGCCTTTCATCGGAATATGGCAGGTTGGGCAGCGATCGACCCGGTCCAGATCGCGAGCCCATATTTGCCTGATTTTGATGGGGATTTGCCGCGGCGTATCCGGCAGGGCTGCAGCGACTTTGTTGTAGTAATTCTGTACGGCGCGCCAATCGGTTGCACGGTTGCGGAACGGAGAGACCGCTAAAACAAACAGGAGTAGTACACTGGTTATTGCATAGATTTTGTAAATGGTTTCTTTCATACGAAATAATAACTTTAATGAAAAGCAGCCAACCAATCACAGAGAGAAAGCATGTATTTTTCTCATAAACCGCTGAAGCGGTTAAAATATCTTTTTTCATTTTAGCCCACAACTTAAGTCGTGGGCTAAAATATCCCGAAATTGAGCGATTCTTAGCTTGAAACAACCACCCAACGAGTTTTGTCATTCTGCCTTCCCGATGAACCGCCCGCCTGTGCGGACAGGCAGGCGGGAAAGAATCTTGTTAGTTCGGTGCACTAAACCAACATGATTCCTACACGCCTGAGGCGAACAAGCGGAATGACATCAGAATCGCTCAATTTAGGATATCAAAAAACTGCAACCGTTTGGGACTTTAATGCATTCTCCGATGGGTTACACTTATAACAGAAAACAGGTTTTAAGAACAATCATTACCATGGCCACACCCATTTCCACTCCGGCCCGCGAAAATAGGTGCCGGTGATGGTCAGGACGATGGTGACAAGCACAAACCATGTCATAATCCATTGGGCCATTGACCGGCGGCCAAGCCAGGCCAACCACCCTTTCTCCCTGAAGAAAAAATAAGGCAAAGTGGCCGATCCATAGAGAAAGACAGTCGGCACCAGAATAGAAAAAGCATGAAAAATGAAACTAACGCCGGCAATAATGAAAACAACTGCAGACAGAAAAATCATTGTTTTGTTACGATTGTTCTGCCACAGTGTGCCTTCTCTGATGTTGATGTCCCAATAAGGAATTGCCAGCAGCCCAATGATGACCAGCGCCGGAATAATGATGCCGGCAATCAGTGGAGGAAAACTGTGCAGCAGTTCCTGTATGCCCAAAAAATACCATGGCGCTTTGACCGGATTGGGTGTGTTGCCCGGATTAGCCAGCTCTTTCAGCGGCGCATTGAAAAACAGGGAGATGAGAACGACTACAATCAGAATAACTTGAAAACAGATGACTTCCCGGATGATCAGATTGGGAAATGTGTGTACTAATTTTTCTTTCGGCTTCTCTTCCCTGAACCTTTTCGAAATACGCTGCGGGAAAATAGCGATGCGATTGCTGATTTCAATGGCGCCGGCAATATCTTCAATGATCTGTTTCTTATTGTCGATGCCGTTCTCTTTAGGTCGATCGCTGTTTGTCTGTTCCGCCATATTTACTTCAACCCTCCGTCTTTACGGATGCGCCAGAAATGCAGAGCGATCAGACCGGTAATAACAAGCGGCAGCAGAAGGCAATGCAGCACATAAAATCGTACCAATGTATATTCGTCAATTTGGTTGCCGCCCAGGAGAAGAAGACGGATATTTTTGCCAACCAGCGGCAGATAGTTGATAATGTTGGCGCCGACGGTCACCGCCCAGTAAGCAAGCTGATCGTACGGAAGCAGGTAGCCGGTGTAACTGAGCAGCAGGGTTAACACCAGCAAAAGCACGCCGATTACCCAGTTAAATTCTCTTGGCGGTTTATATGCGCCGCTGTAAAACACCCTGAGCATGTGCAGGAAAACCGTAAGTACCATCAGGTGTGCCGCCCAGCGATGCATGTTGCGCAGGAGGGTGCCGTAAGAAACTACATACTGCAAATCCTTCATATTTTCGTATGCGTTGGGAATTGCCGGCTGGTAATAAAGCATCAGCACAATGCCGGTTACGGTGAGGATCAAAAAAAGGAAAAAACTGACCATTCCCAGGTAAAAGGTGTAGGAAAACCGGATGGCTCTTTCCCGCACCTTCACCGGGTGAATGTGCATGGTAAGGCTGTTAAAAATAACCAGCGAGCGGTCGAGACTTGTCCTGATGGGCAAACGGGTGCGAAAAATGGAACACCAGATTCGGTTGTTCTGTAGTGCTTCCCACAATTGGGCAAGTTGCTGTTGGAAAGAGGATAATTTATTCATTAAAGTATAAGGGTTCAAATTTTTAAGAACATTTCATTTTCCGGGACAATTTTGTCAGTATTAACTACCAGAAGATTATTTTCCAGAGTAATTGCAAATCTGTCCAGATGCCGGGGCGCCGGCCCGCTGAGAACATTACCATATTTATCGTACACGCTGCCGTGACAGGGACAGGAAATGATCCCTTTGGGATTGCCCGGTACACTTACGGGGCGCCAGTTTACCGAACAGCCCAGATGGGTACAAATAGAGGAGATCGCATAAAAATCGCCCTGATCGCTTCGTACCACGTAAACATGATATTCTTCGTTAAAGATAAATGAACTGGGCTGCAACAGATCCGGAGAACCGACTTTGAATCGCGGCGGAATCTCTTTTAACGCTTCAGGAGAAACGAAACGATACAAAACCATCGCTGCTCCGGCGCCGATGATACCGATAATTGAATTTCCCACGGTAAGGAAAAATTTTCTCCGATTCATGGGCCGGTCGGGTACGCTCTCTGTCTTTTGATTGGATGCGTTCTTCATTGTTTTTTGTTTAAGTTAAACCTGAATTGAACGATTGTAGGGCGATTCGCTGAATTGCCAACAGGATTTACACAAAAAATGAAAACCTGTTTGGTAACAGCAATAAGCACAAAAATAAGGAAACAGCTCATTTTTTTTCATCAATCTTCCATCACAAACGTTCCCACCGGGCATCTTTGTACACACAAGCCGCAGCGAATGCACAAATCGTTGTATTGAATGAGTATGTAGCGTTCATCCATCCGCAATGTTGTATTGTCCCGCGCAGAGATTTGCCTAAATGACTTCTGCGAAATTGACAATGCTGTCAACGGTAGAATCTCGATGCAATCTACGGGACAAATATCGGCACAGCCGCCGCAAAGAATACATTCTGTTTCCATACAGGATTCCGGTGAAATGACAGTTTTCACAATAATTACACAATTAAAATATTGCGATTTAACGCTAAAATTGCAAGAAGAAATTGACCTGAAATTTTACCGATGCAAAGAAGCTAACCTTCTTTCAGAAGGTTAGCTTCTGTTTTTTTCTCAGGTTAGTATCTTACCAATCTTGTTCACGATGTGTGGTTGGCCGATAGTTTTCGGTTATGGCCGCACTCTGTTTATTTTCGCAGCCATTCCTGCCATGCCGCCAACGCCCGCTGATTATTTTTGTCACTCATATCTTTGTTCAGATCAAAACCAAAATCCTGTCCCGGATTAGTTTTCATCAGATGGCAAATCTGTTCCTTGATAAAAGGCAGTTTTGTGCTTTGTAAAAGTTGCAGCGCCAGCAATCCTCCATTTCTCCGGTTTATTTCCAGAGTGCGCTGCGCTATCGCCAGCCGGAAAAAATCATCATCATTTTTATTAAATGCCTGTTCCAGCCAGTTCAGATCGGTAACATCGTGGAGCAGGGAATGAAGTTTATCTTCGGACAGATTGGGCAATTCGGAAATTTTCAGTGAATCGATTGCTTCCGCCTTCAATGCGTGAACGTGTTGCTGTCCAATGCCCACTTTTTGGGCGTATCTGCCGCCACTATAAAAAATAGCAGCGGTGAAAAAAGCGGTGATAAAACCGATCCCCACTCTGCTTAATGCCCGCCTTTTAGATTCTGCTCTGATGATATAAAAAGCTATGAAAACCAACAGCATCACCACGCCGTAAAAACTGACTACAGTTGGTCCGCTTGGCAGATCCGCAACGTAAGAGACGTACAGGCCCAGGACACTCACAATCAATCCCATGCTCCAGCCGATGATCAGTTGCTGCCACAATTTATCGGTAATCATGATGGAGGTTACCGCGGGAGCAACTAAAAAGACAAATACCATCAGGACGCCGGCGTTGCTCACCGAATGAGTGATAACGATGCCGAACGATAGGTAGAAGAGAAAATCCCAGAAACGTACGGAAATTCCCTGGCGATAGGCCTCATCGGGATGGTTGGAAATCAACATAAATTTATCACGAAAAGAATAGTGAAAAGCGCCGACCAATGCGTATACCAGGGCGGCTTTACCAATAGTGGCCCATTTTACCCATAAAATCCGGCCGGTTAGAATCTCTTTGATATGCTCGGCGCCGTGAGGCGCTTTATCGATGACCAGAATGGCAACGGCGGCGGCAATGGCATAAACCAGGCCGATCAACGCTTCCTGGGGGATTTTACCCTGCCGGAACCGGGAAAGTGAAAAAATGGCCGCGCCGATGAAGGTGAAGCCCAGCGAGAACCAGTATGCAGCCGTTGTTTTGGGCATAATGCCAAACAGAAAAGCAACCGTTGTGCCCAGCGCCGCAATTTGTGCCAGCGCCAGGTCCACAAAAATCACCTGTCGTTTGATTACATGAATCCCTAAGTAAGAATGGATACCCACCAAAACCAGGCATTCAAAAAAAGCGGGCAGCATGATGTCCATCACATTGAAATTCATGCTTACCTCACTTTTTGAGTTTGTAAAAAGGCGTCCCGTAAATGAGTAATCCAGTAATCATACACATCAAAAATGGATTTTACCTGCGGCAATCCGCCCACATAATAAGGCACGATAACCGGAACAGCGGCCACTTTTCGGGCGATCTGTTTAACTTTTTCTTCGTCAAAATAATTGGCGGAAAGAATGACATGGACTTTGTTTTGTCTCATTTTTTCGACCAGTTTTTCGATATGTTTTGGCGAAGGAGGAATACCCGGTTTGGGTTCCACATCACCGATCTCTTCCAGACCGAACAGACGCAGAAAATACACCCATCCTTTATGATACGTCACAATCTTTTTGCCGCGAAACACCATTCCTTCCTTCAGCCAGCCGCCCAGGTAATCGATTAACTTTTTTCCCTGGTAATCGTGAGATTGGAGAAAAGGAATTAAATTATTGGTAACGGCTAACCGGGTCAACATTTTTGCACCTAAAATGGTTATCAACTGCTCGCCGAACAATCTTTGGTCAATTTCAGCTTTTAATTTTTTACTGTTAGCCATGAAAAAATCTTCGTTTGCCGGTGAAACTTTGCTCAGACCGATGGCAATGTTGTCGGCAACTACTTTCATATTTAATGGGCTGGTATTGATATGCGGATTACCGTAAATGTGCAGTCCGCCTTCCGAGCGGGTTAGCGCCGATGGTTTTTCCAATAAATCAATGCCGTCATAAGCGGCCACATAGCCGATCTGACCGGAACGAATTTTGGGATTGTTGGCCATGTCCATCAATGAGGGAACCCAGAGTTCCAGATCAAGGCCGGTGGTGACAAACAGGTCGGCATCGCGCATCAATAAAGCATAACTTGGTTTTGGGCGCACAAAATGGGCGTCCTGGTCGCCGGCCACAATGGCAAACACCTCAACTTTGTCGCTGCCAATGTATCTGGCAATGGTGGCATAATCCGGTAATGTGGTGGCTACTTTTAATTTATCTTTTGCGTCTGCCGTGGCGGTAAGCAGTCCCAGAATCAGCAAAACAAATCCACTGCGCCATCTATTATTAAACATGATTCTTTCCTCCTTTTGAATTAGTAACGTTCGTGTTTATGGGGACCCGCCGCCCAGGTTAGCTGCAGCCAGGCGCGATTTTCCGCTCCGGTAAAAAGAGTGCCGTCACGATGTTGAAATTCCAACCGCATTCTCACCCAGTGACTCTGCCACCAGGTTACGTAGGGCACAATTTGGAATATATGTTCACCGGCATTTCCCAGTGCAAAAGGCTGCGTCCAGTCGCCGCGAACACCTATTTCCCAGCGTTCACCCAATTTGGTTTGAATATAAGAATAACCGCCAAAAGCTGTTAGCTGTTCCTGTAACGGCAAATCCTTCTGCACGTAAAACAGTTCCGACCGCCATAAAAAATTCCGGTAGTGAGCGCGGTTCAACGGTTCCCAAAACAGAGTGAAATCCAAACCGCCCACCACAGTGCTGTGCGCCGGCGCCGCATCATTGTTTACCGTCAGGGAATGAGCGTCATTTACGTGATTTTTTCCCCACATTCCGGACAAACCTAATTCAAAATAAACATCCCTGGTGATATCATAATAATTTTTGAGATGAGCTAAAAATGCCGGTGCGCTGTAAAATTCTCCGGAAAAAAGATGCTCATTTTGGCCGTTTGTCATTTGCACTGTAAATTGCTGTGTGGCCGGTAAAATTTTGGGAAGCGTCCAGTCGATCGAGAAACCGGTTTGGTTCAATCCCTCCGGACCGAATAGTTCCTGAATTGCCGGCGGGAAAAATATCTGATCCAGTGAATGGGCGTGCCAGCGATTAACCACGCCGAATTGCTGGCGAAATTTACCTGCCATGAAGGAAAAACCCGGAATTTGCCCGGACCAGACCGCATACGCTTCGCCCAATTCGGCGCCTTTCGGGTGGATTTCCACGGCAATTTTAGTGTAGCTGAAAGGATCCAGATCCGAGCGAAAATGAAGACCCAACACCCTAAAGTTGTTTCCGCTGCGCTCCAGACCGGCATGGTGAGGCGATTCGGCAATGTAATGACTTAAGAAATCGCCGGTAACGCTGATCTCCGGATTGATCGCCTGCAAAGCCCGTTGTCCTCCTCTGAATACTTTCGTCTTTTTTTCCTCTTTCGATTGTTCCACAGCCGCCGTTTGAGCTTCTTCCCGCAATTTTTGTAATTCGGATTGCTGTTGTTGTGCTTCCAACGACTGTGTTCTTTTTTCAAGCCTTTGAACTTTTTCCAGTAAAATCTGAACGGTTGAATCCTTGCCGGATTTTTGTTGCTCCTGAGCCTGAGAATGCACCGGAATTAACAGGAAGAATATGAACAAGACACACAATATTTTCCATGAAAGTTTCATGTAGTCCTCCTCTTTATTTTAGGCAGGTAGTTGAGGTTGATATCCCATTTCTGCATATTGGTAAGAACAGATATAAGAAACGGCAGAGAGCCTTTATACCGTCCCAATTGTCGCAAAAATAACGGTTCAAATAAAAAAAGGTAACAAATATCCGTTTTTCAATTTGATCCGTTTCGAAAAAATTGGTTTGTTGCAACAGAGATACAAAACCCGTATTGAAACAGGTATCATTCCGAAGCTGATTGAATTCCTTCGGAATGGTTTATTCCTTATTTACCAGGGTTCAATGTGAGAGTATTGGAGAAGGCGGACTGCGGGGAGGTTTGTAAGTTACTACATCTTTTGGGAGAATTTGTTTCTGAAAATGATTGATGATATAGATGATGAATGGGTAAACCAAGTAGACGAAAATTGTAAGGGCAAATATGGAACTGACGAAACTGGTCCGGATAATCAACGCAGGACAATTATCACGTTCCGGTTCTTCTAACGGATGATTATGTAAAAAGGGGTAAAACGAGGCAAGGAACAGAAACTGCATTCCCGTTAGTAATAAAATCAGAATAAAAAAGGTTTTGTATTTTGATCTGATTTTTTTCACGATTGATTCAATATTCCTTTTTTAAGCTCGTTTCCTATGTCAATTATCGTTTCAGTAGCAAATTCTGATTATACTTCTTTCAACCAAATGAATCAGTAAATGTTTCCCCGACAATTTTTAAACAATTGTTTTTGAAGTTTTATTCCCGCTTGATGGAAAAAAATGAATGGAATCCTTCTGATAAAATTATTATTTTTCATCAAGCGGGAATAACCGGTTCGCAAATTTTTTATTTTATCTTTTTCTATGGAATTTTTTTTTATGACAATACGGCAAATAAATAACCTGCGTATTTTTTTTATACTTCTTTTTTCTTTGGGCTTGAACTGTGCTTTCGCGCCGCAAAAAGATGAGCCGGTAAAAAAGGATTATGTGGTTTTACTCCACGGCCTTGCACGCACTCAACGCTCCATGGCTGCGCTGGAAAACCGGTTGCACAAATCCGGATTTCAGGTGGTTAATATCGGCTATCCATCACGGGATTTACCCATTGAAGGTCTGGTGGAATTTCTCCACCAACGATTACAGAGGTTTCCCTTTGCTCCGGGCTGTAAAATTAATTTTGTCACCCATTCCATGGGCGGCATCGTTTTGCGTTCTTATCTCAAAGACTATGAAATGAAGAATTTGGGCCGCGTGGTTATGGTTAGTCCGCCTAATCATGGCAGTGAATTAGCAAAACTGATCAAAGAAACCCGGGTGTTAAAACCACTTTTTGGTCCTGCTTCCGTTCAGTTAAGCACGGATTCTCTCAGTGTGCCCAATCGCCTTGGCCCGGTTGATTTTGACCTTGGCATTATTACCGGCGATAAAAATTTAAATCTGTTTTATGCATTATGGTTTTCCGGTAAAAACGATGGCAAGGTTTCTGTTAACAGCGCTAAAATTTCAGGCATGCACGATTTTTTGGTTGTGCACGAAAGTCACCGGCAAATCATCTACAACAGAGAGGTGCAGCAACAGATCATCCGGTTTTTAGAAAAAGGAAGGTTCAGCAAAACGGCAGATAAATTTTCAATGAACGGTTCGAATCCCGAAAAATTCATTCGCCGCGAAGCCGCAAAGACACCAAATCTTAATATAAATGACCGGTTGAAATTTAAAACAAAAATCGTAACTATTCAGCTCACGTCTATCTGACACAGGCAGAAAACACACGAAACAATCGAATGATCTCATCTAACTTTTTTCCTGTTTTTTTTTTGAGTCTTTCGCGGGCTGCCTGAGTAGTGACAATA
>CAJVYQ010000078.1 GCA_913009825.1 uncultured Deferribacteres bacterium
AGACGCTCCGTCGATCACTGCTTACATTCCAGATGACAATACGACGCAGATCAATGCTCTCTGTCTTGTCGCTATTGAAGTATCTCTTTTTCTGCGGAAACTCGTAAAAGCGGTAGATGTGATCATTCACGCCTGAGGTAGATGTTTCAACTCCGTTCCCGACAAAACCCATGGGAACTTCCCGTCTGCTGCGGACACGCGCTCAACCCGACATGTTTAGAGGCTGTCACCCTGAGCGCGTGTCCGACTCTGCCGGGGAATCCCGATGGGTTTTATCGGGATGAAGTCGCGTTAAAAAAAAGCATTCTAAAACGCAGAGATGCAGAGAGCACAAGGGACGCAGATTTTTTCAAAAAACTAAATTGTTACATTTTTATATGATTTTTGCTTTCGCAGGAATGACACCGACTATTGAATTTTAGTATTTCCCGTCAGATTCAAATCAACCGGAACTTAGCGGATTAAAATAAAACTAATCCGGAAGGTCCTGTCAATTCCGTCAAAAAAAATCTTTACCATTTTTCCACTTTTTTGAGCCGGCCGTAATAGATTTTTTTCTCCGGGTAACGGGCAAGAATTTGGCGGATGAGGTTTTTCGCCCCTTCTTTATCCCCCTGCTTGCGGTAAGCGGCAAAAAGGGCGCTGCGCACATAAACATCATCGGGATCGGCTAACAGACACTGGGACAGCAGTTCAATCGCCGGTACCAGATCGCCTTTTTTAGCGTAAAAAAAGCCGGTTTGTTTTTTTTGAAATAGATCCTGCGGCGCCAGTTGAGATATTTTGCGGTAAATCTGCTCGGCTTTATCAAACTCGTGCAGCTTTTTATATTCCTGTGCCAGCAGGCCAAAAAGATGCACATTTTTCCCCTGAGACGGCATTTTCAGTATGATCTCCAACTGGCGAATTTTCTCTTCGAGGGATTTTCCTTCTGTTTTCAGGGCAATCAGCCGCTGGTAGGCGTAATCATTTGCTTTGCCGTGTTTCATCAGATTTTGATACAGCCCGATAGCTTTTTCGTTATCACCCATCTTGTGAAAAAATTCCGCAGCGAGGCTGACAAAGTCGCTATCTTCGCCGTACCGTTGCAGCCAGTCATCGAACAGATCCGACAACTGCGAAAGCTGTCCCGCTTTTTCGTACGCTTTCACTAATTTGCGCAGCAGAAACAGATTCGGTTTTTCTGCCGAAATTTCCTGAATGGCCTCCAAAGCGGCAGGCAGTTCCTGAAAATGCAACAAAACATCGGCATAAAGCGAGCGTGAGAAGCGGTGGTTCGGCTCGATGCTCAGCGCCGTCTCCACAAATTCCCCGGCCTGCCGCCATCGATTCATCAGCAGCGCCAGGTGGGCAAAATTCGACCAGAAATAAGCAGAACGGGGATTGTCGCCCGCCAGAATCTGAAACAGCTCCCAGGCTGGCTGGTAGTTTTTGCTTTTCTTTAACTGAACCGCCTGATCAAGGCGTTTCCTGAAACTTTCCGTCATGGCATGATTCATTTATTTCCCATTCTTTCTCGCTCTCTCGCCAAATCATCCTTAAGCCAGATTTCATCTTTTATTTTGCAATAATCCACCTGGAAACATTCCGGACACCATCCGTCGCAGCCGTCGATATGGTGCTGCATTTCAGGTAAATCGGCAACCATTTCATGGAGGTATTCTTCGGTCAGAAAGTGATAAACAATCCTGGGCGGCAAATCGGCAGCCAGATCCAGAAAAATATTGTGAAGGACAAAAAGATGGGTCAGTTCCTGTAATTTTTCTTTAATTTGGGAATCCGATAAATCCTTCTCTACAGGTAGTTGATCCGGCTGAACACCTATAATCTCTGCCATTTTCCGCACCGGCGCATCTTCAAAAGCGATCACATTTTTTAAAAACCGGTTCTCAATTTCGGGATCAATATCATCGCCATTTTCTAAGGAACCGCCGCGGGCAATGATCTTCGCTTTGAGAAAAATGTTTTCCCGGTTGGTTTCGTCAGTATCTTCAGACATGATGGTTTTCCTATATTTTCTGAAAAAAACAGCATGACTATACAAATTAGTTGCAGAGGTATTATAATAAAAATACAACTCAGTTACAACCCAATAATGCCGGCAATGGCGGTATTCAACAAAGGATTATCTTATCGGTAATAGAACCGGACCCTTTTCAGATTAAACATATTCAAAACAGTTTCAATGTGCATTTTTCTATTTTGTACGCAGGGATATCTTCCGTTTCATTTTAATTGGTCCAATTTAAAAAATAAAAATATCCTTGTTTATCCCGGCAGAGGAGTTCTTTATTTGTCTCAATTCCGCTTTCAACCGGATTTCCATCCAAGCCGTAAATTTCAATCAAATAATCGGTTTTTACGCCTGCAAGTCGGTTTGTTGCTACAGACAGAACAACAAATTTATTATGGTGAATAAAAAGCTTCTGATACGGCGTCCGGGATTTATATAGTTTTTTCTTGTCTTCATTCTTTAATTTTACAAATTTGTCGTATTCCAGAAAATGAGCCGGCGGCATATAATATTTTCCCTTTCTGCCAAAAGTTCTGAGAAGCTCGCCATCTTTGTTATAAACCCTTATTTTATATTCCGTTTCCTGAACAACAAAAATCTCATCGTCGGCAGACACATCAAAATGAGCGCGTGAATAATACGCAAGCATATTTCGTTTGGCAAAATCAGGGATTGAACAAAAGCTTTTGATAAATTTCCCTTCCGGCGAATATATTTCCATATTATCGCCCGTCATCGGTTTATTGAAATTCTCATAATATCCGGACATCACAATATTCCCATCGCTCAGAAAACCGAATTCTTTGGGCATGAAATGCCGGCCGATAATGAAAAAAGATTTCCGAAATCCGGATGAAAAATGATCATTTGGCGCCAGCCGTTATCGCAGATATAAATATGTCCGGAGGGATCAATATTGGCAGAAATGGGACAATCAAATTCACCGGGACCTTCTCCCGCTCTACCCAATGGTTTAATTAATTTTCCATTCTCATTATAAACGAAAACATTATGAGCGCCACAGTCGGCAAAAAGAAAATTTCCGTTTGCATCTACTGCAAAGTTGGACATATTACCGGTTTCGGGATTTTTTTCCAATGCGACAATTTTAATTTTATTGAAATAGTCGCTGAAATCCTTGCCGAACGATACGTCTATCAAAAACAAAATTATACTGCCCAACAAAATAAATCCGCTGACCGGAACAATTTTTTTGAATCTATTTTTGAGGAAAAATCTCAATTTGAAAAGCATACTATGCCACCTCTATTTTTTAGGAAAAAATCACAATGACTAAACAGACGCGTAGTAAATTGCAACTACTCAGCTATGCCAGGAGATAAGCAAAATTTCGCTCCGACTCTCTGTCTGAGAAGTTACAAATTATGTTCAATGGATTAATTATCGCTTTTTTCTTTAAATTTAATTGAATATTTACTCAGTTTCGGGAAATCGCTGTTTTTACTAATCGTGTAAGCATAACCATTTCTATCGATATACAACAAATATTCCCCTGAGAAAATATCGTCAAAAGTCTGCAAATAATTTCCTTCTGCATCAAACAGGTCGTAGTATGTTTTATATTTCATGGATATTCTTTCCCCTTGTTTAATGAGTTCCCTTCTTTTTTTATATTGTTCAACCACATCATCGCCATAATCAGTGATTCTAAGAAGAATATTCCCGTTCGGAAAGGGAAAACAATCCGAAACGGAAGCTTGCGCCATCGGCATTTCAAAATCTCCTCTCTTATAAATTTTCGGCTTTTTGAAAAGAGAAGAGTGCTTGCGAAACACAATTTTTAAACGACCGGTTCGGTCATAAATTTTTACTTCGTAAGGATAATTATTTGAACATATTAAATTGCCGTTTGCCGATTGGACTAATTTTGAAAATGAATACCAAACGCCAAGTCCCGTCACACCTGATACACATGGTTTGCCAAACGAGTGAATTAATTTCCCACTCCCGGAATATTGATAGATGTGATTACACTTCTCTTCATCCGGCATATAATTTTTGGTAAAAAATATATCTCCGGATTTCCTATCAACCTGCATATCCACAATAGTCAACGGGTGAAAAGAAAAGTTTAGCAGGTATTCTCCGGAGGCATTGAATACGCTTATTCTTCTGTTTCCCAATTCATCAACAAAAACTTTTCCATCCCCGAACCCGATAAGGACAGGCGTCGCCAATTCTCCGGGACCCTGTCCATTTTTGCCAAACATTCTGATATACTTGCCTTTTTTATCAAAAACTCGGATACAATTATCAACATCGTCACAGAGGAACACATCTCCAAATTTATTTACCGCTATTGCAGTTATTCGCGCAAAAGTAACTCTTTCATCTTCATTATCTTCCCCGATCGTCCAGATCTTTGTGGCAACCATTTTTTTTGAATGATGCCAAAGTCCTTTTTCGGAATTTTGCACGTAAACTACGCCATCTTTTTCGGTAATTTTCGGTTTGTCATTACTGCAGGAATAAAAAAACAAAATTGCCAATAAACCAAGAAAGGAAATAATTTTCATTGAAAACTCCCTTTTAATAAATCGGACCTGTGATTATGCGAATTTGAACAGACAATTTTTCCCTACCGGCCAATTTCATATCCCAGCCGCGCCGTACGAACAACCGGAGAATAGTTACTTAACGCATTGCCATACACAATCCCTTTATCATACCAGAGGATCTCATTAAATATGGGCGTATCTCCTTCATTAAAGTTTAAAGTTAAATCATCTTTGACTTCACAATAACCGATAAACCGGCCGTTTCTTTCAAACAATTCCGCGGCCATAATCCATTTGTTTTTGCTGATCCGCCGCCTGGTAAAATGGATGATTTTCCCATCATCAAGAATAAAAATTGCCAGACTTCTATTTTGAACCCGGACAAAAAAATTACCAATTGGCCCATTCGAACGAGATGAGTAGGATGGTTCGGCTTTATGTAAATAATCCTTTGAATTCAGGATTTCATAAGATTTGTATTTTGGTTTTTTCCCTTTCAGATGCCACAAATGCCATTTTCCATTTTTACGCACATAAGAGTACAAAATACCATTGTAATATTCCGGCACATAAATAACCGTATCCGGATTAAGAACACAGAAATGGGCCCGGTCTCGTCCGAACTCTGATATGATAAATTGATCATCCATATTACATATTTCTTCTGCAGCGGCAAAGGATGCCGGAATTGTAGAAAAATCTTTTGAATAAACGTGCAGCACTTTATCTTTTGCCGTTGTATAATAACCTTTGTTTTTTGATTTTCTTAAGTAGTAAAGAAGATATTCTTCCGAACCGAGTGGAGCAATGATAAATGCATCAATTACATGGTCAACCGTCATCGGATAGACTCTGAAATTATTGCCGAAATCGGTAAATACAGTAAAACGGTCGTTGGAGCGGTCGACAACAATTAAGTTGTCATTTTCATCAATGGTCATGCTCAGCACTTCCAGTATTTCGCCCGGCCCTTTTCCCTTTTTACCGATGGATTTTATATATTCTCCCTGCCGGTTAAACACTCTGATTTCACTTCTGTTGTAATCGGCGACATAAATATTGTTTTGACTATCCGTACAGATTTCTGTGGGACAGGTAAACAAGTACTCTTCCGAAGCGTTTTCATCGCCGCCAATAACAAGTTCCTCGGTAAGACTTACCGACAGTTTTTGTGCGTGCAGACTGCACGTAATCAGCAGGCAGCAAAATAAAAAAACGACTTTTTTTAACATTTAAACCCTCATTTTCATAAGCGGGCAGATGTACAACTCTTGCCCGAGCTGAATAGTCGACTTACAATTACCTAATTTTGAACTACTTACTATTTCAAAATGTTTATTCAAAAGACACCTTCCATTTTGTTATGCCCGGAATAATCTCCGTTTCGCCAAAATTCGAATAAAAATATCCTTCCGAATCTATATGCAAAAGAAGTCCTTTGTTTCGCCAATCCCAGGGAAAGCTTTTCAGGAAATAACCGTCTTTATCGTATAAATCCAGGATCATATCAAAATCACGATCGCTTTTATTTTGTTTGAAGTTTTTCCCTTTGTCACGGATGCAAACAATAAATTTACCGTCAGGTAAAATATGTAGATATCGAATAGAGCTGCGATACACGACTGCTTTGATTTTATCAACTCTTCCATCAAATACGGTAAATTTTGTTTCCATAATTTCCGGCTTTGTGAAAACAGGATCGACCCGATCAATCACTTTTACAAGCTGTCCCTGCTTATAAAAATGGATCAAATATGGATACGAAAAATAAACAATCAGCGTGCCGTCTCTTCTGCTTACAAAACCGTTACCGCTATACTGAGCCATTCCGTATCCGTTTTTTTCTATCAGAAGCTGCGGTTTCCCGTACTTCTGCATAACTTTTCCTTTTAGATTGTACGCGGTCACAATAGGAAAAGTTGACAGCTTTCTTGCTTTGCCATAATAAGAGGAATAGTGACAGATCAACACATTTCCGGAGGGATCGAGATCAATCTGTTCCCCGGCGATGCCGAAATATTTATAATTGAAGCTTTTATAGAATTTTCCATTGTTTTTGAAAATCGATACCCGTTTATTCAGATCGTCCTGCACATAAATCTTCCCCCGGTCATCCACAACGATAGCCATCGGCCGAAGCAACTCACCGGGGCCCTTTCCTTTGCGCCCCATAGTGCGAATATACTTACCGGATTTATCATAAACCTGAATCCGGTTTTCTCTGGAATCGCAGGCATAAATATTTCCATTCCGATCGGTTGCAATATCCTTAACCCAGCTAAACAGATACTCTTCCTCCGCATTTAAGCTGCCTAATGAAAAAATACGGGTAACCTTCATTTTTTTTGCCGGATCATGGCCCCAAACTCCTTCCCGGGGATTATGAACATATCGGACATTATTTTTTGTTTCTAACTTTCCTTTCCAGTTTGGAACCTGTGCCCAGGTAACGCTTTGAAGAAAAAGCACAAATAAAACAAACATGGTTTTCATGGCAGTTTTCCTTTTTAACGGAATTCCTGTTGGCGATTCAGCGAATCGCTCTACAATCGCTCAATTCAGGTAAAAATAAAATGTTTAAAACCAACTTTTTCATTTTAGAAGATTCCCATTTTAATAGAATAATCCTGCTGAGGTCAGGAGTTTAAGTCCTGCTCCAGTTGATTTTGCTTGAACGACAACAATTTTTTTACCAAAACCTCTTCCCGCCTACAACAACCAATGACGGCGAAGCAAATGACCACAAATTTCCCGTCGTTAAGCTTTCCGCCGCCGGGAAAAAATCACATACACCACCGGGATTACCACCAGCACTAATAGCGTGGAACTGAACAGCCCGCCGATGGTGGAGAGCGCCAACGCGTACCAGATGCCTTTTTCGGCGCCGGCAAACAGCACCAACGGCAGCAGTCCCAAAATGGTGGTGGCGGAAGTCATGATAATCGGGCGAAAGCGGTCCTGGGCGCCCTGAATGACGGCATCCAACAGTGCTATCCCTTTGTGCCGCAGCAGGTTGATGTGATCGACTAAAATGATGGCGTTGTTAACCACAATTCCGGCAAGCAAGATCACCCCGATGTAAGCGGAGCGGTCGAAATTGGTATCGGTGAAATAGAAGATGAGAAAAACCCCGATCAGCGCCAGCGGCACGGTGAGGATCACTACCAGCGGATAAAGCAGCGATTCAAACAGACCCGCCGTTACCATGTAAACCAACAGCACGGAAAAAGCCATCACCCAGTAGATTTGCTGTTTTTCTTCTTCACGAAGAAAGAAAAAAGTGCCGCGTTTCACTTTGTACCCGGGCGGAAGCTGCGTGCTGTTGAGGATGCTGTCCACGAACCGGTTGCCCAATTTGTATGGTCCCCGGTATTCAAAAGAAACCCAGCGCTGGTACTGCTGGTTCGCGCGCACAATTCTGGAGAGCACCTTGCGCTGGCCGAATTTTGCCACCTGGTTCAACCGCACCTGCTCATGCCGGGAGGTATGCAAAATCAGCCGTTCCAGCTCGCTCAGTTGAAAATCACGGTATCCTTTCATTTTCACCCGGTATTCCAGCTCCCGGCCGCCAATCTTGATTCGCCGCCAGTCCAGACTTTCTTTCAGATAAGCCTGAACCGAGTTCAACACGGCGGTTGGCGTAAGATTGAACCGCTGCAGTTTCCGCCGGTCGATGCGCAGCGTCATTTCGAACAGATTATCACCGCCGTACCAGAAAGAACTGTTGGTGTTCACATCCCGCACGCGTGCATTGCGCTGCAGCCGTTTGCCCAGGGCCCCGGCAATCCGTTTCACCTCGTTGTAATTGTACCCCAACACTTCCAGCCGGAAACTGGGCGACGAACCGCCGCCGCGGTAAAAACCGGGGCCAAAGCCGGACACGCTTACATTGGGCCCGGCAATCTGCGCCGCGTAGCTGATCAGTTTTTCTTTCAGAACCAGCGGAACTGCCGTGAGCTGCACTTCCCTGGGAAAACGGATTTCGATGGAACCGTATTCCGATGACAAATTTGTGAATACTTTTTTCACATTTTTATTACCGAGTATTTTACTTTCAAAAAACCGGGCGATTTCATCGGTTCGAGCTAATTCCGCGCCGGTTGGCATACGGATTCCCACGCGGATGTAGGTATCGCCGCCCCAGGACCAGATGCTGCCTTTGGTAACATATTTATCGAACAATCTGTAACTGGCGCCAAACAAAAGCACAGTAAGAAAAATAGTGAATATTTTATGGCGCAGGAAAAACGCCAGAAATAGCCGGTAACTTTTCACTAAAAATTGCAATAAAAAGCGGCTTTTTGTTTTTGGGTGATTGAGATGATTTTCCACCGCTTCGTGGCGCCGCCGTAATATTTGCAGCGCCAGACTGGGTGTGAAGGTGAAGGCCACAATCAGCGAAGAGAACAGCGACAGGCCCACCGCCATGGCAAACGGAAGGTAGTAAATGCGCAGTTCGCCGGTCATATACAAAAACGGGATGAACACGGAAATCGTGGTTAGCGTGGAGGCGATGATAGGCAGCGCCACTTCTTTTGTCCCCTGCAGAGCAGCAATGTAAGGTTCCGCACCCTGTTCCCGGTAGCGGAAAATATTGTCGAACACTACAATGGAGGTGTCCACCAGCATACCGAACCCCAGCGCCAGGCCGGCCAGCGTAAGCAGGTTCAGGCTGATATCCGCAAGGTAGAAAAAATTGATAGTGAGCATAACCGAGAAAAAAATAGTGGACAAAATGATTGCCGGACTGATGAAGTTTCGCAAAAAAACAAGCAGGACCAGAAAAATAACCAGAATACAGAATGCCGCACGGGAACTTAAATTGGCCAGTTCTTTACGGATATCTTCGCTCTGGTCATATTCTTTGATCAGCCGCATGGTGGGCGGGAACTTACTTTGCAACTCTGTCAGCCGGGCAAAAACGCGGTCGGCAACGGAAATGGTGTTGGTGCCCACTTCGCGCTGGAGATTAATTACTACCGCCGGATTTCCGTTGATTCGGGTTAAAGAGCGCGGTTCCCGGTACCCCATGGAAACGGCAGCAATATCCTGCAACCGTATTATCGAACCGCTCCTGCTGCGTAAAATAAGTTTGGCGAGTTGCTGCGGTTGGACCTGTCCGTCGCTGATCACCACATCATATTTTTTACCGTTTTTGAACAGCTTACCGGCGGCAACATGAATATTCAGATCGGCGAGGGCTGCACTGATCGCGGTTTCGTCGAGTCCCAGTGAACGGGCTTTGCCGGGATCGATGGTAATCTGCAATTCCGGATCCTGGCCGCCCAATACTTGCACGTCCACCACACCTTCCAGGCCAAGCAGCGGACCGCGGATCTGTTCCAGCGCATATTGCCGCAACCGGGGGAGTTGAAATTTTCCGGTCAGATGGTAGGACAAAAACCGCCCGCTGCGAAATTCGCGGGGCACATATTTTTGAATACGCGGCAGGGAAACGCCGTAGGGCAAATCTTCGTGAATGAGCGAAAGCTTTTCGCTCAGTTCCAACGCGGCAAAATCCATATCGGTACCGCGGCTGAACTCGATATTTACGGTAGCCGTTCCTTCTTCTGAGACAGAATCCACCTTGCGCACGTTGGTTACCGTGTTAGCCGCCGCTTCGATGGGTGATGTGACAAACGCCTCCACCAGTTCCGGCGATGTATCGTACCAGGATGCGGATACGCTAAGCTTGGGAAAACTGACGTCCGGCGTTAATTCCAGAGGCAGTTTGCCAATAGCGGCAAAACCGGTGATCAGAATTGCCAACATAAACATGGCCACAGCAGTGGGGCGGTTCAGGGATTGTTTTATCAGGTTCATCGGGCTTATTTTTTGTCATGTAATCATGTAGGGTCATTCCTTGCGGGTTCGGTTTGATCCGGTTATTGGCTGCTCTTTTGAAATAGTCATCGTAAGTTTTGCGGCTAAAAATCCCTGTTTTGAGAGGGGACTTTTATGACAATCGACGACGCACAGCATCTTACTGCTTCAGCCAAACGCTATCATTCCTCTTTCACGAAAACGGAATACAACACCGGCACAACAATCAGCGTTAAAAAAGTGGCGGCGGTTAAACCGCCAATCACGGCCAGGGCCAGAGGTCTGCGGAGTTCGGCGCCTTCTCCGATCCCCAGTGCCATGGGCAGCAGGCCTAAAACAGTTGTCACTGTAGTCATCACAATGGGCCGCAGTCGTTTTTTACCGGCTTCCTCGATGGCCTGCCGCATATTCAAACCGGCTTTCCGGCCCTGATTGATAAAATCCACTTTTATAATGGCGTCGTTTACTACAATTCCCACTAGAACCACAATGCCAATCAGCGACATGATATTGAAACTCTGTCCGGTGACAAACAGCGTAAACACCACGCCAATCAAAGATAACGGCACAGAAAACATGATAATAAACGGATGAACAAGCGATTCAAACTGAGCGGCTAAAATCATATAAACCAGCAGTAAGGCCAGGATAAACACCAGCAACAGGCTTTTAAAAGAACGCTGCATCTCTTCCTGCTGTCCGCCCACGGTAATTTGATAATTGTAAGGAACATGAATGGCGGAAAGCTGTTTTTCGATATCGCGCATCACAGACGAGAATCCACGTCCCTGCACATTGCCGTAAAGAACCACCTGACGCACCTGGTCTTCCCGTTGGATGGCTACCGGTCCCTGGCTGATTTGCGTGTGAATCAGATAGCGAAGAGGAATACGCTTTTTTTGCACCAGCAGCTCGGCATTCAGGAGATCGGTAATCTCGTCCCGCTGCTCGTTAATGGGACGAATGAGAATATCAATCTTGCGATCGAAATCCTTGAACTGGGTGGCGACTATGCCGTACATCCGGTTTTTCACAAAATCGGCAATTTGTTGCGCGGTCACGCCGAATTGGCCGATTTTTTCCCGGTCGATGGTGATGCGGATCTCCGGCCGGCCTTCCTCGTAAGAGCTGCGCAAATCGGTTAAACCGGCAACAGATTGCAGATGTTTGCGGATTTCATCCATTAATTTTAGTGAAACTGCAAAATCATTTCCGCTGATTTTTATGGCCACATCGCTCTCTGCTGCGCCCAGAAATTGCGACAGGATCGATTGGCCGGTTTCAAAATGGAGGTCTTCCTGCCCCAATCGGGAGATTAGCGGCCGCACCGAGTTGATAAACTTTTCCATGCTGCGTCCGTTTTTTTTCAATCCCACCTGAATCCGGGCGTGGTTCAAAGCGGATTCTTCCAACAGCAGCGTAGTCTGACTGGAAGTGAGGCCGATCTGCGAAAACACAGTCAGAACTTCCGGCTGGCTGAGCAGTTGCTTTTCTACGATGGCAACGGCAGCGGCGGTCATGCTAAGACTGGTACCGGGCGGCATGGTTAAGTTGACGGTAAACTGACGCTGTTCCAGTTTCGGCATCAGGCGCCGGTCCAGGGTGAGTCCCAATAGCAAGGCGCCTGCCAGGCAAAATACCACAATGGTCAATGTTTTTTTGCGATTATCCAAAGCCCACTGCAGCAGCTTTTCGTACCGGGCGGCAAACACGGCAAACCAGCGGTCGAAGTAGAAAAACAGAGGCTGGAAAAATCTTCCGGCATATTTTTGCAAACCCTGCAGCCAGTAGTTTATCAAAGCGGAGAGAAAGCCTCGCAGCGTACTTATTCCGGCAGCAAGAGCAAGGTTCAGCCTGTAGAAAAGATTTCTTAAGCGATGGAAGCGGCGCGGTTTTTTTTGATCCTTTTGGTACAGATCACGGTTCAAAGAAGCTTCCGTTCCGGCCGAATCTGAAGATGTATTTCTGTTGCGGTGAAAAAACCGGGAAGCCAGCATGGGCAGCAAAGTTAAGGAAACCAGCAGGGAAGCCAACAGGGAAAAAGTTACCGTGAGCGATTGATCCCGGAACAACTGGCCGGCCACACCTTTCACATAAACGATGGGAAAAAATACGGCTACGGTGGTAAGTGTGGAAGCGGTAACCGGCATGGCCACTTCATTGGCGCCCAATATGCCGGCAGTCAGGCGGTCTTTTCCTTCCTGGCGGTGACGGAAAATATTTTCCAGCACTACAATGGAATTGTCCACCAGCATGCCAACACCCAAAGCCAATCCACCCAGCGAAATCATATTCAGGCTGATATGTGAGAAATACATCAGGGCGAAAGTGGCCAGAATGGCAATGGGGATGGCCGTTGCGATGTTCAGCGGACTGCGGAAATCATGCAGGAAAAAGAAAAGCACCAGAAAAGCCAGGATGCCGCCGAACACAACCGCCTGCAGCACATTGGAAATAGCCTGTGAAATGAATTCCGATTGATCTACAGCGATATGAATTTGAACTTCCGGATATTCCCTGGTCAGTTGCGCCAGCACTTTGCGCACCCGCCGCGCCACCTCCACCGTGTTGGCGCCGGCTTCTTTGGTGACGATCAGGCCGATGGCTTCTTTTCCGTTGAAACGGGTGATCGCATCTCTCTCTTTGAACCCATCGATCACGGAGGCGATCTGGTTAAGGGTGATCACCGAGCCGTTAATATTTTTCCCGACAACTACTTCGTGAATTTCCGGTACGGTTTCAAATTCGCCCAGGGTACGCAGGGAAAAACGATAGCGGCCTTTGCGGATGGTGCCGCCGGGCAGATTCCGGTTGGCGCCGGCAATGGCTGCCGAAACCTGGTCGATGGTGATCCCCAGCGCGACAAGTTTTTGCTGATCCACTTCCACATGGATTTCCCGCTCAAAACCGCCGGTGACGGTTGCCAGCGCCACACCGTCGATCTGTTCCAGCCGGCGTTTGAACACATTGCGCGCCAACTCTTTCAATGCCATCAACTCTTCCCCGGCAATAGCCAGGTGCAGGATAGGCTGACTCCTGGGATCCAAACGCAAAATGGTTGGCCGACCGGCAGCGCGGGGAATGCTCCAGCGCACGTTGTCCAGTTTTTCCCGCACATTCAGGGCAGCAATATCCATATTGGTGCCCCAAAGGAATTCCATCATCACCAGGGACACGCCCTCTTTGGAGATGGAATGTAACTTGCGTACCCGGGGCACCGTGCTTAACGCTTCTTCCACCCTGGCGGTTACCAGTTCCTCCACTTCCTGCGGTGTGGCTTCCGCGTAGGAAGTCCAGATAGTGAGCCTGGGGTAGGAAAGATCGGGCAGCAGATCAACCGAGAGGCGGGTAAGAGAAATGACGCCTAAAATGATGATTCCCAGAAAAAACATGACCGTGGCTACCGGCCGGCGAATGGCGGTTTCTGATAAAGACATGATCGTTTCGTCTTATGTTAAATTGCTGTTTGGTTTTGGGTTGTCGGTCGTCATTGTTTTGTTGGCCGGTTTTGGTTTGAAAATTGTCATCTGTGCTTGTGCTGTTGTTTACACACCCTTAAATTCATCAATCCAAACTTCAATCAACAAATAACAACGACGTTGAAAAAAATTATTTCTCCCAATGATAGCCGTATCGTTTCACCATGGCAATTCCCTCTTCCGTTCGCTCGATGGTGTAGATTTTGCCGTTTTTAAACAGATCGGGACGGATTGAAATCTCCACCTGATACAGATATTTTCCTTCCGGGTCGAATACATCGCAGCGATTTTCTTCAAAACCGAATTCCGTGTACAATTTTACCCACAGATTATTTTGATCATCAATAGTAAACCGGGAAAAAGCAGGCTTTGTGTTGCGGAATTCAATTTCTTTAATCATTGATGAAAGCTGTGATTTAAATCGTTCATTGTATTTATTTTTGTCTTCAGACGTTACCGGAATCGGCTGCCAGTTTCTTTTGATTTGTTTTACAACCATGCTGTCCGCCGATTGTACATCAACCACATACTGGTCGCCCAATCCGGAATAAACGTTTCCTCTGTTATCAACCGTCCATGCGGCAGACGGGTTGAACATTATTGGTATTGCCGTTACACTTTTCCCTGAGCGAATAAACTTGATGCTATTCATGGCAAATTCTTTGAACGTGAGCAGTAAATTACCATTGATATCGTATTTCCCGATACTTATTTTCTGGTCGTTAGGCGTTTTTCCCCGGAGTATCTTGCCCATGAACAGATTTTCATTTTCGTCAATAAATAAAAATTGCGGCGATCCTTCCTTAATGTCGAATCCTTGCAAATATTTCCCGTTTTTCTGAAAAACGGACATCCTCCGGTTCTGCAAATCCAGTATATACAATTTTTCATCCCCGGATAATACCATGCTGTACGCCATCATAAATTCACCCGGTCCCTGTCCCTTTTTGCCGAATGAATACAAAAATTTCCCTGCTGCATCGAATACCTGCACTCGATTGTTACCGCTGTCCAGCAGGTAGATATGCTCTTCGGAATCCACCACAATATTGGCCGGGCGGTAAAACACATAGTTGGAATCTCCTTCTTCCTCGCCGATGCTCAGCTCCTCCTCGTAAACAAGTTTTGCATTCGGATAAAGCGGCTGTGCCGGATTGCTGACGATAGTCACACCGTTTTCTTTCGTGATTTGAATGTTGCCGATCTGTTTTTTGGAGCAGGAGAAAAGCAGCGCCACCATAACCATGACGGCAAGAGACAGCGTGA
This sequence comes from uncultured Deferribacteres bacterium, assembly GCA_913009825.1. GTDB lineage: Bacteria > Zhuqueibacterota > JdFR-76 > JdFR-76 > DREG01 > DREG01. Next base: position 15,102 of record CAJVYQ010000078.1, read on the forward strand.
AACGGTTCTTTCGGGATCTCATTTTTATTCCTTTCATTTTTATTTTTTACACACCCCTATATCCCTTCTAGAGAGGGGTGTGTTTTTCCATCATATCAAATTCATCACCCCATTCTTCAATAGACTTATAAGAAATGACCGTCAATGACGGTCCTGCCTGTTGGAGACAGGGAATAACACAAAGTTGAAGAATAAAATTTTATTTTTCCCACCGGTAACCGTACCGTTTCACTATTTCCACGCCATCTTCGTTACTTTCATGCGTATAAATTTTCCCGTTTTTGATATAAGACGGCTTAAACGGCAGATTTACCCGGTAAAAATATTTCCCTTCCGGATTGAAAACATCAAACGTGCTGCCTTCCGTTCCGAATCTAACGGGAGATTTGATCCAAAAATATTGCCGGTCGTCAATAAAAAATTTCTCAAATGATTGTTTCTCATCTGGGATTTCTATTTTATCGCTAACATCCATGGGGAAATTTTTGTAACTTTCTCTTATTTTTTCTTTATCTGCCGATGTGACCTTTATTGGAGTCCATTTGTGGCGAATTATTCTCAGCAACCGGTTTTCCGGCGAAGAAACGGAAATTTCATATTTATCTTTGGTGCCGAAATAGAAAAATCCGTTTTTATCATATTCCCACTCCGGTCCCCGCTCCATCCCGGTCATAATAATAACAGACTGTTTTCCTGAACGAATAGGTTTCATTTTAAAATCGGGAACCGTTCCGAAATCAGTCAGGACTTTGCCGGTAAAATCGATTCTCTGAAACAGAACTCTCCTTTCTTTAGATGATTTCTCGTAATCAGGAAAAGAGCAGCAGACATCCCCGTTTTGGGTAACGGAAAAAGTGCGGGGGAATTTTTCTTTCAGGTTCAATTCCTGCAAGAGTTCTCCTTCCGGAGAAAACTTTTCTATTCTGCGAGTCTGAAAATCGGAGACATAAACATTTCCCCGGCCGTCCGTATCGAACTGCAAGAAATTTGAAACAAATTCACCCGGGCCCTGTCCCTTTTTACCAAACGCACGAATGAATTTGCCGTTTTTATCAAAAACACGCACCTGATAACTTCCGCTGTTCATCACAAAAATGTTGCCCTCTTCATCTGCGCGCACACTTGTAACACGATACAAAACAAAATTGGTGTCCCCCTCTTCCTGTCCGATGCTCAGTTCTTCTTCGTAAATCAATTTTGCACGGGGAAAAAGCGGCTGCACAGGATTACTGACAATTGTGACGCCGTTTTCTTTCGTGATTTGAATGTTGCCGATCTGTTTTTTGGAGCAGGAGAAAATTAGTACGGCCATGACAGCAATGATCAGGAATAAATGAAGTTTGTTTTTTCGGGATCTCATTTTTATTCCTTTCATTTTTCAATTGCGAATGTCTGGGAACAAGTTTGAATTTATGGGTCTCCCGTAGAATTTGTGGGTAAAAACACCGCATTGAACAAAAAGGTTTTTTAAGGCATAATAATGGTAATAACAGATTTAAGCTGAATGCGATGAACACAACCTTCTTTTTCTTGTTTGGGAGCGATATTCATAGCAAAACAAAACTGACCGTGAGAAAAATATACTGCTCCGGAGTAGTCAAAACCATCTTACTTGCTTCAAATCAGCACTATTCGCTTTTGCAAGGTTTGAGGTTTACCCACAAATTCTTACGAAGAGGCGAATTTATATTCTCGGATAACATTTTAATTTATTGAAAATGTTGGTTTCGTTGTTCACATGATCGGGATATTTCGACTCCATTTGTCCTGAGCTTATCGAATCTGAGAAGCTGACCTTCTTAAAGAAGGTCAGCTTCTATTTCCCTTTTTTCATTCGAATAATTCGTGTAATTTGCGGACTTAATCGTAACCGAAACTCAGTGAAAACAAAACTGTTTCACCTCGCTAATGAGAAAAACTTAGTCTAATTTCCAACCCGGCAATTTTTCATGAAGTTTTACCGGCCCCTTTCTTTTTCATCACCTTCACTTTAGCATCGTGCACCAATGTGTAATTGCCTTCGGTAATCACCAATTCGCCCGGTTTCAATCCCAGCGTGGAATCCAGAATTTCAACATGATCCTCGTTTTCCAGTCCGGTGGTTACATAACACCATTTGGCCAGACCGTCCCGAATGATGAACAGAAGTTTGCGCTGATCGCGAATAAGAACTGCGTCCTTCGGAACCAGAAATTTATTATTAAAAATCTGCGCTTCCAGTTTGGCATAGGCAAACATGCCGGGAAGTATCTTTTCCTCCGGATTGGGAATTTCCACCGTAACGGCTGTGGTTTTGCTTTCCGCATCAACAATCGGATTGATTGCGGTCACCTGCCCGTGAAACAGTTCGCCGGGATAGGCGGGGAAAGATATCTCCGCCTGTCTTCCTTTTTTGATAAAACCTACTTCACTTTCCAAAACCTGCAGGTTCACTTTTACACGGGACAAATCCAGCAGTTTGAAACACTCTTTGCCGGCGGAAGTCTGTTGACCTTCTTCTACTTTAATATCCGCAATCGTCCCGGAAAAAGGGGCTCTGGTCTCCGTGTAGGATAAATTCAATTCCGCCTGCTGCACATCCAGATAGGCACGGGTCAAACCGCTTTTCTGGCGCCGCACCGCTTCCTGCTTTTTGCCGGCAATAATCTGTGCCGTTTCATAGTCAAACTTCGCTTTTTTGAACTCCTTTTCACCGATTTCGCTTTTCTCGTAGCGGCGTTTTAATTTGTCGAATTTTTCCGTCGCATCATGCAAAAAGGATACCGGTTTGTATTTTCCGGAATCGCTTGCCGCCTCAATAATCCGGTGGTATTTAACCAGATTGGCATTGGTTTGAAAATCCTGTTTCATAAAACCGTATTCGGATTGAGCCCCTAAAAGCAGGTCCCTGGCTTTTTCCAGCGCCAGACGACTTTCCGCGTCAGCCAATTTCATCAGCAGGGCGCTTTTGCGCACAAAACTACCGTTGTGGATCGGCAGTTTTACAATCTGTCCGCCGACTTTGGGAAAAATAGTGATCTCCCGCAGTGCACGGGTCAGGCCAGTGGTGGAAACGCGCATAACCAATTCCCCGTTAAAGGCGGGTTCCGCGGAAACCCGGGTGGGCAGATCCGCCGCTTTGTTTTCTCCTTCTTCCGGGGTAACGGCCGCACCGGAATCCGCAGCTCTGCCTGTGTATTTCTTCAAGATTAGATAACCGGCGGCGGAAAGCAGCAAAAGTATGATTATAATAGTGGTAACTTTTAAAAATTTCTTGCCTGGTTTCATGATTTACCCCTTCGGTTTGTGAGGCAAATTATCAATTAAAGGAAAAAAACACCGGACAATTCGCTGAACTGTCCGGGATAAAATAGAAAAAAAACATTTAAAAAAAACAGCACCCTATACTATATTGGTAGTAAAAATACTCAAAAATTATTTCCCTGTCAAGTAAAATTTTGTTTGAATAAATGGCATATTTAAAGATGTATAACCAATCAGGTAGATATTTGTTCCGCACATTTTTATACGTTTTTTGCAAAATCACGGATTTATTTTTTTGAACACTGCAAAAAAATTAAACAATGTAACGCGATTCGCCGAATCACACTGCCGGGAAAGCGCCTCCCGCTGCATTTTAGTAAATACTAATGGTTAACTGTTCAGCTTGGTTTCTTTTTGCCACGAAGACACCCCGCCTGCGTCGGGCAGGCAAGCCACGAAATTCACAAAGAAAACCATTATTGATGCACTCGTAAAAAGTCATACATCATTCTAAGTAATTAATAATAAATAGGATAAGCAAGAATAACTATTGCATTTAAAGATAAAAACACTTATCTTTATATAAAACAGAAGGATAAGATAAAAAATGGTAGAGATTAAAACTCGTGATAATTCATGTTTCCCCGGTATGGAATCCTGGAGAGGCATTTTAAATGAACGAAAGCTCAAACTTCAGTCATATTTGCCCAAAATAATTCAAATAGTGCTTTGACTTTTTACGAGTGCGTCAGATTATGATTTAATAGAAAAAGAAGAAAATAATAATTTGAAAAACAAGACTTTATTAGCGGAATTATATTCAGACCTCGTTAAATCAGGTATTTTATTGTTCATTAAGTTCTTGTTTACTAATAAATTGTGAGAAAATCCATGAATAATTGAACACCGCATGTTTGATTTTAAACTAAAAAACAAGTACTTACGCAATATATAGTGCAAATTCATGATGATTTTTGTCCCGTTATTCAACCTAATATTTATCAAATTTAACGAGGTCTGATAGAGAAGTTTATTTGAGATTTGTAGTTTCTCAGAAAAAAAGAGCTGCTCTGTTTAACTCAGTTGTTTCGTTATTGTTTAGCCAAATGAAAAATACTGATTAGAAACACGAAATAGAACACAGATGACACTGATTACGCGGATAAACACGGATTAAATCCGCGAAAATCAGTGTCATCCCCGCCTGAGTCGGGCAGGCGTGTTATCAGTGTTCTATTCTTCACATGGCTAAATAGTTACGTTGTTTCTCAATCCCGGTATTAACATTGGCGTCTTTTTCTTATACTTTTCATATTCTTCACCAAATTCTCTGATCAACTCTTCCTCTTCTTTCCTCGAGATGAGATAAAGTAGTCCAACCAACAAAGGAGTAAAGAGTAAGGAGTACCATGCAGATAACAGAAAAGAAAAGCCCACATGTGTTGATAACCAGCCAAGATGTTGTGGATGTCTAACAACGGCATAAATACCCGCGGTAATAACTTTCTCCGGTCGATGCGTCTCTGACACTCTGCGTGATAATCCTCTTACCGAATTGCTTAAAAGCCAAACACCCGGCAAAATGAAAAGTGCAGATATTATCAGGTGAATCCATGGAATGGAGAAATTGACAACCGGAATCAAGATTGATAAATTTTGAAAAATCGGAACGGTAAATTTGGGTTGACACGAAAACCAGATTCCTATCAAAGAGAAAAACAACAAATAAGCTGACAATCGACCATAAATCTCACTAATTTTTACTCCTTCCTCATTTCCGTACTTTTTTTGAAGTCTCAGGTGCTCGATTGACATAAAATGAAGCGGTATTGCCGCAATCACACCCAATAGGCAAACGAAAAACAGAATGTACATTCTCTTCTCCTGCTTTAAAATTGCTATTCAATGGCGTCTAACCGCCCAACATCAGATTTAACGGCGCCGTCTTCTAACGTTACTACGCGGCGCGCGCGTTTGATGACCCGCGGATCATGCGTGGAAAAGACAAAAGTCATTTCATAATTCTTGTTTAACTGATCCATCATGTCAAGCAGAGATTCGGCGGCGTGAGAGTCAAGGTTCGCCGCCGGCTCATCCGCCAGAACAAAATTTGGACGCGATGCCAGGGCGCGGGCAACTGCCACACGTTGCTGCTGCCCTCCCGATAATTGCGCAGGACGACTATCGACTCTGTCCCCCAAGCTCACTGCTTCCAGTAGTTCAACAGCTCGTTTTGTTCGTTTTGTTTTGGGAATATTCTGCAAAAGCATAATGTTTCAGGATGGATACCGCTAAAATACCACCGATCATTTGGACTACGCCAAAGATAAGAAGGTCCTTTCTGTCGGCGATGAAGAAAAAACTCAACATCACAACTGCAATTGTCATCAGCCACAAACCGGGGATGTATAAAAGTTGATTCAAGTCAATAAACACAATTGTCAGGATAACACCCATTATCATAATTGAATAGGCAACACCCCACAGTTTAAGGATGAAAGAATTGAAAGGCTCAACCCCGCGATTACGGGCGGTTACTGTCCATATATAAACCTCAAGTGTCCCACCTGCGATGAAAATGGAAATCCAGAGAAATATGATGTGGTTGGGTTGTCCGTGGTTTTGCAGCCAGTAAGTAAAGAGGCAACCGAGGATGACGAGAATTCCCCACTCAATCCATTGCCAGGGCGAAAAGAGAAATTTCTGTGATGCTGTTTGCATCATTTCGCGGATAAGTTTTATTTGATTCAAAGCCTCTTTTTGATTCATTTTTTTAACCTGAATTTATTTACCCACACTTTTTACGATCTGTTCTAATAATTTAAGATATTCTTCAAAGGCTTTACGGCCCGATTTTGTCACCCGAAAAGTCGTCCGCGGTTTCCGGTCGACGAATTCCTTTTTTGATTCCACATAACCGTTATCTTCCAGAACTCGAATATGCACGCTGAGATTTCCGCGGGTTAGTTCCAGTTTTTTGGCGAGTTCGGAGAAAGACACTCCCTCGGCAGAGGCGATCAGAATAGACATTACACCGAGCCGTGCGCGCTCATGAAAAATTTTATCAAGCTTTTTGGTTAGATCGACAACCATACGTAATATGTTCAAATATTTTTTTGTTGAAAATCGGTTTCCTCAGCTTATTTTAAAGATCAATTACCTGAAACATGAAGCAATCCTTTTTTTCAACAAAGACTTTTCATTTCTATAACTTAATCGTAAACATGTTTGTAAAATAGACATGTTTGTATGAATATATACTCCTTTTTCCCAAATGCAAGTGAATTTTGATAGAACTTGTATTTATTCGCAGGCTGAATATTTAACAAAATTTGTAATTACCCAATGACCGGAAGGTTACACTTCTGTCAACAACACCTAAATGTGTTTTTTATTTATGAATGTCAGGTGCAAATCATCATTTCCTGCATCTATGGGAACCTGAAAACTATTTGCCCTTCTAAAAAACATAGACTAAGAAATATCTAATTGTTTAATCACCGGCTTGACATTATTTAATCCCTTTTTGGGATTATTTTATGACCGAATTTTGGGCAAAAATAATTGTGGGAATTACAATGGAGGACATTATGTTGACTGTGGGCAGCTTCAATCCTACCATAGTTCGATTAAAACGCCCTCCGTAAGTTTCCACCATGCGCACATAACCTCATTTCAATCCTACCATAGTTCGATTAAAACGGAGATATAATAGTACGTATTCCTTTTCTTGAATGGATTTCAATCCTACCATAGTTCGATTAAAACAAAGGTAGAAAAAATGAGCTTTGTTGGTAAAATAAAGTTTCAATCCTACCATAGTTCGATTAAAACTTTCCAGCCGAATTTGGGTAAACCAGTCTCATAAGTGGACCCCAATGTCAAGACAAAAATTAACTAATTTTAAGGTGGTGTTGTAGTAGTAGTTTTTCTTTTTTCTTTTTTTGCTTCTTTTTGTCTTTTTTCTTTTTGTTGATATGTGGATAACACT
>CAJVYQ010000079.1 GCA_913009825.1 uncultured Deferribacteres bacterium
TCTAAAAAAGGTGCATAATGGAAAAAAAAGGTTCTTCTGATGATTCCATGGAAACTGTTTTTATGGGCAAAAACCTTCACATACTTTACTGCGGCAAAACACTATTTATCTCCCATGATATGCAGAAACTAAAAGACAAAAGAAAAATATTGGAAGATAAATACCCAGGCGAGACCATTCATGTTTCCTATATTCAGGAGATCGAAGCGTATTTTATAAAATAAGAGTTTTATTGAATATCCAGCACCCAAGCCAGTGCTGTCATTCAGTAGGAAACTTGTTTAAAATTAGCACCATTTTCCTTTGTGCTCTGTGGTTTTATTTCTTTCTTTCATTAAAAATTCAACAACTTGTCCGCCCTCCCTACGGATTCATCATTTAACATATTTAACATTTCTTTTGTATTGCCACAAAATACAGTTGGGATTACAAAAAAACAAGTAATTATGTTCAAGGGTTATCAATACTTAATCTTATTTTTTGGAGAATAATCCAAAAATGAGAAACAGAGATAATCGGCATAATTTCTATAGAAATAATTGGGTAGTTATTGTTCTTTGAAAACCTAATATAAAAAGTTTTTCTTGATTTTGGTCAAAATAATGATTATGTATTGATGGTAGGTTTAGCTGTAATTAGCATTAATACATTCTCATTTATTGGGAGCGGACACGATGAAATCCGATAAGACCAGAGTTATCGAAGAACTTTTTCATATTCATAAGGTGCTTCCTATTTCTGCCGTGGCGGATTGTTTGGGGCGTTCGGAAATTACGGCCAGAAGAGTCCTTAAGAAAGTGGGCTACTACAGCAGTTATACGCACAACAGCCAATATTACACCATTGCATCGGTGGTCAGATTTAATTCGTATGGGATCTGGTGTCATGATCATATCTGTTTTTCCCGATTTGACACTTTAAAGGAGACGATGATTCGACTGGTTGATGAAAGCAAGGCCGGGTTAACCGTCAGCCAGCTATCGGAGATATTGGGGATGAAATGCTATGCTGCGGTCCATTTATTTCACAAGCAAGGGACATTCAACCACATCAAACGGGGAAGAGGATTCATCTATTTGTCGAGACAGGAGAGCATCTACCAAAACCAGCTTGCTTATTACACCCTTCATGAACCGTTGACTCCCCAAGCGGCCATTGAACTTTTGGTTTACTATGTGGATCACCCGAAGGCCAACTATGAAGAATTGGTACGGGTATTGCAAAAGAAACATCTCCAAGCCACAACCGAATCGGTTGAATCTTTTTTCAAAGAACACGGTGTAAAAAAAACTCCGGCCTATTAAATCTGATCGACTTATTTCGCCGGCAGTTGAATTGGTTGAATCGTCCCGGGCAATTAATTTCAGGGACAAAAGTATTGGATTTTCGCGCCGAACAACAGGTCTGCCCGATCGATGGGAAGCCATTAAAGGTACTGAAGACTTCAAACAAAACGGTACACTCAACGATTATTGGCACATTTCAGGCCCATCATACTGAGCTTTATTGTCCCGAACACCGACATTTGGGTGTATTTAAATCCGGCGATCTGCAGAGAATCGTTCCCGCCGGAAGTAATTTTGCCTATGATGCTATCGTGGAAATAGGCAAGCAACGATTTCTTCATCACCGTCAGGTAGAGGAAATCAGAAATCATTTCAGATAAAAGTTTAATCTTTCCATTTCCAGTAGTGAGATTTTATTGCAGACGGTAAAATTTATCAGTTATTTATCAATGGTGCATCAGGAAAATATGGAACAGATAAAATCCTATATTCAAACACAGGGAGGTTATATCCTACACCTGGATTCCAGTTGCGAAGGGGATAGCCCGAAATTAACTTCCAGCATTGATGAGATTAGCGAATTTGTTTTACAATCTGCCAAGCTTAAGAGTGAAAATGAGACGGACCTTGTGGAATTTTTAATCTCTTTGAAGGATCAATTTGGACTTCCTCATGCCGTTATAACCGATATGGGGAAAGGGATGTTGAAATCAGTCAACAAGGTATTCCCGGATTGTCCTCATTATATTTGTCATTTCCATTTTCTTAGCATGATCGGCAAATTGTTATTTGAAGAAGAAAACAATGTTCTTCGAAAAGGACTATCCAAAGCCGGTGTTTCCGGTAAATTGAAGGCTGTGAAGCGAGAGTTAGAGAATAAATACGGCCGATCATTTCTGGATAAGATTTTTCAGGATTTAGGAAAAACAGGACAGATTACGGCAGAAAATCAATCGCCTGAGCCGCTGGTCTACAGCCTCATTTATTGGATACTGGATTATTCCTCAGCCGGAAACGGCTATGGCTTTCCATTTGACAGAAGTTACCTGGAGTTTTATTTTCGTCTGCAAAAGGCTTTCAAGCAAATAGAAAAATTATTATCCTTATTCCCTTATGATTCCAAACAGACTAAAATAATCTGGAGCGTGCACAAATGCATGTTTGAGATCACGAACGACAAAAAGCTTCGTCTGATTGTCAAACATTACCAGACCAAAGTTGAAGTGTTTGAAAAATTACGTCGTGCCCTTCGTGTTGCGCCTCAAGAAAATCACCGGGGTCTGTCTGATTTGGGAATTTCCGGTTCTGCCAAAGAGTTAAAAGCCATTGAAAAAGCCGTTGATAATTTCGATCAGTATTTGGCCGGGAAAATTGCTATGTCAAAGAACAAGGTGATGCAGAATAGCTTCCAATTGGTTCAGAAGCGAATGGATAAATATCATACAATGCTTTTATCACGCCCAATTGAAGTCGAAATAAAGGGGAAAAAACGGTTAATCTTTATAAATCGCACTAACAACATTATCGAGCAACATTTTCGTGTTTTTTCTTATAGTCACCAAAGAATTACCGGAAACGGATCGATGAAAAAAATATTAACAACGATGCATCCTTCTACCCCATTGGTGATGAATCTGAAAAATAAAAATTATGTCAGATTAATCTTTGGCAATGAACATAAAATTGCCCTAAAATTTGCTCAGGTGGATGTTCTCAAAGTGAGGGAGGATGTAAATAACAAAAATACTAATAAATTCTCTCTCTCCAAGAAATTCAAAAAAATGGTACGTGAGAAAGGCTTTCTTGATAAATTATTCATCGCATTTGAAAAACAGAGCATGTATACCCGATTTGCTTAAATCCAACTAAATTTTGTGGTAATACTTTTTTTCGGTTTATTCTAGAATTTTAGGATCAATAATAAATGAAGAATATCCTAAAGTCAGACCTTGTTAAATCAGGTGTTTTATTGTTTATTAAGTTCTTGTTTACTAGTCAATTGTAAGAAAATCCATTAATAATTGAACACTGCATGTTTGATTTTAAACTAAAAAACAAGTTCTTACGCAATATATAGTGCAAATTCATGATGATTTTTGTCCGGTTATTCAACCTAATATTTATCAAATTTATCGAGGTCTGAGATTATATTAAAAATACAGCAACGGGAAGTGCACAGCCGAATATCAGTGGAACGAGAATTGAAAACTGTGAATTTCCTGCAATTAATGAAAACCAGATTATTGAGTATTCCGAACAATTGCTGCTTTTATATGAAAGGGTAATATTCAATTTGGGCCAAATCCGCACGCTCGAAAAACTGCGCGGCACTTTATTGCCCAAACAGATGAGCGGTGAAGTGCGGGTAAAAATATTAGGGCCGGCCTTGTGGCTGCCTCAACAACTTTTCCAGATAAGGACAAAAACAGGATAATAAAAATGGCAAAATACAATCCCAAAATCCACCACCGTCGTTCCATCCGGTTAAAAGGATACGATTATTCCCAACCGGGTTTTTATTTTATCACCGTATGCGCCCAGGATCGGGAACATTTTTTCGGTAGAATAAGGAATAAAATTATGGGATTGAATGACGCCGGAATAATGGTTCATCATGAATGGATTTCAATTCCGGAACGTTTCCCAAATGTAAAATTGCATGAATTTATGGTTATGCCCAACCATTTCCATGCCATCATGGAAATCGTGGGGACGACCCTTGTGGTTGCCCCCAATAATGTGAAACCAAACAAAAATATTACGGGGCAAATGGGGCAAATGGGGCAACCACAAGGGGTTGCCCCTACGGGGGGCAAAACGGTTGGTGATATTGTTGGGGCATTCCAATCCATTACCACCGTAAAATATATCCGTGGTGTAAAAAATGATTATTGGAAACGGTTCAATGGAAAATTGTGGCAACGCAATTATTGGGAACATATTATTTGCAATGAAAACGAATATATCCGAATTTCCGAATATATAAAAAATAATCCATTAAATTGGAAAGACGATAAATTGTATGTCTAAAACCACCAAATCGGATGTTGAAACCCTGGCCATCGTTTTATTAAAATCGTTTGGTTACGATTATATCTACGGCCGGATATCGCTCCGAATCAGAGTAATGTTTTGCACGGTTTGTTTCGCTGCTGTCTTCTCACTTATTCCGGGGAGCGGCGCTGCTCAGGAACCGGAGGGGGGTGTTCCGGGCAAAGTGATTATTCTCTATCAGTCCCCAGCCGGAGACGGATTGCAAAAGCTTGCTGCTTTAAACGGCAACCGGCAATTTTCCGGGGTTCGTGCACAAATCGGTTCAACCTGGTTGGTTCCTTTCATCAGGAATCCGGCAGCAGGAAACCGGGTGGATATTTCTCCGTTAGACCAGTTTTTCGTCCTGGATTATGATCGGAGAATCCCGTTTGCCAGAGTGAGGAGCGTGTTGCAATCCGTTGCGCAAATCAGTGCGGTGGAACCTGTTTATCGTTTCTCTTTTGTTTATGTGCCCAACGATTCCCTGCTGATAAACCAGCACTATCTCCGGCAGATTCATGCTCCCGCAGCCTGGGATTCCACTGGAGGAGATTCCACGATCATCATCGCAATAATAGACAACGGTTTTGATTTGACCCACCCGGATCTGGAAAAAAATTATGCCGTCAATCCGGCCGAATTTAAGGGTATTGCGGGGCAGGATGACGATGATAATGGTTTTATCGACGATGTTTCCGGTTACGATTTTGCCGAAGACGATCCCGATCCCTCTTTCGGCGATCCGGCTTTACCCGCCCACATTCACGGCACGCATGTTGCCGGGATAGCCGCGGCCAGCGGGGATAACCGTACCGGAATTGCCGGCGTTGCCTGGCGCTGTAAAATTTTGCCGGTAAAAGTGGCCAGAGATGACGAACCGGACAGTTTGGAAAGCGTGAAAGCGTTTCGCGGCATCGTCTATGCAGTTACAATGGGAGCGAGGGTGATTAATCTTAGTTGGGGAAGAACGGGTTCGCCTTCGCTGTTTGAACAGGAAACACTAAACTGGGTTTATCGCCAGGGGAGTATGGTTGTGGCCGGCACCGGAAATAATGATGCGGAAGAAATAATTTACCCGGCCGGTTATCATCATGTGATCGGCGTTGCGGCGGTGGATCAGGATGATCACATCGCCGGTTTCAGTAATTTTGGCAGAACCGCCGATCTTGCTGCGCCGGGTGTGGATATCTTTTCCACTGTGCCCGGCGCCGGTTACGATTATTTAAGTGGAACCTCTATGGCCGCGCCCATTGTCTCCGGCGTTGCCGCCCTGATTTGGAGTTTGCATCCGCAGTGGTCGTCGGCCCGTGTTATGCGGCAAACCGTATTTTCCGCTACAGCCATCGATGATTTGAACCCTGCCTTCCGCAATAAATTGGGCTCGGGCCGGGTCGATGCGGAAAATGCCGTGACACAGAAGGAATTGCAGTCTGCCCCGGTGAACCTTGCTTTAAAAAATTACTCACTTATTGGCACCGTAAACGGCAGGAATATAGTAGCGCGGGGAAGCAATGTATCGGTTTATCTGACCTTTTCTAATCTTTCACTTGCCGGTTCTGCCGCTGTGCAAATTGATTTGCATGCTCCTCTTGAACCTGATTTGATTTGGCAGCGGCAGTCGCAAACAATTGCGGCGCCTGCCGATTCCGATTTTACCGTTTCGGAGCCATTTCTGTTCACCGTTCCCGAGCAGTTGCAGACAGATTTTTTCCAATTGGTTATCGCTTATTCCGGTGAAAACATAGCAGCCGGTTCGGATACTATTCTATTGCAGGCCGGCGAGGCTCCCATCCTTTTTGTTGATGATGGGGATGGCGAAAACAGCAGGAAAACAGTTTACACAAATATCCTGAATAATTTGACAATCCCCTTTGCTTACTGGAACCCAAATCGGTTCGGTTCGCCGGAAAGTTCCCTGTTGCAGAATTTTCCCGTGATTCTCTGGGCTTGCGGTGATGTTTTGCCGGTACTCACATCTTCTGATTTAACAGCGCTCACAAATTATTTGAATACTCACGGCAGTTTGTTTTTGTCCGGGCAGGATATCGGCTCGGATTTGATGGATCCCGTCAGCCGGAATACAAGTGAAGAAGCCCGGCAATTTTATCGCTCGGTACTGCATGCGGATTACCTTGCCGATACTGCCGGGGATAATCAGATTGTTGCCATTCCCGGAGAACTCATTAAAAATGAATTGGCATTCAATCTGTTTCGATCCGCTGCTTCACTCAGACCGGATTTAATTGAACCGCTTGCTCCGGCAAGGTCTTTTTTACTTTACAAAAAGCAGCAAGGCACGGCGGGTATTTTCTTTTCGGGCGAATATAAAACGGTTTACACAGGATTTGGCCTGGAAGATATCGGTTCGGAGAATGAAAAAAATCCGGCGGAGAGCGATTCTATCCGTGGTCTTTTGCTGACAAGAATTTTGAATTATTTACTGCCATTCATTCATCAGCCGGTTCGTGACCGGATGGAACCGGTTTCTGTGATTTCTGTATCTGCGGAATATGCAGCCGGCCGGCCGCTGCCGCAGAAAGTGAACCTTTTTTACAGCGTTCCCGGTGATACCGGTTTCATCGAGCAGGAGTTGAACCGGAATGAAAGGATATTTTCAGGACAGATGTTGCTGTCAGACCTGACCGGTGACTTTCATTACTTTTTCCGTATTGATGCTTCGGATTATTCCTGGTATTTCCCGGTTTCCGGCAGAGAGGAACCTTTCACGTTCAAAGTGGGGCGGGATGATGACCCCCCCGCGCTTTTTCATCAGCCTCCGGGAACGGTATTAAAACTGAGTAATAAATATACGGTTGACTGGCTTATCCGGGACAATGTGGCGCTGGATTCTGCCAAGTTGTTTCTTTTTTACCGGCTCAACCGAAATAGGCCGGATTCCGTACGGGTGCAATACAACACTTTTAGGGATCGATTTATCGGAGAAATTTTGGGGAATTTTTCGTACGGCGATACGATTTTCTATTATTTGCGGGCCGAAGACGTCGCCAATCCACCCAATGAAACGGTAAGCGGACGGTACAGTTTCATTATCGGCCGCGAAAATTTTGAAACCGGTTTGCGCGCGTGGAAAATTGAGTCCGGTGTATGGGGCCTGGATTCTCTGCAATCGCATACCGATAAATATTCCCTTACTACGGCGCCCTTTACAACCTATAAAAACAATCTGGATGGTACAATTAGCTGTAGAGATTCCATCGATCTCAGGCGGGCAAATCGGGCCGAGCTGCAATTCTATTCTCGATGGGCGGTTGAAAACGGGGATGCCGGTTTTATTGAGATCAAAACCGGGGATAATCCCTGGGTGAAAATTGCCGGTCCGTTTTCCGGATTTCAATCTCGATGGCAATTGGTACGGATTTCCCTGCAACCGTTTCTCGGCCGATCAAACTGTTTGTTCCGGTTTCGGTTTGTGTCCGATCAGACGCAACAAACGCCTTTGCCCGGCTGGTGGATTGATGATATTCGAATCGTTCAGGATGACTACATCTCAGATGTAAAAGAGAGCAGGATGTCTCATCAGCCGCAACATTTTTGGTTGTCACGCGGATATCCCAATCCGTTTCGCGGCAAAATCGGATTTCAATTAACTGCTCGTAAAAATGAGAAAATCTCCGTTTCCATTTTCAATCTGCTGGGACAGCGAGTCAGAACGCTGGCTTTGGCCGATTCCCGGCAGAATCCGCAGCGTTTGTGGTGGGATGGAAAAAATGATGCCGGACGCCGGATGCCGGCGGGTATTTACATTTTGCGCGCCGGTTCCGCCGGTTTCAGGCAGATGCAAAAAATACTGCTGCTGCGTTAAATTATGAAATTGAGTTTGCAGGTAACACCTTTGTTTTTACCTGAATTGAATGATTGCAGAGCGATTCGCTGAATCGCCAGTCTGATTTCTATGGATTTTACACTAATAAATGAAAACCCGTTTGGTATTTAAAACGAGATTATAAATGGCTGAATCGCTCGATTTAAGTTACATTAAAAATGAAAATTCGTAACTATTCAGCCTGGTTTCCTTTTGCCACAAAGACAGTACGTCACGAAGGTATTAAAAAAACTATTGTAACTATTCAGGTGTTTTCTTTCAATCTTTTTCGCCTTGCCGTGAACGACAAGGCTAAGAAATGAAAGGGCGCTAAAGCGTCCTATTTACGATAGCATCCTTCAGGATGCTTTCATGTCTTAGCCTGAGGGTTCACTCTCAGGCGACCTGAATAGTTACGAAAATTCGTTTAATAGCAAAAACAAGCTCAAAAACAAGAGAATTGCTCAATTTAGTTCTTAATAAACAGATAGAGGTGAATTATGTTTAAACAGAATATTTTAGCAGAAAAAACCATTTTAATCACGGGCGGCGGCAGCGGATTAGGATTGTCCATGGCCAGGCGGTTCGCTCAATTGGGCGCCAATATTGCTATTTGCGGCAGAACTCAATCGCGCCTGGATCGTGCAAAGAAAGAGTTGGATCAAATCGGGAAAAAGGTTTTTACGTATTCGGTTGATGTGCGTGATTACGACCGGTTAGGGGAGATGATCGAAAAAATTGTAGCTCATTTTGGCGCACTGGACAGCTTGCTCAACAATGCCGCCGGTAATTTTCTCAGCCCTGCGGAGGATATTTCTCCCAACGGATTTAAAACCATTATCGATATTGTGCTGCAGGGCAGCTTCAATTGCACCCACCATTTTGGCAATTATTTGATCCGCGGAAAAAAGCACGGTTCCATCCTGAACATTGTTACCACGTACGCTTCTCTGGGGAGCGCATTTGTTTTGCCTTCGGCCTGTGCTAAAGCGGGAGTGCTGACCATGACCAAATCCCTGGCAGCCGAATGGGCTGTTTACGGCATCCGCGTCAATGCCATTGCGCCCGGAGCATTCCCAACGGAAGGCGCCTGGTCAAGATTGATGCCGGATCCAAAAATGGAAGAGATGTATTTGAAAAAAATTCCGGCCGGCCGCTACGGAGAGCATATTGAATTAGCCAATCTGGCCACGTTTTTATTGTCCGATCTGGCGCCGTTTATCACCGGGGAATGTGTTACTATCGATGGCGGGGAAAGCCTGCAGGGCGGCCAGTTTAACTTTTTAACTCAACTCATTCCCCGCAATCTATTGAGACAGATGGCAAAAGCTATGCGGAAGACACAGAATGAATAGGTTCCTTTTTGCAGGTCGATGCGCCGAATCGACTTACGAAAAACCTTGTTTTACTATTTCGATATTGAATTAATAGAGTTGGATTCGGTCAGCATAAGATGGAGTAAACCGGGCCGGGAGAAAAATCTTTAGCCGCGAATTTGGCTGTAATTGTTTCAGCAGAGAAGATGACTGCCCTTTAAACGGTTCAAAATCTTTTCTAAAAAACCATAAAATATCACAATGATGACGGCAAAAAATAAAATGGGCAGAAACCCTGCATTAGCTTTGTGGAAAACCGTGAAGAAATTTGTTTGCAGACGGGACAGATAGAAAATAATTTTGCCGAAATCAACAAAATAAATGGTGAGCGCAATTCCCTGTATGATGCTGAACAGTAGAAGTAACAACTCCCATTTGTGGTATTTTTTATTCTGCAGGGCCATCAGTCTTTCCGTAATTTGGCCGGCAAAATTGTACGGCACAACGGTTTCCGGTTCTTCAATTAAAACAGAAAAAACCTGGCGATACAATGTAAGTTGCTGCCGGCATTGTTGGCAGTTGTGAAGATGTGTTTGCACAGTCTGCACGTTTACGGCTTCTGGGCTGTCCAGATATTCCTGAATTTCATCGTCGGTTAAATGACTCATTGAAAAAATTCCTCTGTTTTATATTTCGCCAACAATCTTTCTTTCAATCTTTTTCTGGCGCGGAAAAGGTGACTTTTTACCGTACCGGCCGGCAGATTCATAATTTCCCCGATCTCTTTGTAGGACATCTCGTCAAAATGGAACAGCGTGATGATGGTCCTTTGCTGTACCGATAGATGGCTGATTTCTTCCCGCAGCAATGTCTTTACCTGTTGATTCTGTAACAGTTGATCCGGCGATAAAGATTCATCTTTTGCCCCGGAAATGTTTTTTTGCTTCGATTGAAAATCATTTCGATCGATTTGATCCTCATACAACGGTGCTTTTTTCTTCTGCAAATAATTGAGGCAGCTATTGTAGGCGATTTTGCCGATCCATGTGGATAACTTCGATTTGAACCGGTAACCGGCCAGATTCCGATAGATTTTGATGAAAACTTCCTGAGCCAACTCTTCCCGGTCGGAAGTGTCTGCAACCATACGGTAGACTATGTGACTCACCAAACGCCGGTAATCTTCTACCAATATGCGGAAAGCATGTTGATTGCCATCAATTATTTTGTTAATCAGTTCCCGGTCTGTATCCATAAACCACACCAATTTTAACTAATAGAATAGACAGGTAATTGAAGAAAATGTTGCAGAAAAATTAGCTGGATAGAGAAACATGATGGATGAGGAAAACCCCGGCAAGAATACGGTTCGATTTCTCTGCGTTAAAAACAGACGCCCAAAAACTCAGAGATGCAGAGAGCGCAAAGTACGCAGATTTTATCAAACAACCAGAGAGTTACAAAAAATCGCTTATTCTGTTATCTTCTGTATATAAACAATTTTTTTTTCTGCAACATTTTCAGCGTTTGCTCTGTCTACTATTAAAAACAGAAAAACAAACAGAAGAAGGAGAATATCATGGATGCTGATATTACGGGTATCGTTGCGTTGATCGTTTCATTTTTGGCGCCGGTTCTCATCGTTAAAATTATTTCTGACAATAAAGTCCGGCACCGCCTCATCGACAAAGATTTGGTTGATGAAAAAGTAGAATACCTTTTTTCTCATGTCGCCCTGATGAACAAGTTGTCTTCCGTAAAATGGGGACTGGTATTAATCGGCATTGGGCTTGCTTTGATTATAGGCGAACTTGCCCGTCTGCATGATGAAGTAACCTTCGGTATCATGTTTATTCTTGCCGGGTTCGGATTTCTGATCTATTATTTTATCGAAAAAGTGCAGACCGAAGATTCCACTGAGATCCAGTAGAAAAAGTTTGTTGGAGTACGTAGCAGCTAAATGAGAACTCCCTTTAAGTGTCATTCCTACTCCCTATTTTTATGAAGACAAGTTTTGCAGGAATGACACTTTCTGCATATTTTTTGGGCTTTCATTCCGGTACAATTTAAGATAATGCATTCATTAAAAACTTGCCAATTTCCAATTTCATCTATAAGGGAGGTTTGCTCTATTTTACAATCAAGACTCCTGATTCCGGGGATGTGTTGTATTATCAATTATATTTCTCAGGTAATACAATAAAAGGAGCAATCGAGATATTAGGTCACAGGAAAAAAGCAACTCTCAGTTTGAATAAAAGGAGATGATAAAGAAACAATGTGGGATAATAGTACCAATCTTCATGTCAGCGACATCCAATACTGTTGATAGGAGCGACACAATATTTATTTGCATCCAACAGAAAGGAACTATTTATTTAGAACAAGAAAAATTCCGTGTGTGGTTGATTGGAATCAGAAAGAAGTGAGACAATCATGAAGATATTTAAAAGAATCCGTAACTATTCAGGTCGCCTGAGAGTGAACCCTCAGGCTAAGACATGAAAGCATCCTGAAGGATGCTATCGTAAATAGGACGCTTTAGCGCCCTTTCATTTCTTAGCCTTGTCGTTCACGGCAAGGCGAAAAAGATTGAAAGAAAACACCTGAATATTTAAAAGAATCCTTCTGTTTTTCACTTTGGTCCTCTTCTATTTTGTGTTGAAAGAATTCGTTTCTTTTTATCAATTTTTTCATTCCATTCATCCGGTTGCCGGCTATGCGAGCTTGCTGGCAATAGGAATCTTTTTGATTTATTTTGTCATATCTCCGGTTTTTCAGATTGTGAAACTTCCCAAAAGTTATTCCCCGGCTGTGAAGGAAGAAGACGTTGCGTCTCTGTTGGAAAAACGTCTTAAAAATTTCAGGAGCAATAAATATCTGCTCGAACAAGATTTTGATTTTTCAGAAATCAAAAATAATCAGGCAGTGTATGATAAAATTATCAAATTCATACAACCGGAAGTGGAGAAGATCAGGCAACGTTATGTCTCTACACTGTTTTACAGCAGTACTATTTCCCAAAACGGTTTTCTGGATGCCATCCTCATTTTGTCTTCCAGTGTGAATCTTGTGAAAGAGATTTTTATCTTTTACCGGGGCAGAGTGTCCAATCGTGATCTTTGGGAGATCGCTAAAAAAGTTTACTATTCTATTGCAATTGGCGGCTCCGAAAGTGTGACTTATGCTGCGGATGAGATATTTTCCAAATTTGCTACGGGCGGGATGAAAAGCATCCCTTTTGCCGATAAAATATTCAGTTCTTTGGCTGACGGCTTTGTCAATGCCGCGCTGCTTACCAGAATTTCCCTGATTACTGAAAACTATTGTAAAATGGTTTATCTTAAATCCAATAAGGCCCTGTACCCGTCGCCCGGATTTATTGCTTTCACTACAAAATTTTTGGTCTCCGACATTACAGAAAAATTGTTCGATGAATTATTCAGTATGAGCAAAGAGAAAACAGGGGATCTGGTCAGACTGACTGTTTATCCGGTACGGTATGTACTGGCGGGCGCCTGGAGCAAAGTAATTGAAACTACAGACAAACTGAATGCGATGCAAAAGAATAGCCTGATCAGAGAAATAGCGATTTTATCAGGTAATCAAATTGGCTACGGCTTTTCAAAGTTAGCGGGAATATTCCGTGGCCGGAAATAGGAGAGGTGGAATAGCAGGGCATATCACCATTCTGTTTTTTAAGCTAATCACTGCTTCTATTGGTTAATTCAGGATATTCCTCGCGGCAGGTTTTGTCTTATATAAAAATCGGATATCCCGGTTTAGATCGGTCAACTTCCTGTAAACTGTAATCGGAACTCCGTTGCAGGTTTTTTCGTTAACAGACAAAATGAAGGAAAGAATGTAAAAAGCGTGGTGAGTTCAATGAAAAAAACAATCAATAGAAAAGAATTGCAGATCAGGCAAAGGAGAATCTGGAAGATCAATCCTGTTACGCGGGTAATTGAAGATGGAAAGAGATATAAACGTTCTGCAGTGAAACAATCAGATAAAGAGGAAATCGATCGGGCCATTTTGGATTTGGAGAACAGAAAAAGGAATTCTGAAAATTAAAATTTCTATTGACTCAAATGAAATCTTTACTTATATTTTACAGTTATGAAAAAACAGGATATAAAAAAGAAAAAGCAAGCAGCACGAGCGAATAAAGCGCTCGAATGGCCTTTGAAAAAAGAAAATTATCTTTTATTCTTTACCGGGCTTTTTGTTCTTATAGTTGGATATATTTTTCTTGCCCAGGGTCCATGGGATAGTTTTTGGTCACGAACATTAGCTCCGATTATTTTAGTGATTGGTTACTGTGTAGTAATCCCTATTGCTCTTTTCTATGAGAAAAAACAGGACAAAGAGAAGAAATAGTTTTTTGTTCTTTCTAACCGGGGTCGTAGTTCAATCTGGTTAGAGCGCCGGCCTGTCACGCCGGAGGTTGCGAGTTCGAGTCTCGTCGACCCCGCGCCAATAAAAATAGCGGATTCTGTCCGCTATTTTTATTTCAATGGGCGTTCAGCTCGTTCCGATGGATCGGAATCTCCGCTTCACTTCGATTGTTTCAGAGCGCTGCCCTTACAAGGCAGAGGTCATCCCGATCCGCATCGGGATAACGCCCCGGGTGGTGTAAAAATAAAAAATCAGTGATATTTTTGGGCGTTTAGCTCAGCAGGTTCAGAGCGCTGCCCTTACAAGGCAGAGGTCGCCGGTTCGAATCCAGTAACGCCCACTTTACAAAACTAAATTAATTTCCAATTTTTTGCTTTTTTTTGTGTTTTTCACATACCCTGTTTTGCATTTATCCTCAAAAGCCGATAAACATGATTTTCAATTCTGTATTAAATCAATACAAATATAATGGATTGTCTCAAAAGTAAATAAAAACAGTTGAGTTACAATAACGTAAGAAGATAATAAATAATAGGTTATGCCAATATTATTTTGGTATTATTCTTGTTAAAATGATACGAATAGAGTGCGAATCCTGAATAGTTCATGCAGAAAAGAGGATAAAAGAGATGAGAAAGCTTGCCTTCTTTTCGTTTGTTGCGTTGGTGTTCTTTGGCTTTCCCCGGGCATATTCGCAGCAGGTGGCAGAAGAAATGAAAGTATTGAGAATAAGTGACAATCTGTTAGTTGCAGATAAGGGCAGTGAGCAGGGCGTGCAAAAAGATTCGATCTATGAAATTCACAAAGAAAAAAAAGTAATCGGGCAGGCAAAAGCTTTATTGGTAAAAGAGAACTTATGCGGTTTGAAAATTATTAAACTGGAACCGGGATATAAAATCCAGCCAGAGGATCAATTAACGTTAAGTATTATTAAAAACAGTAAAAAGAAGGATGAAGGGGGTTTTATTTTTAAAATGTTAAAATATCGTTACTGTCTGGTTAGTGAAGATTTGATTAGTCAAAATTAGAAGTATTTCAAAATCCATCCCTGTTTCAGATAGTTCAATGGAAGACAAAATGTGGTGAATCGCAGTTTCATTCTGAAGTGCGGGGCGAGAATAATTGCCGCCCCGCGATTTCTCCCCGGTTTTATATTGTCTCCAGAACTTCTTTGATTTTTTCAAATGCCCAATCCAAGTCACTTTCTGAAATGACCAGTGGCGGTGCAAAGCGGATCACATCTTCATGGGTCTCTTTGCATAGCAGTCCTTCTTCCTGAAGCGCTTCGCAAAATCGCCTGGCGCCGCCGGCCTCCGGTTTCAATTCAACACCGATAAATAACCCTTTGCCGCGAATCTCTCTGATATGTTTACTGTTGATTGTCGCTAACTTTTCACGGAAATATTGTCCGGATCGATAAGCATTTTCCACTAATTTTTCTTCCTGCAGTACTTTCAATGCTTCACGGGCAACGGCGCATCCCAACGGATTTCCGCCATAAGTACTGCCATGATCTCCGGGATTGAAAACTCCCAAAATTTCTTTCGATGAGACAACCGCAGATACCGGATAAACGCCTCCGGAAATCGCCTTTCCCAAAATCAACATATCCGGTTTTACATTTTCGTACTGATAGGCAAACAGTTTTCCGGTACGACCGAGCCCGGTTTGGATTTCATCAAGAATAAATAACACATTTCTTTCTTTGCAAGATTGTTCACACGCTTCCAAGTAGCCATCCGGCGGAATAACCACACCGCCTTCACCCTGAATCGGTTCGATTATAACGGCTACCGTATTTGGGGTAATTGCTTTTTCTATCGCGTCCGCATTGCCGAATGGAACGACGACAAATCCTGGCGTGAACGGGCCGAAACCGTCGCGATACTGTTCTTCCGTGGAAAAACCGACAATGGTTGTTGTGCGGCCATGAAAATTGTTTTCGCACACAATTATTTCCGCTTTGCCATCAGGAACACCTTTCTTCTTGCAGCCCCATTTCCTGGCGGTTTTGATAGCTGTTTCCACTGCTTCAGCGCCGGTATTCATAGGTAACACCATCTCCATTTCACACAGTTCAGCAAGCTCCTGATAAAAATAGGCCAGTTGATTATTCCGGAATGCGCGGGAAGTCAAGGTTAATTTTTGCGCTTGTTCGGTTAGAGAACGGATGATGCGGGGGTGGCAATGACCCTGATTGACCGCCGAATACGCGCTGAGAAAATCTAAATACTTGTTCCCTTCGATATCATAAACCCAAACGCCTTCACCTTTTTCGATGATGATGTCCAGAGGATGGTAATTATGCGCGCCGTATTTTTCTTCAATTTCGATATAATCCCGGGTTTTCATTCATGACTCCTTTTGATAAATGTTTTGTCAAATTTGATGTTCTATTTATTAATATCATTCGATTAAAATAAATAAATTTTGTTGAAAACTCAATCTTTTTCTTATTACTTTTTTCGAAATGAAAAACATTTTTTTCTTGGAACCGAATGCTAAAAATTGCATTTTGAAGAGGCGGCGATTATTTTCATGTTGAAAAAAAGAGTGTTTTGAATAGGCGAAGAATAGTTCTATAATCTAAGATAGAAGATATCTGTATTCCAATTGTGGAAATATTGGCAGAATGATATTTTAATTATTGAGGGTATCATGAATAATAAAAAATCGATCGGCTTCATCGGTCTGGGGATTATGGGCAAACCGATGGCAAAAAACATTTTGAAAGCCGGTTATAAACTTGCTGTTTTTAATCGCACAAAAAGTAAAATGGCGGAATTAACTGCTGCCGGCGCTTACAGTTGTAAGAATTACAAAGAGGTTGCTGACAAAGCAGAAATAATTATCACCATGTTGCCCAATTCTCCGGAGGTGAAGGAAGTGATCAACCGGCTTTTACTCCATTTAAAGAGCGGTACCATTATAATCGATATGAGCTCCATTGCGCCCCTGGTCTCCCGTGAAATAGCGGTTCGGTTACAGGAAAAAAGTGTGGAATTTTTAGATGCACCGGTTAGTGGCGGGGAACCGGGCGCCGTTGCAGGTACACTGGCAATCATGGTCGGCGGGGAAGAAGCTGTTTTTAAAACCTGCTTGCCGGTTTTACAATGTGTGGGCAAAAATGTGGTACACATGGGGCCGGTTGGTTCAGGGGGATTTACCAAACTGGTCAACCAGATTATTGTTGCTTTGAATATCGCTGCCGTAGGGGAGGCTTTCTCCCTGGCACAAAAAGCCGGATTGGATGTGCAGCGTGTTTATGAGGCTATTCGGGGCGGCCTGGCCGGAAGTCGCGTTTTGGATGCGAAAGCGCCGTTAATTTTTTCCAGGCGGTTTCAGCCGGGGTTCAAACTGAAGCTGCACAGGAAGGATTTGAACAACGCTTTGCAAACAAGCGGCGATCTTCACGTAGAATTGCCATCGACGATAGCGGTTCAAAAGATGATTGACAGTTTATGTGAGAACGGTAAAGCTGAGTTGGATCACAGTGCCATTGTTCAGTATTTTGAACAGCTCTCTCAGGTCGAAATCAAAGCGGGATAACGTTTAAAATGAAAAGACCTCCTCAAAACGCTTTGGCACGGGAAATCGGTTAAAATAACCGGAAAATGAATCGTACCGTTTTGAGGAAGTTTTTTCGCAGTTCAAAAATATTCGTCTTACTTCAAAACACCAAGTGTGAGATGAGAATCATATTTTGCAGAACGATAAATCCTCTGCGTGGCCTTTTGAAAATCTTCATCTTTTGCCTGATAAATATTTACAAATTTTTGCGGATTTCTGTCGATCATAGGAAACCAGGTGCTTTGAATTTGAACCATGATGCGATGACCTTTTCTGAATGAGTGAAAAATATCCTGTAATTGAAATTGAATTTTAGTGACCTGGTTTGGCACGAATGGTTCCGGTTTTGCCAGGTTGTTTCTGAATTTACCGCGCAGCACATCCCCGCGCACCAGCATTTCGTAACCACCTAACGGTGTGTGACCCGGGTTGGATTTTGGCGTGCTTAGAGTGTCCGGAAAAACATCGATCAATTTAACAATCCAGTCGGAATCTGTGCCGGATGTGGAGACATAAAGGGTCGCCGTGAACGGGCCGGCAACCGTAACGCTGTCGGTTAAAATGTCGGTTTGATAGACCAGAACATCCGGTCGCCGGTCGGTAAAACGTTGGTCTTCCAGCATGAAGGCCGGATTGTACCAATGCCTGATCTCGTTTGTGAAAGGGACAGGATTTTCCGGATCGCTCACATATTCGTCGTACGCTTTTTGCGTCTGGGACGGTGCCCGGAAAGAGAGACCACCGCGGCTGCGTAAATAAAGATTGGTTTTTTCCCTGTTTTTTGGCGGCCAGCTATCCAGAAATTGCCAGCGATTTGCTCCGGTTTCAAAAACATTTGCTTCGGCTAATTTCATTTCGCCCCGGCCTTTCAGATAATAATTGAAAAAGGGCAATTCGATAAATTCAGTGTAATATTCGGCAGTTCTGGAACCAAAATCGATGCCACCCAAATAGCGTCCGTTTTTTCCGGCCCATTCTCCGTGAGACCAGGGTCCCATCACCAGCCGGTTCTGTGTTTTGGGATTATTTTTTTCGATGGCGGCATAGGTGTGCAATGCGCCGTACAGGTTTTCCGTATCAAACCAGCCGCCCACAACCAACATGGCAGGTTTGATCTTTTTCAGATGAGGCAAAATATTTCTTGCCGCCCAAAAATCATCCCATTGCCCATGCTGCATCAAAGTATTCCAGAATGCCACTTCCCCTTTCATGTATTTTTTGTCGGCATTGGGGAGTGGACCCATATTCAGGAAAAACTGATATTCATCGGGTGTGCCGTGATCGAAGCGAAAATGAAAATTTTTCATCGGTTTTACACGGGCATGGCCGAATCTCATGAAAAAATCAAAAGCATGGGGCAGAAGAAAAGCGCCGTTGTGAAAAAAATCATCACCGGCCATCCATTTGGAAACCGGCGCCTGCGGTGAAACCGCTTTGACTGCCGGATGAGCATCGATTGCCGCCATGGAGGAGTAAAAGCCCGGGTAGGAAATACCGCTGACCCCAACCCGTTTGTTATTGGCAGGAATATGTTTTATCAGCCAGTCAACTGTGTCGTACGTATCCGTGGTTTCATCGATATCTTTGTTCGACCGCTTGTGTTCAATATAAGGGCGGACATTTACATAAGTGCCTTCCGACATATTCCGCCCCCGGACATCCTGATAGGCTATGATATAGCCTTCCTGAAAATACCGTTTTCTTTGATTATCCATCCGGTTAATGTAATGATCCAGACCATACGGCCGCACGCTGTACGGAGTGCGTTTCAAGATAATGGGGTAGGTTTTTGATTTATCTTTGGGGACATAAACGGTTGTAAACAGTTTTACTCCGTCCCGCATGGGGATTTGATATTCATATTTGGTGTAGTGCTGCCGGATGTAAGTTGAGTCCTGGGCGCTGGTTACATGGGTCATCGATAAAAATAAGAAACAGAATATCAGTCCGATTCCTTTTTGTGAACGAGAAAATAGTGTGAACATGGTCGTTTCCTTTCATCAATTTAATTTGCTGAGCATTTTTCAGGATGCTTGTGAGAATTTTTATTTTATTAAAATAATGAAATGAAAAATATTTTGCAATGATTAATTTGTGTTTCTTGCTTATTATCCCGTTTCGGGTGGAAAAGATCGGGTATCGGTGAAAACCGGGAAATATTTCTGTTGAAATCTGAGTAGAATTTCTTTATATTTTCAGTGTTCATAAAAGCCACCGTAGCTCAGATGGCAGAGCAGCTGATTCGTAATCAGCAGGTCAGCGGTTCGAATCCGCTCGGTGGCTCAATTTTCAGCAATTGCAAATTTTACCGTATCGTTCCTACAGCCAAAAGAATAGTGAAAAATGCTTCGCTTTTGCTGCCTCACAAAAAAAGGTCCTTTTATTTCTGTTCGGCAGCAATCATTTTTGCGTTTTCATTGAGAAAATTATTCACTTTTTCCGGATCGATCAGGCAGAGCATGATGTTAACACTTAATTGTGCTTCACCGGTTTTATTGCTGACCTGGTTGAGTGTAACAAATTTTCTGATTTTCTTCACAGCCGCTTCAACGGTATTCCCGGTGAATCTTTCGATCTGAATATTGATCACTTCATTCTCTTTGTGCGGAATGTAATGCTCCGATTCCAGCCAGAGATTTTTGATCATCGGCAGATGTTCCGAGTATTTTTCAATCAGTTCCGTCGCTTCATCGTCCCAGTAAAATCCATAAAATATTTTTCGCATGGTTACCCGATTTTATCCTCATCGTTTGAGGCTCGATGTTACAATTTTTTCATAAATTACGAAATCAGAAGTAAGAATACAAGATATAATCGCTGCCTTGGATGAACCGAAGGAAATCTATTTATTTTAGGATTGCTTTTAACCGGTACCTGTTTTTATATTTAAGGTCAACAGTTCCTTTGGAAGGTCTGAGATATGAATAAAAAGCAAAAAGTGATTTCTCTGATTGCAGTCATTCTTATCATTTTAATGTGCCTGATTCCGCCGTGGAAAATAACCGCAGGTAATGAAAATGGGTACATCGAACAGCCGGTAGGTTATGCTTTGATTTTTTCCCCTCCGTCGGTTGAACAGGAAGATGAATTTGGTACTTCCGGGTATTCCATTGGATTGGATGTGAGCCGACTGGTCGTTCAGTGGGTGACTCTGTTGTTTACGGTAGCGGCGCTGTTATACATTTCAAGAGAGGACGAGACAGAGTCTGATGAAGAAAATGAGTTTTTTTGAGGATTCATTTACCGCCAAAACACTTCGACATCCTGCTGTAAACATCTTATTTCCACGGGAGTAATGCCAACTAATTCACCGTCCGGAGTGAGCACTTTGGGAGTGTCTGTGGAGATGCTGATTTTCATTGCCTGAAACGTATCGACAACATCTAAAAAAACATGTTCACCGGTAAAAATTTTAGGAAAGCTTTTTAGAAGATTTCTGCGAGTAGTCTTTTTTAGCAGGGTAACATCCAGCAAGCCATCATCAATTTTTGCCTCCGGCGCCATGAAAAAATTGGCGGTGTAACGAGTATTGGAAATCTCCACAAAAATATTTTCCTGCTCCAATTTTTGTCCGTCAACCTCGATGAACAGGTGATAGGTATTCAAGATAATGATTTGGTAAAAAACGCCAAATGTGTAGGAAATATTGCCAAATATTTTCAGTCTATGTGCGGTTTTGGTTACATCCGCTACGAAACCAAGTCCAAGTATATTCAGGTAGTAATAATTCTGACCATGGGACTTAAAATGTCCCACATCAACTTTTTTAGGCTTGTTGCGGCTGATGATTCCTATCGCTTCCTGCCATTTTTTATTATCCAATTCCATATCCCGGGCAAATGCGTTGCCGGTACCAACGGGAAGAACACCCAATGGGATTCGTTTATTCGATTCATTTTGATAGTAACCGTTGATCACTTCAAAAAGTGTTCCATCTCCACCGGCTGCAACGATTCCGTCATATTCATTAAAATTTGCTTCACGGGCAATTTCAATGCCATGTTCGGGATAATCGGTTAAGCGAAGATCAAATTGTACATTCTTTCTGTTGAATTCCGCTTCTACGTAGGGTAGAAGTTTTTTTGCTCGTTTGTGTCCCGCTTGTGGATTGTAAATTAACAAAATTTTCACGGCAACATCTCTCCTGAAATGATTTGTTTGAATAATTCTCCCAATATACGGATTTTAAAAAAAGGTGTCAAGTTGAAAGAATCTTCAGCTATTTTTAAGAAAGACAGTTACTTTTCAGTCTACGAAACATCAGCCTACGGCGGACAGGCGCTAAATATACGAAAGGCAATCATATATTTGATTATTAGTAGCTATTCACCCACAAAGTATCGGAGACACGAAGAAACGGAAAGGAAAAGAAATGAATTAAATTACTCAAGTTTCGCAGTTAGTTAACCGGCATAAAAAAAACAGCATACAACCTCACAACTTAATAAGTTATAATACGTTAATACATAATTCCAAAACAGAGGTTATATGCTGTATAGTATCTATTCAGGATAAGATTCGGTAGGAGAATTATTCATAAAAAATTTAACGCA
>CAJVYQ010000080.1 GCA_913009825.1 uncultured Deferribacteres bacterium
CTCAGTTTTATTTCAGGACGACGGATGTGACCGGTTCGATCACCCTTCCCGAAGGTGTTGAGATGGTTATGCCGGGTGATAATATCACCATGGATGTGGAATTGATATCGGAGATCGCCATGGAAGAGGGTTTGCGTTTTGCCATCCGTGAAGGCGGTCGTACAGTTGGCGCCGGTGTTGTCGGTAAGATTATTAAATAGTTTGCAGGAAAAAGCAGGATTAGATTGGAGAGAGAATAATGGCGGGTCAGAAAATAAGAATTAAACTCAAAGCGTATGACCATCGATTAATCGATCAATCGACGGACAAAATCATCCGTACTGCCAAATCAACCGGTGCGATGATTTCCGGTCCGATCCCCTTGCCAACAAAACGATCGGTTTATACCGTTAACCGTTCTCCCCATGTCGACAAGAAATCGCGGGAACAGTTTGAAACCCGTGTTCATAAACGCCTGATCGACATTCTTAATTCCACGCCTAGAATCATCGATTCCCTGATGAAGTTGGAATTGCCCGCCGGTGTTGATGTTGAGATAAAAGTATAATTAGTGCCTGAACGAAAACCCCACTCTTCTGTCATTCCCGCCGTGCCTGAGGCAGACAGACGAAAGCGGCCTGCCCGCCGCAGGCAGGGAATCTATAAGTTTATGATCTTATTGGATTTTCCGCCTGCTTCGAGCACGGCAGGAATGACGTTTTTTACTGTTTTTCAGAGTTTTCGGTCAGACACTAATTGGTCTCGATTTGTGTTCAAATAGATTTGTTGGAAAAGGAAAAAAAAATGGTTGGCTTGCTCGGTAGAAAAGTAGGAATGACCAGAATATTTAGCGAGAATGGTGAAAATATCCCGGTTACCGTTATCGAGGCTGGTCCTTGTTATGTTAGCCAGATTAAAACCTCGAAAATTGATGGTTATTCGGCAGTGCAAATTGGCTTAAAAGAAAAAAAAGAGATCCGCACCACAAAACCTTTGTTGGGACATTTTAAAAAGGCCAATATAAAACCGATGTATTATCTCCGGGAATTCAGGAATTTCGAGATTGATAAAAAGGTCAAGATTGGTGATCAGATCGGGCCTGATCTGTTTACGTCGGGAGATTTGATAAGTGTTTCCGGAACTTCCAAAGGAAAAGGTTTTCAGGGTGTTATGAAACGTCATGGATTTGGCGGTGGTCCGAAGACTCACGGACAGAGTGATAGAATGCGTGCCCCCGGTTCCGTGGGACAATCATCGTATCCGTCACGCGTGATGAAAGGGATGCGGATGGGTGGACACATGGGCAGCAAAAGAATAACCGTTAAAAATTTAGTTGTGGTTCAAGTTGTGCCGGAACAGAATTTACTTTTAGTGCGTGGCTCCGTGCCCGGCTCTGTGAACAGTATCGTTGAAATAAAGAAAAATTAGAGGTTGAAGTGAAAACAGCTCTCTATAAATTAAACGGCAGCAAAGAGCAGAAATCTGCTGAACTTCCGGCTCATATTTTTGAGATTGAACCCAATGAACATGCAGTTTATTTGGATGTAAAAGCGCTTATGACAAATGCCCGGCAGGGGAATGCAGCGACAAAAAACAGGGCTTTGGTCAGTGGCGGTGGGAAAAAACCATGGAAGCAGAAAGGCCGGGGTGTTGCCCGTGCGGGAACAAACAGTTCTCCGATATGGCGTGGCGGCGGGACAATTTTTGGTCCGCGCCCGCATGACTTTCATCAGAAAGTAAATAAAAAAGTAAAAGCGCTGGCAAGGAAATCTGTTTATTCAGCCAAAGTTAAGGATGAGGCGCTTCTGGTAGTGGAAGATGTTACGTTGCAGGAAGCGAAAACGAAAGAATTTCTCTCATTATTGAAAAAATGGGAAATAGAGAATAAAAAAATCACGCTTTTGCTGAGTGAAAAGAAGCAGGACGTTTTTCGTTCCAGCCGGAATTTGCCGAATGTTTCCGTCCACATTGTGCAACATGCCTCCACTTACGATTTATTGGATAATGAAATTCTGTTAATTGAGCAGAGTGCAATTGAAAAATTACAAGAGGTGTTCAAACCATGAGGGACCCCAATGATGTCATCGTGCGGCCGATCTTAACGGAAAAGATGACTAATCTGAAAGAGTTGGCCAATCAGTACGCTTTTGAAGTTATCCGGCCGGCCAATAAAATAGAAATAAAAAATGCGGTTGAACATCGTTTTAATGTGACCGTTACCGGTGTGAAAACCATGATTGTTCGCGGCAAGGTGCGCAAGATGGGACGTTTTGAAGGAAAGCGGGCTCAATGGAAGAAGGCAATTGTTACACTTGTTAAAGATGATGAAATTGAATTTGTTGCCGGAGCATAAAAGGCAAATGTATATTGTAAAAATTTGTACGACTTGGAGGAATAAATGCCACTGAAGGGATATAAACCAGTTACTCCGACACTGCGATTCAGAAAGACGTTGGATTATTCTGAAATCACAGATACGAAACCGGAAAAATCTTTATTGCGGCCTTTAAAGAAATCCGGGGGGCGGAATAATTTGGGCCGTGTCACCAGCCGTCACCGCGGAGGCGGGCATAAGAGGCACTATCGGGTCGTCGATTTTAAAAGAAATAAGGATGATATTGAAACGAGGGTTGCCTCGATTCAATATGATCCAAACCGTTCTGCCTTCATTGCTCTTTTGGTTTATAAAGACGGAGAAAAGCGCTACATTTTATATCCAAACGGTTTGAAAGTTGGCGATATGCTGATGTCCGGTGAAAAGGCTGAGATCAGGGTTGGAAATTGTATGCCGCTGGCCAATATTCCTCTTGGCACATCTGTTCATAATATCGAACTGAAAATTGGCAAGGGCGGTCAGTTGGCGCGCGGTGCCGGGACGTATGCGCAGCTTCTGGCAAAAGAGGGTAATTATGCCCATTTAAAATTGCCATCCGGTGAAGTTCGTCTGGTCAATCAACGCTGTCGTGCAACAATCGGCCAGGTTGGTAATCTGGATCATGAAAATCGTGTCATCGGTAAGGCGGGCGCCAAAAGATGGTTGGGAGTTCGGCCCCGGGTGCGCGGAGTTGCCATGAATCCTATCGATCACCCCATGGGTGGTGGCGAAGGAAAGAGTTCCGGTGGGCGTCATCCTACATCTCCGTGGGGATGGAAGACTAAAGGGATGAGAACGAGGGGCAAAAAAACTTCGGATAAATATATTGTCAAACGTAGAAAGTAAATAGTTTGAGGTGAGAGATGCCAAGATCCATCAAAAAAGGTCCGTATATTGATGAAAAATTATTGAGCAAAATTGAAAATTTAAATGCCTCGAACAGCAAAAAGGTGGTAAAAACCTGGGCACGCCGTTCAATGATTTCCCCTGAATTTGTCGGGCATACGCTGGCCATCCACAACGGAAATAAATTTATTCCGGTTTTTATAACAGAAAATATGGTCGGTCATAAATTGGGGGAGTTTTCACCGACAAGAACTTTTCGGGGACATGCCGGGAGAAAGAGTGAAAAAGCTGCTGTAAGGCACTGATAAGAACTCAAGTATTGGAGATAAATGAAAGATGGAAGCTGTTGCAAATGGTAAATATGTTCGCATGTCACCGAGGAAAGTTCGCCGGGTTGCCGAGCTGATTCGGGGTAAGCAGGTTGATGATGCAATCAATACCCTGCTGTTTACTCCCAAAGCGGCAGCAAGACCTGTGGAAAAGGTACTGCGTTCTGCGGTAGCAAATTTGATCAATAAAAAGGAAGTTTCGGAAAAAGTTGATCCGGAAAAATTATTTATTAAAGAAGTCCGGATTGACGAGGGTCCTACTTTGAAACGATTTCGTGCCGCATCCATGGGGCGTGTCATGCGAATTCGCAGGCGGACGACTCATATCCAAATTCGGGTCACTTCCGAAATTTAGGACAATATCTCTTTCATTGAGATCGATGATAGAAAGAATTAAATCAAGCGGAGGAAAATAATTGGGTCAGAAAACAAATCCAATCGGTTTTCGCCTTGGGGTCATTAAAACCTGGACATCAAATTGGATAGATGAACGGAATTTTTCCGTCAAGTTGCAGGAAGATTTGATGTTGCGCCGTTATGTGAGTAACCGTTTGCAGAATGCCGGTATTTCAAGAATCGGAATCGAAAGAACGCCAAAGCGGGTAACCATTATTATCAATACGGCCAAGCCGGGAATCGTAATCGGGCGAAAAGGGCAGGAAGTGGATCAATTGATGGAAGAGCTTCGGCGTGTTACCAAAAAAGATGTGCAGGTGAATGTCAATGAGATCAAGAGGCCTGAATTAGATGCTTATCTGGTTGCAGACAACATCGCTAAACAGTTGGTGGCAAAAATATCTTACCGGCGCGCCATGAAACGTTCCATTATGGCTGCTATGAGGATGGGTGCCGAGGGGATAAAGATTACTTGTTCCGGTCGTTTAGGCGGGGCAGAAATGGCGCGGAGGGAAAGTTACAAAGAAGGCAAAATTCCGCTCCACACATTGCGTGCCGATATCGATTATGCCGTTGCAACTGCCAACACAACCTATGGGTGTATTGGTGTGAAAGTATGGATTTGTAAAGGCGAAGTGATTGGTTCTCGTCTTGATTAGATCAATGTTGAAGAGGAGTAGTTGCCAATGTTAATGCCAAAGCGGGTAAAATACAGAAAACAACAACGTGGCCGGATGAATGGCAAAGCTGTCCGCGGTTCTCAGCTATCCTTCGGAAGTTTTGGATTAAAAGCTCTGGAGCCGGCATGGATTACAAGCAGGCAAATAGAAGCCGCCCGTGTTGCCATTACACGCCATGTGAAAAGGGGCGGAAAATTGTGGATCAGAATTTTCCCCGATAAACCGGTAACCAAAAAACCTGCGGAAACAAGAATGGGTAAAGGAAAAGGCGCTCCCGAATTTTGGGTGGCGGTGGTTAAACCCGGCCGTATGATGTTCGAGTTAGAGGGAGTCCCTGCGCATGTAGCAAAAGAAGCAATGAGATTAGCTTCTTATAAATTACCTATCAAAACAAAATTTATTGAAGCTGAAGAAACGAGTGTTTGATCATGAAAATGCACGAAATAAATGAACTTAGTCTTGATGAATTAAAATTACAATTGGAAGATACGAAAGAAGAGTTGGCTAATCTCCGTTATCAAAAAGCGCTTGGCCAGTTGAACAATCCGTTGCGACTTCGGATTGTGAGGCGGGAAATCGCGCGTTTAAATACAGTATTTCATGAGTACGAAATTGGAATTAGAAAACGTCCCGGTGAAGTACAGGAAGAAAAGTAATCCGGAGGAATAAAAATGGCAACAGAAAAACAGAGAGGAAACCGCAGAGCGATTCAGGGTGTGGTTACCAGTGATAAACTGGAAAAAACCTGCACGGTTCAAGTAGTACGCAGAGTGCGTCATCCTCTTTATAAAAAATTTGTGAAACTAACCAAAAAATATTTGGCACATGATGAAGCGAATGACTCTCATGTTGGCGATACGGTTCTGTTGATGGAAACCCGGCCATTGAGCAGGAATAAAAAATGGCGGTTGGTTGAAATAATCGAACGCGCAAAATAATAGAATTTTAGGGTAGTGAGGGATTTATAATGATTCAGGAATATTCTCGACTCAATGTTGCCGATAACACGGGGGCAAAAAAAGTTATGTGTATCCGGGTATTGGGTGGGTCAAAAAAAAGATACGGTTCCATTGGCGATATTATCGTGGTTTCTGTTAAATCGGCTATCCCGGGCGGCAGCGTGAAAAAAGGAGAAATCAGCAAGGCGGTTATTGTCAGGATTAAAAAGGAGACCCGGCGAAATGATGGCTCTTATATTCGTTTCGATGAAAATGCCGCTGTTTTGATTGATGAACAAAAAGAGCCGAGGGGAACACGTATTTTTGGCCCGGTTGCAAGAGAGCTCCGTGAAAAAGAATTTATGAAAATTGTGTCTTTGGCACCGGAGGTTTTGTAAGTGAAAAAGAAAAATGAAAAACATACGAACCATGCCCTGTTCGTAAGGAAAAATGATACGGTTTTGATCCTGAGTGGTGAAAATGGCGGGAAGCAGGGGAAGGTTTTAAAAGTTTACCCCAAACAAAACCGACTGATTGTGGAGGGGATAAATTTTGTTAAACGGCACACCAAGCCGACACAAAAAAATCCAAAGGGAGGTATTGTGGAAAAAGAGGGGCCGGTTAATGCTTCTAATGTGATGGTTGTTTGCGGAAAATGTGGTCAGCCAACCCGCATTGGGACAAAAATTATGAACGACGGTGAACGTATTCGTATGTGTAAAAAATGTGGAGAAATGATTGAAGCTGCATGATCAGCTGAAAACCCGGAGTGAAATAAATGAGCGATAAACATTATATACCAAGATTGAAGCAATTCTACCATGAACATGTGGTTGAGGCTTTGAAGAAAAAATTTGGTTTTAAAAATGTTTTCCAGATTCCCAAACTTAATAAAATCGTTGTGAATATCGGCGTCGGTGAAGCGGTGCAGAATCCAAAAGTTTTGGATTTTGCCGTCGCAGATTTACAACAAATTACCGGCCAAAAGCCGGTTATACGGAAAGCACGAAAATCTATTTCAAATTTTAAATTGCGAGCAGGAATGGAGATCGGATGTTCGGTTACCTTGCGCAAAGACAGAATGTTCGAATTTTTAGATCGGTTAATCAGCATTTCATTGCCGCGGGTGAGAGATTTCCGGGGTTTATCAGATAAATCTTTCGACGGGCATGGTAATTATAGTTTCGGCATCCGCGAACAAATTATTTTTCCCGAAATCAATTATGATAAAGTTGATAAGATTCGCGGTATGAATGTAACAATTTGTACCAGTGCAAGAACAGATGAAGAAGCCTATGAATTATTGAAAGAGTTCGGGTTTCCATTTGTGAGAAGAAATTAGAAAGGGTGAACTTTGGCGAAAAAATCATTATTGGTAAAAGCAAAGAGAGAACCGAAATTTAAAGTTCGGCAATATAATCGCTGTAATCGTTGCGGCAGGCCCAGAGCCTACATCCGTCAATTCGGATTATGCCGGATTTGTTTCAGGGAATTGGCTCTTAGAGGGGAAATCCCGGGCGTTGTCAAAGCAAGTTGGTAAATAAATAAGTTTTTACAGGAGAAAATATTCCATGACAATGACAGATCCGATTTCGGATTATTTAACGCGAGTCCGAAATGCAGTCAAAGCGAATCATAAAAAAGTTGATATTCCCAGCTCCAAAATAAAAAGGAGTATCACGCAAATTTTGCAGGATTATAACTTCATTCAGAGTTACATCAATATCGATGATGGAAAACAGGGACTTATTCGGATTTATCTGAAATATGATTCTAATGAACAACCGATTATTAAGGGATTGCGCCGCATCAGTAAACCGGGTTGTCGTGTCTATGTAGACAAAGAGGATATTCCGCGTGTTTTAAACAACCTGGGGATTGCACTGATGACCACATCACAGGGAGTGATGACCGATAAGCAGGCCAAAAAGGTGGGCATCGGCGGAGAAGTCCTTTGTTATGTATGGTAAATTAATCTGGAGGTAAGAAGGTGTCTCGGATAGGCAAAGCCCCGGTAACAATACCAGATGGGGTAACCGTTGATATAAAGAAAAGTGTAGTAAAAGTAAAAGGGCCTAAAGGCGAGTTGGAGCAGAAGGTTGAGCCCGGCATAAAAGTCTCTGTTGAAGATGGTTCGATTTTGTTAGAGAGATCATCCGAAAACCGTCAGCAGCGTGCTTACCACGGTTTATACCGCTCATTGATTGCCAATATGGTCGACGGCGTCTCTACAGGTTTTCAAAAGAGATTGGAAATCATTGGGGTTGGTTACCGCGCTGAATTAAAAGGAAAAGCTCTTGTTTTGCAATTAGGCTATTCTCATCCTATTGTCTATATTCCGCCGGAGGAGATTGAAATTCAGGTGCCTAACCAAACCAATATCTCGGTAATTGGTATTGATAAACAGTTGGTTGGTGCGGTAACTGCAAAAATCAGATCCTTCAGGCTGCCGGAACCGTACAAAGGCAAAGGGATCCGATATTTTGGAGAGGCTGTTCGCCGTAAGGCAGGTAAGTCGGCCGGATAGTAAGATTTTTAATTTTGAGGTAAGATAAATGGCAGATGAAAACAAATTAAAATTATTGGCCCATATCAAGCGCAAAACTCGCCTGCGTAACAAAATAAAAGGAACGCCGGAAAAGCCAAGATTATCGGTGTTCAGAAGCACAAAACACATTTATGTACAATTGATCGATGACATGAACGGCAGATCTTTGACCGGTATCTCTTCCCGGGCTAAATCCATTCAGGAGCAAACTTCAGATTTGAAGAAAGGCGGAAAGATCGGCATGAGCAAGTTGGTGGGAAAAGCAATTGCCCAAAAAGCCATCGAGATGAAAATTGAAAAAGTAGTTTTTGACCGGAATGGTTTTGTTTACCATGGTCGGGTTAAAGCCGTTGCCGATGGCGCCCGTGAAGTTGGTTTAAAGTTCTGATCTGAATAAATACTTGAGATTTTAGGAGGCACTTTTGGAAAGAATAAGCCCCAGTGAACTCGATCTAAAAGAGAGAGTAGTTCATTTAAACCGTGTGGCCAAAGTGGTCAAAGGTGGGAGGAATTTTAGCTTTAATGCGATTGTTGTGGTGGGTGACAGTAAAGGTCATGTGGGTGTCGGATTTGGTAAAGCCAATGAAGTTTCGGACACAATCTCCAAAGCCACTGAGAATGCGAAGAAAAATTTGGTTCAGTTAAATATAATCAATGGAACCATTGCTCATGCCATCATCGGTAAATATGGTGCAGCAAAAGTAATGTTGAAACCGGCCGCTCCCGGAACCGGCGTTATCGCAGGCGGCGCAGTTCGCGCGATCATGGATTCGGTTGGTATTACGAACATTTTGACCAAAAACCTGGGCTCTACAAATCCATATAATGTGGTTAAAGCGACGATGATTGGTTTGTTAAGTATCCGGGACGCCTATCAGGTTGCCAAGGACCGGAATGTTGCGGTAAATGAAGTATTTTCGTAAATTATTAAGCCGATGGAGTTTAGCAGAATGGCTAGGAAATTAAAAGTG
Source organism: uncultured Deferribacteres bacterium (assembly GCA_913009825.1). GTDB lineage: Bacteria > Zhuqueibacterota > JdFR-76 > JdFR-76 > DREG01 > DREG01. The sequence continues at coordinate 9,062 of CAJVYQ010000080.1, forward strand.
ACACAAATAAAAAGTACGATCAACCGGCATAAGAAACAAAAACGAACAATGATAGCGCTTGGCATCCACAAGATGCATCAAACTGTTGAACATAACGATACACCGCAAATCCGCGGGATGATTCGTAGCGTCGGCCATCTGGTTGAGGTTGAAGAAATCGATTAGTTTGCAATTGACGAGGGAAAAAATGGATTTAGCTCATTTAACATACGCAAAAAATTCAAGGAAAAAAGAGAAACGGCTCGGGCGTGGTCCCGGCTCCGGTTGGGGCAAAACGGCGGGAAAAGGAGCCAACGGCCAGCGCTCCCGGTCCGGTTCCAAACGGAGAGCCTGGTTTGAAGGCGGTCAGATGCCGATTCAGCGCCGGTTGCCAAAACGTGGCTTCACCAATATTTTCAGAAAAGAATATCAACCGGTTAATTTGAAAGATCTGGCCGGGGTTGGAGACTTGGACAGCATTAACCCGGATATTCTCTATGAAAAAGGCCTGGTTTCCAAAAAAAGAATGCCGATTAAAATACTTGGCGATGGAGAATGGAGAAAATCGATCGAAATAGAGGCGCATGCATTCAGTAAATCAGCAGTCGAAAAAATTGAAGCGGCAGGTGGAAAGGCAATTGTGATATGATTGAGAGTCTGCAAAATGTTTTTAAAATTCCGGAATTAAAACGCCGTATTCTGTTTACTCTTGGGATATTGGTAATCTACCGTTTGGGTGGTCATGTTCCTACTCCCGGCATTAATACACAGGCGTTAGCTGAATTTTTTGTCACCGCCCAAAATACACTCTTTGGACTTTACGATATGTTTGCCGGCGGTTCTTTCAGAAAAGCAACTGTATTTGCCCTGGGGATTATGCCCTATATCTCAGCATCCATCATTATCCAGTTGCTGGGGGCGGTTATCCCCTATTTTCAGAAACTTCAGAAAGAGGGCGAAGAAGGCCGGAAAAAAATTACCCAATATACCCGCTATGGAACCGTGCTGATTTCCGTGATGCAGGCCTATGGAGTCAGCGTTTTTCTGGAGAGCATCCCCATGTCCAAGTCCGGTTTGCTGGTGGTTCCCGCTGGTGGTTTGTCGTTTCGTTTGTTGACCATGATCACCATGGCCACAGGAACTATTTTCATCATGTGGCTTGGTGAACAGATAGATGACCGGGGGATCGGTAATGGTATTTCGCTGATTATCTTCATTGGAATTATCGCCCGGTTTCCCAATGCGGTTCTGGATGAAGTGCAGCAGATGGTTGCCGGCAACAGAGCGCTCCTGACAGAATTGTTCCTTTGGGGATTGATGGTTCTTACTGTTGCAGCCGTTGTTTTGCTAACACAAGGAACCAGAAAAATTCCGGTTCAATATGCCAAACGGGTTATCGGCCGGAAGATGTATGGCGGCCACAGCACCCACATTCCCATGCGGATCAACACCGCCGGTGTGATGCCGATCATTTTTGCGCAATCTATTATGTTTGTGCCCAACACACTGGCATCTTTTTTTCCCAAGAGTGAAATCATGGCTACCATGGGCAGCCTTTTTGATATTACCTCGTGGGTTTACTGGCTGTTCTACGGCACACTCATTGTATTTTTTACCTATTTTTATACGGCAATTACTTTTAATCCTGTTGATATTGCAGATAATATGCGCAAATCCGGAGGTTTTATCCCCGGAGTTCGGCCGGGAAAAAAGACTTCGGAATTTTTGGATTACATTTTAACCAGAATTACGCTGCCCGGCTCTGTCTTTCTTGCCATTATCGCCGTGTTTCCATATTTTATTATGAAATACAGTAATGTTAGTTATAATTTTGCATCTTTTTATGGTGGAACAGGTTTGTTGATTGTTGTCGGTGTGGCATTGGATACACTCCAGCAGGTTGAATCTCATCTGCTCATGCGGCATTACGATGGATTCATGAAATCAGGAAAGATTAAAGGGCGTCGTCGTTTTTAGGCGGAGAAAAATTATGCGAATAATGCTCTTAGGTGCACCGGGAGTAGGTAAAGGTACACAGGCAAAAAAAATTCAGGAAAAATTCCCCATTCCGCAAATTTCCACCGGTGAAATTTTGCGTGCAGCAGTTAAAAATCAAACCGAATTGGGCAAACAAGCTAAGGTGATTATGGAGAAGGGGGAGTTGGTGCCGGATGATTTGATTGTCGGGCTGGTCCGGGAGAGATTGCAGGAAGAGGATTGCAAAAAGGGGTTTATCCTGGATGGCTTTCCCCGAACTATTCCGCAAGCGGAGGCGCTTGATGTTCTTTTACAAGAATTGAATATGAAATTAAATGCCGTTATCGATATCGATGTTGATTATGAAAAAATTATTGCCCGGTTGACTAATCGCCGGCTTTGCCCTTCTTGTGGTGCTGATTACAATTTGTTGAATAATCCACCCAATCCGGATAACACCTGTAAGAAATGTGGTGAAACGGTGATTCAGAGAGATGATGACAAAGAGGGAACCATCAGGAACCGGTTGGAAGTATATGAAAAACAAACCCGGCCTCTGAAAGATTTTTATGCTGAAAAAGGGATGTTAAAAGTTGTGAATGGCGATCAGGGCGTTGATGATGTGTTTGGCAAGATTGTTAAGATACTTGGGGATTAAGCGTAAGCGGTCGGGAATGATTAGATTAAAGACTGCGGAACAAATTAAAAGGATAAAGGAATCCTGCCGGATTTTGGTGGAAACTTTTCAATATATTCAACAATTTGTTCAGCCGGGCATAAAAACAATTGAAATTGACAGGGAAGTTGAAAATTTTATCCAGGCTAAACATGGCATTCCTGCTTTCAAGGGATTCAACGGATTTCCCGGTAGTGCATGTATTTCAATCGATGATCAGGTGGTACATGGCATTCCCGGCCAACGCAAGTTGGAGAACGGTCAGATAGTCGGTGTGGATATTGGTATAAATTTTAACGGCTATTTTTCTGATTCGGCTTTTACCTTTCCGGTTGGGAAAATAGATGCAGCCGCACGGAGATTGTTGACGATTACGCGGGAGTCCCTGTACAAAGGGATTGAACAAGCGAAAGTGGGAAATCGTTTGTCCGGTATCTCCCACGCAATTCAGGTGCATGCAGAATCAAACGGTTATTCTGTTGTACGGGAGCTGGTTGGCCATGGTGTTGGTTTGGATGTTTGGGAACCACCTCAAATCCCAAACTATGGCGCTCCTGGTAAAGGGATCAAATTGCAATCGGGCATGGTTGTTGCGCTCGAGCCGATGATCAATATCGGTGATTACGATGTGGAAACGGGGGAAGATGACTGGACGGTAGTAACGGTCGACGGGTCTTTGTCCGCGCATTTCGAACACACCATTGCGATCACGGATAATGGAACGGAGATATTAACTGAGGGTGTGGGAAAATAAACACTCTGTATTGTTCATAAAAATAGGGAATGATTAAGGTCTATGGCAAAAGAAGAGCCGATTAAGGTCGATGGAACGATTGTAGAAACATTACCTAACGCCACTTTCCGGGTTGAATTGGAAAACGGTTATAAAGTGTTAGCCCATATATCCGGGAAAATGAGGATGCACTTTATCAAAATATTACCGGGTGATAAAGTAACGATAGAATTGTCTCCTTACGATCTGACAAGAGGCAGAATTATTTATCGTTATAAATAAAAGAAACATATTCCTGGAAGAAACAGGATGATTCTCTTTTTACGGAGGAATGATGAAAGTAAGATCATCAGTAAAAAAAATTTGTGATAAATGTAAAATTGTCAAGCGTAGAGGAGTTGTGCGCGTTATTTGTGAAAATCCTCGGCATAAACAAAGGCAAGGTTAAAACCTGTAAGCTGATAGGAGGTTGGTTTGGCACGTATTGCCGGTATTGATTTACCTAAAAATAAACGAATCGAAGCAGCGCTTACTTATATCTACGGTATTGGGCTTTCAACATCTCAAAGTATTTTGAAGGAAACGGGCATAAGCCCTGATCTTCGTGTGGAAGCACTCACCGAAGAAGATGTGGCTAAAATTCGTTCAACGATTGACGCAAAATACAAAGTGGAAGGTTCCCTTCGCGCTGAAATAAATATGAACATCAAACGGCTGATGGATATCGGTTCATACCGGGGTTACAGACATCGCCGCAGATTGCCGCTAAGAGGACAGAGGACGCGGACAAATGCCCGTACCTTAAAAGGCCCTCGTTCTCAAATTGGTGCAAAGAAAAAGAAAAAATAATCGTAACTATTCGAGTATGTTCTATAATATTAACTGTAATCACGCTTCGACTCCCTGCCCGCAGCAGGCAGGCGCTAAGCATGGCTATTTAAGCCAGCCTGAGCAGAGCGAGGCTTCCTGCACATCGAACAATAAGCATACCTGAACAGTTACCAATCATCAAAATATGTTTCGGAGGTAAACTTGGCAAGTCCGAGAAGACGTACGAAGAAAAAAGGCCCGGTAGATGCGAACGGGATTGCAACGATTAAAGCGACATTCAATAACACGATAATCGCTTTAACCGATACTTTCGGGAATGTGGTTTCCTGGGCTACCGCCGGTAAAGTGGGCTTTAAAGGTTCCAGAAAAAGTACTCCATTCGCGGCGCAGATGGCTGCAGAGGCTGCTGCACGCGAGGCCATGGATCTGGGGATGAAAAGAGTGGAAATTCGAGTAAAAGGGCCCGGCTCCGGACGGGAAGCGGCCATCCGGGCGTTGCAGGCAGCCGGCCTGGAAATTTCGGCAATCAGGGATGTAACCCCTATTCCCCATAATGGTTGTCGTCCACCCAAAAGAAGAAGAGTTTAACAAAAAGCATTTATTGCGGAGGTTTTAATAGATGGCAAGATATACTGAAGCCGTATGTAAATTATGTAGAAGAGAAGGTGAAAAACTTTTTCTAAAGGGTTCTCGTTGCATGAGCAATAAGTGTGCGTTCGAGAAAAAGAGCTACATCCCCGGTCAACATGGCAAATCCAGGCGTTTTAAAATGTCGGATTACGGGGTTCAACTCCGGGAAAAACAGAAACTACGCCGGATTTATGGAGTGTTGGAAAAACAATTTCGTATCTATTACAAAAATGCGGCGATGATGAAAGGGATCACCGGTGACAATTTGTTGATGCTGTTGGAAAGTCGCCTGGATAATGTGGTTTATCGTCTTGGCATGGCTACCAGCCGAAATGCAGCCCGGCAGTTGGTATTGCACCGCCATTTTACCGTTAACGGCAGAATTGTCGACATCTCCTCATACCGTGTTAAACCGGGGGATGTTATTCAGGTGAGAGAGAAGAGCAGAAAAAAAGAAATATTTCACGCTTCAGTTCGCAAGGTGAAAGAAGGCAAGTTACTTCCCTGGTTCGAATTGGACAAGGCAAGATTAAGCGGAAAGTTTCTGGATATGCCCAAGAGAGAAGATATTCCGGTTAATATTAATGAAAACTTAATCGTGGAACTTTACTCCAAGTAGTATTCTTTTAAGGTACGAAATATTCGGAGAGGAAATAGATGAATTTTTTAAACTTACAAATGCCGGAAAGAATTGAATTGGATGAATCCACCTATACGAATACGTATGGTAGATTTATCATTCAACCTTTGGAAAGAGGTTTTGGTGTAACCATTGGCAATGCTTTACGTCGCGTTTTGCTGTCTTCGCTGCCCGGCGCAGCAATAACCATGATCCGTTTTAACGGAGTTGTTCAGGAATTTTCTACTGTTCCCGGGGTTGTGGAAGACGTAGCAGAAATTATTCTTAATTTGAAGAAGGTTAAGCTTAAGCTGATTTCAAAAAAACCGGAAAAAGTAACCTTACATTTCAAAGGAACCATGGAATTTAAAGCCGGAGAATTGGAAAAAGCAACTTCCGATTTTGAGGTGTTAAATCCAGATTTGCATATTGCTGCTTTAAACGAAGATGCTGATGTTGAAATGGAGTTCCGTATCGCAAGGGGACGCGGATACATTCCGGCTGAAGAAAATCGTTTACCGGACCAGCCTATCGGGGTGATTCCCATCGACGCTATTTTTTCACCGGTGATCAATGTATCTTATTCCGTGGAAGAAACACGTGTAGGACATAGAACCGATTATGAAAAATTGATTTTGGAAGTGAGAACAGATGGCAGTCTGACGCCTGACGATGCGCTCACGTATGCCGGCCGTATCCTTCGGGATCATATCCAGTTATTCATCAATTATGAAATTGAACCGGAAGAAGAAATGCCGCTGGAAGTGGACGAAAATGCGTTACGGATTAAAAAACTTCTAAAGATGAGTGTGGATGAACTGGAATTATCGGTTCGTGCCAGCAATTGTCTCAAAGCAGCGGAAATTGAAATGATTGCGGAACTGGTTAAGCGTGATGAAACGGCAATGTTAAAATTCAGGAATTTTGGCCGCAAATCCCTGAACGAGCTTGCCAAAGTTCTGGATGGACTGGGGCTGACGTTTGGGATGGATGTAGAAAAATATTTGAATGATGATGTCCCCTGATTGCTTTATATCTGAGATCGATGGATTGAAACATAAGGATTAAATTTAATGAGACACAGGAAAACAGTAAATAAATTAAATCGGACTTCCGAACACAGAAAGGCCTTAATGGCCAATCTGGCCGGTTCGTTGTTTGAAAAAAAACGGATTAAGACAACCCATGCAAAAGCTAAGGCAGCGCAGCAATTTGTTGAAAAACTGATTACGATGGCAAAGAAAGATACGCTGCATGCCCGCCGCATCGTTTTAAGCCGCGTTCGCCATAAAGTAGTAATGCAAACATTGTTTAATGATGTTGCATCCAAATATGTTGACAAAAATGGCGGTTACACAAGAGTGATTCGCCTGGGCCGGAGACCGGGAGACGGTGCGGAAATTTCTATCTTAGAGCTGGTAGGGTATGAAGAAGCGATGAAGAAGAAAGCGAAAGAGAAAAAAGAGAAAGAAGCCAAAAAAGAAAAAAAGAAAAAAGAAACAGCCGCTCCGGTTGAAGCCGCAACCGAAGAGAAGGTGACGGAACAAATGGAAGAAACAGTGCCTGAAGTGATTGAGAATTCGGAAGAAAAAACTGAAGAAACAGAAATCACCAAAGAAGAGACTGAAACAGAAGAGCTGAAAGAAGAAAAATCCTGATCATTTATTCAGAAAATATAAAAGAGAAGGACGTTATTGACGTCCTTTTTTTTTGATAATTTTCGTAACACTTTAGTTTTTTGAAAATAACTTATTTGTGACAAGAAGGAACAAGTAGACTCTTCGACTTCATCCCGACAAAAACCATCGGAACAGGCGCTTAGGGTAAACATGTCAGGTTGAGCGCGTGTCCGCCACAAGCGGGAAGTTCCGATGGTTTTTGTCGGAACGGAGTCGAAACATCTACCTTATGTAAAAAACTGAACTAACAATTTCAAAAAACTAAAATGTTACTAACTTTCATTTATTTGCGTTTCCCGCAGGATGATTGGGGCTACTCATTTTTTAGATGTAACTATTCAGGCCGGCCACTAAATACACGAAAAACACTAAAACATCTATAATTAGGGCTCTTCACCATTTTGGGTGGGTAACTTATAAATAGTAATGACTAATATTGGATGCACTCAATAACAACAAAAATTATCAACAACAAAAATTATCGCATCATCCTATGCTATTGTTTTATAGTCCATGAGGCCGATTTCACCCTCACCCTTCCAGTTTGGATGAGAAGGGATTCGGTCGAAAACGGCCTCATGGACTCCCCATTCTACTCACCCCAAATGATGAGGAACCATAATTAGTAACCAATCACATAGTAACCAATCACAGGGATGCTCGCAATACCGCCTGAGGATAAATCCTCAGGCTCAAAAGTGGAAGGACGCTAAAGCGCCCTTTAGGGTGTTTCCATATTTAAGCCTGTTGCTTCAGCTTCAGGCGAGTGTTAATTTTTATTCCTGTGATCGGTTACTATAATTATTATTACCTTTCGTGTATTTAGTGTGTTTCGCGGGCTGAATAGTTACTTTTTTATCTGGAATTTTGGGAAACAATTACAGTTGAAATATTTGGACCAAATGATTAAATTTCATATATTCTAAATGATTAATTCACAAGGAGCACAACATAGGTTACCTAATTTACAGGACGTAAGTTAAACTATGAAGTTCACAAGAAAACACTTTTCAACTGCTGATAAGAGCTTATTAATTAATGATATAACACACTCCCTTACAAACATTCACGGGGAGGGTGTTATATCACTTACGTCATCAAAAAAGAGTAACTTATATTGTGCTACTTGTCAATTCACAATTTTAAATTGACGGATATGCTTAAAAATATCGGCAAATTTGTGCAAATTATTAAAAAATTATTTTGGCTGGTTATTATCCTTTTATTCCTGAATTGCGCCGCTTTCCAACCCAAACCCATTTTTACGGTAGGACAAGAAAAAGAAGCTATTCCTCCTGTTGATTCCACCACCACAACTGCAGAAGTGAATGTGAAGGATCGGACAGATACATACCATCTCGACCGGGAAAAAATAATGGCTGAAATAGAAAATTTATTAGGCGTGCCGTATCGTTTAGGCGGAATGTCTCCCCGCGGGATGGATTGTTCCGGTTTTGTAAATTATGTGTATAAAAATACGGTTAAAATGACATTGCCGCGTCGCGTTTCTGAACTGGCGCAAACGGGAAAGCTGATCAGCAGAAAGAATCTGCAATTCGGTGATTTGGTGTTTTTTAAAAATATTGAAAAACCGGAAATCTCACACATCGGTATTTACCTGGATGCGGGACGATTTGCCCATGCCAGTTTATCCAGAGGAGTAATCATTTCCAATCTGAATGAAAGTTATTATACTAAAAGATATGCGGAAGCGAGAAGAATAGTTGAATAAGTATCTCCCCGGCCTAGTCATTTATATCCGGACAAACTTCGGAAGTTTGTACCATTTTAGTTTTATAAAATTATTATTTCCATTGCTTGCTTGGCATGAGATGTTTCGATTTGGTTTATCATGAGCTTGCCGAAGGGTTCAACATGGCACATCCCGCCTCTGCTCAGCGTGAAGGGTACCACGTTGTCACCTGGAGTGGAACTCCGGTGAACTTTATCGGGCTGTAGTCGAAGGGTCTCATTCCTATTCTTTCTCATTGCAAATTCGAAATCTTCAAAGCACTAATCGGTTATAGAAGTTTTTGATTTGAAGATTTCAAACACTTGCGGAATTACTTTCATAAAAATAACTTGACATTTTACCTGTAAATTTTTAGAATGATTGTAGTATTCGGAAATAGTTCTATCCTTTAAATCCGACAAAAATAGTCCGGTTTGTGACTTTGTCACGGAATAGTTGGGAAATATTAGATATATTTGAATTACTCTTTGAGGATAGGCCGATGAAAAAAAAATGATACGAGTCAAAATAAATACGGCTTGTCATCAAATGTGCGTTATTTAATAGTTTTTAAACTGAAAAAATTTGTAACACTTTAGTTTATTACCTAAACTGAGCGATTCTTCTGTCATTCAGAAGAAATCCTTTTGATTATAGGCATTAAAATAACAAGATTCCTGCTGAATGACATTTCACTCGATAGGTAATGTCTGAAGTTCAGAATCGCTCAACATAGGTTATTAATAAAATCTGCGTCCTTTGCGCTCACGATCGTCTCTGCGTTTTAAAGCGCCTGTTTTTAACGCAGAGGAAACAGAGAAATTGAAAAAATTGGAACTGAAAATTGTTGGCAACTATTTAGTCCCTGACCGAAAACTTCGTTTTTCTATCATTTCCGTATAATTTAAGCGATCTGCTTGTTGCAGACAGGCCGATAAAAGCATTTGGGAAGGACAGGTTGTTTAATGATTGTTGTTTTTCAAAAAACTAAAGTGTGACAAAAATTTTAAAAAAGGAGTAAAAATCATGAAATCAAATGTTGGCAAAGTTGACAAAGGAATTCGGATTGTATTAGGAATTATCATCCTTGCAGCAGGTTTTTATTTTAAAAGTTGGTGGGGTATAATCGGCGTTATCCCATTATTTACAGCTTTTGTTAGCTGGTGTCCCCTGTATTCCGTCTTTGGCCTCAGCACCTGTCCGCTAAAAAAATCGGAATCATAGATCGGAGATCGTAGAAATTCATCCTGTCGTGATGACAATTATTTCAGAACATACTTGAATCTTTCTGCTTTTTGTTAATCTAAAAATGCAGGAAAACATAAAAGCTTTTTTACAAATAACGGCTGTTCTTTTTTTGAGTTTAACTCTCACAACACTGAATCAGGCAGGTTCAAAACGGCCTAATCAAATTTCCAATGGCAGTAAATTTAGTCGTACCAATTGCCCCATTAATCCCAATGGCGGTGGCGTCCGGAATGTATCCGGACAAGCGGTTCAGAATGGATTTTTTACCGTTTATCCCGGCATCTTTCTATTTCAATTGTGGTGAAAAAATTATCACATAATGCGAACCGGAGCCAAATTTAGGCAGTGAAAAGGTGGGCAAAGTTTTCTGATATTCAGCAGAAAGTGTTCACCGTTTTCTGTGCTTAATCCGGTTGTCATGCAGGAGCCGCACCTGTGGCCGGGTTGAATCTGTCGGCCGGGAAAACGTACGACAATTTGATGAATGTTAACAGTCGAGAAAATCCGGGCCCCAAATTGGTGCTGCCCGGTAATGGTGCAAATAGTTTTCCGGTGGAAAATTAACCGCGGATAAAAAATCGGTGATGCTGCCTTCGGGTAAATTGAGTGACGATCTGATTGCTGCGCTGCAACAATGGATCGATGCAGATGTGATCGATAACTGAAGGGAGGAGAAACGGATGCTTTTAATCCGGCAACGTCAGTTAACGTGATCATAATTTATTCTCAATCCTTTTCTTTCGATGTGAGAGATAGACCTTATGATTTTTTATTTGAACCCACATTATTAAAACCTAAATTGAGCGATTCTTAGTTTGAAACAACCACCCAAAGAGTTTTGTCATTCTGCCTGCCCGACCGCAGGCGGGAAAGAATCTTGTTAGTTCTGTGCACTAAACCAACAAGATTCCTACG
>CAJVYQ010000081.1 GCA_913009825.1 uncultured Deferribacteres bacterium
CTACAGCACGGATCAATTTCTGATTTTCTTTTTGTAATTGTTCAATGGAGATTTCTGCCATTTATTCTCTCCCTGTTGATTGAAACATCTTTATTTTAGGAAGAAAAACCGAAGTTTACAAGTTATCCTTTAAAATATCTACTAAAAACCCGAAATACAAATAACATTCCCTGCATTACATCAATAATAACCGGATTGGCAACAATTTCATTGCTCAATCCGTCATTGATGCCCCATTCCATGACGGCATTTTCAAGGGGATATTTCAACCCCCGGGTTGTAATACCGCTTGCCCTTTTGAATGCAAAAATGCTTACCTGTTCCCCAATTTCTCCATCGAAGACCAATTTATCCGTTATGAACCGTCCCGCACCGCTGTTGTCAATTGTATGCATTTCCATTTTGGCGGCAAACTTCTGCAAGATATTTAAATTCCCTACCTGGTGATCAGTTCTGCCACCGGTTATACCGATGACAACGGCGGACGTTACACCCTTTTCCAGGGCAAATTGCAGAGTCTTCTCCAGATCGGTGGCATTTTGGCCGGGACGGTGAATGATCCGGTTTTCAACTAATTTCCGTTTGTTTACGTCCTCAATTGAATCCAGATCGCCAACGACAAAATCCGGATTGATTGATGCGGCAAAAGCAAGATTAGCTCCACCATCGGCACAGAGGATAAGTTCCGCCTGATGCAAATAGGTTTTGTACAATTCCCGCGCGGGCAAATTGCCATTGGCAATAATGAGAGCTTTCATCGCTTATAATTTGTAAAGTTGCCGGTCTGAGGATAATCGGAATTAACATCACAAAATCAAAGCGCCCGCAAAATATGCAAATGATGTGAAATCGCAAAAAAAATTCACACATTTCTTATATTCCGCGGGCTGTAACTTCGTGACTGACCGACCGGTTTTATAAAAATTTCTCAAAATGTCTGGTTTTATAATTATCCCGGGTGATTTTTGCCACTACCCCGCTGAGCGCAAGCAATGCAATTAAATTTGGAATTGCCATAATTGCGTTGAAAGTATCGCCAATATTCCAGACGATTTTAAGATATTTTCCGGTCATCAGCGCTCCCAACAGAGTCAAAGCAATAAATACAACCCGGTAAGGAATATGAGATTTCACTCCCCAGATGTAGCCGATACACTGCTCACCATAATAAGCCCAGGCAATGAGCGTACTGTAACCAAAGAAGAAGGAAGCGATTGCAATAATTATACCGCCGTGGGGAATGGTACTGTTAAATGCTACAACCGTAAGAGCCGTACTATCCAAACCACCGTTGGCCAGATTATAGCCAATTTGTCCTGCCAGAACATGCATGTAGGCGGGTAATGCGGCAACATGTGCCGCGCCGAGTGTGGTGCCCGGCTGTAAAAGATTTAAACCGGCGGCGGGAGTCAGTTTCCACACACCTGTAACAACGATGGACAATGTGGTTAATGTATTTACAAAAATAGAATCGATAAAAGTGCCGGTCATGGCCAGCAAACCATTATAACCCGGGTCGGGAGATTTTGCCGCGCTCTGCGCAATGGCTGCGGAACCCAGACCGGCTTCATTGGACAAAACGCCTCTTCGCACTCCCAGGCTGATTGCTTTCTGAATAGATGTTCCCACCAGCGCACCGCCGGCCGCCTGTATGGAAAAAGCAGATTTGATGATCAGCATAAACGCCTCTCCAATCTGGTCGATACGAACGATCAGAATAATAACCGCACCCAGAAAATATAACAGAATCATACTGGGAACCAATTTTTCCGAGACCGCCCCGATCCGCTTGATACCGCCGAGAATAACGATACCGACCAAAACCGTGATTACAATGGCACTGACTATCGTCGGTACACCAAATTGGGATTTGAACGCCAGGGCCATGGAGTTGGACTGCATCATATTTCCGGTGCCGAAAAGCGCCGTGGCGCCGCCGCATATTGCGAAGAGCATCCCCAAAAATTTGGCAAATTTTATATTCCCGATGCCGTTACGCGCATAATACATAGGACCGCCGGCCATGGAACCATCTTTGGCAACTTCGCGGTATTTCACACCCAAAAAACCTTCCGCATATTTGGTTGCCATGCCGAAAAAGGCGGAAAACCACATCCAAACCGGCGCTCCCGGGCCGCCAATAGCGATTGCCGAAGCAACACCGGCAATATTGCCGTTGCCCACTGTGGCGGCAAGAGCCGTCATCAGGGCGGCAAATGGTGAAATATCACCCTCTTCCTTTTCCTTTTTATCTTTCCCCAGCGCACCCTTAAAAACAAATTTCATGGACAGTATAAATTTTCTTACCTGAACCCCTCTCGTTACAAATGTTAATATGATGCCGGTGCCCACCAGGATAATGACCATCCATTGCGCCCACATAAAATCGGATGTCTTGTTTGTCAGTCCCAAGAGTCCTTCTAAAAAATCAATCATCTGCCTGTCCCTTCTCTGCTGGTTCTGAATTAAACATAGGTTGAAAATTGAAGCTATTTTACGAAATATTTATAACTATCGCAAGAAATATTTAATTGAACCGTGCAATTTGTTGAAATAAATTTTTCATTATTCAAGCTCAGTTAAATGAGATTATTCTTGCAAAGTGTTGTAGAATATTATACAATTGATATAAACCGGGTCCCCAAACTACCAAATTCGGAATCTAAGATGGAAGAAAAACGAAACCTTCCGCAAAAAAATGACCTGCTCTGGTGGGTAACCATCGTTGTGTTTGTGGTTATTATTTCATCTTTCCATTATACTACATCCACTATGAAATGGCAGTACCATCTTGTTTTTATGCAGGCCTATTTTATCCCAATTTTAATTGCCGCTCTCCAATTTGGTATCCGGGGCGGTTTGGGTACATCCATTGCTGTTTCCATTATCTACTTTCCCCACATCATGCTGCAATGGGGTGGTCTGGTTGAAACGAACCTGATGCGATTTCTGCAGATCGGTTTGTTTAATCTCATCGGTTTTTTGATCGGTTGGAAAGCACAGGCGGAAAAGGATGAAAAAGAAAAATACCGGCAAACCGCCCAAGAGTTGCGTATTTCCATAGAAAAGCTGAAAGATCAGTCGGCCAAACTGTCGGAACTGGAGCAGCAGCTTCGCTTTGCCGATCGACTTTCCGTCGTTGGTGAACTATCCGCAAGCCTGGCGCACGAAGTGAGAAATCCACTGGGCGCCATCCGCGGCGCCACGGAGATTCTGCAGGATGAACTTTCAGAAAACGGCAAGCCCAACGAATTTTTGCAGATTCTCATTCAGGAAACGGATCGATTGAATAAAGTTCTGGAAAATTACCTGAGTTTTGCCCGGGTGAAAACACAACATGTCGCGAATTTCGATCTTAATGAAGTAATTTATAACATCACACAGATGATGCAATATTCCGCCAAAAAAGCAGACATTGAATTTGACATTCGTCTGCCCCACAATTCTATCTTACTGCACGGTGATCCTACTCACTTTCGTCAGATTTTGACGAACCTGCTGCTAAACGCTATTCAGGCAATGACAAACGGGGGAATCATCACCATTTCTGCCGATGTAAATCCCGGCGAGCAAAGAGTGCAATTACAAGTGAAGGATAACGGACCGGGAATTAATGAGAAAAATCTGAAAAAAATTTTTAAACCGTTCTACACCACTAAAACCACCGGTACCGGCCTGGGACTGGCAATTGTTAAACGGCTGGCCGATGAAAATCACTGGCAATTAACCGCAGAGAGTCGTTATGGGCGCGGCGCCGCTTTTTATCTGATCATTCCGCTATCCGGAGGAGAGGGAGGATTCAATGAAAATACTTTTGATAGACGATGACATCAACCTGAATAAAGTGGTGTCCTATCAGTTGAACAAACGGGGATATGAAGTCACTTCAACTTACAACGGTGAAGAGGGATTACAGCTTTTCCAAAATGAACCGTTCGACATTGTAATTACCGACATTCAGATGCCCGGTTTCAGCGGAATCGACTTGCTGAAACAGGTCCGCAAGCTTAGCCGGGAAGTGATTGTCATCATTATCACGGCGTATGGTAGTGTGGACAACGCCATCGATACCTGCCGAATAGGCGCGGATGATTATCTGACCAAGCCGTTTAGCCAGGAACAATTAACTTTTGTCATTGAAAAGGCCAAAAAACTGCGGAAATTACAGCGGGAGAATGTACGGCTGCGGGACGAAGTTGAAGATAAGTACAGCATAACAAACATGGTGGCTCACGGCGCCAAAATGAAAGAACTGGCCAGAATGACCCTGCAGGTTGCTGCCAGTGATGCAACAGTTTTGATCCAGGGCGAGAGCGGCACCGGGAAAGAACTGATCGCCAAAGCAATTCATTTTAACAGTCCCAGAAAAGACAAACCGATGATCACGATAAATTGTCCTTCTATTCCGGATAATTTACTGGAAAGCGAATTGTTTGGTCACGTGAAAGGTGCCTTCACAGGGGCGTTAAAAGACCGCAAAGGAAAATTTGAAATGGCCGATGGCGGCACTATTTTTTTAGATGAAATCGGCGATTTGAAAGATGAACTGCAGGCCAAACTGCTACGGGTACTGCAGGAAAATGAAATTGAAAAAGTCGGCGAGACAAAAATTATCAAGGTTGATGTCCGCGTCGTTGCCGCCACCAATAAAAATTTGCCTCAACTGATCGAACAAGGTACATTTCGCCAGGACCTGTATTACCGCCTCAGTGTGATCCCGATTATTATTCCGCCGTTGCGGGAGAGAAAGGAAGATGTCCCGTTTTTAACCGACTTGTTTATTCAGCGCTACAGTAAAGAGCAAAAAATAGAAATCGAACCGCAGGTGATTGTTGCCTTGCAGGAGTACGACTGGCCCGGAAATATACGCGAGCTGGAAAATCTGATTGAAAGATTGCTGGTGCTGTCAGCATCGGGAAAGATTACACTGCATGATTTGCCTTCTTCTCTGCTGCAAAAAGTTTCTTCTCTTCATTCATTCTCTTCATTGCCCGGGGAAAGCAAAACGCTAAAAGATGTGGAAAGTACGGCTATCAGCAAAGCGCTGCAGGAGGCGAATGGCAATCAATCCGAAGCGGCAAGATTGCTGGATATTCCCAGACATGTGCTGCTCTACCGGATGGAAAAACTGGGTTTAAAAAAACGCAGGTAGGATTTCCCGGTTAGAGAACAAAGAAGCTGACCTTCTTTGAAGAAGGTCAGCTTCTTCCCTGCCACAAAAATTTTCCAATTGTATCTTTTCAAAAAAAATCATCTAATCGATAAAATCCACCTAATTAGTATTGTAAAAAAAGAAAAAATATATAATTTAGATTCCGCAGTTGATTGTTTATTCACAAAAAATATCTTCAATTGTTATACTTGCTTTTTTTAAAAACCTAAATTGAGCGATTCTAATGTCATTCAGGAGGAATCTTTTTAAATCCTAAATTGAGCGATTCATAGCTTGAAACAACCACCCAACTAGTTTTGTCATTCTGCCTGCCCGACGAACCGCAGGCGGGAAAGAATCTTGTTAGTTTTGTGCACTAAACCAACAAGATTCCTACGGAATGACATTAGAATCGCTCAATTTAGGAAAAAGCAATTTCACCGGAATGCATTTTTTTTGTTACAAAGTTTCTAGAGTGTCTCATCTATACTTTAAAGAAGTTGTACAATGAAGAAAAAATCTGCAAAAGTTTGGCTAAGTATTTTGACCGTGCTGGTCGTTCTAATTGTTGTCGTGCTTGTTTTCTGGTCACAGATCATCAATTTGATGATGCCGGCGGATAGTCGCCCGGGAAACATTCATTTTGCCGTGGAGAAGATTACGCCGCAACAGTTTGATGCCATCGCCGAAGAAGTTACCGCCAAATATGATCTCGATTTCGCCCATATTAAACGGTTCAAAGAAAAAGGCATTTTGGCTTACGAAGGACCCAAAACCTGCCTAACCTGCCACGAAGAAATGAAAATTAAAGACCCGAAAACAGGTGAAGAAAAAACGGTAAAACTGATGGACAATCTGACCCATTCCACTCATTATCAATTTTTCACCAATAAACATCCCAACGTTTACGGTTTTAATGGTGAATTGGCCGACAATTTCCCTATGGGCAAGATCGATCGTCCCTGCCCGAAACCCGGTTCTTTCGCTTTTACCGCCTGGGCATCCGTGGCAGTATCGGAACCTGGTGACACCTTGTCAGAGGGATGCCGGCAATGTCATACAGGCGGACAATACCAGGTTCCGCTGGGTGAAATCATGCTCGCTTATTATACGGAACAGAAAGAAAAAGACGCCATTGACTGCCTGATCTGCCATTCTGCCGCTTATGATATAAATAAAAAGCAAGTTGTGAAAGATAAAAACGGTCTCACCCGCTGGGCAATGGACCGTTCCATGAAAGCAGCTATGACCGTGAAGAAAACGATTTCGCAAACCTGCCTGCGCTGTCATCGACATAATTTCGGCGACGATATATATCGACTCTGCCGGTTCTTCTTTCATGCAAAGTCAACGGAATCTTGGTCATACGCGGCCGCGTATCCGCCACTCCGGCTCTAAACGGGGTACACTCTTTTCCCTAACCTTGGATGTACATGCTGCTGCGGGATTGAACTGCACCAATTCAATAGGTCCATAAATCAAATGTCCGGGCAGGAGTTGCACTCCCGCCCGTCGATCTGTGCACTCATTACAGGGAGACAAATTTTGTGCCCTGTTTTTTTATTTCTACGTGACACAGCTAAACTGAACAATTCTCTACTAAATTACCACCCCAAAAGCCTGTCCTGCAATAAAAATCCCGGCAGGTTTTACGGATGGAATACAGAATTCCCAGAAAACAACCTAACCTGACCACTTACTTCGCCAATATTTTGTAGAATATTCTACATCCAATTGGATAATATCCTACACTATCCTCCTTTCTTTCGGCAAATTTTTTTTATTGACTAAATCGATCATTGTTTTCTTGTGGTTTTATAATTCCTATATTTACAGTTAAATATAACAGAAGCATCCCTTTGATTTTGCTGATTTTTTATTTTTGGCATTCGTTTTGATAGAATACCCCGGATAAGCAAAATATATGATCAGGACAAAAATAGAATGAATATGTATCGTCGAAGACAATTTGCCTATTTGAGTGCGGTTTTTTTAATCCTGGGAACGGTAGGAGTGATTGGTTTTTTCCCTGTCAATTTTGAATCCCGGTACACGTGCATTTATCACCGTTTTTTTTGTGATGGAATGCAAAATCCTACTCTAGATGTCGCAGACGGAAACAGACCGGGAGGTCTCTGCTACAACTCGGAGGTGCCTCATAACGACCTGCTGAAACGCTATCTGATTCCATTCGGGTTTTTATGGTGGAGCAGTATTGGTCTGCTGGTAGCGGGCATCTATTTGGCTAAAGTGAATATACCCGCAAATTTCGGGCAAAGAAACGCAGAAAATTAAACAAGGAGACAGTATGGTAAAAAAAGTTTTGTATCTGATTACAGCAATTTTGCTGACATGGCAGTTAAATCTGACAGCCCAGCCGATTCAAGGGTCTATTCAGCTTGAACCGCTCATTTTGGAAGCGCTGCAGAACAATCCGTATTTACAAGCGGCGCAAAATACCTGGCAGGCTGCCCTCCGGAAAATTCCACAGGCCGGCGCCTTGCCGGATCCGGTGTTCAGTTTCAGCCTGGGCAACATCCCAATCGACAACTTCGTTTTCAATCAGGAACCGATGACCGGAAAAAAGTTCTCGCTGATGCAGATGTTTCCATTCCCCGGCAAATTAGGTCTGATGGAAGACATTGCCGTTGAAGGAGCCGGCGCTTCTGAGGCGAAGTATCAGGAAGTACAAAATCAATTAGTGAAAAATGTAAAACTGATCTATTTTGATCTTTTTTTTGTAGACAAAGCGATTGAGACCATTCAGAAAAACAGTTCATTGTTGGAAGAATTTGTTCGTATTGCTGAAACCCGCTATAGCGTGGGTAAAGGTATTCAGCAGGACGTTTTGAGAGCCCAAGTGGAATTGACCAAGATGTCCGACAAGCTGATCACCATGCAACAGAGAAGAGAAGGATTAGAGGCACAATTAAACGCCCTGCTTAATCGTCCGCCGGACGCAACAGTGGGGAAACCGGCCGAGGTTGCGTTTAAGAGTTTTCTTTATAATCTTGAGCAGCTAAAGGCAATGGCCGATAAAAACCGAAGTATTCTTAAAGTCTGGGAAGCAATGGTTCGACAAAGCGATCTGAAAGTGAAATTGGCGAAAAAAGACATCTTGCCTAATTTCACCGTCGGGTTGGCTTATACTCAACGAGATGTCTTGAGCACAGGTATGGGGGGAACAGATTATTTATCCGGAACCATCAGTCTGAATATTCCAATCTATTTCAGCCGCAAACAGAACAAAAAAGTTGAGGAAACACAATATAGCCAAATTTCTATTAAGGATGGATACACCAATGTTAAAAATCAAATCTATTCTGGAATTGAAAAAGTGTTGAGTGATGTGTATCGGGATGGCCGGCTGGTGGATCTGTTCGAAACCGGAATCATCCCACAGGCGTCTCAGTCGCTTCATTCTGCTCTTTCCGGTTACCAAACGGATAAAGTGGACTTTTTAACCTTGTTGAATAACGAGATTACATTGTTCAATTATGAACTGGATTATTATCGGGTGTTGAGCAGCTATAACAAAGGGATTGCGCAACTTGAGACTTTAACAAGTACAAATTTAATCGATAAGACAGAAGAATAATTATTCGGAGGAAAAAATGAGTAAACCCAAAACGATTATAATCACAGCAATTTTATTCTTTTTCGGAATAGTAATTGGAGGAATTTTAACTGCATTTGTAATTAAACCAGGGAAAGAAGCAGCCCAAACATCCTATATCCACAGTGAAAGCGAACAAACCAAACCGAAAAGTGAGCGAAAAATTCTTTACTGGCAGGCGCCCATGAATCCAACGGAAATTTACGACAAACCCGGAAAGTCAAAAATGGGCATGGATCTGGTGCCGGTTTATGAAGATCAAACCGGTTCCGGCAGTACTGTAATCATTGATCCGGCCACCGTACAGAATATGGGAGTCCGGACAGAAAAAGCAAAGCGGAAAAATTTTGTGCATTCCATTCGAACCGTGGGAAAGGTGGTCTACGACGAAAAGAGGCTGTTTACGGTTACTACAAAAATTTCCGGCTGGATTGAAAAACTGAATATAAACTACACCGGGCAGGAAGTTAAAAAAGGCGCTCCTCTGTTGGAGATCTACTCGCCGGAATTGGTGACAACGCAGGAGGAATACAAGTTGGCTTTAAACACATATGAATTGGTTAGCAGATCAAGTTTTAAGTCGGTTAAGGACGGCGCCGAATCTTTGCTTGCATCTACCAGAAAACGACTTTTATACTGGGATATTCCCAGGGGTGAAATTGAACAACTGGAAAAAACCGGCATAGTTCGGAAGACGATCCAGTTGGAATCACCCACAGACGGAGTAGTCATTCATAAAAATGCGGTAGAAGGAATGCATGTAAAAGAAGGTCAAAACCTTTATCAGATCGCTGATTTATCGAAAGTATGGGTGAATGTTAGTGTATACGACAATGACATCCCCTGGGTAACGGTAGGGCAGCAAGCAGAAATGGAACTTTCCTATCTGCCGGGGGAAATTTTCCACGGACGCGTGACGTATATCTATCCTTACCTCAACGCAAAAGCCAGGGATTTGCAGGTACGCCTGGAATTCAACAATCCTGATCTGAAACTGAAACCGGAAATGTACACCAATGTGAAGCTGCACTCCGCTGTTATCCCGGACGCTCTGGTCATTCCTTCGGAAGCCGTGATTCGCTCCGGCACACGCAACCTGGTGTTTGTGACACGAGAACAGGGGAAATTCGAACCGCGTGAAATCCGCCTTGGCGTTGAAGGTGGACACGGTGAAGTGGAAGTGCTCAACGGCTTGCTTGAAGGCGAAGAGATCGTCACTTCCGCCCAGTTTATGCTGGACAGCGAAAGCCGCTTGCAGGAAGCCATACAAAAGATGCTGGAAGAAAAGAAGAAAGACAAGCAACAGGTGGTACAAAGGAAAAATGCGGAACAATCGAAAATGAAAATGGGGGATGATAAGTAAGTGAACAAGCAGGCAGAGAAAACATTAAACATAATCAGATAGGGAGAAAAATTAAATGCTTGAAAAAATTATAGAAGCTTCCATAAATAACCGGTTTTTAGTGATCATTTTTGTTGTCATCGGTGCCCTGGCCGGAATATATGTCATGATGAGCACACCGATAGATGCCATCCCGGATCTGAGCGATGTCCAGGTAATTATCTTTACGGAATATCCCGGGCAGGCGCCCCAGGTTGTCGAGGATCAGGTAACCTACCCGTTAACCACCGCCATGTTAGCAGTGCCATTTGCCAAAGTGGTGCGAGGGTATTCCTTTTTTGGTTTTTCATTTGTTTACATCATTTTTGAAGACGGCACCGATCTTTACTGGGCACGCAGCCGCGTGCTGGAATATCTGAATTATGTTTCCAGCCGCCTGCCGAAAGGAGTTAATCCCTCGCTTGGACCGGATGCGACGGGCGTCGGCTGGGTGTATGAATATGTTTTGGATGGAGGCAATAAATATGATTTGCAGCAACTTCGCTCCATTCAGGACTGGTATCTTCGCTATGAACTGATGAGCGTGCCCGGGGTCTCGGAAGTAGCCAGTATAGGCGGATTTGTAAAACAATACCAGGTGGAAGTCGATCCCAACAAGTTGTTGGCTTATAGAATTCCAATATCTAAAGTGAAAATGGCGCTCAAACGCAGTAACAATGACGTTGGCGGCAAACTTGTGGAGATGGCGGAAACCGAATTTATGGTACGCGGCCTGGGGTATATTAAAAATATTGATGATATAAAAAATACTCCGGTAGGTGTGGATACGAACGGCACACCAATTTTGATTAAAAATATTGCCAATGTGCATTTAGGTCCGGAATTACGCCGAGGGCTTGCAGATTGGAATGGTGAAGGTGAAATTGTTGGCGGTGTGGTGATCATGCGTTTTGGCGAGAATGCTTTAAAAACAATCCATAAAGTGAAGGCGAGAATAAAGGAGTTAAAGAAAGGTCTGCCGGAAGGCGTCACTATAAAACCTGCTTACGATCGTGAAGGCTTGATTGAAAGGGCGATTGAAAACTTAAAGGGTAAGCTGTTGGAAGAAAGTATCATCATTGCTCTTGTGACAATAATTTTTCTCCTGCATTTCCGCAGTGCATTTGTAGCAATTTTTACCCTGCCCATGGGAATTCTGATGGCATTTATAGTGATGCGTTACCAGGGCTTAAATGCGAATATCATGTCGCTGGGCGGTATTGCTATCGCTATAGGAGCCATGGTTGATGCCGCCATTGTGATGATCGAAAATGCGCATAAACATATCGAGCGCGACGGCGGTAAAAAAGACCACTGGCGTATCATCATCGATGCCTCTAAAGAAGTGGGGCCGGCTCTTTTTTATTCCCTGCTGATTATCACCTTTTCATTTTTACCGGTATTTACTCTGCAGGCACAAGAGGGTCGTTTATTTAAACCGCTGGCATTCACAAAGACGTTTTCCATGGCTGCTTCGGCGCTTTTGGCCATTACTATAGTGCCGATTCTGATGGGCTACTGGATCCGCGGCAGAATTATGCCGGAAGAAAAAAATCCGATCTCCCGATTTTTGATCAAAATCTACCAACCGGTTATTCGCTGGGTTCTCCGGTTCCGATGGACAACCATTTTTATTGCCCTGGCTGTCCTGGTTATATCCATCTTTCCTGCTCAAAAAATCGGTTCGGAATTTATGCCGCCATTAAACGAAGGTGACCTGATTTACATGCCTACTACCGATCCCGGTATCAGTATTACTAAAGCCCGGGAATTATTGCAGCAGACAGATAAAATCATCAAAACTTTTCCGGAGGTAAAAACCGTGTTCGGTAAAATCGGCCGGGCCGAAACGGCCACTGATCCGGCGCCATTATCTATGATTGAAACGACAATAACATTAAAACCTGAAGATGAATGGCGGCCGGGAATGACAATCAAAAAATTAAAAAAAGAATTGGATGCCGCCATACAATTTCCCGGACTAACAAACGCCTGGACCATGCCGATCAAAACCCGGATCGACATGCTCTCGACCGGGATTAAAACGCCGGTGGGAATTAAACTGATGGGGGATGATCTGCAGGTTCTTTCGGATTTAGGGCAAAAAATTGCTGCCGTGATTAAAAATGTACCCGGCACCTTAAGTGTTTTTCCGGATAAAACGGTTGGCGGTAACTACCTGGATTTTGACATAAAAAGAGGAGAAGCAGCGCGTTACGGATTAACGGTGGGTGATATCCAGGATGTTATCATGTCGGCAATCGGTGGCATGAATGTTACCCAGACAGTGGAGGGGCTGGAGCGTTACCCTGTGAACGTCCGCTACAGTCGTGAACTGAGAGATAATCTGCCGGCATTACAGCGGGTACTCATCCCGACTCCAACCGGCGCACAGATTCCGATAAGCTATGTAGCGGACATAAAGATACATAAAGGGCCTCCGGTCATCAAAAGTGAAAACGCCCGTAAAACCGCCTGGCTCTATGTGGATTTGCGTGACATAGACGTTGGCACGTATGTGAAAAATGCAAAAGAAGTGATTGCCAACGCCATCGATTTTCCGGAAGGCTACAGCATTGTCTGGAGCGGGCAGTATGAATACATGCAACGGGCGCAGCAGAGGTTGCGGATTATGATTCCGATCACACTGGTTATTATTTTTCTGCTGCTTTATCTTAACTTTAAAAATATCCAGGAAAGTATCATAGTAATGTCCTCTCTGCCATTTTCATTGGTCGGCGGAATCTGGTTCCTTTACATTCTTGGCTATAATTTTAGCGTCGCCGTTGGAGTAGGTTTTATTGCACTGGTGGGTGTAACTGCAGAAATCGGTGTAGTGATGTTAATCTATCTGGATCATGCTTATAATGAACGCAAACTTGCCGGTAAAATGCGCAGTTGGAAGGACTTGTACGCGGCAATTATTTCAGGTGCGGTATATCGTGTTCGTCCCATAATGATGACCGTGACGGCGATTATTGCCGGGTTGCTGCCGATTCTATGGGGCCATGGTACAGGATCGCAAGTGATGAAACGGATTGCCGCACCCATGGTAGGCGGTATGGTTTCCTCAAGCATTTTAACCCTGATTGTAATTCCGGTGATTTATGATCTTTGGAAAGGAAGAGAAGTGAAGAAGATCGCTCTGGAATTGGAAGCGGAAAATGGAGAAAATGAAGAAGAGAAAACATAAGTATTGTATGGAGTTCTTAGAAGCTGACCTTCTCAAAGAAGGTCGGTTTCTTTTAAGCTTCTTCTAAATATAAATATTCAAAATAATGGTGGTCAAAATGAAAGAGATAAAAGCATTTATTCGTGCAAATAAAGCGGAAACAGTGATTGAAGCTTTGGAAGAGTTCGGTGTAAAAGGCGTTACACTGATTGATGCTCTGGGCATTGGCGCTCTTGCCGATCCGGAACATTCGAAATATTCGATTCGTTGTGTGAAAAAATATTCAGATATCGCTAAACTGGAAGTCGTCTGTTCAAAAGAGTATGTGCACAAAGTAGTCGAAGTAATTCGGGAAAAGGCCTACACCGGCTTAAAAGGCGACGGCGTCATTTATGTATCGCCGGTAGAAGTAGCGGTAAAAATACGCACAGGTGCTATTGGCGAAGAAGCATTATAAAAATTAGTGTCTGACCGGTAACACTTACGATGTTGTCATTCCGGCAATCTTTAAGCCGGAATCTACTCGAGGGCAGCAATGGATTCCCGCCAAAAGCATGCGGGAATGACAAAATTCGGACAGACACTAATTAAATAAACGAGGTTTCATGGAGGAGATACAGAGTTACACGATGAATCTCTCTGTGGTTCTCAGTGCCTTTTCCGTGTCTCTCGGTGTAACGAAACAAAGGAGAAAATCATGGAAATTGAAACCGGCTGGGTAAAAGAACTGCAAAACGGGAATGCTGTTTTGCGTTTGCAAACAAATTCCAAATGCAGTCATTGCGGCGCCAAAATGGCCTGTGGAGCTGGAAATGGCGTTACCCGTGAGTTAGCCATTCCAAATTCGCTTTTGGCAAATGTCGGAGACCAGGTGGAAATTTCGTACCGGGAATCATCCAGGATTCTGTCTGCCTTTTTGATATTCATTGTTCCAATCATTTTGCTGATTGCCGGTTACGTTTTTGGCTTCAACCGCTCGCAGTCAGAGTCTGTTGGAGTTTTATGGGCGCTGATTGGCTTGGCGCTCGGTTTTTTGATCCTCTGGTTTGTCAACAAAATATTTGGGGAAAAGAGAGCATTTGTGCCGCAAATGATACGGATTGCGGCTAGTCAAAAAAATAATCAGTCCACAAATAACGCGGATGAAATTTAATGAGAAGAAAAAATAAATTTGAAGGGAGGTGATTAAAATGATGGGAGGATTAGGTATGGGATTCGGATGGATTTTCTGGATCTTTTTGGCAGTTGCCGGATTTTGGTTGTTTAAATATCTCATGGATCAAAATAAAAACGGCAGCTCTAAGACAATAGATAAAACGCCGATTGATATTTTAAAGGAGCTTTATGCCAAAGGTGAAATTAATAAAGAAGAATTTGCAGAACGGAGAAAAGAATTAATAAACCTATGATGAATTCTTAAAACAGAATAGTTTACAATCTGTGAGAAGGGAAAAAAGCAAATAACAATAACCAGACGGAGGTTAAAATGAATACAATAAAAAACCTAGCAATCGGAGCAGTATTCTTATCGGCCATCATGATTAGCCCTGTTCAGGCTCAGAAAATGGGCGGCAGCCAGCAAAAAATGATGGACCAACAAGGCCACATAATGCAGCAAAAAGGCCAACAGCAAATGATGAATATGAGCCAGATGATGCAGCACATGGACAATCTGGTGGAGAAAACCAATCATTTGATGGAGGGCATGCATGGCAAAGGCGGCCAAATGATGATGGGAAACATGCAGAACAATTCCATGATGATGATGAATCAGAGTATGAATGATATGGCCAAAGACATGCAAAAATTTATGAAAAACATGAATAATGTTATGTCTGATCAAAATATGCTGAAAAATACAGATCTGAAAAAACACATGGACGAGATGCACAAAAACATGAATAACATGATGAGTGATTTTGATGAAATGATGAAAAATATGGAAAACATTCAAAAATCCGGAAAGAAGAAATAAAAGCGGTTTTGATTTCTCTCCCCCGGTTAAATCGGGCGGCTGCCGGTGAGGCAGCCGCCTGCATAAATAGATGAGGTTTTAAATAGCACACGGATGGCACGGATAAACACAGATTAATCCGCGAAAATCCGTGCGATCCCTGCCTGCGCAGGCAGGCGTGCCATCCGTGTGCTGTTTTTTGCAAGACTAAATAGTTACAATATTTGGCAAACTGCAGGATGAAAGAAAATTTTGGTGAGTTTGTTTATATCGTTTCTGGTGAAGCGGCAGAGCGTTAATTAGGGTCTGACCGAAAACTCTGAAAAACAGTAAAAAACGTCATTCCCGCCGTGTCCGAGGCAGGCGGGGAATCAAATAAAATCACAAACTTATAGACTCCTGCTTTCGCCTGTCTGCCTCGGACACGGCGGGAATGACGGAAAAGTGGGGTTTTCGTTCAGACACTAATTAAAGGAAAAATGTGGGAAGGGTAACAAAAATGATTAATATAAAAAAAATATTTCTACATAGGGCGAATCTCAAAATTAAATTACTCTTTGTTATACTGATATATTTATTAAGCCAATCAACGGCATTTGGGCAAAATAGCTGGTCGGTTGGCACGTCTTTTCAGACAACCCGGGGAAACTATATTTTTGAAACCGGTACGAACACCTATTATTTGTATTCAAATCTACGTTATTATTCAGATCGTCTAAACTTTTCCGTCAGTGTACCATTGATTGCACAAAGCAATGACCAGGTCACCAATTCAGGCGGTATGTTTTTACCGACAGGTCAAATGCATGGCGATCTGGAAAATTCACAACAGTCCCATGGCGGCATGATGGGAGGAACATCCAATTTTAGTTCGCTAAATTGGGGATTGGGCGATGTTTATTTCTGGAGTTCTTATCAAATACTGACAGAAAATTACAAACGTCCGGCGTTGATCCTGAATACTCAATTAAAAGCCCCCACTGCCGGTGTGGAAAAAAACTACGGAACCGGGGAATATGACTATGGCGCCAGTTTAACAATCCGCAAAACCTACACGCACTGGATGATGCTTTTTGATGCGGGCTATCTCGTTTTAGGCGATCCCGAAGGAAGCAATTACCAGGATCCGGTCACCTATGGCGCTGGTTTGGGTAAGACTTTTTACCAGGGACAATATTCTTTTTTGTTGTATTATCAAGGATATACCAAGATTTTTAATGACTTAGCGGCGCCGGGACAACTGTCTCTTGGAATTACCTATAAACCTATGACAAGTTTAACATTGTCTGTAATTGGAGCATCCGGTGTCAGCGAAACCAGCCCGGATTTTAGTCTTTTAACCGGTTTTGATTTGACATTTTAAGGGAAAAAAGGAGAAATTATGTTTGATTTAACATTGCTGCACCCAAAAGTTGTGCACTTTACCGTGGCGCTATTTTCGTTGAGCGTACTGTTTGATTTGTTGAGTGTTATTACAAAAAAAGAGACATTTCATACGGCTGGCCGGGTTAATTTGATTTTTGCCGGCGCCGCCGGAATTATAACCGTAATTACCGGATTGATTGCGGAAAACCGGGTTCCACATGTGGATGCCGCCCACGAGATCATGGAAATCCATGAAACATTGGGCTTTATTACTTTGGGCAGTATTCTGCTGCTGCTTGTCTGGCGTCTTTTTCTGAAAGGGAAATTACCGGAGAAAGCTATTGCTCTCTACCTTTTCATCGGCATTGCCGGACTTGGTGTGATGTTCACCGGCGCTTATTACGGCGGGGAAATGGTTTACACTTACGGTGTGGCCGTAAAAGCGGTACCGGTCTCAGAAGAAGAAGCCGGGCATCATCATGAAGGCGATAACACTCATGAAAAAAAACCGGGCATGGAAAAAATGATGCAGGATAGCGGAAAAGTGAAAATATTACCAAAGGAGGAACAAAAAGGACATAAACACAAAGATGGTTCGGAACATGCTCATTAAAAGTTTCCGAAACGTTCAGAGATATACCATATATTGGTTGCAACCATACTTTTACTTTGTAAGGCATGGCTGAATAATTCCAAATGCTAATTCTATGGAACATGTCAGTTTTGTGACACTTTAGTTGTTTGAAAAACAGCAAGGAATTATTAGACTGTCATTCACGAATGCTCTTCCCGGCCTGCTTGTTGCAGACATGCCGTTTAAATCATGCGGGAATGACAACTTGGTGTGTCGCTTCAAAAAACTAGAATGTCACTCCGTTTAAATAATCAGGGAGGTAAAGATGGGAAAACATATTGACCCCGTTTGCGGGAAAAAAATGAATGTGAATAAAGCGCATATCGTAATTGACTATCAGGGGGAAGAATATTATTTGTGCTGTCCTCTTTGTCAACGTGAATTTGAACAAAATCCGCAAAAATATATTCATCGCAACAATAAAAAATAACTGTAACTATTCAGGTGTTTTCTTTCAATCTTTTTCGCCTTGCCGTGAACGACAAGGCTAAGAAATGAAAGGGCGCTAAAGCGTCCTATTTACGATAGCATCCTTCAGGATGCTTTCATGTCTTAGC
>CAJVYQ010000082.1 GCA_913009825.1 uncultured Deferribacteres bacterium
AAATAAATGTTTCGACTCCGTTCCGATAAAAACCATCGGAACTTCCTGCCTGCGGCGGACAGGCGCTCAACATGACATGAGTGGAGGCAGTCACCTTGAGCGAAATCCCGATGGTTTTTATCGGGATGAAGTCCGCCCCGTGGTAAACCACGAGGCTAAATAAAGGAAGAACGCTAAAGCGTCCTGCAAACGCAGCGCTCTTTATGCCGCTTCCATTTTTTAGCCTGTTGGTTCACCATCAGGCGGAGCTTGGAGATTACAATTAGGTAATTATCTAACCGGAAACTACTGACATCAAATAAATGTTTCGACTCCGTTCCGATAAAAACCATCGGAACTTCCTGCCTGCGGCGGACAGGCGCTCAACATGACATGAGTGGAGGCAGTCACCTTGAGCGAAATCCCGATGGTTTTTATCGGGATTAAGTCCGCCCCGTGGTAAACCACGAGGCTAAATAAAGGAAGAACGCTAAAGCGTCCTGCAAACGCAGCGCTCTTTATGCCGCTTCCATTTTTTAGCCTGTTGGTTCACCATCAGGCGGAGCTTGTTTCTTTTCGGCACAAATAAAATATTTTCAAATAATAAAAATGTTACGAAAAATTGATCTGAGCCGGGGTATTCATGCCGTAGTCCCGAAAGGCTGTTCAATTTAAACAGGCCATTTTCAGCCGGTAAAAATGGGAAAAAGGTAAATTTGAAGATGACTTTCAAAACCGGAGAATTGCACAGATTGCGGCGTGATATTTTTTTTTTGTTCTTTTCCATCATTGAAACGCCGCAAACGGCGGAACGGGATTGGGTGGATTTGTATCTTTAAATAGAGGGATGCAGAAATTATCAATGGACCGGAGTTTTACAAATTTTGCTGGATATTCTGGAAAAAGTTTAATAACTTCGACTAAAATACCAAATTGGTCGAGGCGTGCAATGGAGTGTGTGAACAAACAAACCTTAATTCTGGAAGCGGCACAAAAAAGATTTATCCACTACGGTTATGGGAAAACTTCGTTAGATGAAATTGCCGGTGATTTAGGAATTGGTAAAGCAACAATTTATCATTATTTCAAAAATAAAGAAGATATTTTCCTGCATGTCTTAAAACAGGAATCCAGTTCATTGCGCAAAACGCTGCAGAAGTCTTTAGAAGATATAAATTCACCCCGGGAAAAATTAAAAATATTTCTGGCTAAGCATTTCGAATTTATGTCTGGGAATGTAAATGTGAGCCGTCTGATGCTTGACCCCTGGCGTAATCTCCAGCCTCTTTTTGATAAAGGACTACGGGAATTTTACAATGAGCAATTTGTTCTGTTGCGCGGCATTTTGCAGGAGGGGATCAGAGAGAAAAGCTTCCGTCAAATGGATGTAAAACAGGTCTCTGTGCTGCTTCTCTCCCTGCTCAGGAGTTTTTTTATCCCGGGATTTCGTCTCGAAAAAACATATTCTCATAAAAAAATGGTTCGAACATTTATGAATATTGTAAGCGACGGGATAGGGGTGCAAATATAGTCGATCTCTGATAAGTATGTCAGACCTAAATTAAGCGAATGTAGCTTGATTTGCTTAATCGACAATCTGATTTTATATGATTTACGTAAAAAAAATGGAAACCTGTTCGGTGTTAAAAACAATCGTAAAAATAAGTAAATCGCTCAATTTGGGTCAGAATTAACAATCGCATGAGATTTAGTATGGCATGATTTTGTTTTTTTATATTTTCCTTGTGTGGAGCAGGAACGGAAAGCTCCATTGAATTTTCAACTTGAAAAATAGAGGTGGCCCTATGTTAAAAAGAACAGATACGGCGACCAAACCGGTCAAAGGTGTTCCGTTTACCCGCTTTGTCGGTGACCTGAACCGGAAAAAAATTATCCTCGTCGCCAGTTCCGGTATTGCTCCCCGGTTGCAGGAATTTAGAGAGCCGGAAACCGGGTATTACGTTTATCCCAAAGAAATTCAGATTGATGACCTGTATTTACCCAAAAAACATTTTGGCATAGAAGATATTGAACATGACTTGAATGTGTTATTTCCCATCGACAGCCTGCGGGCGCTGGCGGAGGAAGGTTTGATTTTAGCGCCAACGGATGAACATGTAAGCATGTATGGCTATCATTTCGTTATCGGTCATATCCGAAATGTGGTTGCTCCGTATATTGCGGAGGTTGTGGAGGGGGCAGATGCCGGCGGAGCGATCATTCTTAGTGGATGTATGTTTTGCCATCGAATGGCAGCTGTTCTCCAACGGGCAATCGAAGATAGGGGGATCCCTTCGGTTATCGTATCGCAATATCCCAAAATGAGCCTGTATTACGAGGTTTCCCGCATTTTTTACCCCGTTGGTTTCAAAACAGGACATGCTGTCGGACCGCCCAACTTTCCTGAGTTACATAAAAAAGTATTGAAAGATGCTCTGGAACTGCTTGTATCGGCAACGGAACCGTTGACCCTCGTGGAGAAAGAATACCCAGAATATCCTGATCCCCGCCCGAAACGAAAATATCTGCGTAAATCACGTGAATAATTCCGGAGTACGACTTGTTTGAACACTTTGTGCAAGCTTTTTCTCATCTCAATGGTCATTTGATTCTACTGGCAGGCATTCTGTTTACTCTTGGTATTATGCTGGCCGATCCGGTGTTTGAACGAAATATTACCTGGTTGATTTCCTATCCGGTATGGGTTTACAAAAATATCGAAAAGTTGATGGATCATCTTTCCAACTCGCTGCTTACCTTCCTTTTTATCTTTTTTTTCAATGCGATCAATCTGTTCCTGGGGCTTGTTTCGGGCTTTCTGATATTGCTGCCCGTTTTGTTGGCGATTTGGACCGGACTGAATGTGGGGATTATCGTACGGAAGATGATGATCGAGCAAAATCAAAACGGGAGTTTATGGCTGATCTTTTTAAACCCGGTCGCCGTATTTGAACTTCCCGCAGGCTGGATTAGCTTTTCAATTGGTCTGGAAATGGGGATCAAGTATCTGTCCGCCTTGAACTACACTGTTGTCGGCTCTTTATTTCTGCAACGGCTGCCTGTCTTTTTCTATCTGGTGATTCCCATGTTGCTTGTTGCTGCTTTGCTTGAAGCGTCTATGATTCACTATTTAAAGGATAAAATGGGGGATAAAGATGATTGATTTTTACACGGTAACCGGGGCATCCCGCGGAGTATCCGGATGATATCTCCGTCAAGAAAAATGAAATTAATTGTTAACCCTAATTCCCAGCCGTTGAAAGTCGCTCTGTTTTTACAGCCGATCATCAGCAAGTTCACCAAAGCGGGATTTACAGTAGATCTTTACAAAACAAAAGGCGGCGGGGATGCCACCATGGTTGCCCGGGAGTCGGCAAAATCCGGCAATTATGAACTTGTTGTCGCTGCCGGTGGCGATGGCACCGTCAATGAAGTGTTGAACGGCCTGATGTCTCATCCGGTTATGATGGGCATTTTACCGCTGGGAACGAGCAATGTATTGTGCCGGGCATTGAAACTGCCGTTGAATCCGTTGAAAGCGGCCGATGCCATTATCAGCGGAAAATCGACAAAAATTGATGTCGGACTTGCCAATAACCGCTATTTTGCCATTATGATCAGTTGCGGTTTCGATGCCTATGCCATCGAACAAACCAGCTTGAAAGTAAAAAGAATAACCGGCAGATTCGCGTATGTAATCGCCGGTATTCGCAGTATCTACCACTACAAACCGGAACGGATCAATCTCATTGCCGACGGCAAACCGATGGAGTCTGATGCCATGCTTTTGTGCATCAGCAACGCGCATCTGTACGGCGGCAACTACCGCTTAACCCCGGAGGCAAAAATTGATGACGGACTGTTTGACATTTTCATGTACACCGGCAAAGATATCTATCGCTTTGTTTATTATCTGCTTCGTTTGTTCTTACATTTTCATCTTAATTTTTCGGATACGGTGCGTTTCAGGGTGAAGAAACTTACACTCGATTCTTCCGGCCGGGTGTTGTACCAGGGAGACGGCGATCTGTTGGGCAAGCTGCCGGTGCAGATTTCCATTCTTCCCGCGGTGTTGGAAATCGCCGGTGTAAAAGGATGGAAAAAGGCAAAGAGAAAATATAGATTTATTGACAGGAAAAAGATAAGGAACAAAGTTATTTCCATTATTCGCAATGAATATTGAGGGTGTTTCTCCGGAATCATTACGCAAAAAAAACAGGATGTAGCGGCTGATGAAAAACAGAACCATAAGCAATTCGTTAAATCCCGCCAAACTTTTTCGGTTTTTTCGCAATTTCAAGACGGAAATCAGGCTTACGTACTATTTGATGCGGGACAAACGGGTGGCGTTTTATTTAAAAATTCCCGTTTTTCTTGCTCTGATGTATCTGATCTTTCCCATCGATCTGATCCCCGATTTTTTTCTGTTTGGTGCCGGATATATTGATGATTTGATGATTCTTTACTGGGCAATTCAATTTTTTCTGAGGAGCACCCCCGATGCGGTGAAACAAGAATACCTGAGGAAATTCTAATGTCTGATTTCTGGAAAGAACAAGTTTACATAAATCCCCACGATTTCAAATATTGTCCAAAGTGCGGCAGTAAATTAAAAATTAAAAATGAGGGCGATATACCCCGTCTGATGTGCGCGACCTGCGGTTTCATTTTTTATCAAAACCCCATTCCGGCAGTAGGCGCGGTTTTATTGCGGGGAAACAAAATCTTGTTGGTAAAGCGTAAATACGAACCGAAAGCAGGAGACTGGTGTCTTCCCGCCGGTTTTTTGGAGTACGGTGAATCTATCATAGACGGGTTGGTGCGCGAAGTAAAAGAAGAGACCAATCTCGATATCAAACCCGGAAAACTGTTCCAGGTGTGCAACGCCATGGACGATCCCCGCACGCATGTGGTTCTGGTCGTTTACCGGGGCGAAATTGTGAACGGCAATTTGAAACCCGGCGACGACGCATTGGAGGCGGAATTCTTTTCTTTCGACTCTTTGCCGGAAAAGATCGCTTTTACCTGCCATATTTGGGCAATTGAAGCGGCCAAAAAGGAAGTGAACTAAATTATTTAGGAGCCTCTTTTTGATGCGTATTTTACTTGCATCTTTTATTGTAGTGTTCGTTTCATTGCAATGCCGATTCACAGGCGTGCACAGAATGCAAGCCCAAAATCCTTCGCCTATGACCGACAGGACAAGGACGCACCGGCGAATTCAAAAAAAGGAATATCCCGGCAAACGGTTTACGCTTGATCATTTCTTATCGAAGCCGGTTGCAATATTTTTCCCTGAACCCATCGCGGATCAACCTGTTGCAGATATTCTGCTCCATTTTCACGGCAGCGCTTTCGTTCCATTTTATGCGGTCGAAAAACAATCTCCCAAAATGATTGCCGCCGCGGTCAATTTAGGCTCCGGTTCGGCGGTTTATGATAACGAATTAAACGACGAAAATAAATTTTCTAATTTTTTGCGCTTACTGGCGCGCCGTATCCGGGAGGAAACCGGATGGCAGGGGCAATTTCAACACATCATCGTGAGCAGTTTTAGTGCCGGATACGGCGCCGTGCGTGCTTTACTGCGTTATCCGGCCAATCTCGGCAAAATTGACGGCATCATTCTTTTAGATGGATTGCACACTGATTATGTACCTGAAAGAGTAACTCTGTTTAAAGGCGGCAAATTGAACGGCGGAAAATTACAGCCGTTTTTGGATTTTGCCCGCCTGGCCGTGAAGGGAGAGAAAAAGATGCTCGTCACCCATTCGGAAATCTTTCCCGGTATGTATGCCAGCACAACGGAAACAGCCGATTATTTGCTGGATTCTTTGCATCTGAAAAGGACGCCTGTGTTGCAGTGGGGACCGTTGGGTATGCAGCAACTGAGCGAGGCAAAACGGGGAAATTTTGCTGTGCTTGGTTTTGCCGGCAACAGCGCCCCGGACCATATCGATCATCTTCATGGGCTGTATTTTTTCTTGCAACTTTTATCCCGGTTGAATTGAAAATACAAATAAGATTTGTAATTACTCAGGTATATTTATTGTTTGACTTGCAGGAAATCTTCGACTCCGCTCAGGCTGGCTTAAATAGTGTCTGTCCGAAAATACCCACAAAATTGTTATTCCGGCCTGTCTGCACAGGCAGGCAGTCACTAAGCCGCTTGCCTGTTGCAGACAGGGAATCTACTTGAGAGCAGTAATGGATTCCCGCTAAAACATGCGGGAATGACAAATTCGGACAGACACTATGAGCGGAGTCGAAGCGTGATTCCAGCTAATTTATGGAGCACACCTGAGTAGTTACCAGGATTTAATGATTGACAAATTGAGTCAATTGCTGTAATTTATAAAAACCGGGTAACGATTAAGACCACGAAACACCAGGCTGCCACAGGAAGGCACGAAAAACATAAGAAATTTGGTAACTATTCAGGTCGCCTGAGAGTGAACCCTCAGGCTAAGACATGAAAGCATCCTGAAGGATGCTATCGTAAATAGGACGCTTTAGCGCCCTTTCATTTCTTAGCCTTGTCGTTCACGGCAAGGCGAAAAAGATTGAAAGAAAACACCTGAATAGTTACGAAATTTGTAACAATTTAGTTTTTTGAAAATCAACAAACTCATTACAATTTTAAGCGAATTTTGATTCTCTCGCGTTTTATGACGCGGGATATTGTGAATCGTTACCTTTCCGGCCGGAAAAAATGTCCATTTTTAATCGATAAAGGAATAACGGAATGAACGGTAGAAAAAGTGTAGCTGTATTGTTTAAATGGGTGTTTTTTAGCCTGTTTCTTGTTTTTCTTTCCTGTGCAATCAATCCCGTTACGGGCAAGAAAGAATTGATGCTGGTTTCTACAGATCAGGAGTTGGCTATAGGGAAGGAGACGGACCAACAAGTTACGAATCAATACGGCATTTATCCGGACAAAAAGCTGCAAGCTTATCTGACCTCAATCGGACAGAAGATGGCGCCATATACTCATCGGCCGGATTTGCCTTATTCTTTCAAAGTGGTAGATTCCGATGTGATCAATGCTTTTGCCGTCCCCGGAGGGTATGTTTATTTCACCCGGGGAATCTTTGCCTATCTGAATGACGAGGCTGAATTGGCGGGGGTGTTGGGACATGAAATGGGACACATCAACGCCCGGCATTCTGCGAAGCAGATGAGTCGTGCACAAATCACTCAATTCGGATTGGGCATTGGTGCCATTTTGTCTGAAACTGTTCGCAAATACGCCGGCATAGCCGATGCAGGTGTGCAGCTCATGTTTTTGAAATTCAGCCGGGATAATGAACGCCAGGCGGATGATTTGGGTGTCGAGTATTCAAGCAAAGTTGGTTATGATGCCGGCCGCATGGCTGAATTTTTCCATACACTGGATCGGATGCGTCCTCAGGATGGCACCGGTTTGCCCGGTTGGTTGTCTACCCATCCGGATCCTAAAAATCGATTCACCGATGTGAAAAAAGATGCCGCAACGTGGCAGCAAAAGTACCCCGCCAAAAAATTTGTTGTCAACCGCAATATTTATTTACGCAAAATTGATGGTCTGGTTTTTGGCCCGGATCCGCGCCAAGGGTTCGTAGAAAACAGTATCTTTTATCACCCCGCATTGAAATTTCAATTTCCGGTTCCTGCTAATTGGCAGGTGAGTAATCTGCCCACTCAGGTGCAGATGCTCCCCAAATCCCAGGATGCGGCAATTATTTTCAAACTTGCCGGTAGCGGCAGTCTGACAGATCAGGTTTCCGGTTTTATCCGGGAAGCAAAAGCAAATGTCATCCGCAGGAAAAATGTTTCCGTAAACCGGATGCCTGCTTACGAGTTGGAAACGATCGTCATTTCTGAGCAGGATACATTGCGTTTGTTATCCTATTTTATTCAAAAAGGAAATCAGGTTTATATTTTTCATGGATTGGCAGCAAGAGTTAAATTTCCAAACTATCGAAATCTGTTTAAAAATATTATGACCCGGTTTAATCAGGTTACAGAGCGAAGAATTCTCAATAGAAAACCGGACAGGATTAAAATTGTTACAGCAAAAATAAACGGTTCAGTAAAAAATGTTTTGCTGAATGTTGGTGTCAAACCGGCAAAACTGGAAAAAATTACTTTGTTGAACGGTTTGGAATTAAGCGGCCGGGTAATAAAAGGAGCATTGCTAAAAACGGTTGTGAAAGGAAACTGATGGGGAAATATTTCATTTTATTCCTGACGTTTCTGATAAGTACGCCGCAGAGTTCTGGTAAAAAACCCCGAATGTTGATTATCGGCGATTCCATCTCCATTGGCTATTTCCCGTTTGTCCGGGACGCCCTGAAAGATATGGCAATCGTTGTTCACAATAAAGGCAATGCTCAGGATACGCAGCACGGATTGCGAAAAATAAAACAGTGGCTGGGGGAAAATCGCTGGGATGTAATCCATTTTAATTGGGGACTGTGGGATTTGTGTTACAGGAATCCCCAATCCGAAGAGCAAGGACACCGGGATAAAATTCACGGCACGTTGACGGCAACACCGGAACAGTACCGCCGCAATCTGGATTCACTGGTGCAAATTCTGAAGCAGACAAAAGCAAAGCTGATATTTGCCGCGACCACTTATGTGCCGGATGGAGAAGCCGGCCGGTTTTCGGATGATGTGTTAAAATATAATGGAATAGCTGCTCAGCTAATGCGGAAATATGGTATTCAAACAGATGATCTTTACACGCTATCGATTGCCATTCACGGCAAGTACGGAAAAGCGGCAAACAATGTTCATTATTCTGCAAAAGGCTACGCCTTATTAGCCAAACAGGTTATCAACAGGATTGAAGATGCATTAGATGAAAAGTAAGTTGCTATTCAGGCAGGGAGAGAAAATATCCCCCAGGCCCCCCTCAAGGGAATGTAAAATAACTTTTAACACGTTTGCGTTTTACCTGAATATTTACGAGAGTAAACAATTAATCTGGAGGTTTCGATGAAAGGAATGAGCAGGCGCCGGTTTATGGAAAATACCGGATTGGGAATGGCAGGATTGTATTTGATGGGTGCGCAGGGATGCTCAACAAAAACAGCGCGCGAACCCAATATTATTTATATTCTGGCCGATGATTTGGGCTACAATGAATTGGGCGCTTACGGGCAAAAATTAATTAAAACACCCAATATCGATAAATTGGCGGCAGAAGGGATGAAATTTACGCAACATTATGCCGGATGTCCTGTTTGCGCGCCGTCCCGCTGTACGCTGCTTACCGGTAAAGATACCGGACATTCATATATCCGGGATAATGATGAAATGAGCGAAAGGGGGGATGTGTGGCACGATCCGGCTTTGGAGGGGCAGCGGCCTTTGCCTGCCAATACCCAAACCATCGGCACTATTCTGCAAAAAGCCGGGTATAAAACTGCCTGCATCGGCAAGTGGGGATTGGGCGGACCCAATTCTACCGGTCATCCCAATAAACAGGGCTTCGATCATTTTTTTGGCTTTTTGTGTCAGCGACAGGCTCATAATTATTATCCGGATCATCTGTGGCGGAATGATGAGAAGGTTGTTCTGGATGGAAATAAGCCCTTTTTTCCCCATCAAAAATTTCCCAAAGACAAAGATCCCAACGATCCTGCCGCTTATGAACAATATGGCGGGAAGCAGTATGCGCCCGATCTAATGGCTGAGGAAGCATTACAGTTCATTCAAGAAAATAAAGACCGGCCTTTCTTTCTCTATTTTGCCACTACCGTTCCTCATCTGGCCTTACAAGTGCCGGATGATTCACTTGAACAATATAAAGACGCTTTCAATGACACCCCCTATCTGGGAGACAGAGGATATTTGCCGAACCGAACTCCGCGGGCAACTTATGCGGCCATGATTTCACGCATGGACCGGGACGTGGGCAGAATGGTGGCGTTAATCAAACAATTGGGACTTGAAGAAGATACGTTGATCATTTTCACCAGCGATAACGGCACTACCTACACCGGCGGCGTGGATTATAAATTTTTCAACAGCGTAGATTCGTTACGCGGATTAAAAGGTAGTATTTATGAAGGCGGCATTCGCGTTCCTATGATTGCCCGCTGGAAGGATCACATTAAACCGGGGAGCATCAGTGATCAAATTTCAGCTTTTTGGGATATGCTGCCTACATTTTGCAACATGGGCGGTGTGCCTGTTCCAAAGGATACCAACGGAATAAACCTGCTGCCTACATTTTTAGATCAGGGGAAAAAACAGCAGCAGCATGAGTATCTGTACTGGGAGTTTCGCGACTACGGCGGTCAACAAGCGGTTCGAATGGGAAAATGGAAAGGCGTCCGCACCGGTTTAAAAAAGAAGAACAGCGATACCGGAATACAGCTCTACGATTTGGAAAACGACCTTTCGGAGAAAAACAATGTTGCCGAAGAACATCAGGAAATTGTGGCAAAAATGAAAAAGATCATGAAAACAGCACGGACAAAGTCGAAATATTTTTCTTTCCCGGAAATTTATGAGCGGGAAATATAAACGGTTCTGTGGCGAAATTACATATTCAGGATTGTCTTTCAGAATCGATGTTTTTCATAATTCACCAATGGATGCCGGCTTGAAGCGATTCTTTTCCGTGATGGCGTACCGCTTTTGATTATATGAGGATCGCTTCAATTCGGACAATAGTGTCCACGTCTCCGGAAGTACAACCGGCCAGAGACAAAATATTCCACAAATCAAAGGAGGTTTGATATGGAAAAAATTTGGCAGGCAAATTATGAAAAAGGGGTGCCGTATGAAATTGAATATCCTGAAATAACTTTTTATGAAATTCTCGAGAAGAATGTTCGGGAAGCTCCAGATGCAATAGCGTACTCTTTTTTCGGTAACAAAATCACCTACTCCCGGACTAAGGAATATGTTGATCAGTTTGCTTCCGCGCTGTATGATTTGGGGGTGCGAAAAGGAACCCGGGTAGCGATTATGTTGCCGAACTTGCCGCAATATCCCATCGCCCATCTTGCTATCATCAAATTGGGCGCGATTATCGTGCCCACCAATCCGCTTTATGTTGAGCGTGAAATTGAATACCAGATGCGGAACAGCGGCGCCGAGTATATTATTGTGTTAAATTTGATGTTCAATCGGGTTAAAAAAGTATGGAAAAATACCGCTCTTAAAAAAGTAATTGTGGCGGAAGTGAAAGAATATTTACCCGGAATATTAAAGCTGTTATACCCGATAAAAGAAAAGAAAGAAGGAACCTTCGTAAAAATTGAACCGCAGGAGAACGTGCTCTTTTTCAGGGATCTGATGAAAAACAAATATTCGCCGGCGCCGAAAGAGAACGTTACGCTGGACGATACTGCCATTTTCCTCTATACCGGCGGCACAACGGGGCTGTCGAAAGGAGCTGTGCTTACTCATCGGAATATAGTAGTGAACGCTTTTCAGGCAAAGGTATGGGTAACTGACATTAAGGAAAAGGAAGAGAAAACAATATCCGCTCTGCCATTTTTCCACAGTTACGGAATGACCGCTTGTATGCACTTGAGCATGGTCAGTAAATCCCATGCCATTCTCATTCCCAGATTTGATGTGAAGATGATCCTGCAGGCGATTCAAAAATACAAAGCCACACTTTTTCCGGGCGTGCCCACCATGTATGTGGCGATAAATAATTATCCCGATGTGAAAAAATATGATATCGGTTCTATTCGCGTTTGTTTGAGTGGCGGTGCAGCCCTTCCCGTTGAAGTGCAGCGTGAATTTGAACGAATTACCGGCGGACGCCTGGTAGAGGCTTACGGCCTCTCCGAAACATCTCCCGCAACTCATATTACACCCGTTTATGGCAAACGCAAAGAAGGTTCAATGGGGATCCCGGTTCCTTCAACAGATGCCGCAATTGTCAACAATGAAACCATGGAAGAACTGCCCGTCGGAGAAGTGGGAGAGTTAGCGGTAAAAGGTCCGCAAATCATGAAAGAGTATTGGCAAATGCCGGAAGAAACCGCAGCCGCCCTGAAGAATGGCTGGTTTCTCACCGGCGATATGGCCAGGATGGATGAAGATGGTTTCTTTTACATTGTGGACCGTAAAAAGGATATGATCATTGCCAGCGGGTTCAATATTTATCCGCGTGAGGTGGAAGAAGTGCTGTTTCAGCATCCCAAAATTGCGGAAGCGGCTGTGGCCGGTGTACCGGATGTTTACCGCGGAGAGACGGTGAAAGCGTTTGTCGTTCTGAAAAAGGGTGAAACGGCAACTATCGAAGAGATTATTGACTTCTGCAAGGATAAACTGGCGAAATTCAAAGTACCCAAATTGGTGGAATTCAGAGATGACCTCCCCAAAAGCCTGATCGGTAAAGTGCTGCGCCGCGTCCTGATTGAAGAGGAGAAAAAGAAAAGAGAA
Organism: uncultured Deferribacteres bacterium; assembly: GCA_913009825.1. GTDB lineage: Bacteria > Zhuqueibacterota > JdFR-76 > JdFR-76 > DREG01 > DREG01. Next base: position 12,379 of record CAJVYQ010000082.1, read on the forward strand.
GGAATACGATGAACGTTATATTTGGGGATGAATATTCAACCGTCCCTACGGGATGGGATATGTTTTATTTCTCGTTACCCGCCAATGAATTGGCGGGCTATTTTCATTAATCACTACGGGATTATTGGGAGTGCAATTTGGGTGCTAAAAAAGCGATACAAAATTAGTTTCCCGGATATTGGTTCGATACATTTGGAATTTGTCCCGCGGGGACAACATGAAAATAGCCCGGAGATTTATCTCCGGGAAAAGAAAAGAGAAGGAATACGATGAACGTTATATTTGGGGATGAATATTCAACCGTCCCTACGGGACGGGATATGTTTTATTCCTCGTTACCTGCCAATGAATTGGCGGGCTATTTTCATTAATCCCTACGGGCTTATTGGGAGTGCAATTTGGGTGCTAAAAAAAGCGATACAAAATTAATTTCCCGGATATTGGTCAATACATTTTGGAAATTTATCCCGCGGGGACAACATGAAAATAGCCCGGAGATTTATCTCCGGGAAAAGAAAAGAGAAGGAATACGATGAACGTAATATTTGGGAATGAATATTCAACCGTCCCTACGGGACGGGATATGTTTTATTCCTCGTTACCCGCCAATGAATTGGCGGGCTATTTTCATTAATCCCTACGGGCTTATTGGGAGTGCAATTTGGGTGCTAAAAAAAGTGATACAAAATTATTTTCCCGGATATTGGTTCAATATATTTGGAATTTGTCCCGCAGGGACAACATGAAAATAGCCCGGAGATTTATCTCCGGGAAAAGAAAAGAGAAGGAAATTTTTCGTCCCGAAGGGACGATTGAAGTTTGAAGTTAAGATTGTCAGTAAATTAAAAGAGTGAAGGGAAATATAGAAGTGGCACATTCCTACGTTAGCTTTATGGTTCATTATATTTTCAGCACAAAAAACCGGGTAAAAATCATTACTCCCGAATTAGAAGAACGTCTTTGGCCCTACATGGGAGGAATTGCACGGGAGAATAAGATGAAAGCTCTTGCCATTGGCGGTATCGAAAATCATACGCATCTGCTTTTATCTTTGCCATCTACTCTGTCAATCGCAAAGGCAATTCAATTGATCAAAGGCGGTTCATCAACCTGGGTTCATGATACTTTTCCTGATTCCCAAAATTTTCAGTGGCAGGAAGGTTATGGCGCTTTTGGTGTCAGCATCTCACATATTGAGGATACAATTAAATATATCAATAATCAAAAAGAACATCATCACAAACAGACATTTCAGGAAGAATATATGGCCTTTCTGAAAAAACATGAAATTGAATACGATGAACGTTATATTTGGGGATGAATATTCAACTGTCCCTACGGGACGGGATATGTTTTATTCCTCGTTACCCGCCAATGAATTGGCGGGCTATTTTCATTAATCCCTACGGGCTTATTGGGAGTGCAATTTGGGTGCTAAAAAAAGCGATACAAAATTATTTTCCCGGATATTGTTCAATACATTTTGGAAATTTATCCCGCGGGGACAACATGAAAATAGCCCGGAGATTTATCTCCGGGAAAAGAAAAGAGAAGGAAATTTTTCGTCCCGAAGGGACGATTGAAGGTAACACTTTAGTTCTTTGAAAAACCGTGCCTTTTTAGTATGTGAATGAACTCAAATGATGTCAATCCCTGCCCGAGCAGGCGGGCAAATTCTCTGCCTTAGGTGGAGAATTCAAAACGATATATTTTATTCCTAAATTGAGCGATTTTAGCTCGATTCACCGACCCGACTTGTCAGATGTAAGGAGGAAAAGATAACAACCGTTTGTAAAATTTTAATCTTTTGAAATTATTGGTTTCTTTGCATACATAGGACGAGATGTTTCGACTCCGTTCCGATAAAAAACCATCGGAACTTCGCGCAACATGACATGGTACGATGCTGTCACTCCGAGTCCTTCGACAAAGTTTATCCTGAACTTATCGAAGGGTTCAGGATAAACTTTGTCGAAGGGTCTCATATCTGTTCCTTCTTATTGCAAATTAGAGATAAATTGTTACAACCTTTTTATCTTAAAAACGAGCTTGAAAGCAGGAAATTTGCTCAATTACGGTGTGACATATTTTTATCCAGTTTCTGAATACGTAATCCATTATTTGTTCCTGCCAGGCCGGAAAACCGGTTTGGCTTTTCAATTATTTTTGGAAGGATGTTATCCATGAAAAAAGAAAGCCGTTATTTTTTTTACGTTGGTCTCGTTTTTATTGGTGTGATTTTCGGAGTTATTCTTACCAACCGGTTTGAGATGCAGCAGGATAGTCAGGCGTATGTAAACAAAAATCTCATCGATGAAAATTTCTCTTTCCCGGCAAATTCTGGCGGGAGTGACCGCAATAGTACTACTGATGATTTCAGCAGAACCTTCATCAAAATTAACAAGATGGTCACACCATCGATTGTGAGTATCACCGCCGTGCGAAATTTTTCCGTCAAAGATTTGGAAAAATTTCACGGCAAGGGAAACAAAGATTTTTTTGATCTGTTCCGATCTCCGAACCGGGAGTTTCGTTCCGGCGCTTCCGGGTCGGGGATTATTGTTCATCCGGAAGGATACATTCTCACCAATACGCATGTGGTGAAAAATGCCACGCAGTTAGAAGTGTCGCTTTTCGATAACCGGCGCTTCCAGGGCCATATTGTCGGCGTCGATTCGCTGACCGAGGTGGCGGTCATTAAAATTGAAGCGGATGATCTACCGGTAGCCAGGCTGGGTGATTCTAACAAATTACAGGTCGGCCAATGGGTGGTAGCCATCGGCAATCCTCTGGAGCTTCATTTTACCATTACTGCAGGAATCATCAGCGCTATAGGCAGACAGATGCGGATTATCCGGGACAATTTCGGTATAGAAAGTTTTATTCAGACCGACGCGGTCATCAATCCCGGTAACAGCGGCGGCGCGCTGGTTGACTTGCAAGGGAATGTGATCGGTGTCAATACGGCTATCGCTACCCGGTCCGGTTTCTACGAGGGGTACGGCTTCGCAATCCCCATTAATCTTGCCAAAGCGATTATGGAGGATTTGATCACCAAAGGCCGTGTGGTGCGGGCTTACCTGGGGATTTCCATGCTGCCGATGGATTATAAAAAGGCGAAGGTCTACGGACTGGACAGACCCGCAGGCGTATTTGTGGACAATATTTTGAATGACGGTCCGGCGGGACAGGCGGGCATCCAGCCGGAAGATATTATTCTTGCCATCGATGGTACGGAAGTGAACCAGGCAAACCAGATCCAGTCTTTTATTGCCCAAAAAGAACCGGGTAAAGAGGTAAATATTTTGCTTTTCCGGCAAGGTAAAAAGCTGCAAATCCCCGTTGTGCTGGGCGAACGTGTGACCAGTCGCAAACGAACCCATTTTGCCTCGCAAAAAGAGGAAGAGCCAATTGGCCTGGGACTGGAGGTGAAAAATTTAAACCGCCGGGAAGCCGAGCAGTTAGGGTTGAAAAATACCGGCGGTGTTATGGTGACCGGTGTAAAACCGTTCAGCAAAGCATCGGATGCCAATCTGTTCATTTCGGCCGTCATCATTGCCGTCAACGATGTGCCGGTGGACGATGAAAAGGAATTCTGGCGGGAGATGGATAAGTTGAAATCCGGGGAAATCGGTAAGCTGCTGGTAAAAACAGCCACCACGCAGACACACCTGTTTATTGAAAATCCGTGAGATGCACAGCGCATTTCTTTCATGTCATTCCGAATAGTTTGTTTATTGGTAAAAGATTCCTCATCCCGATTCATCGGGAATTCGCCCGCCTGCCCGGGCAGGGAATAACAGCATGGCGAGTTTTTTTAAGAACCAAAGTGTTATTGCTTTGTAGTCGTGAATATTCAGGCACTGATTTTAACGCAGAGGGCGCGGAAAACGCAGAGAATTTTTGATGTGTCGGGAATCGGGGCTCAAATATACAAATACTTTGACATTGGTTGGAAAATGTAAAAATGATATCAACTGCCTAACTTTTCCTGACCTGAGAAATGATTCTTCTTCTATCATGTAAAAACGTTCTAACTGTTTCTAATTTATCGGAAAGTTTTATCAAAGGAGTTGGGAGGATGCCGCCATCCTTTGCCAATGATTTCCTTTTCTATTCAGTTCTGTAAACCTACTTATTGAAAAATATGACCGACACCGATTTAACTTTTATCACCAACGAAGAACGGCAAAATCTCAGAGAGAGATTTGAAGTTTTAATTAAAGACACATCTTTTTTTGATTGCCTCGTCGGATACTTCTACTCGAGTGGGTTTCACACCATCTACCCATCTCTGGAAAGCACAGAAAAAATTAGAATCCTGATTGGCATCAGCACAAACAGGCAAACTTTCAAGATGATGGAAGAGGCGAATAAACCAACACAACAAACCTTTGATTTTTCTCACGCCGAAGCAAAACAGGAGATTGAAAATCTTATTCAGAGAGAAATGGCGGAATCTGAGGACAACAGAAATGTTGAAGAAGGGGTAAGTA
>CAJVYQ010000083.1 GCA_913009825.1 uncultured Deferribacteres bacterium
AATAAATATAGATGTTTTAATTCATATTACCTCCATTTTTTATTTTAAAATCCGTGTAAATCCGCGTTATCAGTGTCATCCGTGTTCTATTTTTGATTTGTTGCATTTTTGAAACCGAGAGTGTTCTCGCTGGTACCGTTCCTCTGAATAACTGTCTGAAATATGATGTCAACACCTACTTCCGCTTAAAAAAGTATTTCTGATTTTGCCCCCGATCCGGTGTTGAAATTAATGAAATTCACTCGAAATAGCAATACAAAAGTTATTCACTAATTTCATGGATACTGCGACAAAACTCTATTTTACTTCAACCTGAACCGAGCGATTCTTCTGTCATTCAGCCTGCCCGGCGAATTGCAGGCGGGGAGGAATCTTTTTGATTTTTAACATCAAAACAACAAGATTCCTACTGAATGACATTTCACTCGACAGGTGATAGTCTGAAGTTCAAAATTGCTCGATTAAGGTTCAAATACAAAATAACTGATTTTTGATTTCGCAATTCATCCGTATTTTTCCAGTTATTTTCATCACTCATTTATTTTAAAACAGAAACCTGCAACATGTAAACCTACAAGCGGTTCATTTGGAATTTGCTTAAATCAGTCGAACTTGCCGGAGAATACACAACTAACCGCTAAACCGGAAAGCATCCTCCAGGAAATCCTTCAGCTCATTCTCATCCAGATTTCGATTTAATTTTCCGTTCATTGCCACAGAAATCCGGCGCGTTTCTTCCGAAACGACAATGATCACCGCATCCGATTCTTCCGAAAGGCCCAACGCCGCCCGATGCCGCGTACCCAGCCAGGGCTCCAGTTTATCACTTTCCGAAAGAGGCAAAATACATTTTGCCGACTCGATGACATCATTGTAGATCACAATGGCGCCGTCATGGAGCGGAGATAAGGGATTAAAAATGGAAATGATGAGCGGAGTGGAAACATCCGCCTGCATCCGTTGTCCCGATTCGATGATACCTCTTAAACCGGCATCGCGCGCCATGACAATTAAGCCGCCAAAACCGCGTTTGGAAAGTTCAAAACAGGCTTTCACCACTTCATCGATTACATGGGTGCCGCCCATTTTAAAAAAACGCCGGATTAGCGGCGCCTGGCCGATATACAGAAGAATGCGCCGTAGTTCCGGCTGGAACACTATCACAAAGGCAATCAGCCAAATGGTGCGTAAATTATCGAAAATCCAGATCATGCCCCGCAAATTGAACAGATTCACCAGAAAGGACATCAACAAAATAATGACCAAACCGGCGGTCATTTGAATTGCACGCGTTCCCTGCAGAAAATGATACAATTTAAACAGAATGTAAGCGATCAAAACAATATCTAAAATATCGATCAGGGTTATTGGGATAAATCCTATTTTAAACAGGTTTAAATTAAAATCAGGCATAAAACATTCCCTCTATTCCCTCAGGTTCGATTCCCAATGCCCGCATTCTGAAAATATCGACAATTTTTACTGCTCTCTTGGTCTCCGCTACATCATGAACCCGGAGAATATTTGCCCCTCCCCGAATGGCCATAATATTTGCAGCGATGGATTCCGCAAATCGATTTTTCGCCTCTTGTTCAGAAAACCGGCCTAAAAATGATTTTCTGGATACGCCCGTCAAAATTGGAAGCTGTAGAATTCGCAGTTCAAACAACCGGTTGATGATATCGTAATTATCAAACCATCTTTTCCCGAAACCGATGCCCGGATCTACTACAATGCGATCCGCAGAAATGCCCGATTCAACGGCGGACTGAACAGATGCGGCTAAATAGGTTAAAATTTCCTCCATCACATCCTGATAAGATGGATTTTTCTGCATGTCTTGCGGTGTCCCTTTGATATGCATTAAAACGAATCCGGCCTGATAATCCCGTGCAATAGTTAATATTTCTTTGTCGAACCGTGCAGCGCTGATGTCATTGATGATATCGGCGCCTGCCTTCAAAGCGGCTTCTGCTACGGCGGACTTGCAGGTATCAATTGAAATCGGGATATCATGCCGCCGCCGTAATTCTTCAATGACGGGAAGCACGCGATCCAATTCTTCCTGTTGCGAAACGCCTGCCGCACCGGGCCGGGTAGATTCCCCGCCAATATCGATCACATCCGCGCCGGATTCTATCATTTGCAATGCGTGCTCCACCGCCTGCTGCGGCTGTAAAAAATTTCCGCCGTCGGAGAATGAATCCGGCGTAACATTCAACACACCCATGATAGCGGTGTGTTCATGCAAATCCAAATGCCGGTGGCGGAAAATCCAGCGGAAAGATTTATCCGGTTTTCCGGCATCGATCGCCCATTGAATATCCGGGCGAAGTTCATTCCATTCGGCAACTTTCTCCAGCCCACGAATGAACAATTCAAATGAAGGAATTGACCCGGTTAATCGAATCCAGTCATCTGTTTTTTCGAATAGTAACCGACTACTCGAAACAAATGACCTCATCTTTTTCAGACTGGGTTCATCGTACTGCAACAATTTCAAACGAATCAATGAATTTTCTTCCCTCGAAACGGGCGATACGCTTGTTGAAACAAGGCGAACCCGGGCCGGTAGACGGTTCATTTTTTGCCTTCAGCCTTTCTCCTGAGTAACACAACCAGATGTTTCCGGGCTTCTTCTTTGTACTGATCATTTAATCCCCGGTTTTCCCGGATCCTTTTCCGCAGATACGAAATTGCCAGATCAATTTCACTATTCTGTTCCGCAATTTGCGCCAGATAAAGGTAGACATCGGGATTGAGTTTTTTTTCGGCGATCTTCTCAAAAATTGATTTTGCCGCCAATGTATCTCCGCCGTGAAAAACGGCCACACCCAGGTTAAACTGAATTTTGTCCGCCTTTTCGGGGAAATTCAGGGCCATCTGCATAAAAAGGTGCCGGGCTTCTTCATATTTCTGTTCTGTAATATACAGTTTTCCCAGTGCGGTTTGCAAGTCGAATTGACGGGGAAAGATTTCCAGAAAATTTTGGTAGAGTTTCGTTGCGGCAGGTAGTTCGTTTTTTCGGAATAAATAATCCCCGTACCATATTCGGGCCGGAATAGAAACCGGATTGATAAACAATGCCTGTTTGAACAACTGTTCTTCATCTAAAAATTTTAAATCCCGGTACCGGCTTGGATGCAGGCGGGTAAAATCGACATAAAGTTGTCCGTCATTGGGATTTAACCGGTAGCTGCGCTTCAGTTTTTGTTCCGCCAAAACAAAATTTTCAAACAGAATGGCATATTCTCCCCAAACCCGGAAAGCTGCGGAAGTTAATGCGTCCGCTTTCTGCAAATTCAATAAATAACTATTTGCCAGTGCAAGATGATCCTGAAAAAAACCGCCATTTTTTTTTAAAACACGCGCCGAATCCAGTTCGATTTTTGCCAATCCCAAAATCGCCGGCGGGAATTGGGGCCGCTGCCGCCGGCATGCCATAAACGTGATCTTTGCCTGATTTAAATCTCCCTGCAAATACAACAGTCTTCCCCGGCTCCAGGTTTTCCAAAACGAAAAATCCCGGTCCCAATTTTCAAAATGCGGTTGCCCGGGCTTTCGCAAAGAAAGTTTGGCGTCGATCTGCTTGAGAGTTTTCGTAACTAATTTCTCAATTCCCAGGCTTGTCGGATTAAAAGTCAGATCGACTTCCGGTTCTCTAACAGAGCCCCGGTACAGAGAACCGTTTACCTTTCCACCTGTACCGCTGTTTTTAATGGTGAGGACATAATCAGCATTCATAAAAGAAATTAACTTTTCCTGAAATGATTTGTCGACGTATTCATTCCACATTCCTATCTGTAGCGGCCAGTCGGGGTGATAAACTATATAATGATCCTCATGCAGGGAGGCGCGCAGGTATTGGTAGGTTCGAAAATGAGTTGCATATAAACCGGTAAACGCATCGGAAATCGCCGGTTTATCGGAAAAGGTAAGTAAAATACGTGTTTTGTTTTTGGTTACGGGAAACCGCAGCCAAAAGATAAGATAGAACAGCAACAGAAGAGAAGTAATAATCGAGCCGAGAAATAAAAACCGTCTTCGCGCCAGGATTCCGGAAAAATGATAAACATACCAGACAATAAACCAGGAGATCACCGCGGCGATAAGCAATCCCCATATTCCGCCCGGAACATTTCCTGAAATGTACTCTAATACCGAAGCATTCATCCGATGGACATTCCTAACTTGAAAAAACTTATATTAAAATTCCGGTAACAATTTTAGGCGGGGATGTAAAGCTCCGGAAATCACAGAAAAAGAGGTGAGGAAAACCTTGATTAGGTAATAGAAATTTTTCCCTTTCCATTTTCCATAATAGATTCAGGGACGGCATCCTTGCCCATTTCTACTGTCAGGCCACCAGCCCCATATTGCGGCACAGGGAATAGAATTTAATTTCAAAATAACGCTGTCCGGATAATTATATATTTATAAACTTCATTTTGGCGCAACCGCTCCCTGTATTTATCGAAAAAAAAGATGGATTATTCAGCATCTTTTGCAGATTCTTCCGGTGCCTTGCTTTTTGCCCCTCTGGCCGGGGTTGCACTTTTTGTTCCGGGTGTTGCCGGCTTAGTTTTGGCGCGGACAATTTTTTTTCTGGCCGGTTTGTTGTTCTTTTTGGTTTTTTTTAATTTTTTACCGGCCAAAATATGATCAATTTCCGCACCATCTAAAATTTCATGTTCCAAAAGAGCTTCAGCTAAAAGATGCAATTTATCCATATTATCGCCCAGCAATTTTTCTGCTCGCTGAGATGCTTCACGCACAATCCGGGAAACTTCTCCATCGATCAGTTCCGCCGTTTTATCGCTGAAATTTTTCGGACGGGATATTTCACGTCCCAGAAATATTTCTTCATCCTTCTTCCCAAATGTTAACGGCCCTAACTTTTCACTCATTCCCCATTCACAAACCATTTTCCGGGCGATACCCGAGGCCCGTTCGATATCATTTCCGGCGCCGGTTGTATACTCATTTGTCACCAGTTTTTCCGCTGTCCGGCCGCCTAAAAGGTGACACAAAAGATTTTCCAGATAATCCTTGGAATAATTACGCCTTTCATCGATAGGCAGGTAGGAGGTAATCCCCAATGCCCGGCCCCGGGGAATAATGGTTACTTTATGGACAGGATCGGAACCGGGAATTAATTTTGCTACCAGAACATGGCCGGATTCATGAAAAGCCGTGCTGCGTTTTTCCTCATCATTGATCAACAAGCTTCTCCGTTCCGTACCCATCATCACTTTGTCTTTGGCTTCTTCCATATCCTCCATTTCAACCCGTTTTTTATTTTTTCGTGCCGCCAACAGAGCCGCTTCATTCACCAGATTTGCCAGATCCGCTCCCGCAAACCCCGGTGTGCCTTTGGCTAATATTTCCAGGTTGACATTGTTCGACAGCGGAATTTTTTTAGTGTGAACCTTTAATATCCCCTCGCGGCCGCGAACATCCGGACGATCTACAACAATTTGGCGATCGAAGCGTCCCGGACGCAACAAGGCAGAATCCAGTACATCCGGCCGGTTGGTGGCAGCCACCAAAATCACCCCATCGTCAGTTTCAAATCCATCCATCTCCACGAGCAACTGGTTGAGGGTTTGTTCCCGCTCGTCATGTCCACCGCCGATACCGGCGCCGCGAGTCCGTCCCACCGCATCGATTTCATCGATAAAGATGATGCATGGGGCGTTGCGTTTTCCCTGTTCAAACAGATCCCGAACACGGGAAGCGCCGACACCGACGAACATTTCCACAAAATCCGCACCGCTGATGCTGAAAAACGGCACACCGGCTTCTCCGGCCACAGCCTTTGCCAGTAGTGTTTTCCCGGTTCCCGGAGGGCCTAACAGCAGCGCGCCTTTTGGAAGACGACCACCTAAACGTTGGTATTTTTCCGGGGCTTTAAGAAAATCGATAATTTCCCGCAGCTCTTCTTTCGCTTCAACGGCGCCGGCTACATCATCAAAAGTTACCTTGCCCTTACTTGCTACCATCATTTTTGCTCTGCTTTTGCCAAACGAAAATATTCCTTTGGCGCCGCCACCGCCTTGCATGCGTCTTAAAAAGAAAAACCAGACAGCGGCAATGGCAATCCAGGGCAGAAGATTTAGAAGATAACCAACCCAGTCAAGAGATTTATTCCGAAAATCATATTGAATATCGTGTTGATCCCATTCCTTTAACATCCAGTCTTCAACAAAAGGAAGAATCACACGAAAGCGGGTAATTTTAACCGGTTTGTTATTGATTTGCACCGAATTTTCGTACTTTAATTCGCCATGGAAATCGTGGTCTTCTATAATCGCTTTTTTTATTCTATCTGTTTCCAGAAAATCCCGGTACTGGGTATATTCGATGGTTTGTTCACTCTTGCCGCTCAGATTACCAAACGCGTTGGCAAACAAGACGGAGGCAAGAATAACGAGAATCCAAATGATTAATGAACGGGAAGTTTTTTTCCATTGAAAGTTGTCATCTTTTTTATTTTTTCCATCGCCAACGGGCCGGCGATTTTTTTTCTTCGGTAAATTTTTCTTATCCATATTAATTATTGCAACTCCAAAAGTAAATCATGAAAATAATCACCCGGCGTTAACACTCGTCCATTATATAGATGCTTTTCAGATTGCGCAAAATCTGCTCCCGGTCCAGTCCGTAACCAACCACAAATTCTTTCGGGATGGAAAATCCCACATAATCGATTTTACGATTGGGTTTCGCATTGGCCCATTTGATTAACAGCGATGCAAACCGCAGCGAGTTTGGCTGCATCGCTTTGATCTTTTCATCCAGATAACACACGGAAAGCCCGGAATCAACAATATCCTCCACAACAATAACATCTTTCCCCTCCAGGTGGCAATCGATATCTTTCTTCAGCTTCACTTTCCCGGAGGAAACCATCGCATCGCCATAGCTGGAAATTTTAAAAAAATCCACTTCACAATCGATACTCAATTCCCGCACCAGATCGGCGATAAAAAGAAAACTGCCGTTTAGTACACCAATGAACACCGGACGGCGGCCGCGATAATCATCGGAAATTTCCGCAGCAAGTTCTTTGATCCGTTTTCGAATTTTCTCCTCGGACAATAGCAGCCTGTACTTACCCGATTTTTCGATCTCTTCTTTTTTACTCTGATAATTCATCGCTTATTTCAAATTTAATTACTTTTTTTGTTTCATCGGTTATTTTGAAACGCTGGTCCAGACGGTAACCGATCAACCAGATAATATTTTCGCCATTCGTCAAAACCAGCATTTGCGGACGGATGTGCTCCGGAATTTTATGATCGATAAAAAAATCAGACACTTTTTGCCGGAAATTTACACCCAACGGCACAAACCAATCGCCGGGTTTAATGGATCGAACCCGGAAAATGGAGGTTCCGATTTTATCTGCATCACAATATTCTACCGTCTTTTCCCCGCTGAACACCACTGCATCCGGATTGAGCACAACGGTTGTCAATTTTATTTTTCTTGGCGGAATGACAAGCGAGCGACCCGGCTTTAATGGAAGATCGACAGGTTCCCATCTTTTCCGACGAAAAAAAACAATACCGGCGTGGTCGACACCCAAACGCCACTCTCCCGCCACGGTAACAAAACCTCCCGTTCTTCCTCTGTCAATGAGAGACAGCATTTCCGAGATGCGGGAGAATGAAACCGATCCCGCCGGCAGCCCGACAAGATCAAACATATAAAAAAGAACATACTTGCGTAATATAGTAAAATAACCGCTAAAACATTCAATTTCAAGAATAATTTTGTCGGCATCTTTCACTTTAAGGCATCGATCAAACATAATTTTCGCTTGTTCCCGGAAATATTCTTCTCCTTCCCGGAATATTTGGGAAAAATGCACCAGAGACGCAATGATATTCGGATTGTGTTCCTTTTTTATCAGGGGTATCAATCGATGGCGAATGCTGTTTCTACGGTACTCCAAAGAAAAATTGCTGCGATCGGTGCGAAATTGCAGACCGGCGACCTTCGCCACTGTTTCAATCTCAATACGATAAGCAAACAAAAGGGGACGAATAACATTTCCCCGCTGCACCGGTATGCCGCCCAATCCTTTCCAACCGGCGCCGCGGATCAAATTTAACAACACGGTCTCCGCCTGATCATCGGCATTGTGCCCTGTTGCCACTCTGTCAAAATGATGCGCCTGACAGATATTTTCCAGAAATTGATAACGTAACTCCCGCGCCGCATCTTCAATGCTCATTTTCTGTTTTTGAGCGTGCGCTTCCACATCACCCCTGCCGGCGAAAAAAGGCACTCCGGCATCATTAGCAAATTTGGCTACAAATTCTTCATCCCCATCCGATTCTTCACCCCGCAAATTATGATTAAAATGAGCAATGGCCGGATTGAATTGCATTTTTGCCGATAACTGCTGCAAACAGGTAAACAGAACCACGGAATCCGCTCCGCCTGAGACTGCAACCAGGATATTTTCCCCGGCGGCAAGCAGATGATTTTCTGTAATAAATTTTTGAACACGCTGCAAAAATTGAAAGATTGGCTCCATGATTTATTTCCGGTTTATCTTGTTGAATCTGTCGATCTCAGTGAATAAGCAGTAATTTTTTTGCACGGAAATGGCTTTTTACCGCGAGACGATAAAAATAGACTCCTGCCGGGAGTAGATTTCCATTCCGGTCACGCCCATCCCAGAACAATTCAGTTTGTCCCGGCTTATGCTGCCGTGAAAGAACATCAAAGCTGCGCACTGTTCTTCCCTGGATATCGCAGATGATGAGAACCGCCGGTCTCTTTTCCGAAGCAACCTTGAACCGGAAAATCAGATATTCTCTTCCGGGTCTGAAGGGATTCGGGTAAGCTTCATCCAGATAAAAATCGACCGGTACATTTTGTTTTTCTTCAGTTACATCCGTGGGTTTGGATTGCAGGGTTGCCTCTACCGTCAAAGGCATTTCAATCTCTTCCCGCAATTTTTCCGCAAAAGCCGCATCTTTATGTTTCTCATCAATATAATAAATTTTAAATGAAAGAGTCAGACTATTTTCAACCGGGACGATCGCTTCACCGTTCAGCCAGAGCCCCATATCGCCGTAGGAGACGGCATCCCCGGTTTCCGGTGTCCCTTCATTGGTCCCTCCGTGTAAATTATCCCGGTAGTAAATAAATTTCCCCCGGTCGCCCTGCACCGCAGGAAAATTAAAAAATGCCAGAATAGTACCATCCTCGCCGCTTGCCATCACCCAGTTGTTTTGGGTGGTATCCGGTAAAGGATAGTTGAGCGGATCGGGGATTCCGTCAATTAAAAATCCGTTTCTGTTGTTACTGCTGTAGAACCGCATGTTCTTCAGGGCCGGATTTAAATCGATGGAGAGGCGGATATTTTGCAGTTTCAACAGCACCAGCAAAAATTTCGTACCGGCATCCACCGAAAAACCGGCACGAATCTCCGTGGAATACGGAAAGAATGAGAAGAAGAAAGTATCCGTTTTATCGATGGAAGGAAAGGGCGGTACCTGTAGTTTGATCCGCGTTTTAACTTTTTGAAACGAGCGGACTGGCCGCAGGATGAACTCATCTGTGACAAAATTGAGGGAATCTTCATTCAAAAAAGTTTTTTTAATCGCGATGCCATCCCCGCCGTTGACATGAAATTTGAGTCGATCAATTAAATTTTTACGCCGGTTTCCGGACAAAGAAACAAAATCCGTCCAGCCCTTCAGGTTGTGTCCCAATTTGTACGATCTGGTTTGAACCGTATCGGCAGCCGGTTCATTTAAAGCCGGAAGATAACGAAAATAACCGGGTGAATTATTGTAACCGGCGACATTTTTGTACAAATAAATCCAGGCTTTCTCATCCGGATTATTCCGGTCGAAAATTAACAACTCAAAACGTTGTTCCGCAGCGGCATTTTCCGGCCAAAAATCCGGCGGCGCCCGGTCGCCGGCATCGTCCGGCATAAAAAGCAGCAAATCATTGGCATCCAAAGTTCCATCGTTTTCCTGCAAAAAATTGCCGTTTTCATCAATTTCGTCAAACTGAAAAGGTACCGGCTGCCAGGTTTGGGCGGCAGCATCAAAACGAAAAACACACCAATCCCGGATTTGGATATTTTCAATTCCGGGCAAATTCCCCTGCACAAAAACGGGATTGTACCTCTTTGCCAGCGTTCTCACCTGCGCAGCGAGGTTCAAATGAAATATCAAAAGGAAAAACAGGACGAGCGGCACATTTTTTTTCATCATTTTCATATCAGAATTTACCATCTATGCCCACTGAAAAATTACGGATTTCTCCCAACACGCGTTCCGAAACGGTGTAATTGTAGTTGCCGGCGTTTCGAACCATGAATTTGAACTCCAGATTGCGCCATTTATAGCCTATCCGAAGATTCCAGATTTTCACCGGCACGCGCTCATCTTTGGGGTAAACCATCACTTTTTCAATGGGGGACACATACCGGAAATCGACTGCTGCATTGAAATGGCCGAAAAAAAATTGCGGCGTAACCAAACCGATGAACCGGGGCCGATAGGGCAGCGGTTCACCGGAACCCACAAATACCGGTTTCATCCAGGTGGCGTTGGCATTTAAGGTAAAATGTTCCGGCCGGAATTTCCAGCGCAGTGCTGCTTCCAGTCCCGATATCCGCGCCCGCGGATAGGACAGGTACTGGACGCTTAAACTTTGCGGCGAGAGTGTAAGTTCAATTAAATTATCATATTCACTGACGAAAGCAGTCAGTTCCGCAAATACCGACCGGCCCAGAGTCTGTCTGATGCCGGTATCCCACAATGTCGATCGTTCCGGCGGCAGTTGGGGATTGGCAATCACCCGCACATCGCCGCCAGATTCAACTGAAAGATAGCGTTCTACAACCGACGCGGCCCTGAATCCTTTCCCGAAAGAGAAATGAAGGATTGTTGCCGGAAGCGGTTGAAAACTAAATCCAATGCGGGGGCTCAACTGGGTTTCCACAGAATCACCCACCAGAGAATAGGTGTCATATCGCGCGCCCATGTTAAGTTGCCAACGCCGGGATACTTTCCAGATTTCCTGAATGTAGGGCGACACACCGTTGGCGTACCGTTTTCCGTAGTATTTCGCCGCCACCTGATCCCGACTGTAATCGAATCCCAAAGAGATGCGATGATCCGGATGCGGCTGCCAGTTTATCTGCACCTGTCCGCTCAACCCCAAAGCAGGCCGGAACGAAGAGGTCAGATGAAACGGCACGCCAGGCAATTGCCGGTTGTATGCCAATCTTACCTTTGCCGACAACGTTGACGAAAACAGTTGCCGGTAAACAACGTAACCCAAAGCACCTCTCAGTTTGAACCGGTTTCCGCGGTCGCTTGGGGGCACATTCAGTGCGTTGTTTTGCCGCAGCCAGCGCAAAAACAGGTCCCGGTCGTCGTAACTGTAGGAGAAAAACAGTGTCAAATTTGATCGATCCGGCAGAACCAATTTGGACTTGCCGGTGAGAAACCAGCGATTGAACCGGCCCATCTCCCGGTCGCCGGTGGAAAACTGGTGCGCCAGATCAAAACGTACGCCCAACGGACCAAAACGGTCGCTGTAACCAAAATCTGTACGGTGAAAATAGAGGGTTCGATCCGTCCATTTCCAACGCGGCACAGAGGGTCGATCAAAAATGCCGGCGTTCTGGCGAAATTGAAAATCAGGATGAGAATTGGGATTTTTGGTGATGATGTTGATCACACCGCTGAGCGCACCGGAGCCGTACAGCGAGGATGCTGCGCCTTTCAACACTTCCACATGATCCACCGCTGTGACAGGAACCACATTCCAGTTCATATTGCCAAGATCGCTGGTCAGGACCGGTACATCGTCCAACAGCACCAAAATCCGGCTGCCGCCCAACCGGTTGTATCCGGAACCGCCCCGTATATTGATGTTGTCACCCGCCAGATTTATTCCGGGCACCGCAAGCAGTGCATCATCGAGGCGGAAACTGTTGCGCGCCTCCATCTCCCGGGCATTCAGCACACTTACACTCGCCACCGCAGCGGACAGATCTTCCGGCTGCCGGGACCCGGTAACAATCACCTGATCCAGTAATATCGGCGCGGCTTGCAAAAATATTTTTTCATTCACTTTTCGAACCGTTCTCAGATCAACCCGAATCTCTTTTGCAGCAAATCCCATAAATGAAATTTTTAACCGGTAGACAGCCGGTTTTAACCCGGACAACGTAAACCTTCCATTCCGGTCGCAGACATCACCCGCGAATGTTCCCACAATCTGCACATGGGCGCCGGCAAGCCCTTCCCCGGTTTCTCTGTTTGCCACGCGTCCGCTTATTTCACCCGTGCTTTGTGCCGGCAAATGCTGTGTAAAAACAAGCGTCAGGATGGCCAAAAACAGTCTCCGTTTTTCCACTTTAAAAAGCGCCCTCAATGATTAACATTAGATGGAAACAAAGATTCCCGTGCGTTGTTTCCGGAACCGGTAAAGACGAAACTCCAATCGCAAATAATATCCTTTCCGGAGACAACTTTCTGCCGGTCGGAGATCACAACCGGTTGAGTATCAAAGTAAGTAAAATGAACGGGATCGTAGCCGTAGCGGCCGATAATATTCAGAAAATTCCAGTCTTTGTCTTTTTGTTTCCAGATCGCGGCGACAATCACATAGCTGCCCGGCGGAACAAAAACCTCATATTCCGAACTATCCTTGTTTAGATTCACCGGACGATCGCTGATGACAAGATCGTTCAATGTGGGGTTATTGAACAAAGATTTGGCCGCAGCAACCACCCAAACACTCTCCACTAAATCCGGTCTTTTAGCCGAATTGATGAAAATAACTTTCCCGGTAATTTTTGTTTCCAGCAAACCTAATCCGGTATCGCAGGAAAAAGACCCGACGCTCAGCAGTGTCACAAGCGTAATTGTTAAATATTTCAATCGAATCATTCCGCAATTCATTTAATTTCTGGAAATTCGCGACACAAGAGCTTGGGAATTATTTTTTTAATCATATAGTAACTACTCAGGCTGCCCACCAAATACACGAAAAACACTAAAACATCTTTAATTTTTGTTCTCTTCCGTGTATCTAATGTCTGTCTGAATTTGTCATTCCCGCACGCTTTTAGCGGGAATCCATTGCTGTCCTCTGGTATATTCCGGCTTAAAGATTGCCGGAATAACAATATCGTGGGTATTTTCGGACAGACACTATTTAATGTGTTTCGCGGGCTGAGATGAAAAGAATCTTTTCCAACCGCTTCCGTGGTTATAAAAAATGATCAAAGCCGGAATATTGATACCTGAATTGAGCGATTCTCATGTCATTCCGTAGGAATCTTGTTGGTTTAGTGCACAGAACTAACAAGATTCTTTCCCGCCTGCGGTTCGTCGGGCAGGCAGAATGACAAAACTCTTTGGGTGGTTGTTTCAAACTAAGAATCGCTCAATTTAGGTAATATTAAGTATCTTTGCCAATTCTATAATTGTGATAGTTGGTTTTTCCAACATTTCATTTAAAATTTTTAATCGTTTTTCACCCAACTTTTCACCCAACCTTTATTTCTGTAATTGGAAAACAACCGTCACGACGAAACTGTCCCATTTATATTGCACCGGCGATAAACCCGCTTCCGCCATCATTTTTTGAATACGGCGAATGCCGGTGACCATTTTTCTCATCTGCACAAAAGCCCGCATAATGGCGATATTCACTTTTACCGCCCGTTCACTTTTCAGTACGGAAGACAACATTGCAACGCCCTGTTCGGTAAAAGCCATCGGAGGATAACGTCAATCAGCACGGGCAGCCTGATTAGTTACTTCTCTTGCACTACAATTTCACCCGCCAAAGTGGTTTTACCCACTTTACATTTCAAGTGATATTTACCCGGTTTCACATAGTTGGGACGACCCCGGCCGGTGGTTTTTTTCTTTGCCGCTTTTACGGTGGAGGTCAGATCCCAGGTAGTTGTATTGTAACCGGCGTCTGCATTGACATTGAGGGTTTTCACCTTTTGATTTGCCTCATCAAAAATTTCCAACTTTAATTTTTGTGCCTGTTTCAAGAAAAAGCTGATTCTTGCCCCGGCACCCGTAGCCCGGGAAAACCGGCTGCGACGAAGCGTCACCGGTGGAATGACAAAAAGGTGAGCATCCTTCGCTAAAATTTCGGCATTCAGTTGCTGAATCGGTTCCACATCCAGCGCCCACATTCCACGGCCGTGCGTGGCGGCAACCATAATATTGTCGCGGGGATGGATGACCAGATCATGAACAAAAGTAGTGGGGAAATTTCCGGCCAGCGTATACCATTTTTTGCCGCCGTTAATAGAAACATAAACGCCCAGATCGGTGCCCACATACAGAACATTTTTATTTTGGGGATCTTCGCGAACCACATTGATAGGGCCACAGGGGAGATTGGCGGTAATATCCTGCCAGGTTGTGCCGTAGTCTGTCGATTTCCACAGATAGCCGGCAAAATCATCATCCCGCTTGCCGTTTTGCGACATGTAAACCGTACCCTCATTATATGCGGAAGCAACAATCCGGGAGACCCATTTCCGGTACGGCAGCCCTTTTACAATCTCCTGCCAGTGCAGTCCGCCGTCCTTGGTAACATGCGCTCTCCCGTCATCTGTGCCGACATAAATCAGACCGAATTTTAACGGTGATTCTGAAATTGTAAAAATGGTTTGATAAGGAATATCGCCCATTTTACCGGGATCATTGTAAGTCAAATCCGGACTGATCCGATCCCAGGAATCACCGCGGTTCAGAGAACGAAACAAAAAGTTCATGCCATGATAAATGATGCGCGGATTATGGGGAGAAATGATGAACGGCGCCAGCCACTGACCGCGGTAACGAGGTTCACCTTCGGGTGGTTTGGGCACTATATTTTTGCGTTCACCGGTTTTTAAATTAGTACGGGTAATATTTCCATAGAATCCGGCCGAATAAACAACATTCGGATCGGTAGGATCGATTGCGTGGCTGCTGCCCTCACCGCCCGGCGCGCCTTCAAATTCCACAGCAGGGATGCGGTCTCTGCCGCGGCTCAAATCCACAACCCCTCTGCGACTGCCGTAATCCTGTATGGAGCCGTAAATATGAAACGGTTCGTCCATATCATACATCACATTGAAAAACTGGGCCAGCGGAATATTGTTGTAAAAAGTGCGCCAGTTCTTGCCGCCGTCGTAAGAAATGGCCAGACCGCCGTCGTTCACGTTCACCAGATAATCGGTATTATCCGGATCGATCCACAAACCATGATGATCGCCGTGCATCCCCCGCAGCGGTTTGAATGTCTTGCCGCCATCCTCCGAAAGGTTCAGCGCCAATCCCATTACATATATTTTATTTTCATTGATTGGGTCCACTCTGATCTGGCCGAATACCCAGCCGTACGTGCCGGAAATGCGGGTGGTATAATCGTCGATCTCGCTCACCTGCCGCCAACTGCCGCCGCCGTCGTCGGAACGATAGACGGTAGCACCGATAATTCTGCCGCTTGAAGGACGACCGTAAGCATCGGAAGTTTTATTTTTAAGCTCGCCGTATTTTTTATAATTATCGATGAACGCATAAATAACGTTGGGTTTGGCCCGGCACAGATCAATGCCGATTCTGCCGCGATATTTGGCTTCCGGTAATCCCTTTACAACCTGGCGCCAGGTTTTCCCACCATCCGTGGTTTTGTATATGGAGCTGCCGTTGTAATCTGGTCCCACTCTGGGATCATTCCATTTTTTACGGATTCTTTGCCAGGTGGCGGCATAAAGGATCTGATTATCCGATGGGTCCATCACCAAATCGATTGCGCCGGTTTGGTCATTTATAAAGAGAACTTTCTCCCAGGTTTGCCCTCCATCCGTGGTTTTAAATACACCGCGCTCTTTGTTGTTTGTCCATTCATGGCCGGAAGCAGCCACGTAAACAATATCCGGATTTTGAGGATGAATGACAATTCTGGGGATAGTATGGGTTCCTGCCAGCCCCATATATTTCCAGGATTTTCCGGCATCCGTAGATTTGTAAACACCGGCGCCGGCCATGGAACTACGAAAAATATTGGCTTCGCCGGTGCCAATCCAAACAATATTCTGGTCGGACGGCGCAATGGTTACATCGCCGATAGAAGTAGACGGAGCATGTTGAAAAACCGGTTCCCAGGAAACGCCTTCATTTTCGGTTTTCCACACGCCGCCGGAAGCGCCGGCTACATAGATCGTATAGTATTTACCTTTAGGCGTGGCAACGGCGATGTCTGTCATTCTGCCGCTCACATTTGTCGGGCCGATGAATTGCCAGGACAAATTCTTAAAATGAGATACACCGGTCATGGCTACATGTTGGTCATACCATTCCAGTCTGGTCTCCGGCGGCGTTGATTGAATAACTTGTTGCGCGCTCAATCGAGCGGCAGATGCAACAGTTAAAAACAAAAGAACCGCTTTAATCAGAATTCGCTTTGAATATTTTCTCATTTTTGCCTCCTCGTATATTAATTACAGTTCATAAATGTGGATAACTTTCAAATTATTTCCCACCCAGAGCTCTGTTGTTAAGCTCAGGGTGGGGTGGGAAAAACTTTAATGATTCTATCCTCAAATTTAGGCAGTTAGGCCATTGTGGATATTTTCCCTTGATATATAAGGTTGCGATGCCGTATTTTCTCACTCGCAAGGTAGGTGCTCGGTTTGACTCCTCCA
>CAJVYQ010000084.1 GCA_913009825.1 uncultured Deferribacteres bacterium
CGTAGGAATCTTGTTGGTTTAGTGCACAGAACTAACAAGATTCTTTCCCGCCTGCGGTTCGTCGGGCAGGCAGAATGACAAAACTCTTTGGGTGGTTGTTTCAAACTAAGAATCGCTCAATTTAGGTGATAACAATTTTCCCTTTTTTACAAGGTTTAGCCTGAACTTTACGGTGGGGGAGGTTAGGAGTGGTTCCATCACATTTTTCAAAAAATCAAAATGTGAACACCACTCCCAATTGATAGGTGAGCAGATCGGTTTTGGATTGGGTCACATCATGCGTCACCCGTCCGTTTTCTCTGGCGATTGAACCTTCTTTCAGATATTCCGCCTTGCCGCCGACGAGATAACGAACTCTGAAATCGATGAATACTCCGGTTAGATTTTTCTCCCCTTCTTTCGGTTTTTTATACCGGCCGTTGTAAACCCGAATCTGTAATCCGCCGCCGGCGCCGTAGCTGAATGCGGCATCATCAAAATTAGTGCTGCTGGCAATTTCGTCGTCGTTGTAATCTTCATCTTTAATTTTCGTCTCCGTAAAAAGATAGTTGAACCCGATCAGGCCATCCATGTACGGGCGGATTGCCCCCACCGGCGCCTGCAAACGCAGCAGCAGATGCCCCATAGCAATGTTATTGCTGGTTTCCACATTAACGGTTACATCCGGAATAGTAGTGCTGAACGGCTCTTTTCTGGTTTCGCTGCCATAAATGAGAAAGCCCAGATCGCCGCCAACCATGAGCGGACTGTGCGGGATACTCACACCAAACATACCGCCAATGCCAAAGCCCGGATTATCCACATTGTCGCTGAATTCTCCCTGCGGCACACCGAGCATCAGATTTAAACCGCCCTGGAAATTTTGTGCTGCTGCCTGCCTGGCAAAAAGCAAGCCGGAAACGAGTATGATTGCAATTAAAAAAACGATCTTTTTAGTTTCAGTGTTCATCGATTTCTCCCGGTAAATTAGTTTTACGTCATTTTTTTATCGGATTGATTTACTTACGCTTTATTCGGGATCAAGTTTCATTGGCGCTAAATTTTAACCCTGCCAAAATTTAAAATATTAAAATAATATCAGGGTTAAAATCATAGCATGGTAATGTTTTCCCAAAAAAGGCAGGCATATTTTACACCAGAAAATCAAAAACCGACAATTTCAAGAACAGAGCGCTCGCAGCAACGCGTAATTTTACGGGTCTTTCGTCTGCTCTATTTCAATTTTTCCTGCAAAAATTCCCGGAACGGTTCGGCAAATCCCTTTCGCTTCAAAGCAAAATCAACAATGGTTTTCAAATAATCCAGTTTATTGCCAATATCGTAACGTTTGCCCTCGATTGTGTAAGAGAGGATTCGCTCCTTTCTCAACAGCAGGCGTAAAGCATCGGTGAGCTGGATTTCATTTCCCTTGCCAAAAGAGGTTTGTTCCAGCATTTTGTAGATTTCGGGAGTTAAAATGTAACGGCCGGCAATGGCCAGGTTAGACGGACTTTTTCCAACCTCCGGCTTTTCCACCAAATCGGTTACATTCCAGATTTTATCACTGATTTTATCGCCACCCACAATTCCGTAGCAAGACACTTTGTCCTCCGGCACCATCTCACAGGCGATGATCGATTGTTTATACTGGTTATAAATATCTACTAATTGCTGGGTTACCGGAATTACGGAATCGATGATAGTATCGCCCAACAAAACGGCGAACGGATCATCGCCGGTGTGCAACCGGGCGTAGCGAATGGCATCTCCCAGGCCATTTAACTCTTTCTGCCGGACAAAATGAATATTCGCCATGTCGGAAATGCGGCGAATTTCGTTGTACAGATCATGATCAGCTTTATTCTTCAATTGCGTTTCCAACTGAAAATTGCGGTCAAAATGATCTTCGATCGTTCTTTTCCCTTTGCCGGAAATAATCAAAATATCATCGATGCCGGAATCGATTGCCTCCTGTACCACATACTGAATGGTGGGTGTATCGATAATGGGCAGCATCTCTTTGGGCTGGGCTTTTGTGGCCGGTAAAAACCGGGTTCCCAAACCGGCAGCAGGAATGACCGCTTTTTTAATCATATCTTTTTTCTCCGTTAGATGATGTATGGTTTAATGACACGGGCGTTCAGTTTTTTCAGTTCGATGATCAAACGGGTGAGCACTTCATCATTGGCATACGTGCCAATAATTGAACCGCCGGAACCGGCAAATTTTGCCGAGGCGCCGCACTGCCGGGCCGTTTGAATCATCTCCAGATTGCTGTCGCTGATCTGCATGATCTGACGGCGCAGGTCAAAATTTTCATCGATCAGTTGCGCCAACTTTGCTTCATTGCGATTCTGGATTGCCGCCCTGGCCTGTTCCGCCTTCTCCGCAATTTTCTGTAGCGTATCGATGACAAATTGGTCGCCGCTGTCGTATCCGGCACGGATATCATTCAAAACGGCGCCGGAAACTTTGCCTAAACTAACTTTGTACGCAATATACAATTTGGGCAGATTTTGGGGATCCAGTCTCTGGTACTTGCCATGTTTTTTCCGCTTCATTATTTTTTTATCGAAATCCATATAAACACAGCCTTCATAAACCTGAATTACCCGGTCCTGCAAACCTGCATTGATACCCAGTTCGTTCATCTCCGTTGCCAGGATCAGATTGGGCAAAATTTCAGTGGGAATTTCCACATCGTAAAAGCGCATGAGCGCCCGGAAAGTGGCGGTGATGATAGCGCTGGAACCTGCCATTCCCACTTGTCTTGGTATGGAAGAACCGTAGCGAATGGTGAAATTTTTATCATCGATGCGGATACACTGCTTATCGCAATATTGACAAAACACTTTGATTGCCGCTTTGATCAGTCTGTCTCCACCGTAATAGCCGGTGAGATTGATCATTTCCACCAAATCATAAATATTGTGAAACACATGCTGATCTTCCGTCTGCAGCTCGATTTTTAATTCCGGCGTTTCATAAAGCGAAATATGAGCGCCAAAATTGCGCACACTGATTGAGATCGTCTTGCCGAAATACCCGTCCGAGGGGTTCCCCAACAGACCGGCTCTTGCATACGCACGTGATTCGATAATCATCATTCTGCATCCTTATTCGATATTCGCCTCTGAAAGTTCCGGGTTAAAAGTCCAGAATTCAAAATTTAAAACAAAATCCCTCTGCGCCTTTTGCGTCCTCTGCGTCTCTGCGTTAAAAAAAAGGGGTTAACAAACGCAGAGGGCGCGGAGAGCGCAGAGATTCACAGAGGAAAGCAGAAGCTGACCTTTTTTGAAAAGGTCAGCTTCTTTTTTGAATGATGAACAAGGAACGCCGAATATCGAAGTTTCCCAACATTCCCATTAATTCCGAAACCAAACAATCCGCCCAGGGCACTTCAGCGTTCTTCCTGCGG
Organism: uncultured Deferribacteres bacterium; assembly: GCA_913009825.1. Classification (GTDB taxonomy): domain Bacteria; phylum Zhuqueibacterota; class JdFR-76; order JdFR-76; family DREG01; genus DREG01. The sequence goes on from CAJVYQ010000084.1 coordinate 3,398, forward strand.
AAAGGTATTATTTAATACCCAAATAAATGCGGCAGAACCAGCGTAATCCAGGGGATGTACGTCACCAACATCAATACCAGAACCATGACCGCGTAGAAAGGCAACAGAGATTTTGTGATGCCGGCGATGGACGTTTTGGCAATACCGCAGCCGACAAACAGCACCGAACCCACAGGCGGTGTACACAAGCCGATACACAGATTCAGCACCATCATGATGCCGAAATGGAGCGGGGTTATCCCCAACTGAGTCACCACCGGCAAAAAGATTGGCGTAAAAATTAACACCGCCGGCGTCATATCCATGAATGTACCGACAATTAAAAGCAGCAGATTGATGATCAATAGAATAATGATTTTACTGTTGGTGAGAGCGATAAGCATTGTGCTGATATTCTGCGGGATGTTTTCGTAAGAAAGAATCCACGACATGCCGGAAGACGTTCCGATCAACAGCATAACGATTGCTGTTGTCTCCACGGTCTTCAGAAGAATTTCCGGCAATTGGCTCACTTTCACTTCCCGGTAAACAACAACGGAAAGCAGCAGCGAGTACAAAACCGCAATCGCGCTGGCTTCCGTGGCCGTAAAAATGCCGGCAATAATCCCGCCGATTACAATCACAACCAAACACAGACTGGGGATGGCATCTAAAAAAATTTTCACACCCTGAATCACACTCTGTTTTTCACCCACCGGATATTTACGCAAAAGCGCAATTACAGTACTAACGCCAATCAATCCCAAACCGACTAAAATGCCGGGGAGATATCCGGCAATGAACAGAGCGGCGATGGAAACGCCGCCGCTGGCAAGTGAATATACAATCAGTACATTACTGGGCGGAATCAACAATCCGGTTGTGGAGGCGGTCACAGTGACGGCGGCGCTGAAATTTTTATCGTAACCTTCCTTATTCATGATGGGAATCATAAACCCGCCAATGGCGGAGGTGGCGGCAACGGCAGACCCGGAAATGGAACCGAAAAACATGGAAGCCAACACATTCACATGAGCCAGCCCGCCGGGCAACATACCAACCAACACTTTGGCAAAATCGATCAACCTTCTGGCGATACCACCCTGACCCATCAATTGCCCTGAAAGGATGAAAAACGGAATCGCCAGAAGTGCAAAGCTGTCGATTCCTGTCGCCATGCGCTGGGCAACAGTGGTTACTGCCGGACCCGATGAAATTGTGAACAACATGGTCAATGTAGTTGCAATACCGATGCTGAAGGCAATCGGTACACTCAGGGCAAGCAGAATAACAAAACTCAGCACCAAAACAAGAACAGACATTTCCATGAAAACATTTCCTTTAACAAGATTCAGTTAAGCAGATTCCCAAATGGATTTTTCTTAACGATTTTTATAATGAAGTCAACAGAATTGAAGATAATCAACAGCCCGCTCAGAGGGATTACAGAATAAATATATCCCATTTTAATCCCCATGGCTGCCGAGATCTGGTTCAGTTTAAACGTGAGATCAACCAGACGAAAACCGCCCAGAATCATGACAAAAAAAGCAAACAGGATAATCAATGAATGCACCCCTATTTCAACAATCTGCCTTTTCACGCCGGTCAGTTTGTAAGTAAGGACATCGATCCCCAGATGTGCGCGGGTGTGCAGCGCATAGCCGGCGCCCAGAAGACCGATCCAGATCAGTAAAAACCGGGCCAACTCTTCCGTGTAGGAACTGGGATTATGCATCACAAAGCGGGTAAAAACCTGCCAGGAAACAACCAGTACCATCGACGCCATGAGAAAAATCAGAAAATTCGAAAAAATTTTGTTAATCCATCTTGTAACTTTAGCCATTTTTTCACCTTGTCTATTTACTATTTACAATTTCCCGAAGCAACGAATAAATGGGCGTGCCGCGGTACGATTCATGCATTTTTTTTACCGCAGCTTCAAAGGGCGCTTTGTCGGGATAAATAATTTTGACGCCGGCTTTCTGAACTTCCGCCAGCGCATGGTCGGACGCCTCTTTCCACAGGACTTTTTCATAATCCACCGATTCATTCACCGCTTCCTGCAGCCATTTTTGTTCCTGCAGAGACAACTGCTGCCAAATCCGGGTACTGATTAAAAGGATATCCGGAACAAAAGTGTGCTGATCCAGAGTGTAATATTTACAAACTTCATAATGGTGGGACAGATAAAAACTCGGCGGATTATTTTCCGCACCATCGACAATCCCCTGCTGCAGCGCGGTGTACAACTCTCCCCAGGAAATAGGTGTGGCCGATCCGCCCAACGCCTGAACCATCTTCACGGCAGTCAGGCTTTTCATCACCCGGATTTTAAGCCCTTTTAAATCCGCCGGGGAATTGACAGGAACATCCTTGGTGTAAAAACTGCGGCTTCCCGCATCATAGTAACAAAGTCCGCGCAGATAATATTTTTGCCCGGCAAGAAGAATTTGTTTGCCGGTCTTACCGTTCAAGACATTCCATAAATGATCTTCATCCCGAAACGCGTAAGGTATACTGAATATTTTCATCTCCGGGACAAAAGATTCCATGGGACCGGCAGATACTTTTGTCATGGCCAAACTGCCAATCTGCAGCAGCTCGATCAGTTCCCGCTCGGCGCCAAGCTGTCCGCTGGGATAAATATCCACGCGCATTTTTCCGCCCGATTTTTTGTACACCTTTTGCGCCATAAAGACCATGGCTTTGTGAACCGGGTGAGTCACATCCAACACATGGGCTAATTTCAGGATACGAACATTGCTTTTAACGCCGCAGCCAAAACCTGACAAAACAATCAAAATGAGAATTAGTATGGATCTTTTCATCAATATCTCCGAAAATTGAATAATTCAGATTATTGAACCTTTTATTTTTAGTTCAGATTTTGGCTTCGCGGGATATTTACTCGGTAACATTCCGTAATCTCAACTGTTTTTTTATCAATTAACAGGAGTTAAGCACTTCAGCAAAAGACTAGACACGCTTTTTCGAAGTGAACTTATAAATTTTCGCTCACGAGGACTCACGGATGCTGTGGAACAAGTTCCAACATAATTTCATCCTGTCCTGAATAGTTACGAAATTTCTACAGAAACCATCCCACATGATTTAAGCGGCCTGCCTGTTGCAGACAGAGGATCCACACGAATTTAGAAAATAGATTCCCGTTAAGAGCATTCGGGAATGACAGCCTGATCATTACCTGCTGTTTTTCAAAGAATTAAATTGTTACTTCAAAACAATTAAAAAATGTATAATAGGGTTCATCATCTATAATTCGCTGCAAATACAGTGCAACCTCTCTGGCGTGATAATCTCCCCACATGCCGGATTCGCCATTGGGGATTTTACTTCCCTCCGGGATATAATCCCAGCCGTTCGGGCGATGATAAATGGAGTGCAGGATTAATCCCTGATGATGGGGATTGATGTTTAAATAAGGTTCGCGGAACAGCGCGTTTAGCACGGTTAGCCCCGCTTGCCAATATTGAGCGCCATTTTCTTTTTCGCCTTTTTTCTGTAAATAATACCCCAAACGGAGCAACCCTTGTGCAGCGATTGCCGCCGCCGAACTATCCACCGGTTCAAAATCATTGAACGGATCCGCCGGTCTGTTCAGAAAAGCGCCCAGTTTGTGTAGAGAAGGCGCGCCGGTATCCCAATAAGGGATCCCGTCTACCGGAGTGTTTTGAATATAAAAATCGCAGGTTGCTTGCGCGGTTCGAAGCAAAAATGTCTCGATTCCATCTCTGCCGCCCCACTCAGCCATTTCTTCATCACGTACAATCTGCAGAAATTCCAGCTCCTCTGTAAAACCGCACATAGCCCAGGCCAAACCGCGGGTCCATGTGGAAAAACCGGAGTAGCCTTGCTGCGAATTGGGACAGCGGTAATTACCGTCCTTCACATCGAAAATTATTTCATGAGCCGTTCTTCCCCGTACGTCGTATGCATCTCGACCCTCGCCGTAATAAACGGAGTAGGTGGCCGTCGTTTGCAAATGTTGCAGCATTCGTTGCAGCAAATTGATTTTCCGGTCATTTTCACCCTGCAGGAAATGCCCGAGTTTGTGACTAACCGCCAGAGAGCGGCAGGATCGGACGGTATCGACAAAAAGGGAATGGGGACCGTTGAAGGAATGGATAAATCCGCCGTCTTTAATGGGGGTCCAGCGGCAGGCCTGAACAGCGCCGGAAATTTTCAGCGCCAGTTCATAGTAGTTTTTCTCCCATTCATCAAACGGAATTTTCCCTTCCCGCATCAGACGTAAAAGATTGCCGTAGGTGCTGATATTATTAAACCCATGGTCATGTACACCGGTATGACTCACATGTGTCGCCATTTTCTCAACGGTTGCGGTTCTGCCGATTTCAAGAAATTCTTCATCGCCCGTTGCATCGAATTGCAGAATTGCAGAACCGTACTGAAAACCCCGGGTCCATTCGGTCCAGCCGCGTGTGGTGTATTTACCGTTTACAGTGAATACAGGCGAGCCCTGTTCATCAGGATAGTTTTCAGCAAGATTCAGGATTTTTTTAGCGGAATATTGCCATAATTTTTTTATGGCTGTGCTCAGATCACCGGATTTCAATGAGAAATCGATTTTCATTTTTAGTCCTGAGATTTTATTTTGGCCTGAATATTTTTACATTTTTAGCTGAATTGAGCGATTCCCTTGTTTTTATGCCTGGTACTGTTACTAAATGGATTTTCATCTTTTAATGTAAATCCTGCCGGCGATTAAGCTAATCGCCCTACAATCGCTCGATTCAGATTTTAATAATATACACCTTTATCAATTTTAAGCAATATCAAATTAAGCAATTAGTAACTATTTCACTTTATGTAATAAAATTTTACTACCTAAAAAGAAATTACCGGTTAAAAATAAAAGATGTCGGACCTCGGAATTTTGGCAGGTTTAACTACAGTTGAACTATTGTAATTAAAGGAGGGTTATGTGTGAATTTAATCCACGAGATGTAGCTTGTGTCAGTGAAAAAGGAAAAAGTGAATAATCCAAGTTTCACAGTTAAAAATCATCAGGTATTTAGGAAAACCAGTACCGTCCCGTAGGAAACTTCGGGACGGCATTGCTGCAAAAACCACAAAAATATAAGCGGGAACTACCGGTTTAAAATTGATTGTTGATCTTAAATCAAACGAGCGAAAAGTGTTCATGAATTAAAGGGCTGGAAACGCTTAAAAATTAAAATTGATGGTTATTGCGCCTGTCAATACTGACTCTCTACATAAAATTAGAGAAAAGATTGAAAAAGAAACCGCCGCAATCGCCGGTGCATAGAAAGATTCTACTAAAAAGAATTGAAGTTTAATAAAACTTCTTGAAAATTCAAAAGGGAGCATGTTTTACCAGGCTCCCTTTTTGGTGTTGTCTTATTCGTACTTAAAAGAAAGATTGACCCGCGCCCTAAATGCAACGACTTTACCGTCTTCTACTTTCATATCCAGTTTAGATATCTCAGCAACTCGTAAATTTTTCAAACTTTTTGACGCGGTTTCTACCGCATTTTTTGCTGCATCCTCCCAGGATTTTTCACTTGAACCAACTAATTCGATTACTTTATAAACGCTTTCCGGCACAATTCACCTCCAATTTTTGATAAAAGGCAATAAATTCATTATGATTTTCACTTCCATTGAGCGGTTAACATTAAACATTGTTTTATTGTTGCTCTGGTGCGGCAAGGCTGCTATTCCAGATGTCACGGTGCAATTTCCATATTCCTTTCACATCCTTCCATATAACAATATACTTTCCACTATCTGTTATCTTGTCCCCATCGACAAATATTGAGTATTTTCCTACTTCATATACTGTTTCTCCCATACCGTCGACTTCAATGGTGTTAAGCGTCAGTTTTTTAATCCCCATATCAATCATACTCTGGAATCCTTGTTGGATTGCTTCCTTGCCTGTAACGATGTCACTATTCGGCGGCATGGTTTGTCCATTTTCTGTATAGAGATCTGCAAGTGCAGCCGCGTCCCCATTACTTACAGCCTCCATAAATTTTTCATTCTGAGCTTCAATGGCTTTTCGGATTTTTGCTTTATCAACCGGTGCAGGGCCGCAATTCATGTTGATTAACACCATGGCCGATAAAACGATTCCACAGATAATTACATTTTTACGCTTCATGGTTGAACCTCCTTTTTTTGTGATGAATTTGAGTGTTATTAAACTGTAAAGCATAAGCAGAAATATAATTGATCATTTATCATGGATTATTTTGTTACCGAATAAGCATCATTTTTTTTCTTTGACAACCGCCTTATTTGAGCAGTCACATTTTGGTTTACTGCAATTAGTAAAAAGATAGGAGTAATATAAATTATCATTTTCATGATTTAACTTTCCTTGATTTATTTTTTTGGGAAAATTTGGAGTTATCCTTTTAAATATCTTGAAATGTAAGAATCCAATCTTTCAACCAATTAGTTTGAACATATCAATAATAAACGCTCAAATAACGTTTAACGTAGATATTCAATAAGAAGTAGTCGCATAACATCGTCAATTCATGGGATAAAAATCCGGTTCTGTTTTTAGATAATGTTTCAGTTTACTAAACAAATTATTGGATGTCAAGTAAAAAATTATTTCTTCTGCATTTTATTTAAAAATCTCTTGAAACTCACTTAGAAATAATTATAGTTCACGTTTATACTATAAAGCAGAACTATGGAATTCTATAGTTCACTTTTCTCAGTGAAAATATCCAGATAATCCTTGAAAAGAAAAATACGATTTCTTCTATGACCGGTAATTTCTTCTAAAATACCAATATCTTGTAAGGTGCCGATTAGTCTTCTCGCAGGATTTTTATTTATACCTAATAAATCCATAGCGACATTAATGGTTATGGACGGTTTCATATATAAATGACTCAGCAAACGGCGGGCGTTTTCTGCAATTCTGCCGGGGCTTGCAATCTTTTTATCTACTTCCTGCCGCAGAATCAGAATTTGTTTAAAAGTCTTTATGCCGTTTTCCGCAGTTTCACTCACTGCCTGTAAAAAAAAACGGCACCAATGTCCCATATCGTTGGATTCCCTCACCCGGGAAAGAGCATCATAATAGGCTGTACGATGTTTTTCAAAATGAGCGGAAAGATAAAGAGACGGTTTACGTAGTAAGCCGTGACTGATTAAATATAATGCGATTAACAAGCGGCCAATACGTCCATTGCCATCTAAAAAGGGGTGAATCGTTTCAAATTGATAATGGCTGATCGCTATTCGAATAAGATGAGGTACCTGAATTCTTCTATTATGCCAGAAAGACTCCAGGTCCGACAATTGATCAGGCAGATCAGTGTGAATTGGCGGAATATAGACTGCATCCGCTATTGTCGCGCCGCCAATCCAGTTTTGACTCTTGCGAAATTCACCGGGTTGTTTATGCCTTCCTCTAACACCCTCCATTAAAATGGCGTGAGCTTTTCTAAGCAATCGTAAAGAAAGTGGCAAGCGTTCCAATTCTTCTATGGCAACATTCATGGCTTTCACATAGTTTTGCACTTCCCGCCAATCGTCACGACGTTCAGGTTTAATCTGGAATTCATCCAAAATTGCTTCATCCATTTCGGTTCGGGTCCCCTCAATCCGGCTGGACATGTTTGCTTCTTTGACAACATGCATGCGGATAAACAGATCAACGTCCGGTACAATCAACGTAAAAGCATTCAATTCACCAAGAGATTTGTTGGCATTCTCTAATAATACATTGATACGTGGATCGTCCCAGGTCCAGTCATGATCGATTTTTTCCGGTAGAAAACTTTTGTATTCATACTGCCGGCAGTAACTGCCGGCTTTGAATTCTTCTAATTTCATTTGCTTAAGCTTTTACTTTGGTTCCTATTGCGAATAATTCTCTATGAAATTCAACAATTATCAATGCTTTCAAAAATAGTCCCGATTTGCATAAAACTGCCTTTTTGATTATTCTCGATACTAAGGATTGCCATCTTTCCTACTGCAGCTTCAAAATCAAAACCATAATATAAAAGTTGAATGTAACTATTCAGCCTACTAAACATACGTGAAAATTGAAAGGTTAAACTGGGATAAATAATTCTGATTTTTTGAATTTTTCGTGTGTTTCGAGGGCAACCTTAATAGTTACCAATTTATTTTTTATTCTATACAACACTATTTTTAAGCAAAAATAAAATACACTCTCCTATATCTTAATTATTCACCTGTACTCGTTCAGCGTAAATTGGAATTTGATATTATGTTATTTACAAACTGAATATTTTTCCCTGCCGGCACTTGCCCCCAAATCATTCCCTCAAGCTCTCTTCCGTTCTTCTTATTATTTACGCCGCCCCATTGCTTAAAGAAAAAAGGGATATTCGCTTCAATGCGCTGATCTCTGATATCTGTCACCCATTCTTTTTTAACCGGTCTTGCCTTCGCTCCGGATTCACCTCCAACTATCACCCAGTCAATTCCGGTTAAATCCAAATCGTGCAAAGGACCAATGAGCGGTTCTAAAGAAAGAAATTTTATAAAAGCACCGGTATTTCTTAAATGATCAATCCGGTATGTGTAATCCTCATTCTCAACACTTACCCCCATCCAGATATTTGCTTCCCAATCCAAATACAAATCCAATTCCATCAATTTTTCTGATCTTTTTGTCAGAACCTGGAATTGATGCCAATCCGCTCTTTTCATGATATCAAAAGTTTCTTTTATAAACTCAAACGGCACTTTTTCGTGAAACAGATCACTCATCGAATTTACAAAAATGATTCGCGGTTTTTTCCATTCCAAAGGCTTTCGCAAAACATGCGGATGCAATGTAACCATAAATCCATTGCGATAATTTAACTGCCCCATCGCCTTCAGTCTTTTAGCCATAGTTTCTGCATAGCAATATTTGCAGCCAGGGCTAATTTTATCGCAGCCTGTAACTGGATTCCAGGTGGTCTCTGTCCATTCTATATTTGATTTAAGTGCCATTTTTTACTATTGTATTCATTTGTTCACTATTAATTTATTATAATTTTTACAAAATGCAACAAAAATTATCCGTTTATCTTATCTAAAAATCTTAATCTTGTTCCATCAGGAAAAGTATATTTTTTTTCTTGAACTATCATCAACATCAATTTCCCCATTTTTTTCCATTGGTATTAGCGTCCTTTTTTTATATTGTCCTGAATGATAATCGGTTATATCAGATTTCATGTATCTATCTATTTCTTGTACATAAATCCAATTTCTGCCTCCATTCTTTCTTTGGCAGAATGATTTCTAAATGCATTAATCGCTATTAAAGGCGAGCCTTCTTCACCTCCCGAATACTCGCCAGGTCCGGCAAACCTATCAATAAATAAAATTCTGCCATTCCATTTACTCTTGATAGGTAACCACGCATCCAAATAACTTTTTAGAACAAGATGTTTACTTTTTGTATGTGGTTCAAGCGGCCATATAGTGCCTTTTGGCGGCATGTTATTCCATAATATTATCTTCTAAATTATTTCGTAACTATTCAGCATTGTGTTCTTTGGCAGTTTTGTAGAATTTTGAGTTTTGGGTTCTTTGTTTAAGTTGGTTAGTAATTTGGATGGCCGCCTGCCTGTAGAAGACAGGCATAAATTTGCTCATTCCAGGTACGAAAAAAGGTGGGCGGTAATGCCTGAGAAACGGCAATATCGCCATTAATTGGATGGTGGTAAATTGGAAGTCAATGGTTCTAAAATAAAATCTTGTGGTAATCGTAAATACTATTTTTGTTAATTTTAACTCGAAAAGTAAGTGTGCGACAAATTCACTCAAATATTGGCATGGAATATTTTTATTATCGAAATTGAGCGGCAGCAAAAATATGGCAAAATAACTCAAAATTTAGATCAAGTCAGATAGGAAAATATCTTGCAATTCCGGAATAAAAGAGTTACAATTGTCAAAACAGGGAAAAGTGAATATATTTTTCAATTTTTCTGCTTTTTAGTTTAAAGTAAAAAACAATCAATGTTCGCTGTTTTAGGCAATTTAAATAGGAATCCATAAGATATAGGAAGGAATTTATGGAACTAAAAGAAAATCAAAAAAAAGAGATTGAACGACTTATGGCAAATTTATCATGTCATAAAGAATTCAAATGTGTTAAGTTGGGTTTCGAAAGTTTATGCAGAGTAAAATATGAATGGGATAAGGATACAATATTGTGTCTTGAAGAAGATCCTTATCGATGTAAACTCTCCTTATCTACAATTGAAGGCGTTTATTGCGGATGTCCTATAAGAAAATATTTTGCGAAAAAAATAGGTTTTTAACAATTAGACAAATTTATATTTGAAAGTAAATTACAAAAATATAGCACAGAATAAAATTTGAGTAGGCTTCAAAAACGGGAGTAAATAATTTCCCAAACCCAACTGCAATAAATTTGGAAAATCAGTTCTTTCAGCCATGACTGAAGCAGACAAACGTGTTGTGGTTTCCGAAAGTCAGTACAGCGCCAGCCGGCCCCCATTTAGATTTGGAGTTTAGTGCAAAGCAGAGTAACGTTCGGTGAGATTTGGAAATTAAAAGAGGGACTATTGCCAATAAATAAAATCTTTGCGAATCCGGGAGTCCATTCGCAAAATTGTGCAGCGTGTTCTTTGGCAGTTTTGTAGAATTTTGAGTTTTCAGTTCTTCGTTTAAATTTGGTTAATAATTTGTAAATGAATACCATCACCAAGGCGTAAATCCTCCAATTGCAAGCAGTCGCAGGGTGCAACCGCTTGCTTTTGTGATATCTCCGTGACGCTGCCCATAAAACGAAATTTATTTATCGTGAGTACCGTCGCAAAATGGTGTGTTTCCAGTTTTTTTACAGCCACACAAATAAGCCGTTTCTGTTTTTTCTGCCGTGAATGCCAGTGGTTCAAAATCAGTTCCTTGATGTGAACCGTCGCAATACGGTTGATTTTTACTTTGGCCACAGGCGCACCAATGATAGGTTTCTCCTGCCTCGATATTAACAGGGTAAGGTGTGTTTTGAGGGCTTATAGCTTCAGACATAGTGTTATCCTCTTATGCTTAACATGAATAAAGTTTTTACAAAATATTGTCTCGATTATGCGGTTTTAGAAATCAACTTTGGCCCTTTTGTTACGATACCCATCGGATTGATGGATGACTACTATCGTAATAATATTTGATCGGACGCAGCCGCATAGCCGCTCTCCCCAGTAGAGCCTGCGCTACCGTCTTTGGTGATCCCGTTTCTAAAACTCGACTCTGAGCGATTAAATGCGCCTTTTATTACTTTTAATTTAACAGTCATAATTTCTCCTATAGATCGAAATAGTAAACACTGGTAATAACATGCCGACACTTGGGGTCTGCTACATTGGGGTTAGCTTTGTATTTATGTTGAGTGTATTATCAATGCTATAGGAGAGAAGATAAACAGTAAATATTCGAATTCTTTGTTCCTAATAATGCAATAATACCGGAACTAAGTAGTATAACTGACAAGGTTTACGGTATTACAGTTATGGGTGCTGATCCCAATAAGGGTTATCGCCAAATTGCTCGAGTAAATAATCGATTAATAATCTTGCTCTTTGTGATAAATAACGTGTTTTTGGATAGACCGCATAGGCATTGCTGGATGGAACAGAATATTCAGGTAATACACGTACCAGTTTTCCTGGCGACAAGGATTGCCACAAAATAAAAGTTGGTGAAATAAGAATGCCGTGTCCAGTGATGGCCATCTCTCTTAAAAAGTCTCCGTTATTTGCCAGAATTTTTGCTTCGATAGCGATAACTGTTTCCTGGTTTTTTTTATCCACAAGTTTCCAGGAATTCATACTACCTAATGTGTATTGCAGCAATTGGTGGTGCTTTAAATCATCCGGTTTCTCGGGAGTACCCCATTTATCCAAATAATCGGGACTGGCACACATGATAATATTAATCGGAGAAAGACGTCTTGCTTTTAATGTAGAGCTCTCAAGATTGCCAATACGAAAAGCTAAATCATAACCGCCTTCAATTAAGTCGATATGTTGGTCGGAGAAATCCACATATAAAGTTAACTCAGGGTGTTCTTTGGTAAACGTATCCAGGGCTGGCGTTAAATGTGTTAAACCAAACGAAAGCGGTGCTGCTAAACGAAGTGTTCCTTTCAGTGAGGTCTGTGGATCAGATGTCATTTTGTATAACTCAGTCACATCGCCCACTATTCTTAATGCGTGTGTGTAATACACACTTCCGGCTTCAGTGATGCTTGTCGCTCGGGTGGTTCGATTGAGTAGTGTAACGCCTAAGCGAGTCTCCAGTTCAGCCAGACGTCGACTAACTACTGATTTAGCAATATTTAACTGTTTTGCTGCGAGTCCAATTCCACCAGCTTCAACCACACGAATAAAAACTCGCATGTTTTCAAGTTGTCCCACTGATTTTACTCCCGACTAATTGTTGTTCTTATACTAACAATTATATCTCTTTAAATATAATGTTTATTGGTAATCTGAAAATCTATTGTGATGGCATGCCGAATATTTTTGCAATCAGTTCGGAGGCCACGCATAGGTTGTAGACCATCAATAAGGCACCCAATACCGTCATGATGCTACCCTGGATATAGCCTGTCAGGGTGTATCCCATCATAAACCAGGCACCTAATAAACCGAGCAATACACAGGCCATAGCGAATACTACTTTGCGACGTCGCCCGCTCTTTGGCAAACGCGGTGTTCCGGTTAGGTAACGAACGCCATAGTTATACAACCAATCGAGCGGGTGTGATGGTGTGATCAAGGCGATGGAGATCGGAAGAGCACACGTCTGAACTCCAGTCACACTGATATATCTCGTATGCCGTCTTCTGCTTGAAAAAAAAAAAGAAAGAAAACAAAAACAAAAAAAGAAAAAACAGTGCAGGAAACGGCACCCAAAACGGCTACACCAACACTTCGCACACCTAACAT
>CAJVYQ010000085.1 GCA_913009825.1 uncultured Deferribacteres bacterium
TGCCGTGAACGACAAGGCTAAGAAATGAAAGGGCGCTAAAGCGTCCTATTTACGATAGCATCCTTCAGGATGCTTTCATGTCTTAGCCTGAGGGTTCACTCTCAGGCGACCTGAATAGTTACAAAAAACCTAAATAATTACTAAAATTGATCCTCTTTATGTTCGATAAAAGTTTCATCAAATCAAAACGGTTACAAAATAAAAACAAAAAATGACGTAATCAACACCTAATCACCGTTTGGGGTGATCTTTTTCTGAAATATTCTGAATGAGGAATTAAATGAATCAGCAACAAAATAGATTACCAAAACTCAATCCGCACCGGATTCATGAAGAAATCTGGCTTTCGATCAAAATCCGCTGTTTTTCCGCTAATGCCGCTGCTTTTTTCAAATCACCTTCCCGAATCGCATGGGTTATTGCTTCCGCCAACAGTTTGATCTGGTTTTCCAAACTTCGGGTGTCATACTTTTGAAATAAATCCAATTGGTTTCTTATTTTTGACTTTCTCATGCGGATGCTTCGGACTTGTCGAATCATACTTACAATTTTTCTTCCTTTTTCTGTTCTTCCTTTTGGGATTCTTTTTTCCCTTTTTTCTGTTTAAATCCTTTTACCTGCTCAATTAAATCCGGGATCAAATCGATAACTTTTCCGGGAGTTATTCCGCCTTTATCCTTCAGGGACAACATTTGCACTTTACCTTTAGTAATGACGATAAAAGCAATCGGTTCAATATTGGCGCCGCCGCCCATGCCGGTGCCACCACTTATCTCCTTTTTTTCTGCTTGTCCGGAACCGCCGCCACCGGCAAAGCCGAAAGAAACCTTGGAAACCGGAATCACCGTGGAATCACCCGCCTGGATCGGTTCCCCGACAACGGTTTTTGTCTGCACCAGATTTCCCATCTCTGCCAAAAGATTTTTCACCATGTCATTCAAATTATGCATCGTTCCTCCATTTTATCTTTTTCTTGTAACTACTCAACCAGCCCTTTAAAAAATCAGAAAACTTTCAGCCCGGGAACTACACGAATCATACGAATATGTTAAAACCCATCCTATGCCTCTCCATCGATAAGCTCTAAACAAGCCTTGGTAAAGGGACTAATTTCCCCTATTTTGCATGGCCCGTCCTGAACCTGCCGAAGCGAGGTTTCGTCCTTTCAACTATGATTCACACACTTTAAACAGGAATTTAGTGAAATCTTTCAAAAAACCAAATTGTTACAATTATTATTACCTTTCGTGCATCTAGTGTGTTTCGCGGGTTGAACCGTTACTTTTTCTTTTCATTTGCCAAAACAGACGTCCAATAAGCAAACCTCGCCAAAGCAGGCAGGCCAAAATACAGTCAACTTTCAGGGAAAGCTGCCATTGTGTATCCGTGCAGGTAAATTCAGGCTGCAATAAAACATGCTGTCGTACTTCCGGCCAATAAGTAGCAACCATGGCATAACTCCCCATCATTAAACCGGTATACATGGGATTCCCGAAACCGATCCGTATCCGTCCGTTCAATTCGGGACGGCGAAAACTTTTTAACAAAGCAACGGTTTGCTGCTTCAGGTCAACCAAATTCAGATGGGTGTAACTTAGTATATTTTTTAATTTTTCAGAGAAATGTTTTCCCGATTTTCCCGCAATTTTTTTCTTTTTTCTCTTTTTGATCCCTTGTTTCTGCGATATTTTTTTTGTTAGAAGCGGCCAGCGCCAAAAACACATCTGAATCGACTTCTGCTTATCACGAAAAGAAAAGCTAATTCTTACAACATGAAAAAGAATGCGTAATTCAAGCGTATGAACCGGCGTATCTCCGCTGTTGTTCGACTGAACAATAATGTTAGACGAAAAAAACAGCAACACAACGAAAAAAACGGTCACCAATGCAGAGCCGTACAGGAAAAACATAGCCGCCAATTTTAGTTAAGTTTAAAGAATGTAAGGGATTAAAAAAATAAAATCCATAGCTAAAAAAAATATTGACAGACAAACAAAATTTTGTTATATTAAACATCGCAAATAAACGGGAGAAAAAATGGCGCAACATCAATCGGCAATTAAACGGATACGACAGAGTGAGCGAGCCAGATTGCGGAATCGAAACTATAAATCGCAACTGAGAACAGCAATAAAAAAGTTGCGTAATCTAGAGAATAAAGAAGAAGCACAAAACCAATATATAAATGTAACCTCCTTGCTGGACAAATTGGCCAACAAGGGTGTGATTCATGCAAATAATGCTGCGAACCAAAAATCGAAATTGGCTCATTTTGTAGCCGGTTTATCATAAACGATTCCGAAACCGGGAAACTTATCGCGGTCGGTAACTCCCCCTAATTCCGGCGTGATGTAGTGACCCGGTTTCTTTTTGTACCCAACTTTGATATTTTCAGATTTCGTAACAATTTAGCCCGCCAAACACACTAAAAATCAAAACTATATGATACTATTGGAGGTTGTTTACACCCAGCGCACAACCCTTGAGAGGCAATATTGTTGACTTAAGAATAAGTACAATCCCGAAAGGGATTTTTGAGAATAGCCCTCTGATTTATCAGTGGGCATCGATGTGGAAATAAAATTTTTCGTCCCGAACGGGACGATTGAAATGAACCGATAAACACATTTTTTCAATCGTCCTTACAGGACTCAAGCCGGGCTATTTTCGAATATCCCTCACGGGATATTTCCTCTGAGTCTAACAAGATTGCTCAAGTCAACATCATCGCCATGAGGGGGGTACTGGGGATATTCCTTCAATCTAGCGGAATAGTCTCAAATTCAAATTGTTGGTTTCGGAATATAAAACAAATCAACTTGCCTGATAATTGGGCGCTTCTTTGGTAATAATCACATCGTGGGGATGACTTTCACGCAATCCGGCCGCTGTCATACGCACAAACAGGGCTTTTGTCCGCATGGTTTCAATATCGGGTGCGCCGCAATACCCCATGGATGAACGTAATCCGCCGATCATCTGGTAAACGGAATCCGACAGTTTTCCCCGGTAAGGCACCCTGCCTTCGATCCCTTCCGGCACAAATTTCTTCTGTTCTTTTTTCTGGAAATAACGATCGGCGCTGCCCTCTTTCATGGCAGAAAGAGAGCCCATCGCACGGTAGACTTTGTAACTCCTACCTTCATATAGAATAGTCTCGCCCGGACTTTCGTCCAGACCGGCAAAAAGACTGCCGATCATAACAGAATGAGCGCCGGCGGCAATGGCTTTAGCAATATCGCCGGTTTGTTTAACCCCTCCGTCCGCAATGATCGGTACATCGTACTTTTGGGCAACTTCAACACAATTCATCACAGCCGTAATCTGCGGCACACCAACACCGGCAATAATTCGGGTTGTGCAAATGGAACCGGGACCAATACCAACTTTTACAGCATCAACGCCGATTTTAATCAACTCTTCCGTCGCTTCTCTGGTTGCCACATTGCCGGCAATCAATTGCAGGGCGCTGTACTTTTCACGAATTTTTTCCACCATACTCATTACGCCGGTGGAATGACCGTGTGCCGTATCCACGACAATTACATCCGCGCCGGCTTCCATCAGTGCCGCAACGCGCTCCAGTGTATCTTCACTGACACCAACCGCAGCGCCAACCCGGAGCCGGCCATGAGAGTCTTTACAAGCAGTGGGAAATGCCCGTTTTTTCTGAATATCTTTTACCGTAATCAAACCTTTTAATCTGAACCGGTCATCGACAATCAGCAATTTTTCGATACGATGCTTATGCAAAATCTTTTCAGCATCCTCTAACGTTGTACTGATGGACGCCGTCACCAGGTTTTCATGCGTCATTAACGAAGAAACCAGGGCATTACTCTTCACACCGAAACGCAGATCCCGGTTGGTTAAAATACCTACCAACCTCTCCCCTTCCACAATGGGAACGCCGGAGATGCGATATTTTTTCATGAGTTCCTTGGCTTTTTCCACTTTTGCACTTTGCGGCAGGGTGACCGGATCGATGATCATGCCGCTTTCCGAACGTTTCACTTTATCAATTTCGGAAGCCTGACGCGCCACGCTCATATTTTTGTGGACGATGCCGATCCCCCCTTCCCGGGCAAGAGCAATCGCTAATTCCGCTTCGGTGACCGTATCCATGGCGGCGCTGGCCAGCGGTATATTTAATTCAATCTTTTTGGTCAATTTGGTTTGCAGATTAACCTGCTGCGGTAAAACAGCCGATTTTGCCGGTACCAACAGGACATCATCAAAAGTAAGTCCTTCACCTAAAATTTTATCTTGTAAACTCATATCCGCTCCACTGTTTGAATCAAATTTATTGGCTCCCGACAGGAAAGGTATCGGAATTCTTCAGCATTGAATTTAGCGCAGTTTAATTCTTTTCTCAACGTTTTCCGGAAAAGCAAAATCTCTCACCAGATGATACGCATTTTCCAGGTCACCGGAGAGATTGCGATCGTGATCTAAAAATGGAATTTTATGACGCAGCAGACCGTGAGCGATCGCGACTCCTTTCCCCGGCTGCAACGGCGCGCGCAAATCGATGGTTTGTCCGGCGCAAATCGCTTCAATAGCCAGCACTCTTTCCGTATTTTCCAGCACTTCCCATATTTTATTTACCGCATTTGCCCCCATACTCACATAGTCTTCTTTATTTGCAGAAGTAGGAATGGAATCCACACTTGCAGGATGACACAATATCTTATTTTGGGAAGTCAGCGCCGCCGACGTGACATGGGCGATCATCAACCCGGAATTGAGTCCCGGCTTGGGTGAAAGAAAATCAGGTAGTTCACTGTAAGTTGAATCCATCATCATGGCGATACGGCGTTCGGAAATGCCGGCCAATTCCGCTACGGCAATGGCCAGAAAATCCGCAGCCATAGCCACCGGCGCGCCGTGAAAATTGCCTCCGGAAATAATTTCATCATCTTCGACAAAAACCAGCGGGTTGTCCGTGACCGCATTCAGTTCCCTGGATACAATTGAATGCACATAAGAAATGGCATCCCGGCTGGCGCCATGCACTTGCGGAATACACCGAATGGCGTAGGCGTCCTGCACCTTCTTGCATTCCAGGTGGGATTGCCGGATTTCGCTTCCGGCCATCAATGCCAAAATATTGCCGGCACTTCGCTTCTGTCCTTCCTGGTTGCGAATTTCATGAATCTGCGGTTCGAATGCAACCGGCGTTCCCTTCATGCCGTCGATGGTCATGGATGCAATGATGTCTGCGGTTTTCACAAAGTTCGCTGCCCGATAAACAGACAACGCCAGAGAAGCCGTCATGTATTGGGTGCCGTTTATCAACGATAATCCCTCTTTAGAGGCCAATGTCATGGGTTTCAATCCGGCTGCTTCTAACGCTTCATCGCCTTTTAATTGCTGTCCCCGGTATTCCGCCATCCCTTCTCCAATCAAGACTAGGGACATGTGAGCTAACGGCGCTAAATCTCCCGATGCACCCACACTGCCTTTGCTGGGAATAAGCGGATGAACACCTCTGTTTAATAATTCCTGCAAATGAAAAATGAGCTCCCGCCGCACACCGGAAAATCCACGCAGCAGGTTATTCAATTTGAGCACCATAATCGCCCGGCTGATCTGCGTGGATACTTTTGGTCCCACACCGCAGGCATGGCTGCGCAGTAAATTCAACTGTAATTGAGAAGTATGTTCTCCTGATATATGCACATTGCTCAGTTTCCCGAATCCGGTTGTAACACCGTAGATAATTTTCTCTTCTGCAACCGCTTTCTCTACCACCTGCCGTGCAGCATCGACGCGCTGCAGAGCTTTTTCATCTAACGTTATTTGAGCCTGATTTTTTGATATTTGCCACAACTCTTCTAAGCGCAAATTTTCCCCATCCAAACAAACTTGTGCCATAATTTACCTCGGTCAATCGAACCAATTTAACAAATTTTTTATAAATTCTTCATCATTGCTTACTACCGTCGGCGTTACCGGCATAGAATTTATGAAGAAACTGCCATACCGGGAAGTTACCAGACGGGAATCCAACAGAACCACAACACCCCGGTCGTTCCGGCTGCGAATCAGACGGCCGATCCCCTGTCGAAACTTGAGAACCGCATTAGGCAGCGAATAACCATAAAAACTGTTTTCACCCTTTTGGTCCATCTGTTCGATCCGTGCTTCAACAATCGGTTCGGAAGGAACCTCGAAAGGCAGCTTGGTGATAAATAAAATTTCCAGCGCATCACCGGGCAGATCTACTCCTTCCCAAAAACT
The DNA here is from genome assembly GCA_913009825.1 of uncultured Deferribacteres bacterium. Lineage (GTDB taxonomy): Bacteria > Zhuqueibacterota > JdFR-76 > JdFR-76 > DREG01 > DREG01. Next base: position 6,244 of record CAJVYQ010000085.1, read on the forward strand.
ATGTGTGCCCAACAGTGCGTGGGCTTTTCCTTCACTTAGCATGCGCAACAAATTAATTCTGGAACCGCTTTTCCCCTGGGCAACCGCAATCAAATCCCCGGCATGAAGCATGGATTTCAACTGTTCAAAAACCTGATTCAGCATTTTATATGAAGTGAACAATACCAGCGTGGCGCGCCGGGTTTCTGCCATCGATCTTTCGATTAAACGGGAAGTTTTATCGATGAATTGGATTTGATTGGGATTGGGCATATATTTTGGCACCAGCACATGCATCTGATCCTCATAATCGAAAGGAGAACCGACAATTTTGGTATTCACCCTCTCCGGCGGCAGCAGATCAAAACCCATTCGCTGCTCAAAAAAATCGAACTCCTGTTTTACACTCAATGTTGCGGAAGTAAAAACAGAAGTTCGTAATTTAGAATAGAGAACCTCATTCAAAAGTTCCGCCACATTCAAAGGAGCGGAACGGAAATGAATATCAAACCCCTCCTTCCGGTTTAAATCTTCGATCCAGTAAACAATTTCACTCTGATTGTCCAACAACAAATAATGCAGAATCTGCTCCCATCTTAAACCGTCGGATAAAATTCCCTGAATAAAAATCAGATTTTCTTCAAAAAAATCTTTATCATCTTTGCTGAATTTTTTTGTCGGTATTTCGGACAGATTACTGCTTAACCGCTCCAACTCTCTCCGAAACAACGAGAACGCCTGGAATAGTTCATCCGTTTGATCCTTTAGGGCGGCATATTCCCGGTGCCAGCTTTTATATCTGATTTTCCTTGTATAGGTAGTCGTACCGGTTTTTTGTCTGCTTAAATTGATGTAGAGTGATTTGAAAAATTCATCATTAGCGAATTTCAGATGGTCCGCCTCGGTGCGCAACTGAGCAATATTCAACTGAATGGTTTTAAGAGTATTATTATCCAGCCGGCTCTGCCGCAGTAATAGCTTTTCCAGATGATCCGATTCATTTGGATTGTCCACAGCAGAAGCATCAAAATGCAAAACAAGCTGCCGGAGACTCCAATAGGACCAGTCCTGTCCCAAAAATTGCGCGGCGGTATTTTCCAGATTATGGGCTTCATCCACAATCAGATTAACATAATCCGAGAGTACGGCATTGTCGGAAACCAGATCACTCAGCAACAGAGAGTGATTGATAACCACAATGTCGGATTCACGGGCGGCGCGGCGGATTTGATTGACAAAACACTGATCTTTGAAGCGACAGGCCTGACCGAGACAATAGTATCCATCCGACTGAATCTGCCGCCAGAGTTTTGCCGCGCGCCGGGGATTGAACCAGCTTACTTCCTCAATGTCGCCGGTGCCGGTCTCATTGGCCCAAACAACAAGGGGCAAAACATTTTCTACTATATTTTGATCCGTGGCAAAATCGAGCTGTGATAAAAATTTGACCCAGCGATTAAGACATAAATAGTTCCCCCTGCCCTTTAGCAGAGCCGCCTGAAAATTAACCGGTAAATTTTCATGCAAAAACGGCAAATCCTTGTAAAATATTTGATCCTGTAAATTTTTTGTGTTTGTGGAAACAACGGTACGGCTTGTTTCATCCTGATTTACATAGGACCAAAACACTGCCGGCACCAAATATGCCCATGATTTTCCCGTACCGGTTCCGGCCTCCGCTAATAAAAACTCTTCATTTTCATAAGCGCGGCAGACCTCTTCCGCCATGTCGATCTGCTCCTGCCTCATTTCATAATCAGGAAGACCGGATGATAAAGAGCCGCCTTCTTCAAATACGGTAACGACATCCCGGCGAACGAATTCAGTTTTATTATATGGTTTTCCGATTGTGCACTTAGGCAAGATATTTCTGCTGACAGGATACTCAACCCGGATATCCGGCAGTGGATTTTGGACGAGAAGGTTGTATTTTTTTCCTCTTAATTCATGCAAAAGCTGGAAAAAACGGGTATAAAATTTTCTTTTCCCGCGCGTAATTGTCACCAGCATGGCCAGCGCTTCATTGGGTATTTCCACCGATTTAGCAAGAAGCCGGTCAAATATTTGGATTTCCGCTTTCACATCTTCCAGCGCACGGTGCTGTGTGTCACTTGTGATGTGAAAGAAATCGATCAAAGATTCCAGCCGGTGTGAATGCAGGAGCGGTAAAACAATCCTGGCCAATAATAAAATATCCCAATGTTTATCAGAATCTAATGTCAAATTTTCCAGAAGCGTGAATTCACTCAGGCGGATTAACATCTCTTTGAAAAACCCGAGATCAAAAGAAAGATTATGAGCAACGATGGGCATCTCGCCGATGAAAGACGCCAAAGCAGGGATCACTTCACTTAGAGGCGGCTGCCCTTCTAACTCTTCACGCCGGATACCGGTAAGATTGGTGATTGTTTCCGGCAGTTCTCCATCGATGGAGAGCAGTGAATGAAACGTATCGGAGACTTCCCCATTTTCCACTTTTATAGCGCCCGCTTCGATGATTTCACAATCACCGGGTTCCAAACCGGTGGTTTCAAAATCAAGGCAGACAAAAGCGGAAAGACCGAAATGTTCAAAAATAGGATGTGGCGTCAGCAATTTCATATCAACAATTCTACTGAAATTCAATTGAAATAAATTTAATTAAAATAAAGAATTATTCATCCTAAATCAATATGTTTCTGAATGAAATGGGGATTGCGCTCATGATAAAAAATAATTTCAGTTTTAAGAATCAAGAAAAATACTTGACTTATGTGTAACTATTTTTTAAACTACAACGGTTGTATAAATAGTGTCTGTCCGAAAATTCCACTTTTCTGTCATTCAGAATTTCCGGACAGACACTATTTATAACCCAAATTTCAGTAAATCGAGTCATCGATTCGATCAGCAATCGCTCGATTTTGGCAAAAATAACCGGTAAAAAAGCGGAGGTACAAATGAAAAAACGAATTCTATTTCCCACATTCATCCTTCTGCAAGTTCTTTTTTTTCAAATCTTTTCTTCTCCAGCAAAAGCTCAATCCAACAGCGAGCTTGAACAGCAGGTTAAAAGTTTAACGCGAAGATTTGAATCTATGAATTATCGTTTGGATATGTTGGGAAAAGCCATCGATGATGTGCTGTGGTACAACAAGGTTGGCGACATTGCTTCCATCGACAAAGTCCGGCATGTGGGACCGCCGCCGGCAAATATTCCCAATCCCACCGGAAAAGGGGCGCACAATCCGGTGAAATTTTATTCCTATGTTTTCATCCCCAAGAACATCGACCGGAGCAAAAAATATCCGCTGCTGGTTTTTCCGCACGGCGGTGTGCACAGCAATTTCAGCACCTATTATACCCACATAATTCGGGAATTAATGGCGCAAGGTTATATCGTTATCGCATCCGACTACCGCGGCAGCACCGGTTACGGACGCGGCATGTACGAGCAGATCGATTACGGCGGTCTCGAGGTTGAAGATGTGTACGCCGGCCGCAATTACATGTTGAATAATTACGATTTTATCGATAAAAACCGCGTGGGTATCCTGGGCTGGAGTCATGGCGGCCTGATTACACTGATGAATATTTTTGCCCATCCCAAGGATTACAAAGTTGCCTACGCCGGCGTACCTGTCAGCGATTTAATCGCCCGCATGGGCTACATGACAGACAGTTACAGAAAATTATATTCAGCGGATTATCATATCGGCAAAACTGCCGCAGAAGATGTGCAGGAATATCGCCGCCGTTCGCCGGCCTGGAATGCAGAAAAACTGCAAACGCCTTTGCTGGTGCACACCAACACCAACGATGAAGATGTGAATGTGCTGGAAGTGGAACATCTTATCCAGGCATTGAAAGCGGCCGGGAAAAAATTTCAATACAAAATATTCAAAGACGCACCCGGCGGCCACAGTTTCAACCGGCTTGACACCATGATGGCCAAAGATATCCGCCTGGATGTTTACAAATTTTTAGCTGGATATCTAAATCCACCGCATCAGTTTAAATCGGTCAAAGATTTGGTGAATGCGGGATATAAATAGATTAAATGAGAAAAGTCCAACTGTAATTGAGTGGGGGGAAACAGAGAATTTACGGTAAAAAAGTACTTAATTGAGCGATTGTAGTGCGATTCGCTGAATCGCCAACTTTTTTTCAATGGATTTACATGAATAAAAACCAGTTAGCCGCTTAAAGCAAGTTCAAAAACAGATAAATTGTTCAACTCAGGTAGTGGTTATTTACACCCCCCGTTCCCCCCTCCAGGAGGTAATCTATCAGCCCCCCCTTGAGGGTGGAACAGGGAGTGTAGGTAGTTTACTAAAGCACCAAAATCATAGTTCAAATCACTAAACCAAATCAGAACGATCCGGTTTTGCCTGACCGGAATCAAACTCCCATTCCGATCCGACCGCAAAAGGTTCTCTCCCCTAAACAAGCCATTCAAGATCAGGATTATGGTTTCTTAAAAACTGTTTAGCACGGTCAGGGTTGTCGGTAGCATAACAGTACAGACAACCGTACGGACAGGAATTGTAAGCGCCGATGTCCCTGCTTGCCACACAATTGCAATATTTTCGCTGGCGGCTGTCTTTTTTGCTACTCACTTCCACATCAAAAACGGAAGCAAGCAAACGGTCATCGATGCATTTTCCGGGAGAAATCCCAAATTGTTGCAGCGTTATCTCCTCGGCGCAACTTGTTATTTCAAAGTGGTACTGCCGGGCAATGTCGGCCAGGTCGCGCATGAACTGAGCAAACCCAGGAACATTTTCCGGATGCACAATAAATGAATCATCAACCTCAGAAAGATTTCTCAGCGTTTTCCGGTAATAATCTACAAAACTGATAATCACGCACTGCGAATGGCCGGACAACTGCTTTGCGATTCTTGTAAAAATTTTGCGATGCCAATCAAAAGAATATTCCCGGCTGATTATGATGGGATCGTAGCGCCAGATCATTCGTTTGAATCCTACTATACCTGATAGACGTTGGAATGATAAAATTCTGCTCTCTAACCGGGGAAGATGCCGTTCAATATCCCGACTGTAACCGGTAACTGTGTAAAGAAAATAGAACGGATATTTTTCTTTTTCCAACAAGCGCAAATATTTCAAAAATGGACGCGCATTGCGCGTCCAGAAGACAAAAGCATCCACATCTTTTTTTTGCAGCGAAATGCGGCTCACCTGTTTGGGATTGAAAGGATTGCGCACCAGACAATATCCTGCTTGTACCCGTTTCATGAACCATTTGCCATAAAATGCAGGAATATCTGTCCGGCGACTGACTGAGATAATCATGATAGGAAGTCAGAGATTTTTCGAAAATGCAGAATTGCCGGTTATTTTAATCAATTGGGTAACAATTAATTACTACCTGAATTGAGCGATTCTTTTGTTTTTAAGTTTGTTACTGTTACCAAACGGGTTTATGGTTTTAGTGTAAATTCTGTTGGCGATTCAGCGAATCGCCCTACAATCGCTCAATTCAGGTACTATGAATGACAATCAAAGACAGTGAAAGCAAATGACACTTTTTGCAATAGTTTAAATCAATTTTTAAAGTTATGTTCTGTCTCTCAATCGAACACTAAATAAACGGCAGAATAAGGTATATTACGAATAGTATCCACCATCATCCAGAAATTCTCCATTGGTGTATCCAACTGCACATTGTGAGTCGGCGCAAGGATCAGGCCGCCGTCTTTACCGATGGTTTTCAGAAGAAGGTGAATTTCAGCCCGTACCTCCGTACTGCTGCCAAACGGCAATGTTTGCTGTTCATCGATACTACCCCAAAAACAGAGATGTTCACCGAACTTGCGTTTTATCAGAGCGGGGTCCATGGATTGGGGCTGAATCGGATTCAAAATATCCAGGCCGATTTCGATCAGATCAGAAATGATGGGAATAATGTAACCGTCGGAATGATAGGCCACCTTAACCCGTGGATCGATTTCTTTTACCGCTGAAATGATCTCTGCCATTTTGGGTTTCAAAAATCTTCTCCATAATTCAGGAGAGATCAACATCTCGTTTTGTGCACCCACATCGTCACCCAACCAGATCATATCGACACCCATCCGGGTCAGATTTTTGGCCACCGTCAAATTGTATTCAAACGGGATATTCAGTAATTCTCCCACAAAATCCGGATTGATCAAAAAATCCATGAGGATATTCTCATAACCACGCAGAGCCCACGCTGTTTCAAAGATAGTGGTAACCGCACAACCCACAATCCAATATTCATCCCGGTATTCACGAATCAGTTTTTCCGCTTCCAGATAAAGAGCCGGATTATTGGGGTCCGGCGGATGGTAGGTAAAAATAGCCTTGTCATCCGCCAGCGGGAACCCAACCATCTCCTGGTAACTACCGTTGCCAAAACGGGTTTCATAATAGATATCTTTACGAATGATGCCCCATTCGTCTACCGTGCGACCATCAGGCAATTTTTTGTGTCGATCTTCATATTCGCCACTCAGCCTGCCGCTAAACGAAAGCAGCATATCCTGGTCCAGAGCAAGCTCCAGATGAAACGGATCGGCAGGATCACATTGAACCGGAAATTTTTGCGGTTCCTGTTCGAACTCCCGATGCAGCCGCTCCTGAAATTCCGGCGTAAAACTGATTTGCATTGGACACCGATCAGGATTTTCATGATTTAATGCTATTTCAATTCTGTCTCTGTGCCGCACTTCGATTTCCTTCAGTTGAGTTCTTTGATTTATAATTAAACCAGGTTAAACCATAATAAGAAAAACTTCTTTGTATTACTAACCGGTTTGGGGTAATTTGGGGTTGATAGTTATCTTTCATAAAATTAAATAGTTAATATTTTCTTCGCGTATCTCTGCGGCCTCAGCGAACTTTGCGCTAATTATTTTTATCCTGACTTGAGTGATTCTCTTGTTTTTGAGCTTTTTCTTGTTACCAAACGAATTTATCTTTTTTCTCGTCCGATTCCTGCTCTTCCATTTTTTTGTTCGCTTTCCGGTTCACAATTTCAGCCACGGTCTCTTTTTTCTCTTTGTTATAAAACTGATCCGTAGCGCCCAGCGAAATCGTAATCATACTTCCGCCGCCTTTGCGCAAACTACGGGCAATTTTAACAAAACCCAAAACAATTAGAAAAAGCAGTACGAAAACCAGAAATAAAGAAAATTCTTCGGAGGAGAAATTCATCAATTATTTTCCAGATCGAAGGTCAGTTTGATCAGTTTCAGAGCTTTCACACGTTGGTCCGGATTCAATTCCCGGATCGAAGCAATGATTTCTTTTATGTAGGGACTTTTAAAATCTTCACGGCGTTCATCCACAACCTCACCTGTGGGCAGTTCAACGGAATCATTCAAGTTTATCTGAATTTTCCCGCTCAGCTCTTTGTCCTTTCTTAAAATGTGGGGACTATAATCGTATTCTTCATGCCGCTCGATGTGGCCGCGGCCAGTTACCAGCCAATCCAATGAAACACCAAAATATTCTGCAATCAAAATGGCTACTTCCAATTCCGGCGCTTGATTGTCCCGCACAATTGCAGTTAACATACTCAGGGATATTTCCAGATATTTTGCCAATTCATTGAGAGTGAGAAGTTCTCGAGTCAATAAATATTGAATCCTTTTTGCAACGGTTTCCATTTCAGACCTCGTACAATATCGGTTCGGATAACTTACTCTGTTTTATTAATAAAACTACTATGCGGAACATCATTTTGAGAGCAGCTTCGATGATAATAAAATAGTAAATTTCATCTCAGGATCACCGGATAATCAGGTTCTATCAAAATATTAATTATCAATTTAGGAAAAAAGTGATGAAATTACCAGAAAAAGTAGGAAGCAAACGAATAAAATAATCGACGGGATCGGTGAATGACAAATTAATAAATTACTTTGCGGTCTAAAAGAGAGAGATACATTTTGGTTTTATCCACATATTCACTTTGGGGATAATGTCGGATCAATTTCTGAAACATCGCATTCGCCTTTTTGTAATCTCCCAATTTTGTATAACAGATTCCGCTCATCAGTAAAGAATCGTCTTTTTTGGCGGAAATTTCATAGTTCTCCACTTCTGAAAAGGCGGCGATTGCAGCAGCGTAATTTTTTAAAGCGTAATAGCTCTCGCCGGTCCAATAGATAAAATTACTAACAAGGGGATGGAATGGAAACCGTTTTCTCAGATCGGAGAGGATCAAAATGGCTGCTTTGAAATTTTTTTCATTGTAATTATTCAGTGCCAGTTGATAATCTCCGCCAATTTGCAGATAATTTTCATTGGGTTGTTGCTTCGCCGGGACCTCTTTTGGGACTTCTGTCAACTGATTTTTCTCTTGCAGCAGCATTTTCACTTTATCAGCCAGTGCATCAATCATTTCATCCTGAATGACAATCATGGAATCCAGTTGCCGGACGATCTGTGCTTTTACTTTGGCCATGTTTTTCATAGTCTCTTCCAGATCAGCCGGATTAACCGTGATTTTCACGCCTTTTTCCGGCCGGCCATTTCCGATTACTAATCGGGGATCAAACTTCTTTTCCCCGGACCTTGCGGTTTTCTTGAAATGATATACAAACCCGGATTGGAATGAGAAAAATATATCTTCTAAACCACTGAAAATACCGCTGTAATCGTCGCCAAATGGAGAACGTAAATCGGCAGCCATTATAATGGACAAATTCGGATTCAGGGGCATTCTCATACCGATGCTCCCAATAAAAGCGCCTTCATTAAAATTGGCGGCGTTTTTGTCATCATAATTGATCAGACCGAATCCTATTTGTAAAAACGGCCGGAAATATCCGCCGACGGGAAATGAATAGATACCCAGTAAATCAGCGTTCTTTACGGATATCCAGCGTGTTTTGTTCTGATAAATCTTGCCGATTTTGCCATAACCGAATTGAAATTTGAGATTAAAATTGGTAAAATAATTGTAAATCAGATATAACCGAACTGTCGGGGCGGCGTAAGAATTAAAATATTTAGAATTACCCACGGGAAAACCGGCGCCAAAGTTTGCACCTACATCTAAAAGCGGACTTTGTGCGGAAAGAACAGATGATCCGAAGAGACAGAAAACGATTGCCAAAATAACCTGTTTTTGAGCTGTTTTCATGACACCAACTCCGGTTAAAAAGTAACTATGCAATATAACAGTTTAACTCACGGCAAAACATTACTCCACTGGTTGATATAAGCATTTTAGAATTGCAAGATACGTACCGGATTAAGGAAGGTGCATATTCATGAAACAGAAATCGATTCTATTCCATTGTAAGAAGGAGACTCATGTTGATACACATATCTTGTTTTAATAAAAGAACAAAACCGTAGGAATGCAACAATAATTTCAGAACTTTAGCGCGAACATAGTAACCGGTCACTGGGAAGTAAAAATGAAAAACAAATTATGCAAAGACGCCGGAACGCAAAGAGGTTGACTATTATTTTAGGCAGCAATTTAGGGCTTTGAAAATATCTAACTTGCAACAAGAAAGAATACGTATGAGCCACTTCGATGAGCTCAGGATAAACGGGAGTCGAAACATTTCGTGCATGCGAACAACAAAACCAATAGTTCCAAAAGAGTAATATATTTATTACCTAAATTGAGCGATTCTCATGTCATTCAGTAGGAATCTTGTTGGTTTTGTGCACAGAACCGAAAGATTCTTTCCCGCCTGCGGTCGGGCAGGCAGAATGACAAAACTCGTTGGTGGATAGTTTAAGCTTAGAATCGCTCAATTTCAGACCTCGTTAAATTTGATAAATATTAGGTTGAATAACCGGACAAAAATCATCATGAATTTGCACTATATATTGCGTAAGTACTTGTTTTTTAGTTTAAAATCAAACATGCAGTGTTCAATTATT
>CAJVYQ010000086.1 GCA_913009825.1 uncultured Deferribacteres bacterium
CGCGGATGACACAGATACACACGGATAAAATCTGTGAAAATCAGTGTCATCCGTGTTCTGTTTACTATTTTGGTTGAATAGATATAATAACATAAACAAATATTCACACCAATAAGTGAGGTGTTACGTTCAGCCTGTTGTTTGTGTTGATTTTTAATTGTAAATATCATATTTTAGTTGGGATTAGTAACAAATTATGAAAATAGAGTAACTATTCAGTTGTGCTCAATATCTGAGTATGCAGGAAGACTTCGACTGAGTTTATCCTGAGCTTGCCGAAGGGATCAGGCTGGCCGAAATAGCCATCCGCCTAAGGCGGAGAGTCGAAGCGTGATTGCCGTTCATTTAATGTTGCATACCTGAATAGTTGCAAAATAGGATTTGTCTTTTCTACCGGCATGAATAGTTGTGAAGATGAAAAATATTTTACAGCAGGCAGGAACCATGGATATCAAAAAAACTTTTGGCATCATCATCATCGCAGCGGGACTTTTTGCTCTGCTGCATAACTTTGAAATTGTCAATGTAAATTCCGCATTTCTTATTTCAATTCTACTGATTGCCGTTGGCGGCACGGCCTTTTATTTTTATTTCAAAAAAGAGCGTTCACTGTTTTTGCTGATCATCGGCTACCTCGCTTTTTTCTGGGGCGTGGGCATGTTATGTTATGAATTGTATCTCATCCCATACCGGCTTAAAAATCATTTCTTTCTCTTGGGTGTTGCGCTCAGTTTTCTGGCTATTTATTTTAGGAATCCCAAACAGTGGTGGGCCATTCTGCCCGGCGGATTCCTTTTAGTTCAGTTTACTATCGATGTTTTTGACGAAATTTTCTATCTGACTAATAGTATTTCCATGTTTCTTCTTACTTTGGGAACCGGTCTGATTTTCATTTATCTTTACTTGATTCGGGATGAAAAAAATAAATTGTTATGGGCTATCTTTCCCGGAACGGCAATTATTCTCTTCAGCCTGTTCCAATTGTATTTTACGACCGGTAGTGATTTTATCCAAATATTGGTTGGTTTCCTCCTGATTCTCATCGGCATTGCTATTGTTCTGTTTACCAGGCAGAAAGATTCGTTAGCGCCTGCAGGAGAATCGGCCGCTGCGGAAAAAAATATGGAATCTAATCCGGAGCCGGCCATGCGGAAACGGATCGAACCGGAAAAGACGGACGCAGAAGAAACAGAAAAAAAGGAAGATAAACCGGAATGAGGATAGATGCGACTTCTGTGACCGGGACAAAAATTGAGCCGGTTACCCAAAAGGCTAAATTACCGCCGAAAGAAGTATGGCAGGCGTCGGCGGCGCATTTTTCCACCGATTTTTACAATGGATTTTTTTCGCCTCTGTTGCCGATAATTGTAACAAAGATGGATATCTCACTGGTGATGGCCGGATCGCTGGTGGCAATTCTTTCTATCTTTAATTCGTTGTTGCAGCCGGTTACCGGATTGCTGGCGGATAAATTGCATAAAAACTATTTTGTGGTTTTCGGCTCGTTGCTGACCGCTCTGTTTATGAGCCTGATCGGCGTGGTTGATCAATATTACATGCTGGCCATTCTTTTGGCGTTGAGCGGCATCGGCACATCTCTTTTTCACCCGCAGGGAGCGGCGCTTGTGGGACGGATTCCGTCTTCCCGTCCCGGTTTTTCCATGTCGATATTCAATGTGGGCGGCAGCTTTGGTTTTGCCGTTGGTCCCCTGGTTGTTGTGCCGTTGGTGCTGAAGTGGGGCCTGCATTCTACTGTCTATTCGTTCTTTTTGGCAGTAATCCTGCTGTTTTTTACTTTTCCTGTTTTGAACAAATGGCCGAATGCGGCACACCGGGAAAAACCGGAATTGCTCAAAAGTCTGAAAGGCTATGGTTCCATGGTTTTTCTGCTTTTTTTCATGGTCGTTATTCGGGCATCTCTGACGATCTTGTTCCAGAGTTTTACACCTATGTATCTTACAACTGCGGGGAATTCCTTGTTTCTCGGCGCCATGGCGGTAACCGTTTTCCAGATATTTGGTACCGCGGGATTATTAGTCGGCGGGTATTTCATGGACCGGATGAATCCCATCACTTTGCTGAAAATCAGTTTTCTGATGACATTTCCTTTCATTTTGATTTTCATCTTTTTGCCGTCAGCCTGGGGATTGCCGTTTTATGGCATTGCCGCATTTTTTCTGTTTTCTTCCACGCCGGTAAATATTTTGATGGGACAAAGTTTGCTGCCTAAAAATGCCAGTTTTATTTCCGGCGTTATGATGGGATTCGGCTGGGGACTTGGCGGGATGTTGGCTACGCCGTTCGGGGCGCTGGCTGATCATACCAGTTTGTTTACGGCATTATTTATTGTCTCTCTTCTGGCAATACCCGGATTTATTCTGGCGCTGCTTTGTCCCGGCAGTTTGAAACATGCAGGGAGGAAATTTTAAATGAAAAATGTTTTGAAAATCGCCTTAGCCCAATGGAATGTCCGCGAAGGCGATTTAGACCACAACACCGGTAAACTTGCGGAAATGGCCGCCCGGGCCGGAGATCAGAAAAGTGATCTGATGCTCATTCCCGAAATGTGGTACATCGGCTACGAATATTCTCTTTTCAATCGATTGGCCACGGGTTTCGACGCCGGTGCTTTTACTTTCCAGGGAGAACTGGCGCGTAAACACAGTCTGGCCATTTGCGGTTCTTCGGTGCGATGCGAACGGGGAAAATTTTTCAATACTATGGCTTTTTATGATCATGCCGGAGATTTGATTTTGCATTATGATAAAATGTTTCTCTTTGCCCCAATGGGGGAAGCGGAACATTTTTCTTCGGGACGGCAAATTGCAGCAGTTGAATGGCATGGATGGAAAATTGGCCTGGCCATGTGTTATGATCTTCGATTTCCGGAACTGTTCCGCGCTCAGGTAAAACAAGGCGTGCAACTGTTTTTATTGAGCGCTCAATGGCCGGTAACCAGAATCGCTCACTGGGATTTGCTGCTGCGGGCAAGAGCCGTGGAAAACCAGGCCTTTGTTGCCGGGTGCAACAGGACAGGGGAAAATCCATCCTATCAATTCCCGGGCAAATCCGCGGTCATTAATCCCGGTGGAGAACAACTGATCAAAACAGATGACAGGGAGGGGCTCTGGGTCACTGAAATAGACATCGATGATCTGTTTGAATCGCGCCGTTCCCTGCCTTTTCTGGATGATATGCGGGATGATTTGTAACTATCGGGCCCACAAAACACACGAAAGACTGTGCGAATTGAACTCTTTGTAACAGTTTAGTTCTTTTAAAATATGGATTTCAATCCCTTCTAACTTTCCCCTTCGGCTGTGCAGCAATAAATGAGGGTGGGGATAATGGTGTAGAATTTTTCAAAAAACTAAAATGGTAACTATTCAGGTGCCTGTGCCATAAAGACACTAAGGCACAAAGGTTCACTATAACAATGACCTGTTGTTGTGTCACTTCGTGTCTTCGTGCCTTCGTGGCTGAATAATTACCTAAAATGTTACAATTATCAAGATTTTCTCTGCGTATCTCTGCGGTCTCGGCGAACTCTGCGTTAATTATTTTTATGAATAATTTAGGATAGAAAGGCGCTTCTTACATGCAGCAAAAACTTTTTGCTAAAATACCGGCTGTGGATAGTGTCCTTCAGTCGGAGAAATTGAAAACCGAATTTGCAGAAATTGATCCCTCTTTTTTGGCTTATTGTGTCCGTACCGTGCTCGAATCTTTGCGGCAGGAGATCGGGAAAAAGCCGGGTGAATATGACGGTGTTGACCGGGAACAGTTTCTGCAAAAATCCGTGGAAATGTCCCGGGAGAAAATCAATTCTCTACTTGGATTTAGCCTGCGCCGGATAGTAAATGCCACCGGAGTTATTTTGCACACCGGATTGGGACGGGCGCCCCTGGCCGAATCCGCACAAAAGAATGTTAGTGAGGTCATTAAAAATTACGCAAATGTGGAACTGAATTTGGCAGACGGCAAGCGGGGAGAACGGCAGAATCACGTGGAAGAATTGCTCTGTTACCTAACGGAGGCGCAAGCCGCGGCGGTTGTGAACAACAATGCCGGCGCCGTGCTGCTTGCTTTGAATACGCTGGCCAAAGGGAAAGAGGTAATCATCTCACGCGGGCAGCTCATTGAAATCGGCGGTTCGTTTCGCCTGCCCGACGTGATGGCGCAAAGCGGGGCAATCATGAAAGAAGTGGGCACCACCAATAAAACACATCTGCGCGATTACGAAAATGCCGTTACCGAAAATACCGGCGCCATTTTGGTTGCCCATTCATCCAACTACCGCATCATGGGATTCACCAAAGAGGCTGCCATTGCCGACCTGGTTGGCTTGTCCCGCAAGTATAACATTCCGTTGATTTACGATCTGGGCGGCGGTGTTTTTTTAGATTTGGCCGGATTTGGTTTGCCTCATGAACCGGTGGTGGCGGAAAACGTTAAATTAGGTGTGGATGTGGTTACTTTCAGCGGCGACAAAGTTTTGGGCGGTCCGCAGAGCGGGATTTTGGTTGGGGAAAAAGCTGCCATAACAGCGATCAGGAAAAATGCCCTGATGCGTGCGCTCCGTTGTGATAAATTGATTTACGCCGCATTAGAAGCAACGTTAAAATTATATCTGCAGCCGGAGCGCCGCACCCGGGAACTGCCGGCTTTTCGCATGTTGCTGGAAACAATCGAACAGCAGCGGGACAGAGCCCGCCGGCTTTTGAGCATAGTAAAAACAAAAGTTGCCGGGATAATGAGTCTGAAAATGGAAGAGGGAAGTTCACAGATCGGCAGCGGTGCGCTTCCGTTGGCGGAAATTCCCAGTATTGTTCTCAGGATCGATTCCGCCAAATATACGGCAATGGAAATTGCCGGACAGTTCCGGCAGGGGGGCGAGGCCGTTGTGGGCACCATTAGGGATGACGGCTTTTACCTGAATTTCCGCACTATTCGGGATGATGAAATCGATATAATTGCTGAAAAAATAATCGGCTTAAAAAATGTGTGAGAAACGCAGACATATTATTATCGGAACTTCCGGGCATATCGATCACGGTAAAAGCAGCATCGTAAAGATTTTAACCGGAACCGATCCGGATCGATTTCAGGAAGAGAAAGACCGCGGCATGACTATCGATTTGGGTTACGCATTTTACAGCGATCAGGTGGCTTTTATCGATGTTCCCGGTCACGAGCGCTTTATAAAAAACATGGTTGCCGGCGTTACTACCATCGATTTTGTCATGTTTGTCATCGCCGCCGATGACGGTGTGATGCCGCAGACCCGGGAGCATCTGGACATTCTGCGTGTGCTGGATATTTCCCGCGGTTTGATTGTGCTGAATAAGATTGATTTGGTGGAACCGGATTGGCTCGATCTTGTGGAGGAGGATGTACGGGAATTGGTGAAGGACACGTTTCTTCAGGGTGCGCCCGTTGTCAGAGTGTCCAGTGTTACGGAGGCCGGTTTTGATGAGTTGCGTCAGGAAATTGATCTGTTGGTTCAGGAAGCAACCGGCCGGCGTGACTGCGGTTATTTTTGGCTGCCCATCGACCGCTCGTTCTCTATCCAGGGTTTTGGCACGGTAGTAACAGGTTCGGTGCTTTCCGGTGAATTGAAAGTCGGCGAAGAGGTAGAACTGCTGCCGGTCAGAAAACGGATCAAAGTGCGCGGTTTGCAGCGCCACGGAAAAAAATCCGATAATGTCCTGCTTGGCGATCGGGCCGCGGTGAATCTGCCGGGTATTCATCGTGATAAAATCTCCCGCGGGGATGTTTTGGCCACGCCCGGTCTGGGTATGGTAACCAAACGGCTGGATGTCCAATTACAATTGCTCTCCAGTTCTCCCCGGCCGATAAAAGATCAGGATCGCTTGCGTTTGCATGTGGGCACCAGTGAAATTTTTACCCGCGTCCGGCTTTTGGATTGCCGGGAGCTGTTTCCCGGCCGTTCCGGTTTTGTCCAATTGATGCTGGAAAAGGAGATTGCCGTGAGCCGGCGGGATCGCTTTGTCATTCGCAGGTATTCTCCGTCCGTAACCATCGGGGGCGGAGTTATTTTGGATAATTCGCCCCTGGAACGACATCATCGGTTTGATGATGATGTAATCCGGCATTTTCAATATATGCTGACGGAAGATCCGGAAACGATTATCCATGAATATTTGCAAAATTGCCTGCGCCCTAAAGGTGATTTGGAAATTTCCCGGGCAAGTAGTTTGACGGTGGAAAAAACCCGGGAATATTTGAACAACCTTCATCAAAAAGGCAAAATACACCGGTTTCAGGCCGGCTCGCGGATAAACTATATGGCGGACAGTGAGTGGCAAAGATTGCAGGAAAAAGTTCTGAAATTGGTTGACCGGTTTCATCGTAAAAATCCGCACTTGTCCGGCATGAGCCGCGCGGAACTAAGCAGCCAATTGTTGAAAAGGACGGACCCTGCTGTTTTTGATGCGCTCATCGATTCTTTGAACTCCAGGAATCTACTCTCAGTAAAAAATGATATCATCACAAAGGCCGGATTTTCTGCGGAGATCACAGAGAAGCAGGAACAATTCTATAGGGAACTTACCGGGTATTTACAATCGACAAACTTTACTCCGCCAACTGTAAAAGAAATTTATCAGCAGTTTGAGGATCAAAAAAAACAGTTGGATGTTTTGATCCCTTACGGAAAAAGCCGCGGTGAACTCATTGTTTTTTCCGGTGGACTTGTTTATTTACAGAAAATTATGCATGAAATGCAGGAAAAAATCCGTGTGTTTTTAACCGAGAAGGGGAGCATAACTGCAGCCGACTTTCGTGATATGATTCAGGCTAGCCGCAAATACGCTGTTGCAGTGCTGGAATATCTGGATGAAACCGGTTTCACCCGGCGGGAAGGCGACGAAAGGGTGTTGGGCAATGGGAAAAAATAGAAGCGATAGTCTGTTTCAGTCAATGAGATTATCCCGTATTTTGGCGGAACATTCTCCTGTTTCGTTCTCCGGCTGAATCGACCGCTGATCGATAACAACGGTTTTTTAACAAAAAAGAAAAATTTACAATTCCTGTGTTAAAAAACAGGAAATTAAGAATAGAGGCGCTAAATATCTTCGTGATAGGCGTCAATCACAATTCTTCCCAGACCGAATGTGGTATTTTTGCCCACATGCAGGATCTCTCCGATACGGAGAATCGGCCAGAATTCTTTGATGTTCCCTTTATACGTGATGTTGCCGTAGTAGCCACCCATGCGGGAATCCGGTTTCCTTTTTCTTAGCTCCGAGTTTCGCCAATCATCCCACAGCAGACTTTCTTTCGCTATCTTAACCGCACCCGCGCGATAGATGGTGTTATCAAAATGGAGAATTTCGTTATAATCACAATAGGCAATAGCAAGGTTGGCGATTCTGGTCAGGATGTTTTTCGTGAGAGTGCGGAAATACAGATGCCAATTTTCATTTCCCAATCTTTTCATGCGCAACGGAGTGACGAGGGAGACAGTTACTTCGTCGATATCTTCGTGTTCGCTTTCGTATTTGTCATAGAGTTCTTTTAGCGAAAACGACCATTTGTTGTCTGCATTCCGGTTTTCACTGTTGAAATCAAATTCACCGGCTATCGTGTTGTCCAGCAGGTTCAGGGCTAAAATTTTTTGTAACGAATATTTCCCCTGGTTTAGTCCTATACCGACTTCTCCGATTTGTCGCATTGTGGCGATGAAATAGGGAAAATAGTTTATGGTTTTACCAATCAGGATAAGATCAAAATACAGTTTGTTGTTTTTTGTGTAGAATATCTTTTTTCTAAGAGGCGAATCAAAAATGAAAGGTTTTGGCGGCGTGTGATAGCGCTTAAAATCCGGGTCATGGAACCCGTTTTCACTTTCGACGGCCACAAAGAACGGACACTTTTCTTCTTTATAACATTTTTTACACTCAATTTGGGGATTCTCACAAGTGAGTTGTTTAAAAACCGGTAAAAAAATTTTTCGAATGGAACTTCCCGGGAAATTGGACAGTTTGATAAAATCTGCCGGTTGCAGAACAAAACGGTACTTGACGATGCGGAAGTTTTCAAATTGTTCCGTATTAATTTCGTTCATAAAACGGCCCCTTCTTTTTTATGAAAATAAACCATACTGAATACAATGTAAATCCAATTAACTTCACAATCCGACCTATTACAGGCAGGGAGTCGAAGCGTGACTAAAATAAAATATTCGCCTGATGGTGAATCATCAGGCGAAGAATTGTAAACGCCATAATCGATGCTCAATCCGCAGGGCGCTTCAACGTCCTTTCTGTTCGCAGTCCCGTGGTTTACAACGGGACGACCTGAATTGTTACCTTTTTTGAAAGAATACCCACACAAAAAAATATAGTGAAAAAATAGCAATAAGTCAATCAGAATTTCCCTGATAAATTCAGATGGTATTCATGAAAATGGAGAACCCGGATATAAGTAGACCGAACGGGAAAATTGGGCCGCAGAATAAAATTTAGTATTTTCGTTTTTTCTGTAGTCTGATATTTTTAGTTTCTTGAGAGAGTTTTTATCCAATTTCCAATCTTATCCCATAAAACTGTTGTCTCGATCTGAATTCCCTGCGATTTTCCCAGATTGAATCAATTTGACTCTTACCTTACACGAAGTTCGCTCCGGTAAAGTATTAATTGAGAATAGCCGATAAAAGATAAAAAAATGGTAACTACTCAGGTGTGCTCCATGAATTATTGGTAATCATGCTTCGATTCCGCTCAGCATAGCTATTTTAACCAACCTGAGCCCTTCGTCAAGCTCAGGATAAACTCTCAGTCGAAGGTTTCCTGCATATCAAAAAACAAGCACAACTGAGTAGTTACAAAAAGTGTAACTTTCAAGAAACTTGAAAAAAATTAGGCCAGAAAATAGAGATGCCGCAGAAAAACCATAAATTTAGTTTCATTATATGTTAAATTATTTTAGTGGTTCTCGAAGCATTTTAGAGAATAAAAGGCCAATCTTTAAATTTCTCATATACAATTAGGTTCGTTGATTTTTGACGAATCTCTGTCACTATTCAGGAAAGCGGTATACTTGAATAGTGACAAATAAGTACTCAATAAAAAATTTTGTGTCTAAAAAGAATAGAAGCGGAGTGAAAAAACAAAATAAGGCAGAAGTGATCACGGCTAATTAGAGTCTGACAGAAAAGTTGCTGTTTCATTATTTTCGTTCAGGCACTAATTACCGGGCACGGGTGAAGAATGGAGCGAAAATTTAAATTGAGAAGTAAATCATTTTATGGAATTAAATCAAGAGAACAGATCAAACGTCATTCAGCAAATAGATGTTGTGAATAGTCCGGAGCAAAAGAATCGATTCCCTGTTTCTGAATGGTTGGAAATTTTAGCAAGAATCAAAGATAATATTCGTCATTTCAATAAACTGACAGAGCAGGAATTTCTAACAATTGGTGGTAAGATACAAAAATATCATACCGATTCTACAGAAATTACTAAAACTGCCCTTGCCACTACTGAAAATCTTTCCGGCTCTGAAGTGGACAATTCCATCAAGGGGCTAAACAAAATCATGAAAGAATTCAATAACTTTTTAGAGAGTTCCGAATCAAAAATTGCCAAATCGGTAAAAGTTACACAGGACATTTTATCTACGATCGGAGAAATAAATGGTGCGTTATCCGGATTTAAAAAAATTGTTAAGTATTTACGAATTTTTGGTATCTCCACGAAAATAGAAAGCGCCCGGTTAACAAGAGAAGTAACCAATTTTAGTGATTCAGCGGAAAATGTGAATAAACTCTGTGAACTTATTAAATTAAAATATTCTCATATTAAAACTAAATTGACCTCTATCTTTATTTTACTCGATGAGAGTTCCACAAAAATACAGAATTTATCTGAAAATCAAAAAAACAAAACTAGTACAGCTTTGGCAAAAATAAAATCAAATTTGGATTTTTTATCTGAAAAACCGGTTATGAGTTCTGGTTCCGGAAAAGAGATATTGAAAATGTCTGAAAAGCTATCCACCGATATTGGTGAAATTGTTGTTTCCATGCAATATCATGATATTACCCGGCAAAAATTGGAACATATTGAATTTGTAACTTTAGAAAGTTCAAGAAAACTTCGTGAGGAAACGAGTGAACTGCAATCTTCACCGGCTGAATTATTAAATCATCTCAATGAAACAGGAAAACTTCTTGAGCTTTAATCTCAACAGTTGAACAATTCCAAAATACAATTTCTAAATGCTGCAAATGGGATTTTCAATAATTTGCAAGATATTAACATTGAGATAAAAAATTTACAGGAAAGTCTGAAAAAATTAATTGGCGAGACGTCGGAGAGTGAATATTCATTTTTATCCCAAATTGAGCATGGTTTGGTTTCTGTTATTGCAACGTTGAGCGAAATATTTGAAATTGATCAAGAGTTCTCGGAGACGATGGAAATATTATTCCGGACTGTAAATAAAATGTCAGATTTCATTAATGATATCGAAGTGATTGGTTCGGAAATTGATTTGATCGCTATTAATGCCCAGGTTAAAGCGGCGCACACCGGAGATGAAGGTGCAGCATTAGGTGTCCTGGCAGGATCCATCCAAAAACTTTCTGTCGATGCTTTTTCACTCACTGGAGGCATCTCTGATTCATTCAAATCTATCATCTCAAACGCTCAATCTTTGGGATTAAAAGAATCTTTTTCGGAAGATGTTGCTTATAAAATTAATTCCATGAAAACTTCCTGTGAAAATATGATTAATTCTCTGCAAGAGATAAATGATTCGGTTCATTCGCAATTGAAACAAATGAACTCACAGGTACAGGATTTAAGCAGTGATATCGATTTAACTATTTCAACCTCTTCCATCAAAGAAAACGTCTCAAATTATGTGAAACAGATTGCCACTGATTTGGAGAATCTGGTAAATGATATGAAGGTTTTTACCAGCCGGTACGGATATTCCTCTGAGGATGTCGATATGAATGCAATTAGTGCGAAATATACGATGGTCTCTGAACGGGAAGTCCATCAATCATTTACGGAAGGGAAAATCATCAATCCGGACAGGTCTGATGAATTTACAGAATTGAAACCGGAAAATGAACCTGGCGATGATGCAAGTGAATTCGGTGCTAATGTAGAACTGTTTTAAATAGGATCAAACTATATTTTGAAAAAAGCCGAAAAATATATAAGTTTCGAGTGAAATTTGTGAGGTGTGTATGTATAAAATTGGTTTAAAAAAATCCGGCAAAGCAGGTAGTTTAACAATAGAAGGGGATTTTGTTGTGCAGCATGCCGGCGAATTCAAGGAAAAAGTTCAAAATGGTTTGAAAAGATATGAACGGATAAATTTGAACTTTCGCAATGTGGAAAGGATCGATCTTTCTCATTTGCAGTTAATATGTTCCGCATACCGTACCTCAGCGAAATTAAAGCGCAAATTTCATATTAAAGAAATTCCGAATATTATTGATGAAGCACTGATCAATACCGGATTAACAAATTGTGGAATTTGTGAAACACAGAAAATTGGAAAATGTATTTTTAAGCAGTGGAGGGAAGATGAGTAAGACAATCATGACAGTAGATGATTCCGTGAGTTTGCGTCAAATGGTTGCCTTCACTATTAAACAGGCAGGATATGATGTTGTTGAAGCCGGTGATGGACTGGATGCTCTATCTAAGCTTAATGGAAAAGCCATCGATATGTTTATAACAGATTTGAATATGCCCAATATGGATGGTATCGAATTGATTAAAAGCTTACGTGATAATTCTGCGTATAAGTTTACACCTATTATTATGTTGACCACAGAGTCACAAAATGGGAAAAAGCAAGAGGGTAAAGCCGCCGGCGCTACCGGGTGGATTG
Source organism: uncultured Deferribacteres bacterium (assembly GCA_913009825.1). Classification (GTDB taxonomy): domain Bacteria; phylum Zhuqueibacterota; class JdFR-76; order JdFR-76; family DREG01; genus DREG01. The sequence continues at coordinate 11,878 of CAJVYQ010000086.1, forward strand.
TAAAACCATTCAAACCTGAACAACTTATTGCGGTGATTAGAAAAGTGTTGGGATGATTATTAAAAATGACTAAAATTTATCACCTGAGAAAATCATTCGCCACGAAGGCACAAAGACACAAAGCCTTAATAAACTGTAAATCACACAAGTTTGTATCTGAAGAAAAGAATTGACAAAACAAACTTAGTATAAATTGTAAAATTGCCTTAATTTTAATATTCTTCGTGGCTTAGTGTCTTGGTGGCAAAAGTTTATGAATTATTCAGGATAGAGAGGAAATCATTTTAACTTTTACCTAAATTGAGCGATTCTTAGCTTGCGATAACCACCCAAAGAGTTTTGTCATTCTGTAAGAATCTTTTTAATCCTTTGCACTAAACCAATAAGATTCCTACGGAATGACATAAGAATCGCTCAATTTAGGTTTTAGTTATATTTTATCTCGGTGAAATAAATATTTTTACTTGAGTGACTTTAAATTAAATTTAAAAATTTTGGGCATAATGATGATGGATCAACACCGGAAAGTTTTTATTGAGGAGGCCAATGAACTTTTAGTGAGTTGGAAAGTTCACTTCTGGAATTGGAAGAGAACAAAAATGATTTGGAACTGATTGGCAAAATATTTCGTGCCTTGCATACAATCAAAGGTTCCGGCGCTATGTTTGGTTTCGATGAAATCTCTGCGTTTACTCATGAGGTCGAAACGATATTTGACCGGATTCGGGATGGAAAATTAAAAGTCAACAAAGAATTAATCGATTTAACCCTGGCTGCCGGAGATCAAGTAAAAAAGATGTTTGGGAGTTCAGCCTCCTCTGCGGGTACAAAAGAAAATGCTGAAAAACTTTTAATATCGTTTGGAAAATATTTGCCGTCGGAACAAAATGCGCCTGGAGCTGAACCTGTGGATCAACGGGGAGATCAGGAAATTGCGCAAAATGAAGAAATCATGTACCGCATTCGCTTTAAGCCATCCGAAGATATTTTTAAGACCGGTACAAATCCGATTTTTTTACTTGAAGAGTTGCGTGCGCTGGGTGAGTGTAAAATTTTAGGATACATGGATGAATTACCCATGTTGGCTGAGTTGGATCCGGAAGCCTGCTATGTCTGCTGGGATATCTTTTTATCTACTTCACAAGATGAAAATGCGATAAAGGATGTTTTTATTTTTATCGATGATAGTAGTGAATTGAAAATAGATGTGATCGATAACGGTCAAATACCGGAAGATATTGATTATAAGAAATTAGGTGAAATTCTTATAGAACGCGGCGATATTTCAACAGAAGAATTAGAGGAGGCATTAAAAAAACAGAAACGCATCGGAGATGTCCTCGTTGAAACCGGAGCCGCCGATGATAAGAAAATTATCACTGCTCTTGCGGAACAGAAACATGTTCGTAATATGAGGGAAAAAAGAAAAGAAGCGGATTCACAACAGAGTATCCGCGTATCTTCTGATAAATTAGATCGACTGGTAAATTTAGTGGGTGAAATGGTTACCGTTAAGTCTTTGCTAAGTCAAACAGCCAGGGAAAGAAACGATGATAAATTAATCTCAATCGCAGAGGAAGTAGAACATCTCACCGAAGAACTCAGAGAAAATGCCATGAGTATTCGTATGATCCCAATAGGGATAACCTTCAATAAATTTCGTCGATTGGTTCGGGATTTATCAAATGAACTGGGGAAAGAAATTCGTTTGGTTACGGAAGGCGCCGATACGGAATTGGATAAAAATGTAATCGAAAAATTAAACGATCCGCTTATTCATCTTATCCGCAATTGCATCGATCATGGTATCGAACTGCCTGAAAACCGGGAAGCAGCCGGCAAAGATCGAACCGGCACAGTCCATCTTTCCGCTGAACATTCCGGCGCTCATGTCCTGATAAAAATTAATGATGATGGTGCGGGAATCGATGCTGAAGTCATTCGTGAAAAGGCTATTGAAAAAGGATTAATTTCACCCAACGAGGAATCATCTGAAAAAGAAATATTTGCACAAATTTTTGTGCCTGGTTTCTCCACTGCGGTAAAAGTTTCCAATGTGTCCGGGCGCGGTGTTGGCATGGATGTGGTTAAAAGAACAATCGACTCGTTGAGAGGTTCAATTGAAATTGAGAGTAAAAAGGGTGTGGGGACAACAATTGCACTTAAGTTACCTTTAACCCTGGCAATCATAGAAGGATTATTAATTAAAATATCAGGGGATCCTTTCATCATCCCTCTTACGCTGGTGGAAGAATGTATTGAACTGACCCGCGCTGATGTGGTGAGAATGAATGGACGACATATTGTAAATGTTCGCGATGAACTTATTCCATTCATTCGTTTACGTGAACGGTTTAATATTGACGGTGAGCAGCCGGAGATCGAGAAAATTGTGATTACTAAAGTGGAAGGGTTTAAAGTAGGATTCGTTGTAGATGAAGTAATCGGTGAACACCAAACTGTAATTAAATCACTTGGCCGGGTTTACCGGGATATTGAGGGTGTTTCCGGCGCAACCATTTTAGGGGACGGCTCCATTGCTTTAATTTTAGACATTTCAAAGCTGGCTTATTTTGCTGAAGTAGAAGAAAAACAAATGGTTGAATCACTGGCATAATAAAACCTAAATTGAGTGATTCTTAGCCTAAAACAACCACTCAAAGAGTTTTGTTGTTCTGCCTGCCCGACCGCAGGCGGGAAAAATCTTGTTAGTTCCGTGCGCTAAACCAACAAGATTTCTACGGAATGACATTAGAATCGCTCAATTTAGGTAAAAATTAATAGGGAAGGAAAATAAAGTGACTAAAATGGATGAAGCTGTTCAGAATGCAAAAGTTGAAGGGGAAACTGTACTCACGGCAGCTTATGAACAGGATTTGTTTCGAAATTATGCTTATCAAACTATAGATCGGAAA
>CAJVYQ010000087.1 GCA_913009825.1 uncultured Deferribacteres bacterium
CGGTATTGTCACTACTCAGGCAGCCCGCGAAAGACTCAAAAAAAAACAGGAAAAAAGTTAGATGAGATCATTCGATTGTTTCGTGTGTTTTCTGCCTGTGTCAGACAGACGTGAGCTGAATAGTTACCCAAAGACGTAAAAAAAGCAACTTGAATTTTTCAAGTTATATTCATCGAAACAACTAAAGGTGCCCAATGAATCGAAACCTGAAATGGCTGCTCATATTCGCCTCAATCATCGCTGTTTTGTATATTCGGGAAACAACAAATATCATATCTACCCCTGCAACAACAAAAGATTTTGGCTTGTGGTCGCTCCTGCCTGCCATCATCACATTAGCACTTTGCTTTGCTACAAAAGAAGTGATCCCCTCCCTTTTTGCCGGGATCGTTCTCGGCGGTATTATCAGCGGTAAATTTAACATTGTCCAGGAATTTTTGATTCCGTCGATCGGCAGCGCTAAATATGGTGAAATTTTGTTGGTTTACCTCTGGAGTTTAGGTGGTTTAATCGGCATTTGGGGCAAAACCGGTGGAGCCAAATATTTCGCGGAATGGGCAGGAGCTAAAATTGCAAAGGATCGTCGAACCACAAAATTTTTCGCTTTTCTTCTCGGCATTCTCTTTCACCAGGGCGGAACCGTCAGCACCATTTTGGCAGGTTCCACTGTCAGGCCTGTCAGCGATGCTAAGAAGGTAAGCCACGAGGAACTATCCTATATCATCGATTCAACGGCCTCACCGGTTGCCACAGTCCTTCCTTTCAATGTTTGGCCGATTTATATCGGTGGATTAGTGTTAGGAACTTCGCCAATTTTTAACAATCCGGATGTTAGCAAAGCTTACCTCTTTAAAGCGATCCCGTTTAATTTTTACGCCTGGTTTGCTCTTTTATTCACTTTTTTGTTGAGCTGGGAAAAATTACCCTGGTACGGAAAACGGATGAAAAAAGCAATGGAACGTGTAAAAGCAACCGGCGCTTTGAACCATGAAAAAGCACAGCCATTAATTTCGAAAGAATTAACCGATTTGAATATTCCGGAAGGTTATCAACCATCCATTCTTGGATTTTTGGTTCCTATCGGCGTTCTTCTTGCCGTAGCGATTGGGCCTTATATTTTTATTGGCAAACTGTATGTTTCGGAAGCATTTATTTTATCCGTCCTTTCGGCAATGGCGCTTGCCATGTATCGCGGTATGCCGTTAAAAACAGTTATCGAAGGATTTGTCGACGGCTGTAAAGGCGTTACGGTCGGCGCCATCATTTTAGGCCTGGCTGTTACACTGGGTAACGTTTCCGGTTCATTAGGAACGGCTAATTTTATTGTGAGAACGACCAGTGGGTTAATCGTTCCGTTTTTACTGCCGGCAATTTTTCTTTTTATTACCATGTTTATTTCATTTTCCATCGGCACCTCCTGGGGAACTTATGCCGTAGTTTTTCCAATCGCGATGCCTTTGGCTTATTCGGTAAATCCGGATCCGTTTTTCAATTTGCTCTGTTTTGCCGCTGTCACAGGCGGCTCTGTTTACGGCGACAACTGTTCACCCATTTCCGATACAACCATCCTTTCTTCACTGGCAACCGGAACAGATCTGATGGATCATGTTTTAACACAATTACCGCTTGCAAGTTTGGCGGCAGGATTAGCGGCGATTTTATATACAGTGATTGCACTTTTCACACTATAGTTTTTTACCGCCGCCAACTTTTTCAATTTGGACACTGTTTACCACAACAATTCTGAACAGACAGGAGTGAATATGGATGTAACTCCGTACCGCCGGGAGATGATCGAACGGTTTTACAAATATGTTGGTTATGATACACAATCTTCAGAAATTTCCGACACTTACCCCAGCACGGAAAAACAAAAAATCCTCGGCCGGATTTTGGCAGACGACTTGCGGGCAATCGGCCTGGAAGATGTGCAAATCGATCAATTTAGTTATGTAACCGCTGCGCTGCCGTCAAATTCGGCGAAGAGAGTGAAAACCCACCGGTCTCATCGCCCATCCGGACACCTCACCGGATGTCACCAGTGAAAATGTGAAACCGATTTTGCATGAAGATTACCGGGGCGGCAATATTAAACTGCCTGCCGATACAACCCAGATCATCCGCATCCATGAGAACCCTGATCTGCAAGACCAGATCGGCAACACCAGCATCACCACGGACGGAACCACTTTGTTAGGTGCAGACAACAAAGCCGGAATTACGGAAATTTTTACCGCCGTCAACTATTTGCTTGATCACCCGGAAATCAGGCACGGCCGGATTCGCATTGCCGTCACACCGGATGAGGAAGTTGGGAACGGAACCAAATATTTTGACGTGAAAAAATTCGGCGCCGATTACGCTTACACCATCGACGGCGGCGTTGCGGGAGAGGTGGAAAATGAAACCTTTTGCGCGGACACGGTTACGCTGACATTTAAAGGCGTCAATGTTCATCCCGGTTACGGAAAAAACAAGCTGCTCAACGCCGTCAAGCTTGCTGCGGAATTTATCGATCGGTTGCCGAAAGATAGTCTGTCCCCGGAAACCAAAGAAAAACGGGAAGGATATGTTCATTCACCATCAATTCCAAAGCTCTTTTCCCCACATCCAAATCCGGGTAATCGGTATAGAGTCCTTTAAGGTAAGCATAAGTTGTTTCTTTTTCCCGGAGTTCATTGTTATAATCACCTCTGATTAGATGATACGTTTCATCTAAGGCGCCCACAGATTCAGGGGATGGCGGTTATCCTCAATCAAACAAGCGGTTACGTCAACGTCACTGTTTTGGATGCGCAGTCCCTGGTCATTATTTTGAAAAGTGCAATTTTTTACCACATTTCCGGTTGCATAACCGGGATAGCCGTAGAAATTAACCGCCCAGTTCCCGTATTCAAAATTGCAATACTCAAATTCATTGTTGCTGCCGTAAATATAAAGGTTTTTCCAGGCCTGACGAGTGTGATTGTCTGATGTAAAAGTGATTGGATTCTGTTGCGTTCCTTTTGCTTCAATCCTTGCCCCATTTTGCGTTAGGAATGTGTTTTTCAAAAAATATATCACCCTATTTTTCACTTAAATTTTCAAAGTATCTTCTTAATCCCCGAAAATCCGGGTTAATGTCCGCGATAAAAGCTGTCCTTTGTCCGGCAGGTAAATCAAAAACCTTTCCTTTAAAATGAACAGTTGGGGCATCTGATTTCAATATTCCATTTTCATATTTAACGTGATCTGAAATTATTTTCTGGGCAAAAGAATTAGTTGATAGAAAAACGAAAATTAAAAAGATAAAAAAGTGATATCGATTATTTAGAGATGATTTCATTTCGATCCTCCATAATTTTTTTATTATACTTTCCTTTGTAAAACTATCTTACCAGCAGCATTTTGCCTGTCTCATTTATGAGGCTATTTACCTGAATGTGATAAAAATATATGCCGCTTACCACATCAATCCCTTGTTCGTCTTTCCCATGCCAAACTATCTTGTAATGTCCCGAAGTTTGTCTTTTGTTTACTAATGTTTTCACCTCCTTTCCGAGAATGTTATAAATCTTTAATTTTACAAAACACTCTGAGGGTAATTCATAAGATATCATAGTCTGTTGATTAAATGGATTGGGTCGGTTTTGCAAAAGCTGTATATTGGCAAGGTTTCGTTTTCCCGTAAAATGATTTTTCACCGTGGTTGCACATCCCAATGACGTATGAAGAATTGAACCGTTATGTCCGGCAATCCAGCCATTATCTTCATCAACAAAGTCAATCGCAAAAAGTGTATTAGTTGTTCCTGAGTATTGCTTATTCCATGTTGTCCCGCCATCCTGTGTATAAAATAGATCACCACTAAGTCCAATGGTCCATCCGGTATTTTCATCGCAAAAATAGATATCCCGAAGAAATTTACTTTCATCTTCACTTTGAGTGATCCAATTTTCGCCGCCATCGATGGTGTGTAAAATCAATTGAGAACCAACAGCCCAGCCCAACGTTTCATTCAGAAAATAGACTGGCCTTAGACTGTGTGTTCGATTTTCATACTGTAAAAACCAACTTGCGCCCCCATCGTTTGTATGATAAATTGCACCCACATCTAGATCACTCCCACCTCCGGATATTGCCCATCCTGTGTTTTCATCAACAAAAGTGACATCAAATAGTCTTGGTATTTGCCCTGGGGTTTGTTCATCCCATGTTTTTCCTCCATCATCGGTATGAAGAATATGTCCTCCATCGTTGAAATTTTCACTCACAATCCATCCCTTTAATGAGTCAGAAAATGTTACTGCCTGATGATCGCTATCCGTTTTGACATACTGCAAATTCCAATTTCCCCCGCCATTTTTTGTTGAAAGAATCGCCCCGTCTGCGCCAACAATCCAAACTCTATTTTCATCCAGTGTAAATAAACCATATAAATAACGATTTGTCCCACTCTCCAGATGATTCCAACTACTACCACCATCTATTGTTTTCCAAATAAATCCTTTTCTGCCAACAACCCATCCAATATCTTTATTAATGAATTTTATATCCTTGAGATCTTCTGGTGTATATCCTTTTCTTAGATCTATCAAAGTTTTTCCCGCATCAAAAGTTTGAAAATTACCAATCCACCCATTAGAAGGACTGAAAAAAACAAAAAACTTTTCAAAATTAGACACTTGATAGTAGTCGTTTATTTTTCCCCACGTCAAACCGCCGTCAATTGTCCGGTGAATTCCATCCGTTGAGGTGAGCCATCCTGTTTGCATATCCAGGAAATATATATCTCTTATAATTTTCTCTGAAAAACTATTTATATTTAACCAGGTTTTCCCACCATTAATTGTCTTAAATATTCCCTCTCCTGCCGTAGCAGCCCAACCATGTAAAGAATCAAGAAATACTATCGATTGAATATTATTATTACCGGAATAGCCAAAATCCCATGATTTTCCACCATCATGAGTGTAGAGGATTTCCCCGATATTAGAACCGGCCCAACCATACTTTTGATCTAAAAAATATAAAACTAAAAAATGTCCCCGACTGTTTTGTTCAATATGCTTAACCTGCCATGTCTTTCCACCATCTGTAGTATGTAAAAAGTGGGAATAGCCACCACTTGGGTGTCCGACGGCCCAACCTTCGAGATGATCTATAAAATCTATTGACATAATCCAAATATCCGGTAAACCGGTATATTGAATTTCCCAGGTTTTGCCGCCGTCACCGGTATGTAATATGGTTCCTGCGCTGCTGCCGAACCACCCGGTTAAAGAATCCACAAAATCCGAGCAATTGATGGGATTACCTGTCGGTAAGAGATTCTGCCATTGCCAACTCTGGGCGTTTGACATATTAGGCACAATTAATAATAAGACTAAACACAACGTGAAAAATGATTTGAAATAAGACATATAACCGATTCTTCCTTTGACCTGATTGATTAGTTAACTCCTTATAATACGGTATAATTTTAATCTATAAAAATATTTGTTTTTGAAAGGCACCAAAGTAACATGATGAATTGATATAAGATAACATCCATTATTTCTCCCCAACAGTCTTGTTTACAATATGAATTAAAGAATAGATTTTACGATTGTCAAGAAAAAAATTGAAACAGAACAAGTTTTAACCCTGGAACCGCGGGTAACTGTGTCCGGTTTTGGGGTTGCCACCATGGAGGAAATGATTGTTGTCCGCGAAAACGGCATGGAATTTCTAAGCCGTCCACAGGAGACTTTGTGGCTGATAGGATAATATTTGGGTTTTAAACAAAACGTGAATTAAGACCATCTTCCCCACTCAGCCACCCTTCGACACCGCTTAGGATGGCAGAGTGGGGAAACGTTCAAATTACAGATACATTCAATAATCACTAAAACGAATAGTCCTTTTTTCTAATAATTCAAAGTTAAAACAAAGCCATCCTGAGCGCGTGTCCGACTCAGGCGGAGAGTCGAAGGGTGTCGGTCCCGCAAATTTCAATCAATCCGCTCGTGAAAAATAATATCCCTCTGTGCCAGTCCTTCCCTGATCATATTAAAACATATTTCGTCCCGTCCCAGATATTCCGGCGGAATGATTCCTTTTTGGGCATATCGTCCCGACAGAACAATTCGAGCCACAACGGTTGCGGTGTAACCGGTTGTCCCGGCCATGGAGGTCGTCTGCGTCTCTGCATGGTAGCGGTCAAACAGATAATACGTAAACGTCCGTTTCTTTCCGCTTGTCATTCCCGTCACGCTGACCTGCATGACGGTGATATCCTCCTCCCCTTCTTTTAGTTTCCACAACGGAAACAGAAGTTTGGTCGTAAAATCCAGCGGCGTTATTTTGGTTCCGTTCACATCGATTGGTTTCTGACTGAAGAATCCACTTTCACGCAGCATGCACATCTTTTCGATATGTCCCGGATAACGCAGGGTTTTTTCTTTCAGAAACGGAGCCTTGATGGTTTGCATCAGGGTGCGTAACCCATCTGTATTGAACGCTTCCAGAGTACCGATTTGGGGAAAATCGATGAGCTCGGCATCGGTCAGGGCGGTTTTGGTGACCATCTTTCCATGTTCGATAAACCGCGCCGGACGGGTATACTCTTCGATCACATCGATGGGAGAAAACACCGCTTTATACTCGTACGGCCATTGCCGGCGGACAGGTAAACCGCCCACATAAATTATCACCTCTTCCACCCACTCCAGTTGACTCACGGCATGCCCGACCAAAATATTGCTGCTGCCCGGGGCAACACCGCAATCCACAACTGCCGTTACATTCTTATCCTTTGCCAATTTGTCCAGGGCAAACGGATCTTCCGGGAAAAAGGATATATCCACTACATTTTTACCGGTTTCAATGGTTTTTTTAACGGTCTGAAAACCCATGAACCCGGGAACTGCCCCCACAATCAAGTCGGCATCGGAGATCAGTTCCGGAATACCGGTCAGATCGGACAGGTCTGCCTGCTTCGTGTTCAGATCAACTTTTTTAGCTGTTTTTTCCAGGGCCTCCCGGTTTTTGTCAATCACGGTAACCGATAAATTCTTATCTTTCGCCAGATCGATTGCCATGGCGCTGCCAACCATGCCGCAGCCCAAAACTGTCACTTTCATCCTGCATGTCTCCATTTTTATTATTGCGTTTTATTTGATAATTTACAAACTTTTATAACAATACAAAAGACAAAATTTGTTTGGGCGATGGTTTTGTCTTTTTTTGAAAACCGTTGAAACGGCTCATTGATTTATTACATCTCAATAAAACATAACTCCAATCGGATGTCGATGAGAAAAAAAGATTGAATTCAAGCGTTCCAACAGCAATCCGGATTGATTAAAAATTATGGCGGTTTTCTTACCATCGATCAACCATCTCATACAGACCGGGCAAGTTTTTTAAATTGGGAAGGCCGGGAAAAAAAAGAGCAACGACCATAAAAATGAAGGAGTGCAAATGCTTAAAAAGAACAGCTTCACAGGGTTTACACCGGAAACCATCCGGTTTTTTCGCAGAATCAAAAAGAATAACAACAAACCCTGGTTCGAAGAAAACCGGCCTGTTTATGAAGAGCATGTTCTGAAACCGCTGCGGAATCTGGTGGAAGATTTAGGGCAATTTATGAAAATGCTGGACGCACAATTCGATGTGCGGCCGCAAATTAATCGAACCATTGCAAAAATTTACCGGGACACACGATTTTCACGCGACAAAACTCTGTTCCGGGATCATCTGTGGATTGTATTCCGTCGCCACCAAACATCGCTTGCCGGGGAACTCTGTTTTTATTTTGAAATACGCATCGATTCCTTTTCCTACGGTATGGGATTTTACGCCGCGCCCAGAGAGGTCATGATCGATTTTAAAAATCGAATATTGGCCAATCCGCAAAAATTTTTGCGGATCGTGCAAAACCCGGTTTTAACAGAAACGTTTTCACTCGACGGCGAGTTTTATACACGCTCGCCCGTCAAAGAGTACCCGCCGGAACTGGAGAACTGGATGAAATTTAAATCCTTTTATTGGGGACACAAAGAGTCCAACAAACCCCTTGCTTTTTCAAATAAATTGATTGAAGTATTGAAAGAAGGCTTTCTCATTCTCTATCCCCTGTATTGTTACGTGCAAAAGATGCAGCCGAATGTGAAAGTGGCGTACAAATCCTAACTTTCCAAACCTTCCAGGTTTTAAAACCCGGAAGGTTTTCTTTGACCTATCCGGGATATTTCCCCATGATGTAATCTTTCAAATAGCGGTTTTCGTAGCGTGCATCGTGAAGCTGCGATTTCACCAAATCGCCAATGGAAATTACTCCTCTTATCTCGCCATTCTCAAGAATGGGAATATGGCGTATTTTATTGAAGGTCATAATCCCCATCAAATAATCAATTTTATCATCCGACAAGCCGATTATCAAATCTGTGGTCATGACATCTTTCACCAGGGTTGTTTTCAATTGATCGCTCCGTCTGACGGATTGTTTCAAAACATCCCGTTCCGTATAAATTCCAGCTAATTTTTCTTTTTCGTCCCGCACTAAAACAGCGCCGACATTATTGTTAACCAGGGTCTTATTCGCCTCAAAAACCGAAACGTTCCGGTTGATACAGATCACGTCCGAGCCTTTTACCGCTAATAAATCACTTACTTTTGTTTGCATGATTTATTCTCCCTTTTCTTAATTTAAAGACAACTATCTATTAGGAACAAAGCGGACATGGTTTTCATTCCAACTAATATTTTTTAAAATCCATTTTCTTAAACCGATAACAGGTTGATTCCCCATTTCGAACAATTCCGCTTGTATTGGGAATTATTTTTTACTATTTTTATGATTTTAAAAACAGCAGCGATCGATTGCCGGTTAAGTGGTAATTAGTCTTTACCGGAGAAAACAGAAATAGAAATTTAGTAACATTTTAGTTTTTTGAAAAGACACACCCGGTTGTCATTCCCGCATGATTTAAGCGGCCTGCCTGTTGCAGACGGGCTGATAAGGGCAGTCGGGAATGACAGCCTGATCATTATTTGCCGGTTTTCAAATAACTAAAGTGTTACGTATTTTTAAATGAGCCTATGATACGGTTAACAAACATCGGTTTGTCTTTTGGCGCACAACTAATTTTTAAAAACATGTCGTGGCATCTTTGCCCGGAAGAACGGGTTGGTCTGATTGGACCGAACGGAGCAGGGAAAACCACTCTGCTGCAGATTCTGTTGGAGCGGCAATTAATCGATGCCGGCACAATCCGGCGCACCAAAAATATGGCGGCAGGTTACCTGCCCCAGGACAGAATCAACCTGACCGGCAAACCGCTGCTTGAAGAAACGCTGACTGCATTTGACTCTGTCTTAAAACTGGAGCGGGAAATTCATTCTCTGCAAAATGAGATAGATGCTGCGGCAAAATCCGGGAAAAATACCGCTGCTCTCCTGGACAGATTGGGCAAAATTCAGCAACTTTTTGAGCACGCGGACGGATACCGTCTGGAATCCGAAGCCAAAAAAATTCTAAAAGGTTTGGGGTTCACCGAAGATGACTGGCAGAGAGAAACATCCACTTTCAGCGGCGGCTGGCAGATGCGCATTGCTCTGGCCAAACTGCTTTTGCAGCGCCCCAATCTGCTTATGTTGGATGAACCCACAAATCACCTGGATGTGCAAACCACCGAGTGGCTGGAAAATTACCTGCAAAATTATGACGGCGCTTTCATCCTGGTCAGTCACGATCGCTATTTTCTGGATCGAACCGTTAAAAAAATTGTTTCCCTGGAACGCGGTGGGTTACAGATCTATCACGGCAATTATACACGGTTCGAACAGGAAAGAAAAAAACGGATCGAAATACAGTGGGGCGAATATTACCGGCAAAAAGAAGAGATTGAGAGAATTCAGAAATTTATCGACCGGTTTCGTTACAAGGCCACCAAAGCGGCGCAGGTGCAAAGCAGGATTAAGATGCTGGAAAAGATGCCGCTGCTTGAGTCTCCTGAAGCGGAAAGTCATGTTTTCTTTCATTTCCCGCCGGCTCCGGCAAGCGGAAAACTGCTGATTGCCACAGAAAATGCGGAAAAATATTTCGCGGAGAAACAGGTGTTTGCCAATGTCTCCTTCCGCTGCGACAGATGTGAACGCATTGCCATCGTCGGCGTCAACGGCGCCGGAAAATCTACTCTTTGCCGTATCCTTGCCGGTATCGATACGGAACATAAAGGAGAGATTTTTAAAGATAACCGGCTGAAAATCGGTTACTATTCCCAGGATATCGCCGACCGCTTCAGCGGCGATACAACAGTACTGACGGAAGCGCAGTCTCACGCTGAAACTATTTCGCCAAAACAGGTGAGAAACGTGTTGGGGGCATTCCTGTTCAGCGGGGATGATGTGAACAAACCTACCCGGATTTTGAGCGGCGGCGAAAAGAGTCGCTTAGCGCTGGCCTGCATTCTTTTCCAACCGGTCAATTTGCTTATTTTAGATGAACCCACCAATCATCTGGATTTACAATCTAAAAATGTTTTATCCGAAGCGCTGAATTCCTTTGACGGCGGCATCATTCTGGTTTCCCACGACCGCTATTTTTTAGATAATATTGTGAACCGCGTCATGGAAATATCCCATGGAGATATCCGGCAGTTTTGGGGCAATTACACGGACTACATGCAAAAGAAGGAAACGGAACGAACGTCGGCCGCAGAGACAGCGGTATTGCAATCATCCCTCACGAGCCCAAAAGACAGCGGCCAACCGGATAACGGTAGAAAAAAGACCCGCCGGCAAAAGAGACTGGAGGCAGAACAACGAAACCGGCGGTTTCAGTTATGCAAGGAACATGAAATCCGGCTGCGGAAACTGGAAACGGAAATTGAAAAAACCGAACGGGAAAAAGAGATTCTGGAAAACCGGTTAGCCGATCCGGCCACATTTAAAAGAGGCGAAGGGGTTTGGCAGCTTCAAGTTGATTTTCATCAAACCACCAAAATATTGCAGCAACTTTACCAACAATGGGAAACTGTCGCGGAAAAAATAGAAGAGATCAACAATGGGTTGTAAGGAGGAAACTTGCAAGTCGATTCACTGAATCGACTTGCATAACGGAACACAGCTCTGCAAGGATAAAATAAAAAAAATGATTGAATCATTAAATCTTTGTGCTATATTCTATGGTTGATGAATAAGACCGGTAAATGAACCGGATGAATACAGGAGAAAATGATGCTTCTTATAGAAGATATTGACAAGCGAGTTAGATGAAATTTTTTAAGCAACTATTCCGCCCATGAAACATACTAAACACACAAAATGGTATAAACAATGGATAAAATGTATCTGATCCTTTCGTGTTTTTCGTTTTATTTAGTGGGCAACCTGAGTAATTATTCTAAAGAATAAACGACACATTTTCAACCATATTTATCAAACAAAAAGGTACACAATAAAGATTCAATTTTTTTCTCCGGATGAGGCAGCATGAAATTAAATAAATATTTAGCAATAGCCCAGGCACTGGCAATCATTTTGATCGGACTTTTTTTTCTGAATTCAAACAGGAAGAGTGAATCTGTGGTTGTTGAGTCACACCCGCCGGCCGGCAATTCTCATTTGCTGAGTTTTGTACGGAGCGCCGGCATCATCCATTACGGCGAAAGTTTGTGGGATGTTTTCAGAAAAAACCACATCATCGATGCAGACATCCTGTCGGCTGTCAGTGAATTCAAAAAAATTTTCAACCCGAGGGATATTCAGGTGGGCGCCCACTATAAATTGGTTCAGGATTCTCTCAATCGATTAATCTCTTATGAATATCAACCGGACATCACAACCGTTTATAAAATCAAAAAAGACGGCAGCGGCGTGTTTTCCGGGACAATTGAAAATCAGCCGTTGGTCAAAAAAATAAAAGCCGTTTCCGGCACCATCTCCTCCACACTTTATCAATCCATTACGGACAAGGGAGAAACGCCCGAGTTGATCATCAATTTCACAGACATTTTCCAGTGGGACATCGATTTTTTTATCGAACCGCAGGTTGGCGACAGTTACAAAATGATGTACGAAGCCTATTATCTGAACGGCCGTTTTGTAAAATACGGCCGCATTCTGGCGGCGCAGTACTGCTTAAGCGGTCAGATGTTCACCGCGTTTTACTACAACAACCAACTTGGTAAGGGCGGCTATTACAACTGGAACGGACAATCTTTCCAGAAAACATTTTTAAAATCGCCGTTGAATTACCGAAGAATATCATCCTATTTTTCTCTGGGTAGAATGCATCCTATTCTCAAGCGGGTTCGTCCTCATTTAGGAGTTGATTTTGCCGCGCCATCCGGTACGCCGGTAGTGGCACCCGCTGATGGAATTGTTACTGAAATGGGATTTCAAAAAGGAGGTGTGGGCAGGTATCTGAAAATCCGCCACAAAAACACACATTTTGTCACGCTCTACGGCCATTTGAAAGCGTATGCCCGCGGCATCAAAAAAGGTGTGACAGTCAAACAGAGAAGAGTAATCGGCTACGTAGGCATGACAGGATTGGCTACCGGGCCTCATCTTCATTACACATTTTACGAAAACGGACGGCCCATCAATCCGCTGCGCATCAATAATATTTCCGCCGATCCGCTGAAACCGGAGCAGGTGGCGCCATTTCAGCACGACATGATGCCTCTATTGGCAAAGCTGGCCGAAATTGAAGACAACAATTATGCCTGGAGCGGAGTGCTGTACTGATTTTTTTTGGCCCACGCCTGTCTGCCGCAGGCAGAAAACACACGAAATACACGAAAAAGTTCTTTGAGATAACTCTCAAGAAACTTTCACCGGACTACAAAACCTACAATTTATCACCTGAAAGACAACCCGTTTACTGTAGGGCGATTCGCCTGTCTGCACAGGCAGGCTGAATCGCCATTTACCATTTGCCAATAAAAAATGCCCTGATCAAATCAATCATCAGGGCATTTTTTATCAAAACCTTTTCTTTCCATTTACGGCATAGCGCCTCTGGGAATTCCTAAAAACGCAGCACTGATGATGCCGATAACGATCCAAACCACAATCAACACAACAATCGTAATAATCGTATAACCTAACGCCTTTTCCGGCGGGCACTCCATCAAATGGGGAAGTCCGAGATAAAGCAGATAAAAACTGTACAAACCCAGAATGGTCAACGGCGATAGATCCGGTATGATGGTTACAATGCCGATCACCCAAGCTGCGGTCATCGAATAAGCGATCACCTTAAAGGCGGCTACATTGTCCTTTTTTGCCTGAAAAGAGGGCGCCAGCATTTCCACAACTTTTGCCGCGATAAACACGCCAACCAATATCAGGACATATTGCACAATCGCGCCGGTCAGTCCCCGTAAAAACGATGTTCGGTAATGTCCCCAAAACGGTATATTCACCCCCAGAATCCACTTACCTAAAAAACCGGCGACAATAGGTACTGCGGCCAGAACCATCACATATTGCTTGAAAATGTCGGTCACTGTGGTGGTTTCTTCTTTGATCTCGGCCCAGGTTTCCCGCGGTTTCAACAAAATTTCTTTGACACGCTGGATAATTGCATTTAAATCCATAATCCCTCCCGGCGATTTGAGATGAAAAGATTAGCAAAATTTTTCTAATGATATGGAAAAAAAACATGAGAAGCAACCTCTTTTTTTACGGGTTTTTTGCAATGAAAAACATAGTTGATGGACTCGTAAAAAGTCGACATAATAAAAATATGATCAATATATGGCATAGATTGCATTTAATCGCACACCGTATATAGATTCGTTCTCAGATTTTTGGACTTTTTACGAGCTCATTTATGATTCTGTTGATTAATTAGACTTCCAAAGTTTCCCCGGGGGCGTTTGTCAACAAATCGTATGTTCTAAAAATATAAATCACATTTTGCAGAATTGATCAAAAACTTTGGAAGTTTTTTGCATTAAATCAACAAACTCATCAATTTTGTATCACTTTTTTTTAAAAAAAATTCAAATTGCAATCCCAATAATCCCGCAGGGATTAATGAAAATAGCCCGCCAATTCATTGGTGGGTAACAAAGAATAAAACATATCCCGTCCCGCAGGGACGGTTGAATATTCATCCCCCAATATAACGTTCATCATGAAAGCACAAAAAAAATCATCGATTTGTTTCAAAGAACTAAAATGCTGCCTTCAATCGTCCCTTCGGGACGAAAAATATCCTTCTCTTTTCTTTTCCCGGAGATGAATCTCCGGGCTATTTTCGCGTTGTCCCTGCGGGACAAATTCCCGAATGTATTGTGCCGGTATCCGGGAAATTAATTTTGATGGACTCGTAAAAAGTCGACATAATAAAAATATGATCAATATATGGCATAGATTGCATTTAATCGCACACCGTATATAGATTCGTTCTCAGATTTTTGGACTTTTTACGAGTTCATTTATGATTCTGTTGATTAATTAAACTTCCAAAGTTTCCCCGGGGGCGTTTGTCAACATATCGTATGTTCTAAAAATATAAATCACATTTTGCAGAATTGATCAAAAACTTTGGAAGTTTTTTGCATTAAATCAACAAACTCATCAATTTT
>CAJVYQ010000088.1 GCA_913009825.1 uncultured Deferribacteres bacterium
TTGATTTAATGCAAAAAACTTCCAAAGTTTTTGATCAATTCTGCAAAATGTGATTTATATTTTTGGAACATACAATATGTTGACAAACGCCCACGGGGAAACTTTGGAAGTTTAATTAATCAACAGAGTCATTAATGTCTGACCGAAAACTCTCTTTTTCTGTCATTCCCGCCATAACCGTAGCTATTCAGGCTGCGTTTAACAGGATTTACAGCTTTCCTGCAGCAGACCGGAATAAACAGGACAGATATATTCCGGTGTTAAGTTGTAACTTTTCTCTTCTATAAATCAACAACAAAACCAAAATTCATTTTGCTTGCTTTTGCAAGTAAAATTTTATATTATTACTAACTTAAGTCGAATTTCGACTTTTTTGGTGATAAAAAAAATTTATTGACTTGTTTTAATGTGAATTTCAAATGTGGCATGAACTGCTTGCAGTTTTTTTCCTGGGCGGGTTTTTCGGTTTAGATACTACTGCCGCTTGGCAGGTGTTGTTCTCTCATCCTCTGTTCGCCTGTGTTCTGGTGGGGCTGCTGTTCGGACAGCCACAATTGGGCTTGTTCTTTGGCATTATTTTCGAACTTATCTGGCTCTATGATATTCCTGTCGGCGGCTCGAAATTTCCGGAAGGGAATTTAAGTACATTCATCGGTCTGATGATTGTTCTTTCACTGCCTTCTGTTTCCGGTGATTCGCAACCTTGGTTAATTCTGGTCAGCAGCATTTATGTGCTTATCATCGCTTATTTCCTGGGCGTAACCATTAGCTGGATGCGAAAGATGAATCGCCATTTAGTTGAAAAAGCAGATCGATTTGCAGAAGAAGGGAATGAGAAAAAAATTGAACGGATGCACCTGTTGAGTGTTTTTAACGCCTATTTGCACGGTGCGTTTTGGGCGGTTATTTTTTATCTAACCGGCCTGTTTTTGACTGAAAAAGTCCTTCACTATTTACCCAACAAGGCGCCGTTCACAATGGATCAACTTCAAACCGTGTTTTTGGCCACCGGTTTGGTTGTGATGTTCGATCTGTTTTTTTCGCGGAAGAATATAGTATACTTTTTCCTGGGCCTCATTTGCGGAATTGGATTGGGAATTATTTTATAGGAGTTACGTTGCGCGTCATCGAAAAAAAAGATCTATGGCGAATTTTTTTGAGAAGTTTCTATATTCAGGGTTCATGGAATTATCAACGTATGCTGAACCTTGGTTTTTGTTACGCGATTATCCCCATTCTCCATAAATTATACACTAATAAAGAGGACAGGAAAAAATTCCTCCATCGTCATCTGGAATTTTTTAATGCTCATCCCTATTTTGCTTCTTTCGCTCTGGGAGCAACTACCCGGTTAGAGGAACAGAATCTTCACCAGCACTGGGAATCGGACAAACCGATTTTGATGTTAAAAAATCGTCTGTGCGGCCCGCTGGGCGCCATGGGGGATAAGCTGTTCTGGGGCACTGTCAAACCACTTGCGGCAATGACCGGCGTTTTAATTACTCTGTTTTTTGGCCTGGCCGGTCCGGTTGTTCTGTTTATTCTCTACAATGTTCCTCACATCTATCTTCGCTATTACGGCATCATGCGGGGTTACGAGCTGGGTTTTGATATTGTCAGAGAACTATCGAAACGAAAGTTCGAAAAATATACCAATATTCTACAGAAAATCGGCATATTAGTGGCAGGGATTTTCATCGGTATGTTCCCTGCTTATTTCAGAGAAAATGAAGGAATCTACCCGCCGCTGTTTTTTTTCATCGCAATGATCGTTACATTTCCTTTCATTCGCCGGAAAAAACCGATTATCGTCCCGATCATTATCAACTTAGCCCTTTTTTTAATCTTCTCCACTTTTGTGGGGCTTTAATTTAACGAAACAAAACATGACCGAAGGAAAAGTTATTGTAAAAAATAAATTGGGCATTCATGCCAGACCGGCGGCGTTGCTGGTCCGCACCGCTGCGAAATTTTCGTCAGATATTTTTTTGACCCAAAACAGCATGGAAATAAACTGTAAAAGCATCATGAATGTAATGGGAATGGCTGCCGAACCGGGCAGCGAAATCACAATTACGGCATCCGGAGAGGATGAGAAGGAAGCCGTGCAAAAATTGATCGAATTGTTCGACAACAAATTTGAAGAAGATTAGCATGGTTCAGGAAAAAGCCAAACAGGAAACAAAATTTGTCGGAATTGCCGCTTCACCCGGAATTGCAATTGGTCAGGCTGTTGTTTTGAGGCGGGAAATCATCGATGTCAATCACAGAACGATTAAAAAGAACGAGATTGAAGATGAAATCAAACGATTCGGCAAAGCGCTGAAATCTGCCCAGGGGGAATTATCCGACATCAAAAAACGGGTACTTTATAAAATCGGGGAAAAAGATGCCAAACTTTTTGATGCCCATTTATTGATTTTAGATGATCAGATTATCATCGATCAGACGGAACAAAAAATACGCGCGGAAAGATGTAATGCGGAATGGGCATATTTTGACATCATGAAAACATTTCACGATTCATTGTTCAAAAGCGAAGATGAATATCTGAAAGAGCGCGCGGTTGATATTCTGGACGTAAAACGAAGAGTTATCCGCAATCTGATGGGGGATAAACCATGCTTCGATCTATCGTCTCGCAGCCTGAGAATTGTTGTATCTCATCAACTTACCCCCTCACAAACCGTGCTGTTAGACCGGAACGCCATTCTCGCTTTTGCCGTGAATCTGGGAGGGAGAACTTCCCACGTCGCCATTCTATCGAAAGGGCTGGAAAAACCGGCAGTAGTCGGCTTAAAAGATTTTGCCGGACATGTAGAGAACGGTGACAGGTTGATTGTGGACGGAACCAATGGTATCGTCATACTCCATCCGGTTAAAAAGACCCTGTTGAACTATCGCAAATTGCAGGAAAAGCATCAAAAGTTTTTACACGATCTTTTACCGGTTAAAAAACTACCGGCCAAAACCCTGGACGGGCACACACTGCAATTGGCTGCTAACATAGAACTGCCATCGGAAATCGGTTCCGTAAAACAATACGGCGCAAAAGGAGTCGGCCTGTTCCGCACGGAATATATTTACTTATCCAGGGAAGAGTTCCCTGCCGAGGATGACCAATTTAAAGAGTATAAAAAAGTTGCGGACGAAGTTTATCCGAATTCAGTTATTATCCGAACCTTTGACCTGGGCGGAGACCGGCTGCTCATCGGCGATTTGAAAATTGATGAACAAAATCCCTTTTTAGGCTGGCGGTCTATCAGAATCAGTCTGGACCTGCCGGAACTGTTTATAACTCAATTGAAAGCAATTTTAAGAAGCAGCTACCGTCAGAATGTTCGCATCATGTTTCCCATGATCTCCTCGGTCGATGAAGTTTTACGCAGCAAGGAACTGGTGCAGAAAGCCATGGAGCAACTTAAACAGGAAGGAAAAGAATTTGATCCGCACATTGAAATCGGAATTATGGTAGAAATCCCTTCCACGGTTTTAATTGCCGACCATCTGGCTAAAATTGTTGATTTTTTCAGCATCGGCACCAATGACCTGATTCAATACACACTGGCGGTAGACCGGGGAAACGAGCGTATCGCCTCTCTTTATACCAACTACCATCCGGCTATTTTAAAGTTCATCAAACAGACGGTCGATGTTGCCCATCAAAACAATATCTGGACCGGCTTGTGCGGTGAAATGGCCACAGATTCCATCATTGTTCCTTTCCTGGTCGGCATCGGGATCGATGAATTAAGCATGACTCCCGCCGCTATTCCCGAAGTAAAAAAGATGATCCGCTCCATTCGTTTCAATTCTGCAAAAAGGTTAGCGGATGAAGTTTTGCAATTTCCCAGAACGGAGCAGGTCAAGAATGAACTGGTTTTATTTATTAAGAAAAATCTGCCTCAGATTGCCGAGGTTGTTTTACCCCGGGAAGAGATTGTTTAAGTTGAACCATTAAAAATGTCGGGTGCAAAAATGAATATGAACATGTCGGACCGCATTGCTAAATTCGATCAATCCAATATGCTGGATTTAATTTTACATTTCCGGGATCAGGTAAAAGATGCGGTTGGGATCGGAAAGAAGGCGAAGTTTAGCCAACCGGGACAACAGATATCACACATTCTGGTGGTTGGCATGGGCGGTTCGGCCATCGGCGGGAATATTTTACAAAAACTATTCACCGCTTCCGGCACCGTACCCTGCAATGTGATTCGTGATTACCGTATTCCGGCCTGGGCAAACCAAAACACACTTGTCGTGGTGTCCAGCTTTTCAGGAAATACCGAAGAAACGGTCTCTGCTTACGAGTCGGCAATTTCGAAAGGGTGCTCTTTGGTCGTCTGTTCCAGCGGTGGTAAAGTTTTGCAGATGGCGCAAAAAGAAAAACATCCGTTCGTTCAGATTCCCGGCGGTCGACCGCCGCGTACCGCTCTGGGATATTTGCTGTTTCCGGTATTGGTTCAATTCGTAAAATGGGGAATGATCAAATCCTCTTTAATCGATTACACGGAGCTTTTCACCCTTCTCGACGAGATGGCTGAAGAGAACGATCCGCGTAACCCGGACGAATCCGTAGCGATGGAGACGGCCAAAGCCTGTATGCAGCATATTCCGATTTTTTACACTTCCTCCGAAATGACTGTGATCGGTATGCGCTGGAAAGGGCAAATTTGCGAGAACAGCAAAATTCTGGCTTACAACAATGTGTTTCCCGAGATGAATCACAATGAAATTGCCGGCTGGCAGCGGGCAGCCGCGATGGAATTGAATGATAAATTGTCGGTCTTTTTTCTGCGTGACCGGGATGATCACCCACGTGTGCAAAAACGGATGAATATTGTCCGTGAATTGATCAGCCAGAGCCGAACGCCGGTACACCAGATTGACAGCCACGGCGAAACGCTTCTCACGCGCATGTTTTCTTTGATATATCTGGCCGATTTCGTCAGTTTCAATCTGGCCATGTTGTGTGGCGAAGATCCCACACCCATTAAAAATATAGATTATTTGAAATCTTCATTAGCACAGGATACGAATTAGAGTCTGTCCTAAAACCCATTTTTTTGTCATTCCGGAATGTTTCTACCGGGAATCCCGTGCCTAAGAATTTGAGATTCCGGCTAAGAACATGCCGGAATGACACTGCCGGGCCTGGTTTTCGGACAGACACGAATTAATTCAATAAAATACAGATGTTCAGATAAAGTGAAGTAAAACTCCCGGCACTCAAATGTTGTCGATTTAAGGGGACATGAAGTTGATTTTTGCGGCAGCTATCGATTAACCATTCACAATAAATAATGAAAGGAGAAATTCTAAATGTCAAGGACACTTTTTACTTCTGAATCTGTGACGGAAGGGCACCCGGACAAAATAGCAGATCAGATATCGGATACGGTGCTGGATGCAGTGATGAAGCAAGACCCTTTCGGCCGGGTTGCATGTGAAACGTTTGTTACCACCGGTATGGCGTTGATCGGCGGTGAAATCACCACCGAATGCTATGTGGATATTCCCAATCTGGTGCGCAGCGTTATCAAAGATATCGGCTACACCAATGCGGAATATGGATACGATTACTATACGTGTTCCGTCATCACCTCCATCGATCAGCAATCGGCCGATATCGCCATGGGTGTGGATCGCGCCGGCGCCGGCGACCAGGGGATGATGTTCGGTTATGCCGTCGATGAAACGCCGGAGTTAATGCCGCTGCCGATTATGCTGGCTCATCACCTAACCCGCAAATTGGCGGAAGTTAGGAAAACAAAGGAACTGCCCTACCTGCGTCCCGACGGCAAATCTCAGGTAACCGTCGAATACGACGGTGCCAAACCGGCTGCGGTAAACACGGTGGTCATTTCCGCCCAGCATGATCCGGATGTCACACAGGAACAGATTCGGCAGGACATCATCAAACATGTGATCGAGCCGGTAATTCCAGCCGAATTATACGATCCGGCAGCAATTATTTATCATATCAACCCAACCGGTCGTTTTGTGGTTGGCGGGCCCCAGGGAGACGCGGGCCTGACCGGCCGCAAAATTATTGTCGATACCTACGGCGGCTCCGCTCCCCACGGCGGCGGCTGCTTCTCCGGCAAAGACCCGACAAAAGTGGATCGTTCCGCTGCTTACGCCGCACGCTGGGTTGCCAAAAATGTGGTTGCCGCAGGACTGGCAGATAAATGTGAACTCCAGTTGGCCTACGCTATCGGTGTGGCCGAACCGGTCTCCGTCATGGTGAACACCTACGGAACCGGCACCATTTCCGATCAGGAACTGATCAAAAAAATCAGAAAATTATTCGACTTAACCCCGGCCGGAATCATAGAATCGTTAGATCTGCGTCGTCCGGTCTATCGCAAAACCGCTTCGTACGGCCATTTTGGTCAGAGCGGCGATGGTTTTACCTGGGAGAAAACAGACAAAGTTGAAGATTTACAACGTTGAATGTGATAACCATTGAAAGGAAGAAAAGTGAAATACGATGTCAAAGATCCCGGCCTGGCCGGAGAAGGAAAAAAACGAATTGAATGGGCAGACAACGATATGCCCGTACTGAAACGAATCCGAACACGGTTCGAAGAAGAAAAACCATTTTCCGGTTTAAATATGTCGGCCTGTTTGCACGTTACCGCAGAAACCGCAAATTTGGTGCGAACCCTGAAAGCGGGCGGCGGCGATTTACGTTTGTGCGCTTCCAACCCGTTGAGCACACAGGACGATGTGGCCGCCGCGCTGGTGAACGAGTATGAAATTCCCGTTTTCGCCATTCACGGGGAAGACAGAGATGTCTACTACCGGCATCTCCATGCCTGTATCGAAAACAAACCGGTGGTTACGATGGATGACGGCGCCGACCTGGTTTCCACCATCCATGCCGAATATCCGGAAATGGCGGATTCTATTTTCGGCAGCATGGAAGAAACCACCACGGGCGTGATCCGGCTGCGGGCTATGGCCAAAGACGGCGCGCTGAAATTTCCCGTCATTGCGGTGAACGATGCGGCGACGAAAAATCTGTTCGATAATCGTTACGGCACCGGCCAATCCACCATCGACGGAATTATCCGGGCCACGGATGTGCTGCTGGCCGGTAAAACCATTGTTGCTTCCGGTTACGGCTGGTGCGGCAAGGGATTTGCCATGCGCGCCCGCGGTATGGGCGCGAAAGTAGTGGTGACCGAAGTGGATCCTATTCGTGCTCTGGAAGCGGCCATGGACGGATTTGGCGTAATGCCTATGGAAGAAGCCGCCAAAACCGGGGAAGTATTCTGTACCCTCACCGGCGATATTCACGTAATCCGCAAAGAGCATTTCCTGAATATGCAGGATGGCGCTATTGTGGCCAATTCCGGTCATTTCAATGTGGAAATCGATATCGACGGACTGACGGAGATTGCGACTAAAGTTATTAAAAATGTGAGAAATTCCGTGGACGAATACATCCTGGCAAACGGCCGCCGGATCTTTCTGCTTGCCGAAGGCAGATTGGTCAATTTAGCGGCGGCAGAGGGCCATCCTGCCTCGGTGATGGATATGAGTTTTGCCACGCAGGCGTTAACCTCCGAATGGGTAGTAAAAAACAGAGGTGACCTGAAAACACAGGTTTACCGCGTACCGCATGATATTGAAGACTGGATTGCCCGTCTTAAATTGGCAACCATGAACATCGGTATAGACACTTTAACCGATGAACAAAAGAAATATCTGTCATCCTGGGAAATGGGTACCTGATTTTCTCTTTCCTTCAACTGAAGCGTTAATTGTTTACTATATTTTTCAAAATGCAGGGCGACGAGCCTCGTCGCCTTACATTTTATTTCTGACTTTTAATGATTAAACATGGAACAAAAAATGGCTAAAGTAAAATGCGGCTATTGCGGTTTGCGGGCGGGAAAACGGTATTGTCCCGCACTCGACAAGGTGATCTGTCCGATCTGCTGCGCAGGCAATCGCTTAAAAGATATTTCCTGTCCTGCCGGTTGCAAATATCTGGAGCACGAACAGTATCAGCAAAAACTGCGCAAAGAGAAAGAATTAAATCTGGCTCTGGATAGTTTACATCATTCTGAAATGAATGATATTTTCCGGAATCAGAATGCTGCCATGATAGCTTATAGTTTCGAATCTTTCTTCGGAGAATGTTATGTAAACGATCTGTTCGAGCTTACCGACCGAAAAGTGAAGGAGGCTCTTGCTTCTCTTTATTTTAGCAAATTTCAGGATAAACCGATCGAAAAATCCGATTTCATGCAGGCGCTTCTGGAACGATTTTATACTTTGGAAGAAACCTGCGACAGAAAATTAATCGGCAAAGTGATTCTGCGGTTGATTATTTCCATTAAAAATATGACCGGCGGTAAAATGGGCGCGTACGGATATTTGAACTATGTGAAAAATAATATTCTCACCCCCGGCCAGGATGTTTCAGACGGGTTTATTGTAGAGACCGGGGATGGGAAAAAAACCGAGATTAATTACGATGACATAAAATAGTTTCATATAACCCAACGGAGCCAATCACAGGACATCCGGCATATTTTGGCAACTATTAAAACGTGCAACACTTTAGTCCTTTCAAAATTGAATAGACAAAAGAGTGTTTGAACTTCTGCCGGTGAATTAAAAAAGGTTGGCCGGCTTTTTGGGCTAAGGCCCGGGGAGAGTTGATGCCGCAACTGTTCCACGAGCTGAAGCACGCGGCAATGAAAAGGGAAAAAACATTGCCGCGATCTTTAGCTTGTGGATTTATACCGACGCCCAAATTCAAGCGGCTTTAGCCTGATTTTAGTAACCGGTCACAGGAGTAAAAATTAATCCTCTGAAGCAACAGGCTTAGATATGGAAGCACCCTAAAGGGCGCTTTAGCGTCCTGCCACTTTTGAGCCTGAGGGTTTATCCTCAGGCGGTGTTGCTGAATGAGAGTAGAATTGCGCAATTTAGCAAACAAATAAAATGTTACTGTTTGTAACAAGATTACGGAGAGTATCTGATAAAAATTTACGCAGCAATTTTATTGTAAAAAAATTGAAAGGAAAAATTGTGATAAAGCACTCTATGTTATCATGATCGCCGCCGGATTTATACAGGCCTCCTGTGCCAGACAGTCGCAGAATCCTTTTTTTACCGATTGGAATACTCCTTTTCAAACGCCTCCCTTCGATCAGATCAGAGAAGAGCACTATATGCCGGCTTTTAAAGAAGGGATGGCGCAGCATCAAAAAGAGATTAAAAAGATCGCCAATAATCCGGTGTCAGCCACATTTCAAAATACCATCGAGGTGATGGAAGAGAGCGGAGAATTGTTAACCAAAGTGAATTCTGTATTTGAAAATTTAACTTCCTCCAACACCAACGATCAATTGCAATCCATCGCCAAAGAGGCGGCGCCTCTTTTGTCAAAACATTGGGATGATATCAAACTGAACAAGAAACTGTTTCAGCGGGTGAAAGCTATCTATGGTCAGAAAGACAAATTGAACCTGACGACCGGGCAAAACATGCTGCTGGATAAATATTACAAAGATTTTGTCCGCGGCGGCGCTAATTTGACGGCTGAACAGAAAACCGAATTACGAAAAATCAACAAAAAACTTTCCGTGCTTTCATTGAAATTCGGCGAAAATATTTTAAAAGAAGACAATGCTTTCGAACTGGTTATCGACAAAGAGGAAGATATGGCCGGATTGCCGGATGCGGTTATTTCTGCCGCTGCCGAAGCGGCCAAAGAGCGCGGCCATGCAGGAAAGTGGGTTTTTACGCTGCACAAACCCAGTTTAATTCCGTTCCTGCAATATTCCCCAAAACGGGATTTGCGGGAAAAAATGTTCAAAGGTTATATTAATCGCGGGAATAATAACAACGAATACGACAACAAAAACATCCTCACTCAAATGGTTTCGCTGCGGGTGAAACGGGCGCACCTGCTGGGCTACAAAACGCACGCCGGCTATATGCTGGAAGAGAATATGGCCCAAAAGCCGCAGAATGTGTACGATCTGTTGGAAAAAATCCGGCAGCCCGCCTTGAAGATGGCCCAAAAAGAGGCGCAGAAGCTGCAAAAGATGATCGATGAAGAGGGCGGCAAATTTAAATTACAGCCGTGGGATTGGTGGTATTATGCGGAGAAACTGAAGAAAGAAAAATATGCCCTGGATGATGAACTGCTTCGTCCCTACTTCAGACTGGAAAATGTGCGGCAGGGCGCGTTCGCTGTGGCCAACAAACTTTACGGCATCACTTTTACGGAGCGAAACGATATTCCCAAATACCAACCCGATGTGAAAGTGTACGAAGTAAAAGAAGCGGACGGCAGGCTTACCGGTATTTTTTACAGCGATTATTTTCCCAGGGCCGGTAAAAGAGGCGGCGCCTGGATGAACTCTTTTCGAAAACAGTCACGCGCGGGCGGCAAAGAAGTGAGGCCAATCATCTGTAATGTGGCCAATCTATCTAAACCCACCGGCGATAAACCGGCCCTGCTTACATTCGAAGAAGTCTCTACTCTGTTTCATGAATTCGGCCATGCCCTTCACGGCCTGCTTTCTAACCGCACTTACCCAACACTAACCGGAACTTCCGTGCCGCGCGATTTTGTTGAGATGCCTTCGCAATTCATGGAAAATTTCGCCGCCGCGCCGGAGGTGATGAAATTGTACGCCAAACATTACCGGACCGGCGAACCGATTCCCGGTGAGTTGATCAAAAAAATCAAAAATGCCGGTCATTTCAATCAGGGGTTTGCCACCGTGGAATATTTGGCTGCATCTTTTCTGGATATGGACTGGCACACGCTGACCGAACCGCAGGAACCCGATGTGAGCGAATTCGAGAAAAAATCGATGCAAAAAACCGGCCTTATTCCGCAGATTGTGGAACGGTATCGCAGCACTTATTTTCAACACATTTTTTCCGGCGGTTATTCCGCAGGATATTACAGCTACGTTTGGGCCGAAGTGCTGGATGCGGATGCGTTCGAAGCGTTCAAAGAAAACGGTTTGTTCGATCAGAAGACGGCGACAGCGTTCAGAAAAAATATTCTGGAAGCCGGCGGCAGCGACGATCCCATGAAAATGTACATCCGTTTCCGCGGCGCAGAACCTAAAATTGAGCCCATGTTAAAGAGGAAAGGGTTGATGTAAAAAAGACCGACGGCGTTACCGGAACAGTGAAGAAATGCTTCATCCCGGCTATCTTTTCTCAGCTTCATCGATATACACACATACCGGGCCGGGCTTAAAGATAGATTATAGTATTTATTCGCAAACGGACGATGCAAAATTTTAAGGAGAATGCAGTAAAATTAAGGATGGACACCCGGCACAGGCGGCAGCCGCCGGTTTTTATGCAGTACAAAATTGCCCATGTGACCGGTCTGGCGGAGCTGTAGTAAATGGGGATGAACAAATTGAATCACAGAATCAGAAATTTTCGTCCAGCGGGCTGCGCACACCTTTACCGCCAATTTTAAGGATATGGGTATAGATCATAGTGGTTCGGATATCCTTGTGCCCTAATAATTCCTGCACGGTGCGAATATCGTAACCGTTTATTAAGAGGTGAGTGGCAAAGCTGTGCCGCAGGGAATGGCAGGCGGCGTTTTTGGCGATGCCGGTTTTTTTGACGGCTGCTTTCACCGCTTTTTGAATAATTGCTTCAGAAGCATGATGTCGTCTTGTTTTTCCTGAACGCGGATCGACCGATCGTTTTGCTGCGGGAAACACATACTGCCAGCCCCATTCTTTGGCGGCATTGGGATATTTTTCCGCCAGTGCAAACGGCAAATATACTTCACCAAAGCCCTCGTGCAAGTCTTCCTGATGCTGCGCTTTTACTTTTTCCAGTTGGATACTAAGATGCTCTTTAATGGATTGCGGCACTAAAGTTGCCCGGTCTTTTTGTCCTTTGCCGGAGCGGACGATAATTTGGTTCATGCGAAAATCGACATCCTTCACACGTAATCGCAGGCATTCAATGAGCCGCAGCCCGCTGCCGTATAATAAAGCCGCAATCAGGAAACGGGTTCCTTGCAAATTCTTTAGTACCATGCTTACTTCTTCGGGGGTAAGGACTACCGGAAGACGCAGCGGGCGTTTGGCGCGCACGAGGGGGCCAAGGTCGCCGATTTCAATATTCAGCACCTGGCGATAGAGAAATATAATAGCATTAAAGGCCTGATTTTGGGTTGCTGCAGCCACATTCCTGTTCACTGCGAGATGGGTGAGATACCGGCTAATTTCTTTTTCGCCCATATCCCGGGGATGTTTTTTGTGATGGAAAAGGATATAGCGTTTAATCCACTTCAGATATGCTTCTTCGGTACGTATGCTATAATGTTTCACACGAATGAGGTTACGAACTTGATCGAGCAGTTTCGGTTTATCCATATTGGAATATATGAAATATGAATCGATATTGCAATATAAATAACATTGTATCATATTATTTTTACAGAATATTTTTTGCTTGCTATTTTTCATTTTTATTTGCTTATATATAAAATAGTTTTTATATTGAAAAACAGTTACAAATTTTACATATATAGTTTTATATCAAATATTTAGTGCGTAAAGCATATGTTATACTAACTTTGTTGTTTAAATAAAACAGGTCAGCGCTTGCGGTTTCATTATTCGGTTTGCAATATGTGCGGCGCTTGCGTTTTTGCAATGCTTGTTTTCACGGTAATCGGCCAATTGGATGTAACCGGTATTATGCCAATCTTCTCGCGTGCGGTATTTTTTACGCAGCGGTTTGGTTTGCGGTTTTGATAGTCTGTGCGGTTGGCGGGCTTATTCATACGGGTTGCTTTGTGCTACGCAATTAGTCCGGTTTAAGTTTGCCACTGTTTTTTGACATTGGAACTGAATATCTCGTATCGGCGGCCGGGTAATAAAAGTTTTAACGGAACAGACGTCCGGGGTTGTAAAGGGAATGATTCACAAACCGGCAAGTATGAATTTCTCGTCCGCAGGCTTTATTCCGCTTATGGTTTGTTCCGGTATAAAAAGTGGTGTAAAAAAGGAGGCGTTTTTTTTACAGGTTGTTTTGCCCGCATGGTGTTTGTATTGGCTTCGGAGGTTTGTTCCCGGTCTTGTAAGTTTGTTTTCCCGTATCGGGGTTTTTAGTTAGTATAACAATGCGCTAAACCCGACTTTAACAGCCGTTTTCTTTTGGAATTTTTTCCGGATTCGGCTGTAGTTTTGTGCTATTTGCCAGGTTTACTTCCTGCTGTTAAAGCGGGTTAGCTACACCGTTAGCGCGCCAAGCGAAGCTTGGTGCATCTCACAGGGTGAAAGTCCCTGTCGGGTAAGGTCTAACCAACCACCCGTATCGAGTGTTGCGTCTGTTGCGGAGTTCTTAGAAGTTAAGAGCGAACA
>CAJVYQ010000089.1 GCA_913009825.1 uncultured Deferribacteres bacterium
TGTTCAAAAAACTAAAGTGTTACGGTATTGTCACTACTCAGGCAGCCCGCGAAAGACTCAAAAAAAAACAGGAAAAAAGTTAGATGAGATCATTCGATTGTTTCGTGTGCTTTCTGCCTGTGTCAGATAGACGTGAGCTGAATAGTTACAAATTCTGATTTTATTGAATTCCTGCTTTCGCGGGAATAACGTTTTTATCCCAATCAACAATGGCGGGACTGGTGGAATGACCAGCCGGGGTGAGATCATCCGCTTCACCCATATCCCGAAACACCGCATGTTTGTTTGTGCCTGTATTGCGCAAAAAATTTACCTTTCTACTATTAACCAACAGATCCAACAAACCGTCTCCATCCCGGTCCCAGTCGAACGCCACCGGAACGATCATTTCCAGATCCATGGCAATGGTACGTTTCCCACCGGCCGGCAGAACGCCTTCCGCATAGTTGGGTTTGTGGCGAAGAGCGAAACGCGATTTCAAATAATGATTCAGCAAATCGCCCGCCGTTTTCTCATATTCACCAATCATTTAAAGCGAAACGAATACAGATGGGCATCTTTCATCACAAAGCGGAGACGGACTGTCTTTCCGGCTAAGTTTGTTACATTTGCACCGTTTTTCCAGGAAACCACACGGTCGATCTCGTTACCGATGATCGTATTTGCATCTTCAAGATGATAGCCGGCAAAAGGGTTCCCGATTTCATCCTGTATTTCCACTCTTATTTCTCCCGCCGCAGATGTGGCAAAATTGAGCGACATTCTACCTCCGGTAAAAATAAACGGTTTTGTCACTAACTCTCCTCCTTTGTACGGCGCATACGCCGAGATAAAACCGTCCAGCCTTAACGAATAGCGGTGCAAATGAGAAGTAGGTTGGGCATAATTCTGATTCAGGTAGATGGACATTTCATAAGGCCCGGTTTGTACCACATTCAGCGCCGGATAGTTGGACCGGGAGACCCAATTTTGCAGGCCAATTCCCGGACGAATGAACGCACTCATGAAGGTGCGCTCATATCTATTGCCGCCCCGGGAAGACATGAGCACCACATCGGAGCAATCTTTGAAATATTTCGGATTCACGTCGAGCTGTTTTGCCTGTTCCTCTGTCAAAACCTGACGGCCGGGCATGAACCGCGCTGCAATCGCAAGATAAATATGCGGCGCCCGAAAATATGGATGGGTTTGGTTGATGTAAATATTCTCCTGCGGCGTATCGCCGAAATCCATTTCAACCGGATCGGTCCAATGGATAAAATCGGCGGAAGTGGTTCTGCTGACCGTGCGAAAACCGCTGTAGCCGGTTCCCGTCCAGGTGCGAAAATAACAAACATAGCACTTTTCGGCAACCGACCAGAAAGAGACATTCTGAGAATCGAATTTGCCTCTTGTAAAAACCGCTTTTTCTCTCAGCTTCGACCAATGAATACCATCGGGAGAAACATAAGCGATCAGGCCGCTTTTTTCTGTGCCCCCCAATGCTTTGTACCGCTGTTCCCGGGGAACTCCGGGCCGGGCATCCAGAAACGGGCTGAAATTATGATTCACCGCCCCGGCATTTGCCAAAACGACATTGTTCTTCATCGTGCCGTTAACTTCGAATAAACCCAGGTCCGGTTTGCGCCAGTGAATGCCGTCGCTGGATTCTGCGTAGCATGTAGTTACTATCTGATTATCATCCTTCCCCACATCCGGCATGCCGCGGTAATAAAGTTGATATTTTTCATCCGTTTTTATCACCGTACAGTAACCGCAGAACGGCCCTTCCCAGGGATTGTCAAATTTAAGCACAATTCCTTTATCAACCGGTTCATGCATCACCAGACGCATATTCTGCCAATGATCGATTAAAAAATGATCTACAAACAGCTCCCGGCGCGAATCCAAATGGATAGGATCGACAGGTTCCATGGGATAGCTGCATTTTTGCGGTAATACCAATGGTGTCGAAAAAAGTAAAAAAAACAGTGTGTAAAAGATTTTTCTTCGCATCATTCATTCCTTTTTTAAGTTATCTACTCAGTAAAAACAAAAGCTGAACTCAATTGATTAAATAAATATGTTGTTATTTTTAACAATTTTATTCGTCATTTTGCTCGCAGTCATTCAATTTTAATAAATGACATGAAATAAATAACAGCGAAGCAAATGGCTGTAAAAAATAAAACCGGTTGTCATTAAGGCTTCAAATCGTAAGGTCAACTTCTATTCAACAATAAAACCGTGATAGAGTCCCATGTAATAGGGCAGCAAAAAGACGGCGCCGTCTCCCAGTTCCCGGCCGTTTCCGCCGGAGTCCAATCGCCAGGGATCGCGGTTCCAGTGATTAAAATAGCACTCGTCAACCGGGATAACTTTGCCGTTTACGCGG
The DNA here is from genome assembly GCA_913009825.1 of uncultured Deferribacteres bacterium. Classification (GTDB taxonomy): domain Bacteria; phylum Zhuqueibacterota; class JdFR-76; order JdFR-76; family DREG01; genus DREG01. The sequence goes on from CAJVYQ010000089.1 coordinate 2,375, forward strand.
TATCCTTTACCCCTAAAACCGCGGTCGTCAAACGCTTCGTTGGCTTCCGGCAGCGGCAAAATGTCAATGCGCCGACTGTTTTGGTGCCGCCAATTAACCCGATCGAGTGGAAACCGTTTCAATGTTTCAATTGCGTCTTCCAGCCAATCGCCAACCGGGTCGGTGGGATGGGGTCCGAAAGCATCGGTGAAAGTGATTCCGGCACAAACGGCAGCCACGGCAAAATTGAAAAACGGGTTCATCTCCGGTTCTTCGATGCGCCAGCTTTGCCAGAATGAAACCGCATATCGGGAAAGCCGGCCGGGATTCCGGTCATATCTGAGCAAATTATAATAACACATGAACGCCATTTCATCATCCGATTGATTGCCGGTGCCCATGCCCCGCTGAAATTTCTGCCACATCATATTTTGCAGATAGGAGTGCTTTTCGATCAATTCATCGGCAATTTTACGGTATTTCACATCGCCGGTGATATGCTCCGCCACCGCCAGATAGGACAACATACTCAACGATTTTAAGCCCCTTTCCGTGAACCAGTTTTTGTCGTGGTTCAGTTCATACGGATTGTAACGCGCCCACCGGGTCGGTTTTCCGTCATGATCGATCAGGTTAAAATCGTGTTCAATCAGATGATCGGTCAGCGCCTGCACATGCCGGCGCACCCGGGTTTTTTCCGCTTCGGTCTCCGCCACAAGATCGTAATATTGAGCATAAAAAAAATAATGACCGTCCAGTTCATCGGAGCTGGTATCGGTTTTCCAGTACCATTTTCCGTCCGCGCTTACCGGCCAGCGCGGTTCGTAAACCTTCCACAAACGATCATGCTCTTTCCGGTTTCGGATATCGCCTTCCAGTCTGCCCACATTGGGATCGGGTCCGCCGGTGGGTAAAATAGTGCGGGCAACATAACCGGGCGGCGGTGAATATTTTGTCCCGCGTGTCACCCGTCCTAAAAAACGCAGCGCTTCGAATGCCTTTTTTGCCCTCTCTTTCGCTTTGGGATCTTTTGTGGCGGCATAAGCAAAACATTCACCGGCGCCGTACATGCTGGTCCATAAGCCGTCGTTATCACTGTCGTGCTGCCGCCATTTACTTTTATCGCCGGGTTTCAGCAGCGTTACTTCCAGAACATATTCGTACGGCGTGCGCCGGTGATAACGATCGATTTCATCTTCGTACCATTTCGCTTTTTCCGCCAACGTCATCGGTCTGCGCCGAATAACGCCAACGCCTTTGACTGTGGCGAACCAGGCATCTCCATTTGCGGTCACGGCAATATCCCGCACATTATCATCGGGCAGCCAGCGCAATCCCTGCCGATATTCCCAGTTGCTGCCGTCGAAACGGATGGCCCCTCTATGGGTACCAAACCAAACCACATTTTTCTCGCCGGCCGCAACCGTGGTAAAATCGTTGTATGGGAGTCCTTCTTTTCCGGTAAAGAGCTTCCAGGTATCTGCTCTACGCCCCACGCCCTGCGGACTGGCAAACCAGAATTTTCCGGTTCGATCCCATGCCACGCCGCGCACATCCACAGGTGCCCAGCTTTTTTCACCATCCCGGGGATAAATCCGCTGCCATCTTTTTTTTGCCCGATTGAATTTGAACAACGCTGCGTCGCCGGCAATCCATAATGAACCGTTTGCACCAACGGCTATCTGCCGCACTGCTGCTTTGGGCATATCGAGTGATTGAGGTTCCACGCGCCCGTTCTTTTCGCTATCGATGGCAAAGATCTCTTCGGCTGTACCTAAAAATAGTTTGTCGCCAAAGGCCAGATCTCCGGTTCCGATGGTAACGATGCATTTCTCCGGCAAAGAAATTTTGCACTGAACCGCGTCGTTGCGCAAAATAAAAATGGCAACATCCTCAGGTGTATTATTCCCGTTCAATTTCACCGAATATACAGCTATCCTGTCTCCGTTTGCAGCGAGATGAAGTGCAGACCATCCCTGCAATTCCGGCACCGTAGTCCATTTCCCGTTTGCGAATATGGCCAATCCGCTGCGGGTACCGGCGTAAACATGCCCATTGGCCGCAACGGCAACAGCAAAAACATCATCATCCGGCACACCGTCTTCGACTGAATAAAATGTGCGTACTTCCTGCAGAAAAGTGCCAACCTTCACTCCTTTCACCCGGGCGTAAATACCGGCATTCACGAAAAAAACCAATAAAATAAAATAAATTATCGCATCAATTTTCTTCATGATGAATCTCCGGCTTTATATTTTTTTGTGCGGGAATTTTCCGCCTGCACCTGACTGAACGTCTTCAACTTACACATCAAACAACTTTTCTTTCTTCACCGGTTCGATATTCTCCACAATCCAGCGACGCATTTCCTGACCCTCCGCCGTCTGCTGCGGAAAGGAGATAAAATCGAGCGCAAAGTCCAACTCCTGCTCCAGACGGTAAGCTAATATTGGCCAAATGATGCCGATATCGCCGACTACCGGAATGCTGTGCTCCAACCGGGCAAATCCGGACATCTCCATGCGGAAGGGGATAGACATAATTTTTGTCTTTGGCATTCCTTTATCGATAGCTTTTTGAACTTCACTGGATTGCTTTTCAAATGCCCAGGCTTTCTGCAGGTTCGGATCTAAATCGATGCGAATGAGCGTTTTCTCCGCCAAACTATATGTTGGATATCCTTGCCAATGTGACCAGATGCCGTGCCCTGTGTAAGTTTCAAACGGGCCGTCGTGAATTTCCTGTGTGAGAGCCACCGCCGATTCAATGATTACATCTGCAGATTCCATCATCCGGGCAATTTTAGTCGACCTTTCGGTAATCGATATTGAATCGCCTATTGCCAGGCCTGTCATTCCTCCGCCAATTAACTGAGGCACGGTGACAAGAACGGGAACGTTACAGGCAAATCCTGCTCCCAACATGGTTCGCGGATCGGCTCCGGCTCCGGCGATGGTTTCAAATAACAACCCTTTACTTTTTGCAATGAACAAAATTTCTTTGGCGAGATTTTCCGTTCTAAGCCCTAACGGATAGGCCATGTTTCCGGCCGCTTTGATAATAATGCCGCCGGGCAGGGACATGATTTTCCTGATTAAATCCGTATCGATTAACATTTCCCGCTGCAGCCGGGACAACCAATTTTCAGGCAGGATGGTCGCTTCAAAAACATCTCCCCGGGGCAGCTTATCCGATGAAAACCCTAATTTTTTCCCATCCACACGTTTTACTTTCTCCAAAACTCCGGCCATCTCGTGAGCAACAACCGCAGAGCTTGTAGTAACGCCGCCGATCACACCTTTGTGCATCAGTTCGGCAATCAGTGTGGTTACACCTTCGTGCAGATTGGGACCGCTGCCGGTAACGACGACAACCTTGCCCCCTTTTTGCCTGGCCGAAACGATATTCGACACAGCTCGATCCAGCATTTCTTTTGCCGACTGTTCCAGATTGTTGTAAAGAAGCTCGACCGGTTTTCTATCTGTTTTCATATTTGGTTTCCTTTTCTCGTAAAACCGAACCCCATGGAGTAAATCAGTTTCTACGAATTGCCTTTCGCTTTACGTTCTTCGCTCTTCCCCTCCGGGAATTGTACATTCGATTAAACTATTCACCTGTTTCCCTGATCAATTCTGCAACTTTGGCAAGATCTTCAGGCGTATCCACACTTACTCCGGCGGCGCGTTTGCTTTTGGTTTCCACCACCAAAATTTTATAACCTTTTTCCAATACCCGTAACTGCTCCAATGATTCAATCTTTTCCAGGTAACCCTGCGGCCAGTGCGACATTTTCAGCAGAAAATCTTTGCGATACACATAAAGGCCTACGTGTTCAAAAACTTTTAAATTTTCATCATTACGCGGATAAGGAATAAGCGACCGGGAAAAATAGAGGGCAAAGTTTTGTTCATCTACCACCACTTTCACTACGCTGGGGTCCGGATATTCTTCCTGATTAATTTCCATTTTGATAGTAGACATGGGAATATCAGGATTCCGCAGCAATGGTGCAACCGCTTCGTCAATCATATTCGGATCGAGCAGCGGCTGGTCACCCTGAATATTAACTACAATATCAGCCGGTAAATTTCCAACTGCTTCGGCGATCCTGTCGGTGCCGGATCGATGCTGTCCGCCCGTCATCACCGCCTTGCCGCCAAATTCTTCTACACAGGATTGTACGCGCGCATCATCCACGGCAACAAAAAGTTCCTGCAGAATTTTCGCCTGCTTTGCTCGTTCATGAACCCATTGAATCATCGGTTTACCTGCCAATTCCGCCAAAACTTTACCGGGAAAACGAGTGGAACCGTACCGGGCCGGAATGACGCCGATGACACGTTTGTCGGTGGTTGTCATTTTTTCTCCTTTTGACTATTAAAAGGCTCTGAAGAGCCTGATTAAAATGGGTTATCCTCTCCGTTCCGTGGTGTGAATGCCACGGTGAACATCTGTTTCTAAAATAGTAATTGCCTCCATCAGTCGTACGTTAGCTGTGGCCTTCGGGCCACAGACTAATGGCCGCCTGCCATTCACCCACATCTTCATCCGGTTTCAGGATGACATCAAATTGCTCAAATTTCTGTGGAATGCTGCAAAATCTCCGGTACCGGCAAATTCGACGCCGGCGTCAAGACGGCTGCCGGGATGTAAAGATATCCGGTTAAACAAATAAACGCGAGGAAAAGTCTGCTCATGCCAGCCTCATTTTTGGCTCAAATCGCGATAAAACAAATCTTTCGCCTCGATGGTCTGGCCGGGATTGTGTCCCTGGATGGCAAAATGACCTTTGGCATATTCCGTATCGTGGTAATCGGTCATCAGCTCGTCATTCACCCAGATTTGGATATGATCGCCCACCGCTTTCACCCGCATGGAGAACCATTCATTATCTTTGGTAACCAATTTGGCTGCTTTGCCGGTGGGAGTGCCCGGCTTCCATAACCAGCCGGTAAAAGCATCGCTATGATTGTCGATCTGCGCTTCGTATCCGCGCGGGAAACCATCGGGATTGTCTTGCGGAGGATTACAGCGAAAATAGAGTCCGCTGTTGCCGTTTTCGCTGATACGAAATTTACCGCGTACTTCCAAATCGGTTAACACCGGATCGGCATAAATATGGCCCATGCCGCCATGTCCGGTCAGAATCCCATCTTTAACGTCCCACGTTGCCTTGCCGCGCACAAACCAACCGTCCAGATTTTCGCCGTTAAACAGGGAAACCCATTCAGCTTGTTCATTTGCTGTCCGGGAGCTTTCCTGTTTTTTCCCGGAACTGCATGCTATACCCATCACAGCGATTGCCAGACTGAAGATAAAAAGTTTTTTCATGATTTCTCCTTTTCTGGTTTAATATAATGCAACAACTTCTTTCACCCGGTCACCGGATGATCAATAATCCCCTCATGAGTTTGGTGAATTAAAATACTCCCGCAGATTTTTTCTGATAAAAAATTCGAATATCCAGGCTCAGATAAATCAATTTAGAGTAATCTGCAGGAGGGTTTTCGGACTTAATCAACAGAGTCCTTCATGTATGCTCAACAGATTAAATATAGTTCGGCAAAAGCTAACCTTCTTAAAGAAGGTTAGCTTTTCTTTGTTCCGGCAATAAACCCGTAATACCGTCCCATCCAGTAAGGCAGCAGCCAAAATACACCGTCACTTTCCGTGTGGCCGCCGTCGCCGATAACGGCGCTCCGGGGATTTTTATCCCAGCGCATTACGCCGGCCTCATCGGGCGGCAGCAGGCGATCGGTTTGCAGAATTTCCATTTCCGGGAAATAAACGAGGTGAATATCCTCGCGTTTCGAATTGTCAATACGCCGGCGTACCAGGTCGAGCGGCGTGGCCCGTAACGCTGAAATTGTTTGAGACAACTGAGAATCATCGCCGGTAAGCATGGCATAAGTTAAATTAAAGTAGGGACTATTATCTTCCTTCACCGCTGAGTACCAGCGATCCAGGCTTTTTCGGTACAAACGCCGGAGAGACGGATCCTCTTCATACAACAAAAGACAGGGAAATGCCAGCGCAAGCAGCTCGTCATCGATATGGGTACGCCAGGCTGGATTCAACGTTTTTGCTTCTTCGATATTTTTTATATATCCGTGTTGATACAGCAATTTTTCATATTCTTTCCGATATTGTTTTCGCCCGCTAACATGGTAGGCCAACTTAAGATACGACAATATTTCCACAGAATTGACCCCTCTTTCGGCCCGCCAGTCCGGATCATGGTTGAGTTTTTCCGGGCTCCACACGCCCCATTTCGTATGTTTTCCATCAATATCCTTCAGCACATATCCGTCATCGATGATGGTATCCACAATCCGGCAAACCTGGTCACTCACTCTCTTCTTTTCTTTTTGATCAGCTACTAAATCATAATAAAACAGATAGCCGAACATGTGACCGGTGATCTCATCGCTGCTGGTATCGCCTTTCCATAACCATTTCCCATCTTTGGAGCGGCGCCAGCGTTTCGGCACGCGCTTTTCCCGCGGATTGTGAACCCGGATATCCGCCCATTGCTGATCAGTGCAGGTTCGGTTGGGATCAAACATTTTTTTCCATGTGCTCGGAATTACAGTCCGGGCGACAAAGCCGGAAGTTGCCGTGACGGTTTGCAAAAATTTTAACGCGTCGAATGCCATTTTAGCCTTTTCCTTTGCTTTTTCATCTTTTGTCACAGCAAACCGGAACGATTCCATGGCAAGATACATGGCCGTGTACTGGCCGTCGTTGTCATCGTCACGCGGTTGCCATTTGCCGGTATCTCCGGGAACAGTCAATTGACATTTTTCCACTAAACCTGGTTCCCGCACATGACGGGTCATACAAACTTTATGAAAATAGTCCGCTTTCTCTGCTAATGTCATCCTTTTTCTTTTTATGGCGCTCACACCGCCGGCCGTGGCAATCCAGGCTGTCCCTTCCGAATCGAATGCGACATCACGCACATCGTCATGCAGCAGCCAGCGCCGGCTACGGCGCACCGACCATTTTACACCATCGAATCGAGCCACTCCTATTTTTGTGCCGATCCACATCGTGCCACCCGGAGCCCGGACTACCGATTGCACAAAAATTGAAGGCAATCCATTTGCAGGTGTAATTCGATCCGTTTGTTTTCCATTGTTGAAAATCGTAATGCCGCCCAGTCCGCCGATCCACAGGCTTCCATCCGGGGCAAAAGCAAGGCCGTAAATGTCGGGTGTCAATACCCGGTCGCTGTTCTGGAAAAGTGAAAAACTTTTTTCGGATTGACGGTAGAGCCCCATTCCCGTTGCCAGCCAGAATCCGCCGTCAGGGTCGGCAATTGCGGTTCGAACCGTTTTGGCATAAGCGTTTTGCTGAAACTGCCACTTTCCATCTTCCCGGCGCCACATCCCATCCGGTCCGAAACCGATGATCCCCTTTTCCGTTTCACACAGAGCCGCAACCGGCTGATCGATCCCGGTCACTTTATGTAAACCGGTCGCGCTGTTCCGGTAAATCCCGTCCCAGAGGCCAATCAGGACAGTGCCGTCCCGGGTCACAATCAGATCAAACGCGGGACCTGTGGCTGATTCCGGCAACATGCTGCGCCATTGCTGCGCTCCTTTTGCCAGAAAATAGACACCGGTTTTTGTGGCGGCCCAAATATTGTCAGCTCTGTCAACTGCAATGGCGCGAACATCATTTGCCGCGCCGGCAGCGATGGGATAAGGCCGGTGAATTTCCTGTATAAAAGAAGAATCCGGAATTTTAACGGCAAAAATTGCGCTAGTGTTGGTAAACAACAAAAAGAAAGGGATTAATAAAATTTGCTTTTTCATATTTTTTCCTGATTTGTTAAAAATTGGAACTTGTTTTTTGGGGTTAAAACCCGGAGAGAAATGATTGCAAATCTGTTCCACAAGCTGAAGCCCGCGGCTTAGCCCGGGTAGGAGTTGCACTTCTACCCGTATGACTTTACCTGTTACACAGAGTATTTGTAGCAAAATCAACTTCTTTTTATATTGTCATCATAGCGCTACTTTGCAGAATAGTCAAGACTTTTCTGCAATTTGTTGCATTTGGGTCGCTTTTTTGCCGGACATCATTTCAGCCACCAGGAGAACAGAGCGTGCATATTTTGATAGCGCTCCAAACGGCGTAGTTTAAAATTACTTTTGCCGCCGCGGGCAGCGAATGCCGATTTTACAAATTCAAATTCCTGTTTCAACTCTTGATTTCCTGCCGGATTGCCGTTCTGGTCGGTAACATTGATCAACAGAAGTTTCCGCGGCGACAGCGCCGCATAAAGATCGGGCAGATCATAGGCCGGCAGAGCGTTGGCAACGGCAGAAAGCATAAAGGATGGACGGTAATAACGGTTCGTAACCAACGATTGGTAGGAGTTAAACGGTTTGATGAGCGCAATTTTCTCTATCCGGTCGTCGAAAACAGCCGCGTGAGTTAGCGCGGGGCATAATTCATTTTTGGCGATGACAGAAATTGTCCGAATGCCCAAATCGGTGCGCGTGCCCAGATAATTCACCAATCTGATGATATCACCGGCATGGATGCCGACCAGACTTCTGCCCACCTGGATGGCGGCAAACCAGATGTTGAAAGAAGCTTTTCCCATCTTAAAATTGTAGGCGTCACCTTTGAAAGCGCCGGGTCCCATCTCTCCCGTCCCGATCAGATCGGGCGCCAGCACTACATTCCCTTTTTTCACCAGCCATTCCATCCGGCCGCCCGGAGCGGCGCCGGCATTTTTCCCGGCCGGATTCAAGTAAATCACGGCGGAAGTTGCTTTCATCTTTGTCGGAATCATCAAAATGAAAGGAACCGGATAGTCCCCTTCGCCCCTGATGAAATATTTTTCGATGCAATAATCACCGCGGGAATACCGGCCGCTGAAAACAGGTTGTGGAATTTCAACGGGTCGAATGAAGCCGGAAAGTTCCTGCGCCGTAGATTTAATATTTGCCAAATGCTTCTTTCCGGCAGCCCGGGATTTGTCTAACTTTTTCAGCAAAGGGATCAGCGCCGCTCTGTTCAGATCGAATACGGTTTTCCCGCCAAGAGAAGAAAGAACCTGCCCCGTTTTGGTGATTTGCAGTTCTTCTCCGGTTAAATAGGCGACCTCCTCATCGGCCGGATCGCCGGGCAGTTTGAGAAATTTTTGAAAAAACGCGTACATGGCCTCCCGGTTTTTGTGGGTGGATTCATGTTCTGCATCATCTTCCACCATGTTAAAATTTTCCTGCTTGCCAAATGCCGAATAGATTTTGCGCACTTCCGCCGCCGTTTCTCCGGCTCCCTGAATACTGAAAAAATCACGCGTGGTGGTGATCATCAGAGCCGGTTTGGGCGCGCGCACTTCCAACAGGTCGGCATGGTCGATGCCGCTTGCAATGCCGTGATAAAAATTCTGTTCCGCATCCTGCGGGCCGATGGATTGGAACAGGCGCCGGAAACTTGTAATGTAACATTCGGGCGCCGCCGCTGCAATCCGGTTATCAAAAGCGGCAATATAGGCCGATTGTGTGCCGCCGCCGGAACGGCCGGTGATGCCGATCCGGTTGGGGTCCACCTCGTTGCGCGTCAACAAATAATCCACCGCCCGTATACCATCCCAGATCATATAACGGGCCTGGGAGCTGCCGCTCAAAAAGCACTGGGCGCCGGGATAGGAATGTTCCAGCGTAGGGCCGCCCACCCGTGAACCACCTGTTTCCGCATCGTAATATTGCAGGCGCTCGCCCTGACCAACCGGATCGAATGCCAACACAATGAATCCTTTCTTCACCAAGTTCAAAATGGCTCGCTGGTAGGGCAAATCCCTAAAAGCGATGCCCGTATGACCGCTGCAATATATGATCGCCGCAGTCTTTTCTTTTAATCCTTTGGGAACAAACAGACAGGCTGTTACATAAAATTCCGGTTGAGATTCATAGATGATTTTCTCCAGTCGATAGTCTTTTTTTTGAATCGTATCAACAACCTTTGCACGCAACGGCGTTTTGTCCGGAAAAGGGCCAACAATTCTCAACAAAGTCCGCCGCACCTGTTCCTGCCTCTCCTGCCAATCCTTTTTGCTTCGTATGCCGGCAATTTCCGTTGTCCGTTGATCCAGATGTGAGAATGCCTCACCGGCAAGATGGTGATACAGGGCATTTTTCGCATCCGAATATTGCAGCCAGCGATTAAAAAGATTCAGGTTTTCCTGCTGCGCAAAAGTTAATTTCCGACCGGAAAAAAATAGTGCAAAAATAACAAAGAGAAGCGCAATTGTTGCTGTTCTTTTTTTTGAATTGAATTTTTTTGATTTCATCGTAGTGCCTTTTTTTGAAATTATCCAGCCTGAATTATTCATAAAATAGTAACTATTCAGCTCACGTCTGTCTGACACAGGCAGAAAGCGCACGAAACAATCGAAAGATCTCATCTAACTTTTTTCCTGTTTTTTTTTGAGTCTTTCGCGGGCTGCCTGAGTAGTGACAATACCGTAACACTTTAGTTTTTTGGGTCTCCTGTAGAATTTGTGGATAAATACGACGCATTGAACAAAAAGGTTTTTTAAGGCATAATAATGGTAATAACAGATTTAAGCTGAATGCGATGAGAACAACCTTCTTTTTCTTGTTTGGGA
>CAJVYQ010000090.1 GCA_913009825.1 uncultured Deferribacteres bacterium
AGAGCGCAAAGGAAGCGGATTTGTTCAAAAAACTAAAGTGTTACGGTATTGTCACTACTCAGGCAGCCCGCGAAAGACTCAAAAAAAACAGGAAAAAAGTTAGATGAGATCATTCGATTGTTTCGTGCGCTTTCTGCCTGTGTCAGACAGACGTGAGCTGAATAGTTACGATTTCTTTAAACTTAATCAAATTATACAAGAAAATCAATTCCTGATTTTATCTGTATCTATTAAAAATTTGTATCATTTTAGTTCTTTTAAAAAATTAACCCTGTAATGAAAAAGGTGACCCCATTTACAGCACACAGCCATTGTTTTTAACGATTTATTTCGCCCATTCAGGGCTAAGAATTTTTTTTCGCTTCGAATCCCGGCGCTTCGCACCGGGCTGGTATATTTTGCTCTTTCAGAGCATGTTTCTGTAAGTTCGTATCACCCTGAAATGGTGAAATAATCCAGCCCGGTGCGAAGCGCCGGGTTGATTATTATCATATTTTCCCGTAGCCCTGAAAGGGCATAATAATTATTCTCCCTTTTCCACTTTTTAACAAGGTTTATCCTGAATTTTCCGAAGGATAATATTAGAAGGGAGCGAATCCTGTGTTTTCAAAGAACTGAAATGGTACAAAAATTTTAATTAAACCTGTCAATCTTTCGATACAATAATCGAAAAATAAGCATATATCATCGCCACAATCACAAAAAGCAGCGCCGTGTAACCATGTAGATGTAACAGAAATGACTGGCCGCCGGTTCCGTAAATAGTGAACATACTCAACAGAATCGAAGAGATCAGAGGAATCGACAACCCAATGAGCAGCCAGAAACAGATTTTTTTCAAAATGATGATTCGCGTCGTATTCCCACGACCGGTTTTTTCTTTTTCATGCCCGCCCCAAAATGACAAATCCGCCTGTGAAAAACGGTTGCGCTGTGCATAAAAAAGGCTTAACAGCGCTAAAGATACGGCCAGAAACGGCACCGCGGTGACGTGCAGAATCAGCAGAAAACCGGACGGATGTTTGCCCAGAATAATGACCGGCACAAAGCCGGTGAACGCCAAAACTAAAACCGCCAGAACGGCAAGCAGGTAAAAAAAGCTGCGCAAATAATTCAGGCTGGTGATTTCTTCCCCGCGGTTAAAAACCGTTTGTTTTTGCCGGCGCAGCCACCGTTTTATTGCGAGTGTATTTTCAGATCGCCCTGCAAAGCCGCGTATGATCCAGACCAGTACAATCAGGAAACCGATAATCGAAACGATACGAAACATTGATTCATTCATCCTTATTAATGATTCTATTCTTTATGAGCCATGGTTTTAATGACAAAATCCAACCCTTTGAAAAAATACAGGATAAAAACGGCAGACAGGATCAGCACAGAGAGCAGCAGGAGAATTTTCAGCCAGGGGCGAAACAGAAAGGAAAAGGCAAATACTCTCGGATAAACCGATCCCAGACGATTGAACGCCGTCATTTTTTTGCTGCCCATTTTTTCTCCGGTCACCGGTGTGGAAACGGTTACATTGCCGAAATAGAGAGGTGAACCGGAATCGTGGCAATCGGAACAGCCGCGTACTCCCAGGGATTGGGAAGCGGGGCGGACATCGTGAGCGAACGCCCAGGAATACGGCTGGCCGGCCGGGCTTTCCTTTTTGGTTAATTGATTGGTTGTATCCAGTTGATAGGCAAAACCGCCGCTGATAAATGTGGGAACTCCTTCATCCGGGAATTTTTTCCCCAGCGTATCCAGAATGCCGCTTATTTTTTGCGGCGTGAATTCCGGCCAGTTTCCGGCGTTGATACGGGCGTAGTTAGTGCTGTCGGTAAGCGTGTCGGCGGCAATAGCCCACAGCGCTAACGGTTTAACCCGTTCTGGTGAAATGGGGGCAATGCTGTCTCCGTTGGTAAACGCCCAAAATGTCGGCCACAACAGTTTGTGCGGCGCAATCTTGCCGCTCTTTTCTTTTACAAAAACGGGCGAAGTAAGGTAGGGCATAACATCGGCAGTTTTTTTAATGCCCTGTGTTCCCAGCCCGTGCGCCCGGGAAGTTTTGATCTGATGGGTATTTTTGTCCGGCCAGGGACCGGAGTGACACGCGGTGCAGGACAACCGTTCAAAATGAACCGGCGGAATTCCGGCGTGTTTTGGCCGCGGCGCGCCGAAGCGGCCGTTTGTGGGTTTGTCGTTATTTTTATCGCCGGTGTGGCATCCTTTGCACGTCAGGGTCGCCGCATTATTGTTCTCGCCTTCGTATCCGCGCGTCATTTGATGATCCAGACCGTTGCGATGGCAGTCCACGCATTGCATCCCGGCCTGGAGATGCACATCCTCATCGGCCCGGCCTTTTTCAGCGGTCGATTGTGATATATCTTTTGTAGAGTGGCAAAAGTAACATCTGTTATTCGGCGCCTCTCTTTTGAGATCAAAAAACACTTTTCCTTTATTATTGAACCGTGCGGTATGGTACTCGATTCCCGGCGGCACGTCTCTGGAATCATCCGGGGCTACGCCGTAGTAAATATCGTAATTGTCCGGCATCGCTTTTGCCGAACCGTGCGCCGTGGCGATGCCGCTGGCGGCCGCCGCGGCCCAGCGGTAATTTTGCCGGGCCAGTTGCAGCGCACATCCGGCCTGATCCTGTTCCGCCGCGCCGCTGTGACAAGCGAGACAATTGATTTCATACTTGCCGGAAACCCACCAGCGCATGGCAACATCCGGTCCGTCTGCGCTGTCGTTTTCGGCGATACCCCCGCCGGGCATCTGGCGGCCAAAATGCTGCAGGAAATACCACGGCGTCAGGCCAAGCTGCTGCGGCTGATAAACGCCGGGCCAGTTGCGCTGGGAAACCGGTATTTGTGTCGCTGTGATCGGATCCACTAAAATCCACGGTTCGCCCGTCCGGCCCGGATCAACCGTAGGATCGGACGCATTAAAATGCCGGCCGGAACTGATTTTACCGTAATCATGGCACGGATTGCAGGTTTGTTTTGTGGAAAACGGCAGAACCGGCCGGTCGTCCAACCGGATCACCGCGCCCTCTTCATCGTACAGATCGATCACATGAACGGGTGTGGTTCGGGAACCGTCGCCGACGTCCCCCAGTTTTGCCTTCTGCGCCCGGATGGATGTTCCCCAAAAGAAGACAGAGAATCCAAGTAAAAGGTAAATTGTAAAATTCTTTCTGAGCATTTTCGTATCCGAATTATATGGTGAATTCTTCCGGTTTGAAAGTTAATCTGCGCCCCGCCTCGATCGCTTTGTTCACTTTAAGGACGGTGACAGCCGTCTCGTAACCGATATCTTCGGGACAATTCAGTTTTGCCTTACCCCGCACGGCGGCAAAGAAATTCTTCAGGTGCGGCTGGTGATAGGGATCGTTGAACACCACCGGCAGGGTATGTTTGGGCGGCGCCAGCGTTTCCCGCACATCCAGAACGGCGCCTGTATTGGGCGCTTTCTTTTCCTCTTCGGGCGCTTTAAGGTAGCCCAGTTCCACCCATTTGCTCCAGTCGGGCGCGGACGGTTCACGGTAAACGCCTTCTCTGCCGGCGGATTCCGAGATTTGCAAACTTCCCTGATCGCCAAGAAAATTCTCAAAATAGCCTTCGCTGCTGTTGGTGGTCAAAGTGCGGTAAAAAGCCCGGACCATGCCGTGCCGGGTTTCATATTCGTAAATGGCCAGAACGTTGTCGTACCATTGGTGGGTCGCTTTCTCGTAGTAATCGGTACCGCCGCTGGCAAAGACGCGTTTCGGCACCGCGTCCAGAAACCAGTTAAAAATGTCGATCTGATGTGATCCCAGATCTACAATGGGACCGCCGCCCAGTCCTTTGTACCAGCGCCAGTTGCGGAACTGATGCATATTTTTAAAGCCGTATTTGCTCAATTTTGCCGGCGGGATGGCGTATTTTTTCGGCCAGCCCAGATCAGGCTGCACGGATCGATCCCACTGTCCGTTGACGGCGGTGATTCGGCCCAACAGCTTGGCATCTTTGATTAACCGGTTGTAGGAGAACAGATAGCGCGGGTTGCTGCGCCGCTGATGGCCGATCTGCAGCAATTTTCCCGTCTTCCGCGCCGCTAACACCATCTGCTTTGCGCCCTCCAGAGTGTTGGACATCTCCTTTTCGCAATACACGTTGATACCCGCGTCCAGACAGGCGATAGTGTGCCGGGCATGCCAGAAATCGGGCGTGGCGATAATCACCGCATCCAGGTCCTTTTCTTTGGCCAGCATTTCCCGGTAATCTTCGTACGGATTCAGTTCGTAACCGTATTTTTTTAACATGCGATAGGCGCGTTTTTGATTGTAAGATGTCCAGATATCGCACACCGCTTTGAAACGGATATTACTGCCGGGAATTTTCAGAATGGCATTCATCAGCACCTGCCCTTCGGCGCCGGTGCCGAGCAGGGCAATGTTCAAATCGTTGGCACCTTTGCTCACTTTCTGTCCTTTTACGATGGGCGAGATGAAGAATCCGGCGCTTGCTGCCGCCGAAGTACGCAGGAAGTTTCTGCGGCCAATTTCTTGTTTGTTACTTTGAGAACTCATTTTTAAAGAACTCCTTACTATGGTTAAATAATATGAAGAATGTCTTTTCGTGTAAAAATAATGTCCATTAATGCAGGGCGACGAGACTCCTTAGCTCTACAAGCCAACAGGTTGGCGATCCAGCGAATCGCCCTACAATCGCTTCATCTTTAAACCGGGCACCCTGAGCAGCGACATTTTTATTCCAGTTCCTTTATGTGAATATTGCGAAATTCAACCCTCAAACTGTGATTTTGCAGACCGATGTAACCTTTTCTCCTTTTCAGGCCCGGATGAGAAGCCTCCAGATCCAGATGATCGATCAGGTTGGTGTCGATGGTTTGGGTGCCGTTTACGATCACCTGCACATGGGGGTCTTTGCAGATAATTTTCATCGTTTGCCACCGGCCGGCATGTTTGGTAACCCGGGCGGAAGGCGCCTGGACGCCGTAAACGCTGCCGGTGTATTGCCATTTGTGCAGGTTGGCGTATTGAGCCGCGTAATCGTCCAGTACCTGAATTTCCATGCCCACATAAGCGGGATTTCCCTGACGCGGAGTGCGCAAAAAAACGCCGCTGTTGCCGCCGGGCGGCACGCGGAATTCCAGTTCCAGAATAAAATTGGCAAATTCTTTTTCTGTAGAGAGCCAGCCGCCGCCCTTGCCGGTGGTGAAAAGAATGCCTTTTTCAACCCGCCAGCTTCCTTTTTTACCGCCAATCTGCTGCCATCCCGATAAATCTTCGCCGTTGAACAAAGGGCCACTGAACAGTTTCTTTGTTTCCGGCAGTTCACGAATGAAAATGTTTCTGAAATAGAGCTGTGAATTGTGTGATTGCAGTTCAATCTGACCCGTGGGATAAATCGGTTTATTCCGTTCCCAGTAATTTTCCATGACTACATTATCCACTACTAAAACATCGTTCAGATAAACCGTCACCCGGTCGTCAATCATGATGATGTGAAACCGGTTCCACTCGCCGATGGGATTATCCGCGCACACAAGCGGTTTGCTCTGCCCCTTTTTGTTGTTGTACAGTCCGCCGGAGCCTTCCGGCCACTGCGCCGTATCCCAAATTTGCACTTGCGGAGAACCGCGCAGATAGATGCCGCTGTCTCCGTGTTTGCCGATTTTCCAGTCGACGAACATTTCGAAATTGGTGTAATCTTTTGCGGTGCACAGGCTGTGCCCTTTGCCGTCAAACATCAAAATGCCGTTTTCCAGCCGCCAGTGCTGCCGCATCAATTTGTCCGCCTCCGCCCGGGTTTTGGCCAGTTCCTCTTCACTCATCTGCGCTCGTTTCACCGGATTGGCCACCAGTCCTTTCCAGCCGGTCAGATCTTTGCCGTTGAACAGGGCGGTGAAGCCTCGCGGCGGTTGGTTCAAACCGGAATTGCCGGGAAATTGGTTGTCGATTATGGCCTGCAGGTTTTCATCCTGTGCACCGATCATGGCGGAGACGATTTGGTAGCCGGACAGAGCATCCTGCTGTTTTTTTTCGGTGGCCGCTATTTTTGCCGCGGCAACGGCAGCGGCGGATTTCAGAACATCATCCTGCAAAAAGCGGGCGGCGTACTGCAGCGTAGCAGGAGTTTGGATGTTGGACAGAGCGGCAAGGATGGCTTTTTTCTCCTCCGGTCGTTCCGCAACCGGCATCAGTTTTTTGTAGCGTTGAATTTTGATGGCCGGATACATGCCGGCGGATTCCAGAATTTGCAGGCATCCCTGCACTGCCAAAATCCGCTGATCCGCATCCTGCGCCTGCTGTGCCGCATTAAAGAGCGGGGCAAATGCCGATTCTTTTTTTGAGGCGGAAAGCGCCCGGATGGCCGCCTGCTGAATGTCCGGATCGGCCCCGTATGCTTCCTGCGCAATTAGTTCAAGCGCTTTCTCATCGCCGGTCATTGCCAGAATCCGCAGCAGAACCTGCTTTTTAGTTTGATCCGCTTTCCGGTAACGTTTGCGCAAATCGGCAATCCTTGTCTCCGGCCTGGACGACTTTTTTAGAATCGCAATCAGTGCATTTTGTGTTGCTTCCCGGACTGATCCGTCTTCTGCCGTGAATAATAATTTAAGCAGGTTTTTCCAGTCCCGGTCGCCGGCCGCAACGGACAGAGTGCGAATGGCCGCTCGCTGCACGGAAAGGTTGCTGCTTTTGGCCAATTTGAAAAGCACTTTTGTTTTTACCTGCGCCTTTCGTTGGGACAGAATATCCAACAGGGCAATTTTTGCGGGATCGGTCGCACCTTGCAACGATTTGACAACAGTGCCGGCTATTTCATCTACGGGGAACTGCAGCAGTGCGTTTTTAACCGCCGTAATCACTTCGCCATTCTCCGTTGTGCTCAGAAGATGCAGAAAATCGGAAACCGATTTCGGGCCGTTCAGTTTGGTTAATGCCTGAACGGCGGCAATTTTCACGGCAACGTTGCCGGACATCATCGCCGTTTTTACGGCAGGAACGGCGGTTTTATCGCCGCGCTGTCCTAGCATAAGCAGCAGCTTGTTCTTTAATTGCGGCGGTGCCTGTTCCATTTTTAGTGCAAATTTTTCTGTGGCGGTTTGACCCGGAAAACGCGCAGCCAGCATCAACGCTGTATTTTGCAGCGATTTTACCGGAGAGTCGAGGGCGGTCAGTAAGTCGGGTAGAGCCGCTGCGCCGGTTAATTCTATCTGAGAAGTGAGAGCGGAGGAACGCGCGGCGTCGGGTCCGGTTTGCAGCACGTCACGGTATATTTTTCCGCCGGTTTGTTTGTCTCCCGCCTCAGCGCGTCTTTGGGCAAAGAGCAGCAGACAGGAGCTTAACTCATTCACCTGTTTCTGCGATGCAGTTTGCACGGCCTGTCTGAGAACGGACTCGCTGCCGTCTGCACCGATGTTGGCCAGAGCGAACAATGAAACGGCGCGGATATTCTCATTTTTACTCTGACTCAGTTCTTTAATTTTCGGAACCGCCTTTTTGCAGCGCAATTCGCCTAAAGCCTTTGCGATTGTAATCTGATTTGCCTGATTCACCTGCTCCAACGCCGCAAGTAACACTTCTTTTGCGGCACCAGTGGCAATGGCAAGCAGCGCCTGTGTTGCCGGTTCGCAAAGTTTTTCATCATTCAGGTAGCGGGATAAAGGAACAACCGCTTCATCTTTGCCGGCAATTTGCACTTGGCGGATCAGAAAAGATTGTGTCCCCGTATTGCTATTTTGCTGTAACGCCGCCAAAACGGCTTGCACAAACCGGATTCGGCCGGCTTCCCGGTCGCCGCGGGAGACAAACTTGGCCAGACCGTTGAGAGCAAATTTTGCCTGTGTTACTTTTTCGCTTTGCGGCGCATTCAGTTGCCGGCAAATTTGTTCAATTCCGCTGTTCCCTGTGTTCAGCAGTGCGGAGAAGATCAATTCCGCTTCGGTTCCATCCTGCGCCGGAAGTTTTTCCAGCAGGGCAGGCAAAGTGATTTTGGCCTGATTGTCCGTTTGAAATGCCTGTGATGAGATGGGAGTAATCAGAGTTAAAAACAGGGCGATAAAAAGGATTATTCTGTTGTTAAACATTGGCTAATTATTCTCCAGTTTTCTTCAATTTTCTTCTTCAAATTCCAGAATTCGTGTTTATTGTCATTCCCGAACGCTTCTATCGGGAATCCATATCTTTCGCATTTCTTGTATCACCTTAGTCCTTTTAAAAAGTTTTAAAATAGCCAATAATAAAAGGCTGTCATTCCCGCATGCTCTTAGCGGGAATCCACATTCTCATATCTTCTGATTTTAGAATATCCGATAAAAAGATTCGGAAATAATATTGAATCCTAAAACTACAATTGATCATACATATCTTTCCATCCCGGATTGTTCTTTTCGATCAAATTTATTTTCCATTGTCTGTTCCATTTTTTCAATTTTTTTTCTCTTGAAATCGCAAATTTCACATCCTGATGCGCTTCAAAATATACCAATTTGTGAACTTGATATTTTTTTGTAAATCCTTCTAAAAGATTGTTTTTATGTTCAAAAATTCTCCGCTTAAGATTGTTCGTTACTCCAATATACAATGTGCCGTTTTTTTCACTTGCAAGAATGTAAACGAAATAATAATTACTCATTGAAATTATCCTGAGTATTTATTTGTAGCACTTTAATTTTTAAAAACTACAATTGTCCAGAGACTTCTCATTCCCGAATGCTTCTATCGGGAATCCATTTATTGAATTGATGCAGATTCCCTGTCTGCAATAGCAGGCCGCTTAAACCATGCGGGAATGACAGTTTCTGATTTCGTTTTAATAAAACAAAAGCGTACATTTCTTTTGCAAGACTAAAATGGTACAATTATTTTTCCTTGATTACGTCTAATTTCAAAAAGATCCTCTTATCTCGCCATTTCTAAAAAAGATACAAAATTCAGTCCGGCATTTGTTGTATCCTGGATTCCCGATAGGAGCATTCGGGAATGACAATTCAGGGGATTAGTCTGGCCAATCACCCAGTTCAAACATCTCTCTGAATCAAACTATACATGGTGTATCTTTTCTCCATTGTTTATCTATTCTGAAAACCCCGGGGTCTTTGAGACCCCGGGGTTTTTTTTCTCTCTGAATCAAAAATGCCACGGCGCGCGCATGGGTTGATTGATCAAACGGTTGGCCGCTTCATCGTTGATAAATTCCTGCTTCACCGGATCAAAATGAAGCTTTCTGCCCAGGCGCACGGCAATTTTTGCCAGATTTACCAGGGTGGCGGAGCGGTGTCCGTTGCTTTCGTTCAGGGCGAATTTTTGCCGGGTTCGCACCGCTTCGGGAAAATCGGTTATTTGCGGCTCCGGTTCCGGCATCTCGGCGAGTTTCTCTTTCAGATGCGGAATATCGGATTTCAAGCTGCGGTAAAGTTTTCCGTTGGGGCCTGCTAAAAACGGCTGATCCTTTTCCACATCCTCGCCGTCTAAGAAAATTTCACAGCCGTCGGCATATTTCATGCGGATATTCCGCCAACTGCCCACGGCGTCCGGATGCTGCTGCGGCGCATCCGCTTCAATTTCCACCGGACTGGTATCGTCTTTTCCCAGTAAATATTGGACGGGATCCAGATAATGCTGCCCCATATCGCCAAGTCCGCCGCCGTCATAATCCCAGTAGCCGCGAAAAGTGGTGTGGACGCGCTGCTTATTGTACGGTTTGTACGGCGCCGGTCCCAGCCAGAAATTGTAGTCCAGTTCTTCGGGAATCCACTGTGGTTTTAAATCGGTTTTGCCGCTCCAGTAAAATTTCCAGGCAAAACCGGTATTGCGGCTGATGGTTGCTTTGAGCGGCCGGCCCAGAATGCCGCTGTTGACAATTTTTTTAATCGGATTTACGGTAGTGCCGAAGCCGTAAAAATTTCCTCTGAAACGAAACCAGGTGTTGATTCTGAAAATTCGCTCGTATTGATTGACAACCCGGACAACCTCTTTCCCTTCTCCGATGGTACGCGTCATCGGTTTTTCGCACCAGATATCTTTACCGGCTTTAGCGGCGGCAATGGAGATCAGGCCGTGCCAGTGCGGCGGCGTGGCGATGTGGATGATATCGATATCTTCCCGCGCCAGTACATCGCGAAAATCGTGATACCCCTTCACGTCCCTGCCGCCGATATCCAGCGCCCGTTGCAGGTGGTGCCGGTCCACATCGCAAACCGCCAGAAGTCTGGCGTCTTTGTAGCGTAAATGTCCCCGGCCCATGCCGCCGACGCCGACCACGGCTTTTGTCAACTGGTCGCTGGGCGGAATGTAGCCTGTGCCGCCCAGCACGGAACGGGGAACGATAGTGAACGTTCCTGCCGTCAGGACTGCCGATTTGAGAAATTTTCTTCGGTTGATTCGATTATTTTCGGACATGGTGTCAATCTTTCTGTTTTTGTAACATTTAGTTGTTTGAAAATATCTTATTCGTAACGAGAAGAAACAAGTAGACTCTTCGACTTCATCCCGATAAAAACCATCGGGATTCCGCTCAGGGTAACAGCCTCCACTCATGTCATGTTAAGCGCCTGTCCGCCGCAGGCGGGAAGTTCCGATGATTTTTATCGGAACGGAGTCGGGACATCTGCTTTATGTAAGAAACTGAATTAACAATTTCAAAGGACTAAACTGTTACCTGTTTCCTAATTATTCTGCCCGCCAGGCACACGAAACACTCAAAAAGATGAGTTTTTTTGAGCGTTTCGTAAACATTATGATCCATTCATGCAGGTCGATTTGCCGAATCGACCTGCAAACCAACAGATTGAAAAACTATGCTAAAAACAAACTTTTTCGGTGAAATGAAATAAAATATTAACTTTAGCTCACTTCACACTTTTTTATAACGCCCAGCCCGGACGATATTTTGTTTGTACATACTGATCCGCTTCCGGCATGTTGGGGAATTTCATATTTTTGGAGTCCCACTGCAATTTGCTGTTTTTATCTTTCATGCGGATGGCAATGTTGCCCAACAGCATCATTTCCGTCAAACGGGAAGAGTAGCTGAAATCCGTGGTCGATTTTTTGCCGTTTTTGATCGCTTCGATCCATTCCTGATGAATGCCGGGCGATCTGGGGATGGTTTTCGGCGGTCGTTTGTATGCCTGCATTTTGCTTTCCGGAATCAGGCGGGGATTGCCGCCGTACACGCTGCACATTAGTTTGCCTTTATCGCCGATAAAAATGACGCCGCCGCCTCTTTCGCCCATCATTCTGCCTTCTTCCAGCTCCTCCGGTCGGGGCGGCATAATTCCGCCGTCGTACCAGTTTAATTTCACCGGCGGCTTTTTGCCGCGGGCGGGGAATTCATAATGGATCACTTCCGCCATGGGATAGGAATCTTCCGTGTATTTTGTGGAACTTGCGTACACCGCGGAAGGAGCGCCCAGATCCAACGCCCAAAAAGGCTGATCCAGAATGTGCGCGCCCATATCGCCCAGCGCGCCGGTACCGAAATCCCACCAGCCGCGCCAGGCAAACGGCACGTAGGCCGGATGGTACGGACGCCAGGACGCCGGGCCCAGCCAGACATTCCAGTTCAGTGTACTGGGAACAGAGGGAATTTCTTTGGGCCGATCGATCCCCTGCGGCCAGATGGGACGGTTGGTCCATGCATGCACCTCGCGGATATCGCCGATGGCGCCGTCCCAGATCCATTCATTCACCAGCCGGGCGCCTTCGCCGGCATGGCCCTGGTTGCCCATCTGCGTGACTACGTTGGCCTTTTGCGCTTCTTTCAGCAGCATACGCGCTTCGTAAACGGTGTGCGTCAACGGTTTCTGCACAAACACATGTTTGCCCATTTTAATAGCTCGCATAGCCACAACCGCATGATTATGATCCGGGATACTCACCGTAATGGCATCGATGCTTTTTTCTTTGTCCAGCATAATCCGGAAGTCACGGTATTTTTTTGCCTTGTCGAACATCTCTTTTGTTTTGGGATCTTCGGCGCATTTTTCTTCGAAGCCCGCCGTTTTCAGATCGTCCACATCGCAGAGAGCGACGATGTTTTCCGTGCTTACGGCTAATGTGTCCGAGGTTCCTTTCCCGCCCACGCCCACACAGGCGATGTTCAGTTTATCGCTTGGCGCGGTGTAGCCGTTACCGCCCAACACATGGCGGGGGATGATGGTGAATGCTGCCGCTGTCGCTGCCGTACCACCCAGAAAGCTGCGCCGGGTGATCTTTTTGGCAGTGCTGTCGCTTGAGTTTTGAGAGGCTTTTTCCATGGTTACATGTCCTTTCCAATTGGTTGTTTTTTGGAATGATATTATATAACAATTTAAACATTCTGTATAAATAGTCAATAACAAATTAGCTGTGACCATTTTCGTCTTTGGTTTTTTCCGGTTTTTCATTCAGACGCCGGTTGAATCATTTTTATAAGCGCCAAGTTATGAGCATTTTAAAGTGTTAATTTCTGCGATATTATTAGGCTATCCCAAAAAGACTGTAACAGCAGGTTTACGATTAATGAATCCCAAAGGCCATTTTTCAAATACACATCGTTTTT
>CAJVYQ010000091.1 GCA_913009825.1 uncultured Deferribacteres bacterium
TTTTTTTTTTAATGGTACGGCGACCACCGAGATCTACACTCTTTCCCTACACGCCGCTCTTCCGATCTTGCGCCGCCCGATAGCAGCGGCGTCCATGAACAAGCCAAACCGCGAATCCTTTTCCAGAATGAAGCGGTATTCCAGCGTTCCCCAGGCAATTTGCGAGCCGAGGAATTGATCATCCCGGTAACCGCGCAGGTTTTTGGCGCCGCCGAGCCGGTACAGTTCATCGATTGGGACCGCTTCATTTCCGATTTTCACCTGCCTGCCGTGAAAACCGAAAAAGAGAACATGGCGCGGCCACAATGGCCGGACATATTCCAGGTCCAGACTGACCCGCCGGAAATCGCGCCGTTTCGATCCTTCTCCGGCGAGCAAAGGATCGATTTTTTTCTCCACAAAATCCACACTGGTGCTGTACAAAATACCGTGAGTTGGATTCCAGAGATGATCGCGGGAATCAAAGCCAACGCTGAGAAACAGCCGGCTGGCGTTGCTGCGCGGCAAACCGTAAAGCGCCCGGCCGATGGAATCCGGAATCACGCTTTCCTGTCCGAAACGAACGCCGGATGTGACATTTTCAAACAAATACATGTTAAATCCCAGGTGCCAACTGCGGCGGACAAAAGAGGTGTCCTGCACATTCTGAAAAAAACCGAATTCCCCGTTCAGCGGCCAGCCTAACAAGTAGGGTTCTTCATAGGACAAGCGCAGGCTCTGTGAAACCGGGCCGCGTTTTTCCCAAAGAGCAAGAAAAGAGCGTCCGGTGCCCAGTAGATTGCGGAACTGCAGATTGAGCTGACCGGAGACATACCCGTTTTGATCCCCCTGTTTGGGATTGTAGCCAAGTACGCCATTCAATTGGGAGCTGTTCTGTTCTTGTATGCGGAGTTGGATCACTGCGGCGCTGTCCGGGGTAAAAACAACCCGGGGGTCATCGGTCAGGCGGACAAATGATAACCTGCCAAGCCGGTCTTTTATTTTGTCCATTCGTGTTTGGGTAACAATTTTACCCGGCCGGAACCCTAACTCACGCGTAATCACGGATTTTCTAGTGGTCCGGTTGCCGGAGATTTGAAACGCTTTCAATGGTACCGGATTATTTTCATCGATGTTCAGGACAACATCCACGGCGTTGTTGGGATAATCGACATCAACTTTTTGAATTTCAATTTTCGCCAGCAGAAACCCATTCTTCGCATATTCAGTCAGTAATTTTTGTACATCGGCCTTCAGTTTTTCCGGCTTAAAAATTTTCCCCGGTTTAGTCTGCATCCATCTGCGAATTTTTTGCAGTTTGAACCGTTTGTTTCCAAAGATGAACAATTGACGGGTTTTAAAAAGATTCCCTTCGTACAGATAAATGAGCGCCGGATTTTTCTCCCCCGGATTTTGCGGCCGGACAATCGAATCGATTCTAGCGGAAAGGTAACCATCGTCATGCAAAAATTGGACAAACAGGTTTGCCTTTTCCGATAATTCCTGCCGGGTTAATTTTTCCTCATTTTTCAATCCCGTCATTTCCCTGATTTTTTTTTCAGAAAAATGACGGCTGCCTCTGAATCTGAACCATTGGGACGGTTTGCCCGTTTGCGCGGAGAGTGATCCGGCGGTGGAAAACAGGAACAAAACCAACAGGAGAAATCTGCTCGTCATTTTACAGCTTTTCGCTATTTTCCACATAACCTGCATCGTTTATAAATTCTGCCGCCGGGACCCGAAGGCACAAAGATTATACAACTTAAAAGAACGTAACGTAACCGGTCACAGGAGTAAAAATTAACCCTCGCCTGAAGCTGAAGCAACAGGCTTAAATATGGAAGCACCCTAAAGGACGCTTTAGCGTCCTTCCACTTTTGAGCCTGAGGGTTTATCCTCAGGCGGTATTGCTTTAATTTTTTAATAAAATCTGCGTCTCTGCGTTTCAGAGCGCCTGTTTTTTAACGCAGAGGCGCAGAGGACGCGGAGAAATTGTATCTATTCAGCCAACATATTCATAACGATTTTATAAGTTGCAGTTATGTCCGTTAATCGTGTAAAACCACGATACAATGTCTTAGTACCCGGATGTCCGGAAGCCACCCGGGCCGAAGATTAATTTTGTCTCTGTGTTTTATCCCATTCCTCTCTATTCATAATTTTGATGGGCGCCAGTTTTTTCTTTTGTAACCGGGAATTTATTTTCGGCAAATCCTTTTTCAAAATGATCTTAAATTCCCCGTCCTTTTTCTCGATCTCTTTCTGCAAAATCGGCACTTGTTCCAATTGGGTTTCGGAAGGTCTGCCGCCGTAACCATTCACCGAGCTGTACAATCCGACCACTTTTTCCCGCAGTTGCACTTCGCCCGTAATGCCGCCGGTTCGGGTTGCCACAATGGTTTTGTGCAACCGGTCTAACCGGCCGGCAAATTGATTCAGCTCTTTACGAAATTTATCTTTCTTTTTCAGTTGTTCCATACGTTTTTTTGCCTGATCACGAGCGCCGGTGACGGATCCTCCGATATAGGCCAGGCGTTCCTGCATTTTGTAAAGCTGCCATACTGTCTTCTGCTGCATTTCGCGGTCGGCTTTGGCATGGGGCGAATCCGGATCCGGGATCAATTGAATTTTACTAGTGTATGTATTTTTGCCCTTGATCAGCTTTACCTGATAGGTTCCCTCCGGTACCATCGGCCCAAATAGCGCTCCGCCGGCCAGAACAGGAGAATGGGGAACTTTGGGTGGTTTCAACCGCATCTGCCAGTACACACGGTTGATGCCCCGTCTCTTCCCGCCGGGCAGTTTTTTTACCAGTTCACCATCTGCATTATAAATTTCAATCTTCATATCGCCAAAAACATGGCGTTTTTTCATATAATAGGTGATGGTTGCCACTTCGTTGGGATTCTGTCCCACAAACTCACCACCGCCGGGAAAATTCATAAATCCCGAGGGTTGCGTCAAAATAGTGGGTTTTGCCGGCAAAAATGCGACCTGAGAATTTAGTACTTTCGGTGTGATTTTCCGCAGCGGACTGATATCGTCGATGATGTAAATCCCGCGTCCGTGCGTTCCCAGAATCAAATCCGATTCACGGGGATGAATCACCATATCTCTCACCGAAACATTGGGCAGCTTGCCGGTAAATTGCGCCCACTGTTCACCACCGTCTACGGATACAAACAAGCCAAATTCGGCGCCGATAAAAAGCAGATTCCGGTCTGCAAAATCTTCACGGATTACGTGGGCGTACCCTTTAATGGCATCGCCGGCAATGGGCAGCCAGGTTTTACCCAAATCCGTAGTTTTGTAAACATACGTTTTCATATCGCCGGTGCAGTGCCCGTCGAATGTGACATAAGCTGTGGTTTTGTCGAAATGACCCGCTTCTACACTGCTGCACCAGGTAGCCGGGGGCAGACCGGGCACATTAGCAACCACATTCGTCCACTGTTTCCCGCCGTCTTGTGTGACTTGCAGATTGCCATCATCGGTTCCCACCCAAATAATCTGTTCATCGAGCGGAGATTCGCAGATGGTGAAAATGGTACAGTGGTTTTCCGCCGAAGAATTGTCGATGGTCAAACCGCCGGTTTCCATCTGCTTCTGTTTGGCCGGATCGTTGGTGGTTAGATCTGGCGAAATACGCTGCCAGGACTCACCCTTGTCGGTGGATTGAAACAGAAACTGCGCACCGATGTAAAGCTTGCCCGGGCGATTGGGGCTGAGCGCGACCGGTGTGTTCCAGTTAAAGCGGTATTTGGGTTCGCCTTCTTTGGGGTGAGGTTTAATATCCTTCGCTTCATTTCCGGATTTATACAGCCGGCTGATATTGCCGCCCTGCCATTCGGAATAGACGATATCTTCATCGGTTGGATCGGCATAAACGCAGAAACCGTCGCCGCCGCCCACATTTTGCCAATCCCGGTTTTCAATACCGTTGGGACTGCGGGACGGCCCGTACCAGGCGCCGTTATCCTGCAGCCCGCCATAAACATGATACGGTTTGGCCATATCACAACTAACGCGGTAGAACTGGGAAACCGGTAAATTACGCAGAAAGCGAAATGAGTTGCCCCGGTTTGTAGAGACGTAAACGCCGCCATCCGTTCCGGCCAAAACATTTCTTCCATTGGCTGGATTGATCCAGACGGCATGAAAATCCGGGTGTACGCCTCGTCCCGCTTGCCGGAACGATTTACCGGCATCGGAACTAACCATTAATGTGTAAGCGGTTTTGTAGACACGGTTGTAATCTTCCGGATCCACTAAAACATGGCTGAAATAAAAAGGCCGCATGGTTACACTGGTAGAAGAATTTACTTTGGACCAGCTTTCGCCGAGATCGTCGGAACGAAAGAAAGCGGTTTGCTTATCGCCGGCTTCAACGGAGGCATAAAGCACGCTGGTTCTGGAGGAAGCCACGTCGACAGCAATTCTGCCCAATTCCCCTGTCGGCAGACCGTTGGTCAGCTTTTTCCAGGTTTTGCCGCCGTCGGTGCTTTTGTGCAAACCGCTGCCGGGGCCGCCGGATTTGAAAAAATAAGGCCAGCGGCGGAACTGCCACATGGCCGCGTAAAGAATATCCGGTTCCTGCGGATCGATGGCAATATCCGGGCAGCCGGTATTTTCATCTACATACAGAATCTTTTCCCAGGTTTTGCCGCCGTCGCCGGTTTTGTACAAACCGCGCTCCTTGTTGGCGTTCCAGAGGTGACCCGGAACGGCTGCGTAAATCACATCGGAATTGCGCGGATCGATAACAATATCAGCAATCCGCTCAGAATGCTCCAATCCCATCAAGTGCCAGTTATCGCCGCCGTCGGTGGTTTTGTAAATTCCGGTGCCCACCGAAACGCTGTTGCGCGTGTCCGATTCACCGGTGCCGACCCAGACCGTATCCGGGTGATTCTGATCGATGGTAATATCTCCGATGGATTGCGTGTATTTATCGAATACCGGTTTAAAGGTAACACCGCCGTCGATGGATTTCCACACACCGCCGCCGGCAGCGCCCACATAAATGATGTTCGGGTTTTTTGCTACCGCATCGATGGACATAATTCTGCCGCTCATCACCGCAGGGCCAATGGCGCGGGCCTCGATGGCGCCGAAAGTGTAGGAATCAATTTTTACAGCATTTTTCTTCTCCTGCGCAAATGAAAAACCGGCAACAAACAGGCAGATCAGAACGATAAGATTGGTTTTTGCCTTCATTTTTTAACTCTCCGAATTATTTTATTAGCGAACAAAAAATTTAAAACCGAATTTATGATAAAAAAATAGTAATTATTCAGATATGCTCACTATTTTAAATTTAATCATGCTTCGACGCCGCTCAGCATGGTTATTTAGTGTCTGTCCGAAAATACCCACAGCATTGTCATTCCGGCAATCTTTAAGCCGCCTGCCTGTTGCAGACAGGGAATCTCCTTAAGGACAGAAATGGATTCCCGCTAAAAGAATGCGGGAATGACAAATTCGGACAGACACTATTTAGGCCAGCTTAAGCAGAGTCGAAGGCTTACTGTACAACAAAAAGACCGGCATACCTGAATAGTTACAAAAAATATCGTAACTATTCAGGTGCCTGTGCCACAAAGCCACTAAGTCACAAAGGTTCACTATAACAATGATCTGTTGTTGTGTCACTTCGTGTCTTCGTGCCTTAGTGGCTGAATAATTACAAAATATCAAAATTACAGGGACAAAACCCGGTATCGAATTGGAAGCGATACTAGTGAATTACCTTGCATTGTTTAGTTTTTACTGGCGATTACTTCTTTTCGGGCATTTTAAAAAGAGAATCGGGAACAGCCACATTGGTTTCAACTTTTTCAATGGTAATCTGAGCCGCTATATTGCCATTCATTTTCTGTTCGATGGAAAACGGAATCATCAATCCGCTCACGTCTTTATAGTCACTCAAATAACTATCGGATTCAATTTCAGCCTCACCCCGCTTGATCTTTGCTGTAGATTTAAGGGGAAGATAATATTCACTGTCCAGATAAATATATTGAATGTCCCCGTTTTTCAGCGAAAGTTTCAATTTGTAGACTTCTGTGCCTTCCATATCCTCTTTGCCCATCAGTTCGACTTTATGTCCTTTTTTCTTATAATCCACCAATTGTCCGTCAAAATCGGCATCTTCTTTCATCGATTTTGCCTGCGTTTCCGGCATCGTCTGTGGTGTTGGATCCCCCATAAACGGATTGATCATCCAGGCTGTTTCACCGTCATAAGCCTGAACCATGGTTTGCCCCTGCATGGAAATATCCATTCTGGTTAAATTCGGACGTTTCTTGATCATGATTATCGGCATCTCCATCCCTTGTGCCATCACTTTGCCTGTCATTTTGTAGGTGTTTATCGATTTAATCTTGTCATATCCCCCGCGTGCCTCGATGCTCTTTTTCACAATATCATCTACCGTCTGACCAAACGCAATACCGGCCATCACCAGAAATAGAACAAACATTGAACTTATTGATTTTTTTACCATTTTTTGCCTCCTCTTTTATTATGCAATAATTTAAATAGTTAAACCAATTTCTACGCATTCCGTTTTATTTTGTTGCCCGAAATTTCAAAACTGCATCTGTTTACGCCGGGCAGGAAAAACCGAAAAAAATAAATATTTTTAAATTAAGTAAACCAAAGTGGAATATGCAATAAAAAAAATTAAGCGTAACCGATCGCAGGGATAAGCAAGCATATTTCTCATACATCGCTGAAACGGTTAAAAAAACTGTTCGTTCGCGCCCGTAACTTAAGTCGCGGGCTGACATGAAAGAAGCCTTTTCTAATCGCTTCAGCGATTTAAAAAAAATAATCAGGATCTGAATATCGGTAACCGTTTAATTTTTAAAAAATTCGTAATGCTTTAATTTTCTGATAAAATCTTCTTTCTCTGCGCCTCTGCGTTTTAGAGCGCCTGTTTTTTAACGCAGTGAAATCATCGGCGAAAATATCCGGTTGCAAACAGTTCTCGACGGCCAAAATGCCGCAGAGGCGCTGAAACTTGCCGGAGAAAATGAACCTGCCATGGACCTGTTTGGTCACCGATATTATCATGCCGGACATGAGTGGCAGAGATTTGATAGATCAGTTACGGAAGATGGGTTGTGATCTGAAAGTGCTGTACATGTCCGGGTATACCGACAATGCAATCATCGATCGGGGATTTCTGGAAGAAGGAGTCTATTTTGGACAATAATCTCTCACACCCGCCGCTTCGATTCATAAAATAAAGCAGGTGCTCCATAAATAAAAACTTGAAAATATAAAAATTATTCCATACAATAACATTAAAATAAATTGTAACACTCTGGCTGTATAATAAATTCTATCATATTTCCTTTTAAAGTACGTGATCAACAATGTTTGGTGCACAACCTCTCGTAATCCCTTCTGAGCAGGAGGGTAAATTCCTTCCCTTACTAAGGGTCTGTCCTGAGTCTCCGGCGTGAGCTTTGTCGAGCGCTTGTTGAAGGAAAGCTGAAAAGGGGTTGAATTCCTTTTACTGATATAGAATATTTTTTACTGTATTCTGCTTTTGTAAATGGAATGATCATATTTTCAAAGAACTAAAATATTACAATAAATGTAACTATTCAGGTATCCGCTTTGAATTACTTTGATCACGCTTCGACTAAATTTATCCTGAACATATTGAAGGGCTCAGCATAGCTTTTCTGTCCGGTTTGAGCGCGTGTCCGGCTCGGGCGGGAAGTCGAATGCTTACTGTAAGATAAATAACCGGTATACGTGAATAGTTACCGATGAATTTAGAAATCATATTATTTTGTCCCCCAAAATAATTTAACAATAGAGAGGCAATATGAAAGATGAAAATAAAACAATAGCCAAACTTATCACTGAACTAAAAAAAATCCGCCTGCGAGTTCATGAATTGGAAGAGACAAACAAGCATCAGAAACAGATGGAAAAGGTTCTGCGTGCAAGTGAGGATAACCTTCGTACAACGCTCAATTCCATTGG
Source organism: uncultured Deferribacteres bacterium (assembly GCA_913009825.1). Classification (GTDB taxonomy): domain Bacteria; phylum Zhuqueibacterota; class JdFR-76; order JdFR-76; family DREG01; genus DREG01. The sequence goes on from CAJVYQ010000091.1 coordinate 7,984, forward strand.
TGATGCAGTGATAGCAACCGACATAAACGGACGAATTACCCGCATGAATCCGGTTGCCGAACAGCTAACCGGCCGGACGGTTAAAGATGCGGCAGGCAAACCACTTGTAAAAATCTTCAGCATCATCAACGAAGAATCACGCCGGCATGTAGAAAATCCGGTTGAAAGAGTTTTGCGTGACGGGGTCGTCGTAGGTCTTGCCAATCACACACTGCTCATTTCAAAGGACGGAAAGGAAATCCCCATTGCCGACAGCGGCGCGCCAATCCGGGATGATAATGGTAAAACTACCGGCGTGGTGCTTGTCTTCCGCGACCAGACCGAGGAACGCACTGCCCAAAGTAAGAATGCGAGGTTAGCAACAATTGTAGAGAACTCAGATGATGCCATCATTGGCAAAACCCTGGCCGGCATTATCACCAATTGGAATAATGCCGCTGAAAGAATGTACGGCTACTCTGCCGAAGAAGCTATTGGAAAGTCGATTTCCATTCTTATCCCACATGACCTTTCTGAAGAAATGCCACGGATATTAGAAAAAATCGGGCAGGGGGAGAGGATTGAACATTTTGAAACAGTGCGTATGAAAAAGAATGGGGAGAAAATCCCCGTCTCTATAACTGTTTCTCCAATCAGGGACAGAGAAGGTGAAATCATAGGCGTCTCCAGCATCGTTCGCGATATTACCGAACGCAAGCAGGCGGTGGAGAAACTTCAAGAAAGCGAAGAGCGTTTCCGCCTGGCGTTTTATACCAATCCGGATTCTATTAATCTCAATCGCCTGTCGGATGGGATGTATATAGACATCAACCGGGGATTTAGCCAAATAACCGGATATACTCGCGAGGATGTGATTGGCAGGACATCGTTGGTGATAAACATCTGGCATGATCCCCAAGATCGCGCTCGGTTGGTAGAAGGATTAAAAAAAGATGGCGTAGTGTATAATTTAGAAGCCAGGTTTCGCATGAAAAATGGAGGAATAAAAGTTGGTTTAATGTCTGCGGCTGTGATGCAGCTTAACCGGGAAACGGTAATCTTATCAATAACACGGGATATCACAAATATAAAGCGGGCTGAAGAAGCACTTAGAAAAAATGAATTTTTTCTAAGTGAATCCCAAAGGATCGCTAATCTTGGATCTTATGATCTGGATATTCTATCCGGGTACTGGACAAGTTCTGATACATTAAATGATGTTTTAGGTATTGATGATAATTATGATAAAAGTGTTGCGGGATGGAATAAAATTGTTCATCCTGAGGAACGGGAAGAAATGCTATCCTATTTCAACAATAATGTATTAAAAGAAAATCAAAAATTCGATCGGGAATATCGTATAATCAGAGTTAAAAATAATGAAGAACGGTGGGTTCACGGTCTTGGCGAGCTTGAGTACGATGATGAAGGAAAACCTGTTAAAATGATAGGTACCATTCAGGACATCACCGAACGCAAACGTGCGGAACAGGCGCTGAAAGTATCTGAGTCTAAATACAGAACGCTGTTTGAAGGCATCAGTGATTCGGTTTTTGTTCATCCGTTAAAAAAAGAAGGCTTTTCAAATTTCATTGAAGTAAATGAGGTGGCCTGTGAACGATATGGATATACGCGTGAGGAACTACTTAACCTGTCACTTAAAGATATTAGTGCACCCGAACATGTCCGCTTACGCGGCAGCCGGAATGGCCGGGAAAAACAATTGAAAGACCAGTGGGTGATCTTCGAAGCGGTACATCTTGCCGAAAGCGGAAAGCAAATTCCGGTTGAGATTAGTTCAAGAATATTCGAGTTGGAAGGCCGGCCGGTGATTATGTCTCTGGCCCGCGATATCAGCGAGCGCAAGCAGGCGGAGGAGAAAATTCACGAAAGCGAAGAACGTTTCCGCCTGGCATTTCATACCAGTCCGGATGCAATTACCATCAGTCGTTTGTCCGACGGCACCTATATTGACATCAACCGGGGATTTAGCCAAATAACCGGATATACACGGGAGGAAGTGATCGGCAGGAGTGCATTGGAAATAAATATTTGGTATGATTCAAATGACCGTACACGCTTAGTAGAAGAGTTGAAAAAAGATGGTGTGACAAATAATCTGGAAGTCAATTTTCGCATGAAAAATGGCAGAGTATTAATTGCTTTATTGTCTGCAGTAGTGATACAGCTTGACAAGGAAGCAGTAATATTATCGATTGCAAAAGATATAACCGACCGCAAGCGTATGGAAAAGATGCGGGACGCCCAGTACAATATTAACCGGGCAATGGTTACAGCTTCAGATATCAATACCCTGTTTAAGGTGGTAAGAGACGAGGTTGCGGATTTAGTAAATGTTAAAAATTTTATTTTTGCTTTATATGATGAAAAAACCGGCATGCTGAGCACAACCTTTAAGAGAGACGAAAAGGACACTATCCCAACTTCCTGGGAAGCGGAAAATTCTTTAACAGGACAGGTGATCCGGCTGAAAAAATCCATACTTCTAAAGAAAAAGGAAATCAATAAATGGATAAAAAAAGGTAAGATTAAAAAACTCGGTACCATTCCGGAAATCTGGCTGGGCATCCCGCTTTTTGCCGGAGAGAAGATCGAGGGAGCTATCGTCCTGCAGGATTATAATAATCCGGACGTCTTCGATGAAACCACCGTTCAAATGTTGGAAGTGATAGCCCGCGAAATGGGAATTTATATCAGCCGCAGAAAAATGGAAGCCGAACGTGAGCTGTTAAGTGCCGCTATCGAACAGGCGGCGGAGGTTGTTGTCATTACCGACTCGCAGGGAACGATTGAATATGTCAATCCTGCTTTCGAACGTCTGACCGGTTATTCCCGCCGGGAGGCTATCGGGCAAAACCCGAGTATCCTAAAAAGCGGCGAGCATGATGAAGCGTTCTACCACAGTCTCTGGGAAACAATCTCCGGTGGTAAAATCTGGCAGGGACAATTTGTCAACCGCCATAAGGATTTGACTGTATTTACAGAAGAAGCCACAATTTCACCCGTGTTCGATACTGCCGGAAAAATCGTAAATTATGTGGCTGTCAAGCGTGATATCACCAGGGAACTGGAGCTGGAGCGGCAATACCAGCAGGCACAAAGGATGGAGTCCATCGGCCGCTTAGCCGGCGGCGTGGCTCATGATTTTAATAATCTGTTAACCGTAATTAACGGGTACGCCACTCTGATTATGAATGATTTACACAAAAATGATCCGATCTATGCAGATACAAAAGAGATTTTGCATGCCGGCGAGAGAGCCTCCAGGTTAACCCAACAGTTGTTGGCATTCAGCCGCAAGCAAATATTCAGGCTGGAAAATTTTTGTTTGAATGAAGTTATCCTCGATTTGGAAAAGATGCTGTGCAGATTATTGGGCGAGGATATTCAGATTGCTACTATATTAGATGAAAACCTTGCCGGTATTCGTGCCGATATGGGCCAGGTGGAACAGGTGATCATTAACCTGGCGGTTAATGCCCGGGACGCCATGCCGCAAGGCGGTCATTTAACCATTGAAACACAGAATGTAACCTTAGATAGAGAATATGCGGAGGCACGCCCGCAAGTGGCACCGGGCAACTATGTGCTGCTGGCAATCTCCGATACGGGAGAAGGAATGGATCAGGAAAGGCAAGGTAGAATATTTGAACCTTTTTTTACTACAAAGGGAGTTGGCAAAGGGACAGGATTGGGGCTTGCTACCGTTTATGGTATTTTGAAACAGAGCGGCGGATTTATTTGGGTGTATAGCGAAGTCGGCAAGGGAACAACATTTAAGGTTTATTTCCCGGTATCCGGCGAAGCAAAAACGGATCACAAACCACAGGAAAAACTATCGATCTCTCTCAGAGGTGATGAGACCATATTGCTGGTAGAAGATGAAAATGGCGTACGTAATCTGGCGCTCAGAACTTTGAAAGAAAAAGGTTATCGTGTTTTAGTAGCAAAGAACGGCGGCGAAGCGCTTTTAATTTGTGAAGAACAATCGGAACCGATAGACTTGATCGTAACAGATGTGGTCATGCCGCATATGAGCGGCAAACAATTTGTTGCTAAAATTTCAAAAAACAGGCCGGATATTAAAGTAATTTATACCTCCGGTTATACAGATAATGTAATCGTTTATCATGGTATTTTAGACGAGGAGATCAATTTTATTCATAAACCTTTTTCACCAAATACACTTTTGCAGGAAGTAAGAAAAGTTCTGGACACGGATCGGTAATAGTCTAAGGCTGGTTTGGATAAGAGTAATTAGCGTCTGAACGAAAAGTGGAAAACACGCATCTTGCTTGTTTTATAAACTGTTTAGTTTCCTTCTTTTCAATAAGATTATAATTCAAACAAGATGTTTGATATACAATTTAGGTAACTATTCAGGTTGCCCGCTAATATCGCTAAAAAACGCGAATCGTTAACTATTTTGTCCTATTCGTATAATTTCGTGTAATTCGCGGGCTGAATAGGCAGACGATTTTTTCAATTTCTCTGCGCC
>CAJVYQ010000092.1 GCA_913009825.1 uncultured Deferribacteres bacterium
TTTGATTATGAAAAATATATAACAGTGGGGCTTCAATTTCAAACTTTTAACTGTTTATATTCCCTGTAGTTAGCGAATTATTCATTGTCTGGTCTGTATCTTTTCCTTTTTTTGCCAAACTACAGTTCATAAAAACAAAATATCACTGCGAAACATATTGATGTCTGCGCTTTTGCACTAAAAAATGTGGCTGCCCGGAAATTAAAATCACTCTTTCTGCGGGGGAAAAAAATCCGCGCAGAGCAGCGAAATGCCAGCGATAGAAACCGTTTTTTAGTCTAACCAATACAGAATTCTGCCGCAATTTTCACAGCGAAAAACCACAGCGTTTTCTTTACCTCTTGTGGATAACGAAGTAGGAAGTTTTACAAAACATCCCAGACAAATTTCATCTTTCACCGGAACAACAGCCCTGCGGTAGCGTTTGTGTAAGCGTTCATAAGTACGTAACATCGGCGGGTCGATTTTAAAAGCAACTTCATCCCTGATCTGTTTTGCGTTTTCCATTCCCGTAGTGTCAAATCCGATATCTTGTTCCTCGGAACTATCCAGAATCATATTATCTATATCTTGCAGAGCCACCAGGTATTTTAATTGTTTTTCATCCATTAAAAGCCTCCTGCAATCGCTACTCTGAATTGTTTATAAGTTTCGATGGTTTGCAGTTTTTCGCGGATTTCATCGTGCTTCATCACTTCAACCAGTTTCCCCAGAAAAGGCAGGTAAACATTGGACTGTTCCTGAGGTGGCGCAATGATCATAAAAATCAGATGCACGGGCTGCTCATCCATTGAATGGTAATCGATCCCATTGTCGGATTTGCCAAATGCAACCAACAATTTTGGCACCGATAGAGACCTGCCGTGTGGAATCGCCAGCCCTTTGCCGATGCCGGTACTGCCCAGTTGTTCCCTTCTTTTCAGCATGTCAAGAATAAGGTTGCTGTCTTTCAATTGGGTTTTTGGGGCGATTAAGCCAACCATTTCCGGTAAAACATCTTCTTTTGTTGTTGATTCTAAATCCGTAAAAAAAAGATCTCTGTCGAAATAACTAAGAAACTCCCGAAGCTGCATAGATGTCAATCCTCTCAATTTAATCGGTTCCTTCTAAAAATTCTCGTAATTTTGGGCGCATATAATGATCGTCCAGATCGATGTTTCTTAATTCCGTTTTAAGAATTCGTAACTTTTGATCCAAATTGAATCTTTTATTCAGAATAAACATGGTTTGATCATTGTATGTGCATAATCCTCCCTGAAAGTCCCCTTTTTCCAACCGGAATGAGATGGAAAGTTTTTCCAACAGTTCTTCCACTTCCGTGAATATCTGCTGTTTTTTATAGGATGATTTTTTCAATTTTTTTGCTCCGTTGCTTTCAAATAAAAAATTTCATTGCGGTGTATGTAAGATCATATATATTCGTTCATTTCTTTGCGTTTCAGGAGTTCAACCAGCTCTTTCACTTCCTGCGCTTTTTGGCGGGGACAAATTAAAATAGCATTATCAGATTTCACTACAACCAGATCATCGATGCCGATTACCGCAACCAGATCATGGTCACCAGAATGAAGCAAGCAGTTTTTACTATCAAACGCAAGCCCTTTGCCGGTGATTGCATTGCCATATTTGTCCTTTGGCATCAGTTTGAACACTTCGTCCCAACTACCGATGTCATTCCAGCCGATATTGCACTTGATCACACGGACATTTTTGGCTTTTTCCATCACCCCGTAGTCGATGGAAATACTACGAATCTGCCGGTACAATTTTTCCAATTGTTTCCGGTAGCTGTCTTTACCGATGTGTCCGGTTAATTTTTCCAATCCGCTGTAAAGTTCCGGGATATGGTTTTTTATCTCATTGAGTATAGAAGATGCTTTCCAGATGAACATGCCGCTGTTCCAGACAAAATCACCGCTTTCCAGAAAACGCAGTGCGGTCGCTTTGTTCGGCTTTTCGGCAAAAGTTTTTACCTCGTAAACGGAAATGTTGTTGAGTTGAGAGACCATTTTGGAATGCTGAATATAGCCATAACCGGTAGCCGGCCGGTCCGGTGTAATCCCAATGGTCACCAGGGCGTCTTGCTGCAAGGCGATTTCTTCACCGGCTTTCAGGACATAATGAAACTGTTCCACATCCCGGATGATATGATCTGCCGGTAATACAACCATCAAGCTGTCCGGGTCTTTTTGCCGGAGATGGATGGCCGCCAAACCGATACATGGCGCCGTATTCTTCCCGAACGGTTCAAGGATAATGTTCTCATCTTGTAAATCCGGTATCTGCTCCAGCAACTCCGGTTTTTGCTGCGCATTTAAAATGTAATAAATATCCCTTTTTTCAATCAGCGGTGATAATCGTTCCACCGTATCCTGGATCATAGTTTTTGAATTGAGAATAGATAAAAACTGTTTTGGCTTTTGTTGTCTGCTTCGCGGCCAGAATCTGGTACCCACACCGCCTGCCATAATGAGTGCGTCCATAATTATACTCTCTTAAATAATTTGAACCCCTGAATGTCTGGCTTGAAAAATTCGCCGGAAATACAAAAATGAAAATAGTAAAAATAAAAATAATAGATGGTTACGAAGAGAAAAAAATAAAAGAAGTATTGAATCACAATAATCAGATTACAGTTTTATTAATTCATTCAAATGATTTGTCTTTTCATCACACAAAATATATTATTAAAATATCAAAATAAATAACTTAAGTCAAGTATTTTTTGTCGTTTATTTACGCCGGGAAAATGAGTCGACATTTCTTTTCATCGATTGGAAATTTGGTAACATCTTAGTCATTTGAAAATTCTGCTAACTTCCTATTTGAATTTTGTAGCTGATAATTAATAGTAACCAACATCTCCCAATCCCTTCCTGCAAACAGTTTCCAACACCCTGCGAATCTCTGCGTCTCTACGTTGATGAAAAGCCTCTTTTAACCCAGAGGCGCAGAGGATCGCAAAGAGCGTAGAGATTTTTTATTCTTAACGGCGAACCCTGGAATCAGAAGCCTTCAAAACCGAATATCGAACAAGGAATGGTGAATATTGAATTGTGAAGCCCGCCCCGCGGTGAACCGCGGGGCTAAGAACAGGAAGGACGCTGAAGCGCCCTGAGGTGGTCAAAAAGATGAAGCTGACCTTTTTGAAAAAGGTCAGCTTCTGCTCTCCTTTGCTAATCTCAGCATCCTCTGCGTCTCTGCGTTGATGAAAAGCCTTTTTTAAAGCAGAGGCGCAGAGGATCGCAAAGAAATATTCCCGGTGATTCAGGATTCGAACTTCTGTTTCTGCAAAAATCCTACGAAATCCGCTATTCAAATTAGAATTGAATGCTGTGTCTTCCCGTTTTTACAAATATTCTTTTACAATGTGATCGATTACGGTTAGGTTGGTCCTGAATTGAGCGATTATAGGGCGATTCGCTGAATCGCCAACAGAATTTACACTAAAACCATAAACCCGTTTAGTAACAGTAACAAACTTAAAAACAAAAGAATCGCTCAATTCAGGTTGGATTAAATTCCATGTTCAAAAGATTAAAGTATTACGAAAATTGTAACTTTCAGGAAACAAAAGCGTATTTGCCATTTGTTTAGAGAATACCTTTTTACTTTATATTCCGTTGTTAAAATGAGGAACCATATTGCCCGGTTACAAAACAATTGCTTCTTTAAAATTGTTTTTATACTATATCTATTATTTTATTTTCACAAACCGGAGGAAGCAAATGGCGTTTCATTCCATCGACCTTGCTGTTCTGATTTTGTATCTGATTCTGGTAACGGCATTCGGTACTTATTTAGGCAGAAAGCAGGAAAGTGCCCGCGACTATTTTTTAGGGGGCAAAAATTTGCCCTGGGGAGCGGTCTCTTTTTCCATTGTCGCCGCCGAAACCAGCACACTCACATTTATCAGCATCCCCGGCCTGGCCTATATAACCAATCTCAATTTTTTGCAAATTACATTTGGTTATCTGATCGGACGAACAATCATCAGTTTTGTTTTACTGCCGGCGTATGCACGGGGGGAACTGTCCACTGCTTATGAATTGTTGAATAACCGTTTTGGCGGCAGATTGCGCGGATATGCTACGCTGGTCTTTCAGTTTACCAGGTTATTAGCGGATGGGGTTCGCTTGTTCGCCACCGCCATTCCCCTGTCAATCATTACCGGTTGGAACTATCCGGTTTCCATTGCCGTAATCGGTGTTGTTACCATTGTTTACACTTATTTCGGCGGGATTCGCGCAGTTGTCTGGCTGGATGTGATCCAGATGTCGATTTATATCGGCGGAGCAGTACTGGCCGGGTATTTTATCCTGCACAGTTTACCGGACGGCTGGCATTCTGTGGTTGCTGCCGCATCGCCGGATCATAAATTTTCTATTTTTAAATTAGGTTTCGAAAATGGGATTCGCAATTTTTTTGCCACAAAATACACGGTATTCAGCGGTTTGCTTGGCGGTGCATTTCTATCCATGGCCTCTCACGGCACGGATCAATTAATTGTACAAAAATTGTTATCCTGCCGCGATCTGAAGAGCAGTCAGAAAGCGTTGATTACCAGTGGATTTTTAGTGATTGGCCAATTTGCCTTGTTTCTGGTAATCGGCCTGATGTTGTTTGCTTACTACAAGGGCGCGCCCATGCGTTCCGATGAAATTTTTCCCCGCTTCATTGTTGAAGGGCTTCCGGTTGGCATATCCGGGTTGATCATTGCCGGAATATTTGCCGCCGCTATCTCCACCTTAAGCGCTTCGCTCAATTCATTGGCAGCAACAACAATGAACGATCTCTACAAAGTGAAATACGGCAAATACAATTCACAAAGGAAAGATCTGTTTGTTTCCAGATTGTTTACCGCTGCCTGGGGATTCATCTTTATTGCCGGAGCCATGTTTTTTAAAAATAAGGAAAGTCCTGTGGTGGAATTGGGGTTGAGCATCGCTTCCTTTACGTACGGCGGTATGTTGGGTACATTTTTCCTGGGCGTACTCACCCAAAAGGTGAAAGAAGAAAATGTTCTTTTGGCCATGTGGACTACCATTTTTTTTATGACCTGGGTGATTCGGGTCGATGGATTTGTCCTCTTTTCACTTACTGTCATCAATTTATTGTCGGGCGGTTGGATATTTTTTCATCTGAAATTGTTTTCTCACCGGATTATACAAAGCGCGTTAACCTTTTTTGTGTTGACTCTCATTTTTTGGGTAAAGCCGTTTGTTATTTCCTGGCCCTGGTATGTTTTCATTGGCACCGTTATCACTTTCGCGCTCGGCAATTTTTTTGCTTCTGTGCAGAAATATTTTGGCGAAGCGGAAGTTTAAGTTACAACTATGAATCAATTCTAAAAACCGCTAATTAGTGCCTGTCCGAAAACTTCCGTTTTTGTCATTTCGATCTGCCGGTTGGCGGAGAGAAATCTGTTTAACCTATTAATTTATCGTGGCATACAGATTCCTCGACCCCGTCCCGATAAAAACCATCGGGACTCCGCTCGGAATGACAAGTTTTACCGGTTTTCGGACAGACACTAATTACGAAGATTTCACGAATTTTAATTGATTTGACTTGTCAAAATTTTAATTGAGCGAATTACTTGTCCTCAGGCTTGTTTTTGTTACCGAACCGGTTTGCCGGAAATCTAATAGAATCATGTTGTCGATTCGGCGAATCGACCTACACTTGCTTAATTTGTGCTGTACGAAAACCCTAAAAAATAGGTAGCTATTCAGCTCACGTCTGTCTGACACAGGCAGAAAGCACACGAAACAATCGAAAGATCTCATCTACCTTTTTTCCTGTTTTTTTTTTGAGTCTTTCGCGGGCTGCCTGAGTAGTGACGATACCGTAACACTTTAATTTTTTGAACAAATCCGTTTCCTTTGCGCTCTCTGCGTCTCTGCGTTTTAAAGCGCCTGTTTTTTTAACGCAGAGATGCAGAGGGCGCAGAGAAATTGAAAAAATCGTTTGCCTGTTCAGCCCGCGAATTACACGAAATCATACGAATAGGACAAAATAGTTAACGATTCGCGTTTTTTAGCGATATCAGCGGGCAACCAGAAAAGTTACAAAAATAGTTAAGAAATGTCATTCCTGCGAAAGCAGGGATCCATTAAAACTAAAAGGTTATAGATTCACGCTTTCGCTGAAATGACAAAAAAGCAAGGTTTTCGCTCAGGCAATAATTTAGGTGAAAATTTATTCGCGTTAATCGGCGAAATTCACGGGCATAAAAATACTTAACAAAGAATGACCATTTTAAAATTAAAAAAATATTTGCGTCCCTACAAAGGAGAATATATTTGGGGAAGTATTGCCCTCATGTTCACTGTAATTAGTGGTGTGCTTGTCCCATGGTTATTGCAATACCCAATCGACATTTTGAAAACCACCGGAGCAAACCGGCAATTTTTTATGTCCATCGGTATATTTCTGCTTGCCGCGTTGTTCAGCGGCATTTTCCGCTATTTTATGCGAAAGGTTTTAATCGGGGTTTCCCGTAAAATTGAGAACGATTTACGCAATGATCTTTTTGCACATCTTCAATCGTTGTCTCTCTCATTTTATCACCGTTTTCGTACCGGGGATATTATGGCGAGGGCAACCAACGATATCAATGCCGTGCGAAATTTATTAGGTCATGGTATTATGTATTTTCTCTCCACTTTTTTTTACACTCTTTTCGCCCTGGCAATGATGTCCCGGATTGATGTGAAACTGACCCTTCTGGCTTTGATTCCTTTTCCCATCGTCTCTTTCGGCGTATATCGCATGATGAAATATTTATACCATATTTCCAACCGTGTTCAAAGTATCTTTTCGGATATCACCGCAAAAGCCCAGGAAAATTTTTCCGGCATTCGTGTGGTTAAGGCTTACAATCAGGAGCGTAACCAGTTCCATCAGTTTGAAAAAATCGCCGGTAACTATTTGCGGCAAAATATCAAACTTGCCCTGCTGCGGGGCGGAACCCATGCCGGCATCACTCTGATCACCGGACTGGGGCTGGTTCTGATTATCTATTTTGGCGGCAGGGAAGTGATGGCACAAAAGATTAGCCTGGGGAAATTTGTTTCATTCCTTGCTTATATGGCGCAATTAACCTGGCCTATGATTGCCATCGGCTGGGTGATCAATATTTTTCAGATGGGCTCAGCCTCGCTGCACCGGATTTATGAATATTTCGACATCCGGCCCGAAATCCGGGATACGGATGAAGCGGACAATTCGATTACGGATTTAAACGGCACCATCGAGTTGAAGCATGTTCATTTCAGGTACAATCCTAAGGCGGACTACGTGCTCCATGATATCACTTTTTCCATCGGGGCGGGTGAATTGGTGGCAATTGTGGGTGAAACCGGATCGGGAAAATCATCCCTGGTAAATGTAATCACACGTCTTTATCAAATTCAAAAAGGCAGCATTACCATTAGCGGCTATCCGCTGGAAAAAATTCCGTTAAAAATATTGCGGGAAAAGATGGGTGTGGTACCGCAGGAAGATTTTCTCTTCTCGGAAACGATTGCCGAAAATATTGCCTTCAGTGATCATTACAAAGAGATGGAAGAAATCCTGGCTGCCGCGGATGTGGCCCGGATTGGCGAGGAAATTGTAGAATTTTCAGATCAATATGACACACTTTTGGGAGAGCGGGGGATCAATGTTTCCGGCGGTCAGAAACAACGCCTGGCCATCGCTAGGGCAGTTCTGAAAAAACCGACCATTTTAATTTTAGACGATGCATTTTCTGCAGTTGATACGGTTACGGAAAAGAGAATTTTGCAGAATCTGAAAAAAGATTTCCCCGTCACAACTAAAATCATCATTTCACACCGTGTAACATCCCTGCGTGATGCTGATCAAATACTTGTTTTTCATGATGGAAAGGTGGTGGAATCCGGGAAGCACGAGGAATTGATGCGCAGAAACGGCAAATATGCGGCGCTCTTTTTTAAGCAGTTGCTTCAGGAGGAATTGGAAAAAATTGACTAAGGCAAAAACAGGTTTCACCATCGAAAAAGATGAAGTCTCCGGCAAAGCGTACGACAGTCGTTTAATGCGGCGGTTGATCCGGTATCTGAAACCGTACACGTTACAGGTTGTTGTTGCCGCTGTGCTGTTGCTGCTCATCTCCGTCACCCGCCTTGCCGGACCTTATCTGATAAAAATTGCCATCGACCAATACATTTTACCGCGTGATACTACCGGTTTACTGTTTATTTCACTGGTTTTTATTGCCATTTTGCTGCTGCAATTTTTCATCAATTTTTTTCATGTGTATCTGATGCAGTGGATCGGGCAGAAAGTGATGTTCGATATTCGACGAGAACTTTTTGATCATATCCAGCATTTATCGCTGCATTTTTTTGACCGAAATCCTGTGGGACGACTTGTTACCCGGGTAACCAACGACGTGAGCGCATTGAATGAAGTGCTCACATCCGGTGTGGTTGCTATTTTCGGTGATGTTTTTACGCTGGCCGGTATCGTTATTGTCATGCTGTCACTGGACACCAAATTGGCACTGGTTACATTCTGTGTGCTGCCGTTTCTGTTTATTGTCACGTTTAAATTCCGTTCCCGGGTTCGGAGAAGTTTTCGGAAAATCCGTAAACGGCTGGCCAAAATAAATACCTTTTTGCAGGAAAATATAAGCGGCATGTACATTGTGCAGCTTTTTTCCCGGGAAAGCGTAAATTATAAGCGGTTTCGCAACCTGAATCGGGATTATCTGCATGCACACCTGCAAACCATTTTTTATTTTGCCCTCTTTTTTCCAATCATCGAGTTTCTGGGCTACCTGGCTATTGGCGCAACCATTGCTTACGGCGGTTGGCAATACCGGGCAACCGGAATGACGCTGGGAGTACTGATTGCTTTCATTCAGTACGCGCAGAATTTTTTCCGGCCTATCAGCGATCTGTCCGAGAAGTACAATATTTTGCAGGGAGCAATGGCGGCTTCGGAGAGAATATTCAAAATATTAGATGAGAAAGCGGAGGTTTTTTCGCCGGCCCAACCTGCTCTTTTGCCTTCCATCCAAAAGGGGATTGAGTTTCGGAATGTCTGGTTCGCTTATCAAAATGATCAATATGTGCTGAAAGACATCTCATTTTCAATCGAAAAAGGGCAAAATGTTGCTTTGGTCGGCGCTACCGGTTCGGGGAAAACTTCCATCATCAATCTGTTGACCCGTTTTTATGATGTACAAAAAGGACAGATTTTCATCGATGGTGGTGATATTCGGAAATTATCGCTGGAAAATTTACGGCGGAGAATTGCCATTGTCCAGCAGGATGTTTTCATCTTTTCGGGGACGGTTGCGGATAATATCCGACTGGGAGAAGATTTTTCACAACAACGGATTGAGGAAGCGGCTCATCATGTTTCCGCTCATGAATTTATAGAACATCTGCCCAACGGCTATCAAACCGATGTGCGTGAGCGTGGGAATCAGATTTCCACAGGACAGAAACAACTCCTGGCTTTTGCCCGCGCCCTGGCATTCGATCCGGAAATTTTAATTTTGGATGAAGCGACGGCAAGCATCGACCCGCACACGGAGACGCTGATACAACAGGCGCTGGCAACACTGATGGCAAACAGAACCTCCATCGTCATTGCCCACCGGCTTTCCACTATTAAGCATGCGGATTTAATTTTGGTGCTGCATAAAGGCAGAATCAGGGAGATGGGCACACATGAGAAATTATTGAAGAAGGGTGGAATCTACACAAAACTTTACCGCATTCAGATCGAGGACACCGGTTTCGGTTTACAGAGGAATTAACAGACCGAGTTATGAATTGGCGCAATAAAGTTTGTGTGTCATTATTCGTAACTAATTGTAAAATCAGACCTCGTTAAATTTGATAAATATTAGGTTGAATAACCGGACAAAAATCATCATGAATTTGCACTATATATTGCGTAAGTACTTGTTTTTTAGTTTAAAGTCAAACATGCAGTGTTCAATTATTCATGGATTTTCTCACAATTGACTGGTAAACAAGAACTTAATGAACAATAAAACACCTGATTTAACGAGGTCTGAATATATTCTCAAATGAACTCTTTGTTTTTCCTTTATCTTTTAAAAACAGAATGAAATCGAGTATTTCTTTTAATTCGTTACCAGACAAATCTTTTGCTTCTGCTAATATTATTTTTTCAATTGTTGTTTTACTCATAATTCAGACCTCTATTTAGATATAACGTTCAGCCTCAATAAATAAAAATTTACTATAAAATAATGGAAATATAAATAATTTTTACCTAAATCAGAAATTTTTATTGCGGGCAGATGTAAGATATTTGGATGGTTGCTTCCGTGTGAATTACATAAAAATGGGTTTTACGGTAATTGACTATTTATGGAACCGGCATTCGGGAATGACAACTTTGTGTATTGTTTCAAAAAACTAAAATGGTACAGTAATCCCAATTTCCAATTTCAAATCGATCTTTAATATTTCCACCTGTTTCTCTGATCCGTTTTTTTTCGCAAACAGCATCCCACCCTGTTTATTAGTACAACTCATATTTCACCAATCGACCGTCCAGGCCGCCCGTGGCAAGAGGCTTTTTCCAGGTAGGTTTCAAACCAATGTTTTTGATGTATTTTCGTTGGCCAAA
Organism: uncultured Deferribacteres bacterium; assembly: GCA_913009825.1. Taxonomy (GTDB): domain Bacteria; phylum Zhuqueibacterota; class JdFR-76; order JdFR-76; family DREG01; genus DREG01. Next base: position 10,642 of record CAJVYQ010000092.1, read on the forward strand.
ATAAATAAAGGCGTTTGAGCCGCGGCATTGCTGCTTGAGAAAATCGCCCAATTTTTTGTAAAAACTGTGTAAATCGGTTTCTTTACCCATCCTGATGCCATAAGGCGGATTGCAGATAATTGTTTTTCCTGCCAGACTCTCTATGGTAAAAACATCCTGCTGTGTAACGGCAATGACGTTCTGTTTGTCAATCATTGAACAGTTTTGTATGGAAGAACGGACGGCCGCCGAAGAATGATCGCTGCCGTTGATGAGCTCTCTGGCAACGGTTTGTATCTTCTGTATCCCTTCCTTTTTAACCTGACGCCGGAGTGTGGAATCGAAGTCAGGGAGCTTTTCAAAACCGAATCTTTCGCGTAAAATAGCGGCAGGCGTCCGGGATGCGCTCAGGTAAGCCTCACAGAGCAAAGTGCCGGAGCCGCAAAACGGATCGTGGAGCGGCGTGGTTCCGTCCCAGCCCGAATAGTTAATGATCGCCGCCGCCGTGGTTTCAAGCATGGGCGCTTCGATGCTGCTTTTGCGATAACCCCGTTTATGGAGAGAACCGCCGGATGTGTCCAAACTAATAGTTGCCTTGTTATTGGCGATGTATAAATTGAACCATACATCCGGTTCTTTCGTGTCGATGGATGGACGCCGGCCGGTGCGGTTCCGGAAAGAATCAACAATGGCGTCTTTCAGACGCAGAGCGGCAAATTTGGAATGTTTGATCGCACTGTGGGTTACCGTGGCAAAAATGGCGAATGTCTGGTTAGAATCCAGAAAATCCTGCCAATGAATCTGTCCGGCTTTTTTATACAGAACCCGATCCGAGTGACAATCAAATGAAAGCAACGGTGCGAGAATTCGATTAATCAATCGGGAATGAAAATTGACGGCATACAGCGTTTTCCGGTTTGCGGTGAAATAGACGCCCCGGTATGTTGGAGAAATATCCCGCGCACCCAAAGAGAGCAATTCTTTCTCTGCCGGTTCTTTCAGGTCATTGGCAACCTGAGCAAAATAGCGGTCTGTTTTTTGATAAAGATACATGTGTTTATTGATTTAACAACCACTTCAGGTGACCTATTCATTGCCCGGTTGAACCGTGGTTGATATGAATTATGATCACAAGAAGGCGCCTTATTAAAAGAATCAGTGATTTCTAATTTACGCTTTCTTATTAATTTTCCAACAAAAAAAGACCTTTTTTTAAAATATCAGTTATTTACGGAAGTTTCTTTGTCAGGATGGAAAATTATATTGTTACGGCTGCTGTTTGGTTAGTATGCCGAATATCTTCATCAACCGTGTCCATTTATGAAAATCATTTTCGGGACCCGTAATATTTGCTTGACTCTTAGCAACAAAACTTCATATTATATTTTAACCGGACTGAATTGAATGATTCTCTTGTTTTTAGAATTGATACTGTTCCAAATGAGTTTTCGTTTAATCCGGTTGGCGAATGAACAAATCGTCGCGCAATTGTTCAATTCAAATGATCAAAAGACACTGTTTTCCAAAGGACTAAAGTGTTGCAATAAATACAAGTTGGTATCAAGAAGAATCATGTAAAAAATGTAACTATTCAGCTCACGTCTGTCTGACACAGGCAGAAAGCGCACGAAACAATCGAATGATCTCATCTAACTTTTTTCCTGTTTTTTTTTGAGTCTTTCGCGGGCTGCCTGAGTAGTGACAATACCG
>CAJVYQ010000093.1 GCA_913009825.1 uncultured Deferribacteres bacterium
AGGGTTTACGGTTACAATTTCTTTCAACTTGCTTTCAAAATTGATTTTGTTTATATTCATTCCTGTGATTCGTAAATTTTTAACTTTATGAAAAATATTTTTAAATGATAAAAATAAAGCAAAATCACATCTGTTTTTTATGCATTTTCCTTGGCTTGTTTTGGTTGTCCGGGAATCTCGCAGCACAAAATTATCTCTGGCCGACAGACGCCGGCCATAATTTGACTTCTTCTTTTGCCGAATTTCGGTCCGGCCATTTTCATGCGGGAATCGATATCAAAACCTGGGGACGGGAAGGTTACAAAGTCTTTGCCACACGAAGCGGTTACGTCTGGAAAGTGAGAATCTCCCCGTTCGGCTACGGCAGGGTGATCTATCAGATTCTGGACACCGGAGAGATGGCCATTTACGCGCATCTACAAAAATTTTCCCCCGGTCTGCAAAAAATCATGCGCCGGGAACAGGAGCGGCGGCAGAAATATTCGGTGACTAAATATTTCAAACCGGGAGTATTTCCGGTAAAACAGGGAGAAATAATCGCTTATACCGGCAGAAGCGGCATCGGCTATCCGCACCTTCATTTCGAACTGAGGAAAAACGAAAACACGCCCATCAATCCGTTGCTGAAAAATTTTAACGTAAAAGACAGCATTGCTCCCCATCCAAAAGAGATGGCTGTCATTCCGCTTATGTTAGGTTCACAGGCGGACGGCCGGTTCCTGGCGCAAACATACAAAATCATCAAAGTTGCGCCCGATTCCTACCGCTTGCAGCAGCCAGTGCAAATTTGGGGCACCGTCGGACTGGCAATCGATGTATACGACCGGGCCGACGGCGCCGCTAATAAATTCTCGGTTTACGAAATCACACTAATTATGGATGACACCGTTCTGTTTCACAGCAAATATCAATTTTTCAGCTACGATAAAACCGGTCAGATTTACCTGGATCGAAATTACCGGCTTCTCGCCCACAAAGGAAAAAAGTTTTTCAACCTGTTTGTCGCCCCCGGAAACAAGCTGGATTTTTACCGTCCCTTCTCTCCGGGAAACGGAATTCTGTTTACGGAAGGATACGCGGCTCAGCTTACCCGGGAAACAGACGCTCTTGCCGGCGTTTCACTGGCAAATTCCAATCTTATCAACAGCGACCGGTTCGATCAGTTCTATCTGAACCTGACGCAGCAGCCGTATTCTCTGCTAAAACAGGGCGAACATCAGGCTAAAATCATCATGCAGGATATACGGGGCAACCGGTCAACCGTTGAGCTAATCCTGTACGTAAAAGAGATGCCAATTCCCGCCCGACAGTGGTTCACTTTTTCCGAACCGTTCCCGACCGGCGGCCGCAGCGACGCACAGTACCGCTGGTTTCGCCGGAACAAAATTTCCGGCTGGCTGCCCGCATCCGCACCCGATTTCTCAACCGAATTGTCTGCTACTACGGGAAACGGTCATTCATCGCCGTCATCTTTTGAAAAGACGAATTCCATACCTGTCTACAAAGCGGAAAAAATCACCGATAATGCAATTCCCGCTTATCCCGTTTTCATCACTTCGGGCACAGAGGCTGAGAAAATCCCCAACCTGAAATTAAAAAAATTCGTTCGCGATCCATTTACTGTTTTTACTTTGCAAAGTAAAACACCAATACTTTCTCCTTTCCGGGTGCGGCTGATCAATAAAAAAATAGGGAAAAAGGAGATACATTTTGTCGCCCGCGATCTTCGCCACTTCAGCTTTTCCGTCCCTTCTTTTGATATTGCCGATGATACGACAACCATTATAATTGGTCACACCCAATCCACAGGTGAGGAGCCGTTGCTGCAACAGAAATTTTATCTCAGAAGAATTGACAGGAAAAAATCGCGAACCGTCATTTCTGCCAATGGTGATTTTACATTGTCTGTCCCGGCGGAAGCGAGTGTGCAGAATATTTACGCCACACTGGAAATGATCAACCGGAAAACGTTCCGGGTTCCCATACCGGGCGATTCCCTGGCGCCGGTTTTCCACGTTACTCCTACCGATGTTCCCTTTTTTAAAAGCGTGCGCCTGACTTTTTCTCTCCGAAACGACATAAAAAACAAACAGCAGATTGGTATTTACTCGCCTAATTTTACCAAAAGAAAGTGGAATTTTGTAGGAAATTCACGCAATAAAAAAAAATCAGAAATTGATGCCGGGGTTAAATATCTGGGATATTTTACCCTGCTGCGCGACAGCAAACCGCCGAAAGTTCAGATCATATCGCCACGGGACAAGGCGATTCTAACTGAAAAACGGCCGGTTATTAAAATTCGCTACCGCGACAATCTGTCTAACATTGGTGGTGAAGATGATTTCCGGCTGGAGTTGGACGGAAAATTCTGCATTTCCGAATTGGACCCCGAACTGCATATCATCAAATTTCAACCGGAACAACCACTCAGTCAGGGAAGGCACAAAATTCTTTTCCGGATTCGGGACCGGGCGAAAAATCAGACCCAAACGCAGATCACTTTTACTATCAAAGGCAGCATTCCATGATCCCCATTCGCGATGACAATCCGGTTGGGAAAACACCGTATATGACCATTTTCATCATTGCGGCAAATGTTCTGGTGTTCTTATATCAAATTATGTTGGGCGGCCGGGGCGGAGAAGAATTTATATTTAAATTTGGCGCCATTCCTTTCGAAATCACCCATTTCACCGAGGTCGGCACAAATCCGGTTTACGATACACCTTTCCCCAACATATTTACACTCTTTACGGCCATGTTCATCCACGGCGGGTTTATGCATATCATCGGCAACATGTTGTATTTGTGGATATTCGGCGATAATATCGAGTACATCATGGGCAGTTTTCGTTTTTTGCTGTTTTATCTTTTAGTCGGGTTGGCCGCATCTTTTTCCCACATCATCATGGAGCCATCTTCCGCCGTTCCTATGATTGGCGCAAGCGGCGCCATTTCCGGTGTTCTGGGCGCTTATCTGATCAAATTTCCAAAAGCGAAAGTACTGGTGGTCATTTTTCTTTTCATCATCATCCAAACCGTTTATATTCCTGCTGTGTTTGTTTTGGGCTTCTGGTTTCTGATGCAATTGGTAAGCGGTTTTTCATCGCTTGGTGTGAAAGGCGGCGGCGGTGTTGCCTGGTGGGCACACATCGGAGGATTTATCACGGGAATATTGTTGGTAAACAAATTTCAAAAACGGCGGGTGACACTTTACTGGTAATATGCGATTAAAAAAAGCCGACCTTCTCAAAGAAGGTCGGCTTTTGAATCAATTTCGGAAACTCAAATGAACCGATACCCTTTGCCGTGAATGGTCTGGATATATTCGGAAGGATACTGAAACTCACCCAATTTTTCCCGCAATCTTTTGATATGGACATCCACAGTCCGATTGGTGACATAAACCCGTTTTCCCCAAACTCTCTCCAGAATCTCCTGGCGCGAGAAAATATCTTCCCGCCGTGAAGCTAACAGATACAGCAATTTAAATTGAATGTAAGTCAGATCAATTGGTGCGCCGTCCTTGCGCACCCGGTGTTCGTCCAGATCGATCTCAATATCTTTCACTTTAATGTGATTATTAGCGATGATTATTCTCCGGGACAGGGCATTGATTCTGGCGATGATTTCCCGAATCGACTCATCGGCGGTGATAAATTCATCGGCGCCCATTTCCAGGCCCAGGATCACTTCATTATCATCCCTCTCATCTGCGTACAGAACAACCCCGATTTTTTTAGTTAACCGGTCCAATTTCAATTGCTTGCAAACCTCCCAACCGCTTACTTTAGGGAGATCAGCGCCCATGATGATGATCAAAGGTATTTCCTGCTGCACATAATCCAATACATCCTGTCCGCTGCGTTTGTAAATAACAGAGTAGCCGTCCTGGCGCAATCGCTTGCTAATTGTTCTTCTGTTTTTGTTTTCCGGCAATGCAATTAAAATATTTCTCTCACCCATGAGTGAATCCCTTCTGTTAAATTTCCTTGTTTGTTCCGTTTCAAATCTGTTTTGCAATTTACATGCCAAATATTACCGTTTCGAAACATTTGTTAATTTATGCGTATCAAAACAGAACAATGCATCCTTATTGCATAATTATCAATAAGTTATAATTATTTGAAATTACACCGGTTAAATAGAATTCGGAAACAGAAAAGTTAAAATGTGACAAATAAGTAACCGATGGTTAAAAACTGACCATTTTTAAAACAGTGGGAATAAGCGATTTTGGACATTCTCTCCTGCTTTGAGAAAGTATTTGTTTTCATGCTTGTTTTTATCCGCAGAAAAGAAATGACATAAAAAAAAATTGTGGATTTTCAATTCCGCGGCCCAATTTTGTATAAATCTTATCCAGACGACTTTAATTATGCCGAACTTAAATTGAAAAAACGAAACAATTTAGACACAACTATTAAATGAAACGGTTAATCGTTTACCCAAAATTGTATTGCCTTATTTTTTTTAGAGAATTTCAATAAATTTTTATTTCAAATCGGTGAATCGATCTACATGCACTTATTTGAGACATATTTTTACTATCATCCTAAATTGAGCGATTCATAGCTTGAAACAACCGCCCAACTAATTTTGTCATTCTGCCTGCCCGACGAACCGCAGGCGGGAAAGAATCTTGTTAGTTTTGTGCACTAAACCAACAAGATTCCTACGGAATGACATTAGAATCGCTCAATTTAGGTATCATATTAATATCAGTTTATTCAATATTCTTTCCACAAACTTAATTTGCGGCCCGCTGGCATTGCGGCAAAGTCTGTCCCGAATGAACCATGAACCGATCATCTAACTTGATTTTATGTCCATGTGTGGCTATATTCTTGTGGAATTATTACTGCGGATAATTCACAGTATTTTAAAGGAAATCATCCTGACACTTCGGGATGAATTATTCAGTTGTTTTGGGAATATTTAAAATTAAATTTGAAATCTTAACTACAGATAATTATTTAATAATCCGATATTTAAATATATTTCAGTGCCATAATTCAGGGTACGAAATCCCTGTAGGATAAATGCTAAGCAAAATGATATTTTCAATCCCCGAAACAGACATCGCCCTGTTTTCCGATCCGGCCAGATCAGAACAATTGCTGCGCCAATTGCTGCAGAATCAGCTTTCGGGATGGGAGTTCCTGCGCCTCTGGCCGGCTATTCAGCCTTTTTTCGGCCGGAGCAGCGATACAGATGAATTACTTCTCCGCTTTGTGCGCATCAGTCAGCGCATGTTCAGCTCGGCAACCTTTTTCAACCAGCTCAATCAATTTGAACCGTTCCGCACTGTTCTGTTCACCATCATGGAAAACAGCGGTTATATGACCGATATCCTTGCCCGTCACCCGGAATATTTTTACTGGCTCTGCACAACCGGCATCAATTTAAATCGCACAAGCAACGAGGAATATACAGGGGAATTACAATCACTTGCCAAACGGTCAACGGATCAAAACCGCTTTGCGGAAATACTGAAGGCATTCAAACGCCGGGAGATTCTCAGAATAGGCGTCAGGGATTTTCTGCGCCAGGCTGCTTTCCGGGAAACGGTGCATGAACTCAGCGTTCTGACAGACGCTTTACTCCAGATCAGTCTGGATTATTTTCAAATGGAATTTGCCGAAAAAATCGGCGTGCCTAAAACTCAATTTACCATCCTGGCTCTGGGAAAACTCGGCGGCAGCGAGCTGAACTATTCCTCCGATATCGATCTGATTTTCATGTACGATGAAGAAGCGGAGTTGATTACGAGCGACGGGACCAAATCCAATCACCATGAATATTTCAACCGGCTTGCGGAAAATCTGTCCCGTTTCTGGGGTGAAGTTCGGCAAGGCGAAGCGCTGTTCCGCGTGGACACCCGTCTTCGTCCCGATGGCGATGCCGGTCCGTTGGCGCGCTCCGCCGCGGCGATGCGGCATTATTACGAAACACGGGGAAAATTATGGGAACGGCAGATGCTGATAAAAGCCCGTCCCGTCGCCGGCAGCATTTCATGGGCGCAAAACTTTTTAAACGGGTTGGCGCCTTTCATTTTTCCCCAAACATTTTTTCACAGTCCGCTGGAAGAAATTCGTAAAATCAAAGCGGAAATCGAAAGGAAAATTCAGTCACGGAGCGAACAGGAATCCAATGTCAAACTGATGGAAGGCGGCATTCGCGACATTGAATTCATCACCCAGGCACAGCAGCTTTTACATGGCGGCAAACATAAATCGCTTCGGGAAGGTAACACATTATCAGCGCTGCAAAAGTTGTTGGATCACCGGATTATCTCCCGGCAGGAGTACGATCAGTTGATGGAGGCTTATGTTTTCCTGCGCAGAATTGAACATTTTCAGCAACTGGCAAGTGGAAAACAGACTCACCTTTTACCGGCCTATCCTGCGCAGCAACAACAATTGGCCGGTTTTCTCGGCTTCTCAAACTGGCAAGAGACGGAAAAGACAATTAGCGAGAAACGTCGAACTGTTCGCAAGCTTTTTAACAGATTCTTTCCCGTTTCCCACCGGGAAGAAGATGAAATGCAGCCTCCCGGCTTTCACTCCCAAAATCCTTCACAAACTGCCCTCGCATATCTGCGGCAATCGGGTTTCCAAAATCCGGCACAGGCCTATCGCAGCATGAACGGGCTCGCCGCTGACAGCGAACAGCAGCAACTTTTCCAGAGGGCTGACCAGTTCAATTTACTCTTTGCCAAAGTGATCGAAAAACTGGCAAAAACTCCGCTGCCGGATCAATCGCTGAACCGATTCACGCAACTCATTCAGTCTTACGGCGCGACAAATAATTTTCTACGCCTACTTTCCGATCAACCCGTTTTTCTGCAATTCCTGCTCGATCTGGTGGTAAAAACTCCGGTTTTGGTACGCATGCTGCAATTGGAGAAAAAATATTTTTCCCTACTGTTTGGCAATTCCGACCCGGCCAATTTTATCTTTAACCGGACACTCCCACAGCAGTTCCTGCACACTAACGCTGCTGCTTCCAATGAAGAATCTTTGGCGCAATTGACGAAAATAAAAAATCAAAACTGGCTTAACATCGGCTTGCTGTTTTTAAACGGCCGGTTCTCCCCGGAAAAAACATGGGCTTCGCTGACAAAATTGGCGGATTGGGTTTTGCAAACGCTGACGCTTACACTATGCCGGCAGCAACAACAGGAGGCAAAAGATTTCGCCATTTTTGGATTGGGGAAATTAGGCGGTTCCGAACTAAATTTCGGCTCCGATCTGGACATCCTCTGTATCTATTCCACCCGGAACAAACCTGAACAAATCGATCTGATCCGGTTCCTGCAGCAACTTACTCATTTATCTGCGCAAATTTCTCCGCTTGGATATTTATACCGGCTTGATTTGCGCTTGCGCCCGGAGGGGGAAAGCGCGCCGCTTATCATCTCCGATGAAAATTATCTGGCCTATTTGACAAACCGGGCGCAGTTGTGGGAAAAACAGGCTCTGTTAAAAATTCGTTTTGTCGCCGGCGATGAATCTTTCGGACGCAGGCTGCAAAAACGCATAATCAAACAGATATTTGCAACCAACCGCTTTTCCCCCGCAACCGTCGATGAAATTGTAAAAATGAGATTCAAAATCCAGACAAAAAAAAATAAGTTATCCGGAAAGCTGAATATCAAAACCGGCAAAGGCGGTATTTGGGATGTGGAATTTCTCTCTCAGATGGCCGGACTTTTTTGGCCGGAAAGATTTAAATTTCAGCCGCCTCTTGCCACGCTGTCCGGCCTGCAAATATTACATGCGGAAAAAATATTGAATAATACGGAAAAAAAATTCATGGAAGATCATTTCCGCAATCTCAGAAATATCGAAACCCACCTCACATTATCACTGGAAAAGTCTAAACCTGAAATACCGGAAGATGCCCAATCCCGGCATCTGCTTGCCTTCTGTTTCGACCACGATAATGGCGAAACCTGGTTCAAAGAATTACAAAACAATCTGGAAAAGATGCGGGAAATATTTCTGAAAACGGCGGAGAAAATAAAGAAGAGAATTAATTTTTAAGGTGATTGAAAATCGTTTCCCCACTTTTATAATAAGTCAAATCCGCAAACCGCTTACAGACTTTTTGGTTTTTTTTAGCCGCAGAGAAGAGATGCCACAGAAATGATTTTTACTGTTTTTTCCTCTGAAATTTTCATTTCTATGGCCCAACATTATTTTTAAAAATCATTCAGATAATTTCTATTAAATCAACCCCACATTAAAACGGCAAAACTATTTGAGGCAAAATTATTAAAAATGGCGGCAATCATTCCGCCAAAAATTGTTTTGCCTCATTTTTTTTAACTGTTAAAATTCCGGCAGGAAATAGAAGAAGACCAGTGATGAATAATTGGCTGTTTTTTTATTCTCCGTTCCGTGTTCCGTGCTGATTTTTATCCATTTGCGGAAGGGGATACCGCCCGGCCAGAAGCGGTAAACCGTCACCGAACCGTTCAACTGCCCGCCGATGTTTTTCAATCCTGTCGCTTTGGGCAGCCCGAACAGCGGCAGAGAGTAAGGATTACTCATCCAAAAATTTGACCAGCCGCCCTGATATTCATCTTCATGGCCGGTGCCGTTGAACCGCGCCTGTGATGAATCATCGATGAAGATACGCAGATCTCCTTCCCACCACTGCTTCATTTCCGGTTTCACCGGCTCCACAGTCATCACCTGGCCGACAACCGTTCCTTTCCCTGCATATTTGAACAACCGGTAATCATCCTTTCCCGCTGCCGGCCAGGCTCTGTTGTATTTGGCGCCTAAATAACCTATTTCCGCTCCGGTTACTTTTGCCGGATATTTTTTTGTAAAGCCTATTTCGCTGAAAAATTCACCGCCGGAATCGTAGCTACTGTTTTCCATCTCAATTTTGATCCCCTGTTTGAACGGCATGGGGAAAAAACAGTAATAGGCTCCTGATGAAGACATACCGACAAACAGGCCTTTCACTTCCGCTTCGCCCAGACCGGAGCCGAAAAACGGGCCGATGGGTACATCGATATCCGGTTCGCTGTGATTGTCATAGCTGATTTTTATCCGGATGTGATTAAGGTTGAACGGATCGGGAGAATACAGCGGATTGATTTTGACGGATAGGATACAACCGCCGTGATTCAGTTGCAACAGCGTCGCTTTTGCATTTTCCCGGCTGCGACTGTTTTTGGCCAGTTTCACGACCTTTCGGACAACAGAGTCGGGCGGCGTCGATTTGGGATCATAGCCGCAGCTTCTGAACCGTGACATCACCGGCGCATAATCGATATTTTTTGTCCAGGATTTTAAATCAACATTGTCGTACAAATGGTAAAAAACGTTGTAAAAATACGGTTTCTTTGATGTGGTTATTTTTAAACTTTTAGCGAAAGGGATGGGAGCGCACAACGCGTACCCGCCGCTGGAAACGTAAGTTTGATACGCCAACGGAAACAAAAACGGTTTTTTGAGTCCGGAAAAGAGATCGTCGGTGTTTATCTGCAAACGGGCTTTTTTTTCACCGTCAAAGTAAAACCTGAGACTGCCCCAATCCGCAATTCGATGCGGGCCGGTACCCCAGAGATTGTAAATACAGCCCGGTTTCTTTGCTTCAAAAATAACATGCTCGCCGTTTTTATCCTGATACAACTCCGAATACGTTCCCCTGAACCCGTCATCATTGCCGCCGGTGCGGTCGTAACTGGAAAGATAAAATGCTTCATCGCCGGCGAAAAGATACGGTAATTGATTCAGGTTTTTATAGAAATTGATGCCGGCATTTTGAGCAAGAATAATGTTGCAGAAAAAAATGGTAAGCAAAAATCCCAGAAGAGAATGTACGATTTTCATTTTAATTTTCCTGTTTATGCCGATCATTCAAAATTCTGCAAAATATTGAGAAATCTGAAAACATCGGTGATCTCCGTCCTTTTTTCGACAACTTCCCGATTAAATGTAAGATTAACCAAAAAGCCTTTTCTGTTTCCGTTTTTTTTAATAAAATTCGCCAATCCACGCAGATCCGGAATTTTAGCGAGTTTTTTATATTTTACTTCCACCGGGATGATTTCTTCTCTCTTAATGATAAAATCAATTTCCGACCCTACTTTCGATCTGAAATAGTAAATGTTCTCTTGTCCAACGGTAAATATTAATTCATTCAGAATAAAATTTTCAAATAAAGCGCCGGCGTCATTCCGATTTAACGGATTATTGTAATTCTGTATTACCTGATTTCTTACGCCGGTATCGAACAAAAAAACTTTTTTCATTTTTGATACCTGCGTCCGGATATTGGTAAAGTAAGGCGGAATAACATAGATCAGAGAAGATAAAATAAAATTCTGCAAATAATTCTCTGTTTTTCTCCTTGTCATGCCAAGAGTATTACAAATCTCTTCGATATTCAGTAAACCGGATATCTGATTGGCGAGTATCGAAAGAAGATCGTTATGGCGGAGAATATCATTTCCTCCGGAAATATAACGAATATCTTTTTTCAGATAAGTAAATACATACTCTTTCAGCAGACTTTTTTTTATTTCATGATCTTCGGTAAGAACAATTTCCGGCAGACCGCCGTAAATGAGATATTCATTCAACAGACTGAGAAGCTCATTCTTTACCGAATCGGGAATGTTCTCTTTTGTCAGATAACCACGGAGTTCAACTTCCCTGAATTCAAGGAATTCGGCAAATGTTAAAGGCAGTAGATTGAAGCCGATTTTTCGTCCCACTAATGAATCCCTGAAGTGGCCTTTCATTTCAAATAAGAATGAACCGGTTACGAATAGTTTTATTTCCCCTTTGTAAAAGTCAAAAAGGAACTTTAAAAAGTTGGTGGGTTCCTCGAGATATTGAATTTCGTCGATCAGAAAATAATTCCGCTCATCTTTGTTTAGAATAAATTTCAATAATTCTTTGGGTGATCTGTTCAATTCCTGCAGAACGTCCAGATCCTCCAGATTAAGCATAAATATATTCTCTTTTTTAATTCCCCGTGACAGCAGTTCATTTTCGATCAACATTAAAAGCGAAGTTTTCCCAACCCGTCTCGGCCCGGAAATAATTACAATTTCATCCCGGTCAAGCCATTTTTGCAAGTGTTGCAGAATTCTTCTTTTTTTTACCATTTTTCCGTTTTTGCAAAAATAACAATGTTATTATTTCATTGTTGCTAAAATAACAAACTTCTTTGAAAGAAAATCATTTTTTTCTAAAAGATCAAGTTGTTTTTTATTTCTGCGGCAACTCAATTTTGTGGCTAAATTTTTATTCTCAACTAAAATTAATCAGCTTATTACAATTGTTCAAAAAAATGAAGGGATGTGCCAACGCCGATTCACCAACTTTAGCTCACTTTAGTCACTTCAAACTTCAAACTCTCCCCTCACAATTTCCAGGCAAAATCCAGGGTAAAAATGGAACTGCTGGAATCGTTGTTTTGCAGCTCCTGATCTTTATCCA
>CAJVYQ010000094.1 GCA_913009825.1 uncultured Deferribacteres bacterium
ATCTTTCTACACCATTCCACCGGCGGCTGTATTTGGGGACCCAATGACAGCGCCACCGGCGTGCCGGAGGAAATGGAAAACTATAATGCTGCCAACGGATACACCGGCGAGAATGCCGTATCTATGACGGAGCTGTGGTGGCCGGCCGGGGATAATGAATGGGTTACCTGGGACAATATTTTTCATAACCGGGATACCGCTAACGACATTCGTTCCATTTTGCAAAACAACAAAATTGTGGTGATTAAATCATGTTTCCCCTCGTCCGATATCGACACATCCGGCAGCCCGGCTGACACACTTAATCCGGAAAATAAAACCGTTTTCAATTATAGATGGCATTGGCGTAATATCATAAATATCATGGCGGCGCACCCGGAAAATTTCTTTGCAATCTGGACCAACGCACCGCTAATTGCCAATGCTACCGACACCGGATCGGCTGAACTCTCTCATCAATTCTGCACCTGGGCCAAAGATACGCTCGCCGCCGGACTTGATCCGGCTGTATCCTCTTTTCCCTCCAACGTGTATGTGTTTGATTTTTTCCATAAACTGGCGGACAGCGCCGGCATGCTTGCCGCCCAATACGCATCGGATGAATGGGACAGTCACCCCAATGCGGCGGCTACAGAATTGGTTGCTCCCCAATTTGTGCACGAGATATTTGATGCGGCGATTGCGTACGAAAATCTGGTCGGAGTACAGGAAAGGACATCACAGGCTCCCGGATCCTTCCGGCTGAAACAGAATTATCCCAATCCGTTTAATCCGCAAACCACAATTGAGTATCGCGTAAAAGAACCGTGCATGGTATCTTTGCGAATCTATAATCTGCAAGGCCGGGAAGTGAGTGAACCGGTTCATTTTTATCAGCAGCCCGGCGTTTACAAGATCGATTTTAATGGGGAAAATATTCCCGCAGGAATTTACTTTTATGAGGTTCGCATGAGAGATTATTACGGGGTGAAAAAGATGATTATTCTGAAATAAATTATTGAGACGGTTATTTCTAAACCTCAAAGGTTTTAAAAACCTTTGAGGTTTGCGGTTTGTAAGGGCGAACGGCCGTTCACCCCGACAATTCGCCCCTGAAAATATTATTCGCTATCCACACAATCCACACCGTTCTCTTCGCACCATTCCCTGGCAATCACTTTCATGATATTATCACGAAAATCATACCAATCATCCGCTGGACCGAACGGGTGAATAGTATGTTTGAACCTCTGAAAAGCGCCGCATCGATGATTTTATTAATGTTCATTTCAGTGTTTTTGTTGTAGATAAAAAATCGGGAATTTGCGCCTTATATAAATTAACCGTATCACAAGAGATCTCATTTTCATTAAGCTATTCTCCGTATTGACTTTTCACCGTAAGTTATTATATTATAAGCAAACAATAAAAATTTGGATAAAGGATGTAAGACTATGACTGAATTAATTGTTAAGTCCGCTAATAAGGCCGAACATAAAGCTGCAAAAGCTATTCTTCGTGAAGCCCTGAATCGACAAAAAAAAATGTTTCAGACTGCTTTACTGAGGACCAAAGAGAACCTGGAATTTTTTGAAAAACGTTATAATACAGATACTGCCAGTTTTTTTGCTAAATACCAAAGAGGTGAAACCGACGATCGCGACGATTACATAGACTGGGCCGGCGAATTTCAAATTTTCCAAAGCATCCAAAATCAGATCGGCTATCTGGAGGAACTGGTTCTTTGCAAATAAGCTCATATTTCAATCTTCTCAGAAAAGCCATAACAGCTTCTCCGTTTATCAGTTCCTGGTACTGCGAAGAAGACGCCCGCACTTCTACAGAAGGGTTTTTTAAAGCGCACATAACTTTTGAGGATGGTTCAAGATTAGAATTTCGGGAATACATAAATACCTTTGTACGCCCTTATAAGAAATATGCATATTCATATCATTATTATAAGAAAGATCAATTCATCTTCCGTCACGACAATACGCCACATTATCCTGAACTGCCGGGTTTTCCACATCATAAACATATTGCATCAAAAGTAATTGAGTGCAGTGAACCCAGTCTTCGTACTGTCCTTCGTGAGATCGAATCTATTCTAATGGCTTCGTAGATTATTTATTCAACGCGCTCATCTGTTATGCCAACAATCCCTAAAGAGCAAAACCTCAAAGGTTTTAAAAACCTTTGAGGTTTGCGCTTTGTAAGGCCGAACGGCCGTTCACCCCTACAATTCGCCCCTGAAAATATTATTCGTTATTCACACAATCCACACCGTTCTCTTCGCACCATTCCCTGGCAATCACTTTCATGATATTATCACGAAAATCATACCAATCATCGGCAATGTCGAACCGCTGAATATTATTCTTGAACCTTTTAAAAGCGCCGCGTTCTTTGATCGATCGATACATGGTTTCTCTTAATTTCCGATCCGTAAGCGATAAACAAAACCGCTCCATCATCTCATATTCATCGATATCAAACTGATCGGGAAGCTGGATATAGTGATCGGTTTCAAGAATCTCCCTGGCGGTTTCCACCATTTCTTGTTGCCAGTCAGGCAGGGAATCCAAATCTTCCGACGTTTCCGCATACCCAAATTCTTCATCTGTGATTGAAACAACTTCACCGGTTACTTTATTCAGGAAAGATTTACAAAAGTCACTCTGGGCTTCCATTCCCTCAATGATTTCATCTAGTAAAACAGGTTCTGACATGTTTTCTCCTTTCAAAAAGGATTGGTTTTTGCTAATTTTTTTGCATAACGATCCAGCCCATTAAACACACGAAACATTCTAAAGGTTTTTACAAGAATTTATTTCCGTGTTTTTTCGGGTATTCCGCTGATTGTTTGTACAGGAGTTTTTTTTAGAATATAAAAGTTTTATCAAAAAACTGCAATACAGAAATATTTTTTACAGTTATAAAGATTCCGAAAAAATGATTGACCATACGTTTTTTTCTCTTAAATTGTTCTTTAAACCTAAATTGAGCGATTCTTAGTTTGAAACAACCACCCAAAGAGTTTTGTCATTCTGCCTGCCCGACCGCAGGCGGGAAAGAATCTTGTTAGTTCTGTGCACTAAACCAACAAGATTCCTACGGAATGACATGAGAATCGCTCAATTCAGGTTAAAGTTTATCCGACATCTCTCACCTCAAAAACCGGAGAAGAACATGAAAAAACGCAGCGCCGCGGGCGTTATTTTTTATACTCCCTTCAACCCGGAAGAATTAGGCAGGGAATGTACCAGAGAAAAGCTGCGCACTTTGAAAAGGACCATGACCGGTAATAAATGGGATGGCCGGTTAACTAGAGAACAGCAATTTGTTGATAAGCTAAAAAAGAAATTTCCCGGAACGATAGTAAAAGACTGTTCGGCAAAAATATGGGATTTACGTATCATCAAATCGCCGGCGGAAATAGCGCTGATGCAACAGAAAGGCGCGATTCAGATTCTGCAGGATGCAAAAATTTATTAAACTTTTATGTTCTCTTATTTGTAATGGTTATTCACATGACTCTTTCGTTGGAACAGATATTTTCCGGCACAATGAAATCCATCTTATTTTTCAGAGAAACAAAAAGAAGAGGCCCCCAAATGATGAAAAATTCAACCACTAAGTTCTTTCTCGCGACAATTCTTGTGCTCATTCTGAGCACATCCGGCTTTACACAAAAGGTCGACCTGAGCACTGAAGCTTATATTCAGCCGCCCAAAGAGATTGCGCAAGTAGTCACCGCGCCGCGTTACCTGAATGTTACACTGCGCCGGTTAAGTCCGGACGGCGTTCATTTTCTCATCCCAAAAAGCGCGGCCATGCCCACAGTAAAAATTTACGGCAAGCTTTATGTTAATCTTGGTGAATCTGAGTTTGATTACTTTGCCAACCGTTCACGGCAATTCACCTTGCGCAGGCAAGTTGGTTTTGAAATATTCAATTACAAAACCGGCGCCGGGCAACTCATCAACCCACCTCAAAACAGATGGGTCAGCAACGGCGCCTGGTCGCCGGACGGTTCAAAAATAGCCTATTTTGTCCATTCCGATAAAACCACTCATATCTATGTTGCCGATGCCGAAACCGGAAAAGCCAAAAAAATCACGGCAACTCCGGTACTGGCCACACTGGTCACTTCTTTTTCCTGGACACAGGACAGTAAACAAATTTTAACTGTACTCATACCGGAAAAAAGGCAACCTGTGCCGTTTGGTGAAAATCCGGCGACAGGCCCAAAAGTCAGGCTGACTAACAAGGGGAAAACCCCAAACCGCACCTATCCCAATTTGATGCAGACTCCGCGGGATAAAAAGATGCTGGAATGGCTTGCCGCCGGTCAATTGGCACTGATCGATGTAAACAGTAAAAAAGTGAAACAGATCGGCCCGCCGGGAATGTACATGAGCGCCGGTATTTCACCAGACAGTAAATATATTCTGGCCACCATCATGCAGAAACCATTTTCTTATCTGGTGCCGTTGCGTAGTTTTGGCACGGTGGAGAACATTTACAATTTGAAGGGAAAAATTGTCGCCCGGGTTCAGAAACATAAAA
The DNA here is from genome assembly GCA_913009825.1 of uncultured Deferribacteres bacterium. GTDB lineage: Bacteria > Zhuqueibacterota > JdFR-76 > JdFR-76 > DREG01 > DREG01. The sequence continues at coordinate 4,549 of CAJVYQ010000094.1, forward strand.
TCAGAAACAGCACCGTCAGCAGCGGAAGAAGCGAAGCCGGAGCAAATGACAAAAGAAATCTGATCTGGCGGCCAGATGGGAAAGGACTCGCTTATCTGCAAATGGAGCCGCGTAAGAAAAAAGATAAAATGGACAACGGGGAAGACAGCGATGAAAAAAAACGTAAAGACCGGGTTATTCAATGGCTTCCCCCTTTTGACAGTACGATTGTGAAGATTCTCTACCAAAGTAAAAACCGCATCGGCAGCGTTGCTTACTCTCCGAATTGCCGGACTCTTTTCCTCTCCGAAACAGAGAAAGGCAAACGACATCTTTTTGCGGTGAATCTGAGCGACACCAGTAAGAAGCTGACCATCTATAAATACCGTACAACCGATGTTTACCACAATCCGGGCGCATTACTTTTGAAAAAAGGCAAATTAGGAGGTTCGGTGGTTCGAATCACGCCTGACGGGAATCATGTTTTTCTGGCCGGAACACGATACAACAAGGAGCCGGTGAAAAATCCACCTTTTCAATTTATCCACAAAGTCAATTTTAAAACCGGAGAAACAGATACTATTTTCAGCGGTGTGGGCGATGTTTATGAATCGATTAATACTGCCGGTAGAAGTTTTTCCTATCGGGGCAGATCGAGCACAACGATGACACCGGTTGCCGATGCGGATCTGAATATCATTTTTACTACACGCCAAAGTCCCACCCGGGTACCGGATTCTTATATGCGCAATTTGAGGACAGGGAAAATAAAAAAACTCACCGGCAATAAAGATTACTCACCGGAGATCACAAAAGCAAAACGGCTGCGTTTCCGTATCGAACGGGTCGACGGTTTCAAATTTTGGGTAAATTTGACCCTGCCGCCAAATTACGAAACCGGAACCAAACTGCCGGCCATGTTCTGGTTTTACCCGCGGGAATACACGGATCAGAAATCTTATGACCGATCCGCCGCACGGTACAACAAAAATGCTTTCCCCAGAGTAAGTCCACGCTCCATGGAAATTCTGACCAGACTGGGCTACGCCGTGGTGCAGCCGGATTGCCCCATCATCGGCAAACAGGGACAGATGAACAACAACTACGTGCAGGATTTGCGCAACAACCTCTGGGCGGTGATCGATTCTCTGGACAAAAAAGGATACATCGACCGGGACCGCCTGGCTATCGGCGGCCACAGTTACGGCGCTTTCGGCGCTGCCAACGCCATGGTTCATACTCCGTTTTTTAAAGCAGGCATTGCCGGAGACGGCAATTACAATCGCACGTTAACCCCGTTAACCTTTCAGAGCGAAAGAAGATTCCTCTGGGATGCCCGTGAAGTGTATATCCGCATGTCGCCTCTACTTTGGGCCAATCAATTGAACGGTGCGCTGCTGATGTACCACGGTATGGCGGACGCCAACACCGGAACATTTTTAATCAATTCCGAGCGGATGTTCCATGTTCTGGACGGATTGGGAAAAACTGCCGCGCTGTATATGTATCCGTACGAACACCACGGCCCGGCCACCAGGGAAACCCTGCTGGATTTGTGGGCAAGATGGAGCCAATGGCTGGATAAATATGTAAAGAATCCGCAGAAAGAGATGAAGAAAAAATCATTGAAAAAGTAGTCAAAACCAGACCTCAAAGGTTTTGAAAACCTTTGAGGTCTGGGGGAGATTTTTCGTTTTTAATTTCGCCTGGCGGAAATCTCCGCAACCGCTTTGATAGCCGTATCGATGTGATCTCTGATGTTGAACGGCCCCACGGAAAACCGGTCTGTTCCCCGCGGCGTTGTGCCCAGATGTTCATGGATCAACGGCGCGCACTGTAAACCGGTGCGTGTCTGGATTTCATACTCTACATCCAGCATGGTGCCGATATCCGACGGATCATAATTATCTACCGTAATAGAAAGGGTAGCAACCCGGTTCTCCAGTTTTTTTGTGCCCCAGATGTGCACGCCTTTGATCTCCGACAACCCCTCCTGCAGCACGGAAAAAAGCGTCATCTCATGTTTATGAATATTTTCAACACCCTTCCCGGTCACCCAGTCCAGACCGGCGGAGAGTCCCGCAATTCCCGCTAAATTCTGTGTTCCAGCTTCCAAACGGTAGGGATACTCTTCAAGCTGATAGGGATAAGCGCTTTTCACACCGGTGCCGCCGGCGAATGTTTGGTTAATTTCCGCATCATCCGCAACACAAAGCCCCCCGGTTCCGGTTGGTCCGAATAATCCTTTGTGGCCGGTGAAAGCCAAAAAACTGATGTTGCATTCCGCCATATCGATGGGTAAAACGCCTGCTGTCTGGGCCGTATCCACCGCAAACGGCACGCCTTCTTCTTTACAAACCTTCCCGGTCGCTTTTATATCCTGCACTACACCGGTCACATTGGAGGCGTGATTTACGATGACTAATCCGGTATTGTTTTTAATCGCTTTGCGGATATCTTCCGGGTCGATATATCCTTCCCCGTCCGGCGCCACGTAAGTTGCTTCCGCGCCTTCCCGGACTTTGTGATTCACCGGCCGGATGACGGAGTTGTGCTCCACCATGGTTGTCACAATGTGGTCCCCGGGCTTAATTAATCCATTGACGATTAAGTTGAGACTCATGGTTGCATTCATGGTAAAAATCATTCGGTTTGGATCCTTGGTTTTACCGGTATCCACCAGACTTTTGTTGAAGAAATTGGAAAATTTCACACGGGTATCATGAATCATATTGCCGGCGATGATGGCAAGATCACAGCCGGTTCTGCCGGGATTTACACCGTACTGTTTGTAAAAATTAAAGACGGTTTCGTGAACAATATCCGGTTTGGGAAATGTAGTTGCCGCGTTATCAAGATAAATGATTGGTTCCATTTCAGGCTCCTTCGCTAAATTCATTTCGAAAATTTTTAGATCAAGTGTGGTTCTATAAATTTAGAAGCAAAAATATAAAAATCAAGCGGAAAGGAAATATCGGCGGGTAAACCAAAATTTTATCAGGAAAAGTAACATTTACTTTAATTGAGCGATTGTAGAGCGATTCGCTGAATCGCCAATCGGATTTAGTTCAAAAATGAAAATCCGTTTAGTAATAAAAACAAGCTCAAAAATAAAAGAATCGCTCAATTCAGGATTTAATTTTTTGAAAACAGACGGTCTGTTATTAGTATATGTATTTAGTGTGTTTCGCGGGCAGATTCTTTACGAAAATTTTTTTATAAGAAATCATAAATTGATCCGCAGAATCAAGTTGCCACAGAAAGTTAAAATCAGAAAAAATATTTCTGCGGCTGTTCATTTCTGTGGACAAAACAGATAACAAGCAGGAACTGAATTTGAACTTCGGCACGAAGGAAAGAAATTTTGCAAAAGAAAGATTTCTCATCGTTCACACCCGCCTGTTTTTCCATTTTCCGCGCCGGAATAGCAAAATTCCTGTCACCCCCAGCACAGATTCGGAAATCACTATGGCCAGAAAAACACCTTTTTCCTTTAGAGCGAAGGGCAAAGACAATGTGTACGCCAGTGGAATTTCCAGCAGCCAGAAACAGAAAAAATTCATTATGGTGGGTGTAGTCGTATCACCTGCCCCGTTGAACGCCTGCGAAATAACCATGCCGTACGCATAAAACAGGTAGCCAAAACTCAGATAGCGGAGACAATCGGAACCGATACGCACAACCTCTGTTTCATGGGTGAAAAGGCGAATGAAAAAATCCGGAATCCAGATAAAAATTACCGCGATCCCCCCCAAAAACAGCATATTGATGAAGCCCGATAACCAAACCGATTTTTCCGCGCGTTCCGGCTTTTTCGCGCCCAGGTTTTGCCCGACCAGGGTCGCGGCCGCATTGCTCATCCCCCATGACGGCAGAATGGAGAATACCAGGATGCGGATGGCGATGGTATATCCGGCCAGGGCTTCACTGCCAAACACGGCCATGATACGCATCAAAACCACCCAGCTCGATGTGGAGATCAAATACTGTCCGATTCCGCCCAATGACAAACGGATCAGTTTTTTTGTAACGGAAAAATTAAAAGCCACATGTCTCCGTTCGATCTGTATGCGGCCCCTTTTTTGTCGCAGCCAGAAAAATTGCAGCATCACACCAAAACCCCGGCCAACCGTGGTGGCAACGGCGGCGCCGGCAATCCCCAGTCGGGGAAACGGGCCGAGGCCAAAGATCAAACAGGGATCCAGCACAATGTTAATCAGATTGGCAATCCACAGTACGCGCATGGCAATGGCGGCATCGCCGGCGCCGCGATAGATTGCGTTGATAATGAACAACATCATGATGATTCCGTTCCCACCGAGCATGATGGCGGTATAAGTAAACTCGGTTCCGATGATCCGGGAAGAAGCCCCCATCAAACGTAATAAACCGGAAGAAAAAAACAAGCCCAGCGTTGCAACCGGTACCGAGATGGCAATTCCCACCAATATAGCTTGAACCGTGGCCACAGCGGCGCCATCCTGATCTTTACCGCCAATTCGCCGGGCAACGATCGCCGTGGTTGCCATGCTTAATCCAACTGCGATGGCGTAAACAATGGTCAGCATGGATTCGGTCAGACCTACTGTAGCAACCGCATCGGCGCCCAGCCTGGAGACAAAAAAGATGTCCACAATGGCAAAAACCGATTCCATCACCATTTCCAGCACCATGGGAATGGATAGCAGCAGAATGGCTCTGCCAATGCCGCCTTCGGTAAAATTTTGCTCCGAACCGCGCACCGATTCGCGGATGTCACGCCACAAGGCTGCCATCAGGTCGGAAATATTCATTTGGCGTTGAAGCGGTACGATCCGGTTTTCACTACTTTGATACTTCATTTCCCGCCGTGGTGAAGGAGTTGGGCTGATTTTTTCAGAAAGAATTTATTTGGGCTGAAACACAGATTAAATACGGGCTTACCGGAAAAACAGAATTTACTCCCCGGCATTCCCCCTGCGCCATCATGCGATCAATCATCTGCTGCGGCCTGATTTTCTTCACCTGTAGCCTGGGATATTGCCGCCTCTGCAGATGTTTCACCCCGGCGGGCAACGTGGAGAAAGATGAAGATCAAACCAATCAGAATTACGATGACCGGCCATAAAATCTCCAGCCCGGAACGGACAAAGAAGAAGATCACAGAAATCAGGGTTAAAACGATGCCCCAGATCAGTTGGAATTGTTCCCGGCTGCCGGCAAGATAAGCCCATAAAAATCCCAGACCGGGCGAAAGGATGAACACCGGCCACAAATAGCGCATATTGTCCCAACTGGTTAACGTGCAGACAAAGGAAGCCGCGCCGACAAATACCAAAATAACCCCCGGCATGATGAATCCGGTTTTCCCTTTTTCCGTGAAATAAAAACTCAGGAACAAAACGCCGATCAGAATGGGAAAACCGGGCCACAAAATTTTCAAACTAATTGGATTAACACCCAGATTGATCACCAGCAAAACCGCTCCGAAAATGAGCAGACAGATGCCAATGACAAGATTTAAATGCTTCATTTTGAATCCTCCTGTTTTGTTGAAGTCAAAATACTGAAATTTGTAGCACTGCAGTTCTGCAATATTTTAATTTTTTAAAGTTGTTAATTCAGTTTCTTACAAACGGTAGATGTTTAGAGGCTGTCACCCTGAGCGCGTGTCCGACTCTGGCGGGGAATCCCGATGGTTTTTTATCGGGATGAGATCGAAGGGTCTTTTTGTTCCCGCTAGTCACAATAAGTTATTTTCAAAAGATTAAAGTGTTACCAATTATCAAGCAACCTTTTCTTCCTGAATGCCTTTTTCTGCCTGTCTGCCCCGGGCACGGCAGGAAATTACAGGAAAAGAAAGTTTTCTTGCCGCCGGCACAAACCTTTCGCTTGCCATGCAATAAATATTTACCTGAATTGAGCGATTCTCATGTCATTCCGTAGAAATCTTGTTGGTTTAGTGCACAGAACTAACAAGATTCTTTCCCGCCTGCGGTCGGGCAGGCAGAATGACAAAACTCTTTGGGTGGTTGTTTCAAACTAAGAATCGCTAAATTTAGGATTTAATTATTTTGCAACTTTCAAGAAACTTGAATTTTTTTAGAAGTTTCTTGTACTCATTGAAACGCGCGTAATAGGCGGGTCTTGGTCACTATTAAGGCCCCCCTCGAGGGTTTATCATTACCCACAACTTTTTGGGAGAAAGGCCGTAATAAATCTAATTTCGGCATTATCTTGGACTTGATACTCTCCGACAATCCCTCGGTTATAACCGGTCACAGGAGTAAAAATTAACACTCGCCTGAAGCTGAAGCAACAGGCTTAAATATGGAAGCACCCTAAAGGGCGCTTCAGCTTCCTGTCACTTTTGAGCCCGGGGGTTTATCCTCAGGCGGTATTGGCAACATCCCTGTGATTGGTTATCCCCGGTTGTATACAACCGCCAGGTTGAAGATGGTTTTGATATCCCAAAGGACTATTTTCAATATATCCCTTCGGGATAAAAAGATTAAAGCAAAAACAAACTAAGTAAAACCTCAGTTACGGGTGGATAAAAGTGGTTTCGCTTCATTATTTTGTAGCCTGAGCTAGCCATTTTAGAGTTCTAAAAACCTTATTTTTATCTTTTACACCTTAATAGCATGATTTGCAACCAAGTCTCTAAACCTTATTACCTTAGTTGTGATATGAAAGCATGAAAAATAAGGTAATAAGGTAA
>CAJVYQ010000095.1 GCA_913009825.1 uncultured Deferribacteres bacterium
GGTATGGACATGATACAAGGGAGATAGCGCTAGCTATATTTTTTTTACTGTTTTTTTTTAATGATACGGCTACCACCGAGATCTACACTCTTGCCCTACCCGACGCTCTTCCGAACTAACCCGCCACCACAAGTAGCAGAACACTTGTCAGACTCTGTCCCGCAGCATGATCAACCAATCCCAATCCCGGCCTAATCAACAGAAACAGGAGAAAGCTCATGCTCAAAATCACCATCACCAAATTCGGCCATCGAATCATTTTAAAAAAAGTGCGCATTAATCACCTGTTTTTATATCCGTTCCACTCATATTTTACATCCAAAATCCCATATCCAAAATCTCACATCCCACATCCTCACTCACCATGTAAACGCCTCAGGTGTCATCCATTTTCCCTGCACTTTCATCACCTGTTCGATGATGTCGCGCACGCAACCTGCGCCGCCTTTTTTATCGGAGATGTAGAGGGAGACTTCCTTTACCTCCTCAGCGGCATCGGCAGGACTTACGGGCACCCCTACCCTTTTCATTACCGGGATATCCGGAATATCGTCGCCCATGTAAACCACATTTTCGGGGTCGATATTTTTTTCTTTAATGTATTTCTCAAAAACTTCCACTTTATTTTTAACGCCGGTAAAAGCATCCTTAATATTCAATGTGTCGAACCGGTTGTCCATAGACCTGGAAAACCCGCCGGAAATCACCACAACATTATATCCCATTTTTACAGCGAGTTGCAGCACATAACCATCCCGCACATTGGCCGTACGTAAGGGCGGGTCATCGTGTTGCAGTATCACGCGGCCATCGGTCATAACGCCGTCATAATCAAACATAAATGTATTCACTCCGGTTAGCAGTGCTTTGTAATTACTCATGATATTTCTTTAAAATCTGTTGACTAAAAATCTGATAAATTTCTTTCAAATCATCCCTGTTTTTAAGCATCTCCAAATGTTTCGCAATGGTGGACCGGTCGCCACGCCTTGCCGGACCGGTCTGTGCTTCCGTAGCGGGAAGTTTTTCAATTTTTGCCACGGTTTCCCGGATAAGCGGCAGCAGCATTTCCATACCAAGCCCGTTTTCTTTCAAAAATTCATCTGCCTCAGCGTAAAGGTGGTTGGTAAAATTATTCACCAACACAGCAGCAAGATGCAATTTCATACGTTGCTCCAAATCAAGTATATACACAAATTTACTTAATTTCTGAGTTAGTTCACGAAGAGCATCAAAAACCGTTTCAGATGAAGCTTCAAGGCAGAATGGGACCTGCGAAATGTCCATCTCCCTGTTTTTGGAAAAAGTCTGGAACGGATAAAAAACGCCATAATGTTCAAACCGGTCTAAGGTTTCCATTGCCGTAATGCCCGAAGTATGACAAACCACGCCGCCAACCTGTGGCATTTGTTCCGCCACCGAAGCAATTTTTCCATCAGGAACCGTTAGCAGGTAAAAATCGGCTTGTGTATTCATCGCCGAACAGGTATTTATGGCTTCGGCATCCACCTTCGCAGCCAACTCACGGGCGTGACGAATATCAGGCGAACAAACCTGCAAAATTCTCAGACCTTCCTGCCGGAAAGCCTTTGCCAAATGTCCGGCTACATTGCCCGAACCGGCGAAAACAACCGTTTGAAGATGAAAATTCCGGCTCATATAAAACAACTTTGGAATGACAATTGAATGTTTTTACAAAATAACAACTTATTTTCCATTCATAAAAACAGAAAAAGAAAGCGTTCTTTCGACTTTGTTTGCAAAGGAGATCAAACGACTTCCGCATCCTGATTATTTTAACAGAATTCCTATATTTGCGCATCTTAAAAACGGACACAGTGAACAAAAATATCATATCACAGCGGCTTCAAAATCTTTCTGAATCTGCAACATTGGAAATGACACGACGTAGCCGCGAATTGAAAGCCCGGGGCATCGACATTATTAATTTAAGCATTGGAGAACCTGATTTTAACACACCCGATCCTGTAAAAGAAGCAGCAAAAGAGGCCATCGATAATAACATTACACATTATCCGCCGGTGGCAGGCTTTAAAGTGCTGCAGGAGGCCATTGCCGAAAAGCTGAAAAGAGATAACTATCTGGATTTTTCGCCGGAGCAAATTGTTGTATCAAATGGTGCCAAACAGTCGCTGGCGAATATTTTTATCAGTATTCTGAACCCTGGCGATGAGGTAATTATTGCTGCTCCTTACTGGGTTTCTTATGCCGACATCATCAAACTTGCCGGAGGAAAAATTGTCGCATTGCAAACCGGCATTGAAGACCATTTCAAACTAAAACCGGAGAAATTAGAAGCAGCTGTCAACAGTAAGACCAAAGCGTTTCTGTTTAACTCACCTTCCAATCCTACCGGGATGATTTATTCTGCCGAAGAAATGGCCGGCTTAGTCAATGTTTTGAAAAAACACCCCGAAATACTAATAGTTTCCGATGAAATTTACGAACACATCAACTATTCCGGCAAACACGTAAGCATTGCTTCCTTTCGGGAAATAAAAGAACAAACGGTGGTGGTGAACGGCGTTTCCAAATGTTACGCCATGACCGGATGGAGGATAGGCTACATGGCAGGTCCCGGATTTCTCGCTAAATCCTGTACTAAATTACAAGGGCAATACACTTCCGGTCCGGGAACCATTTCGCAGATGGCAGCCTTAAAGGCCATGAAAAACCCGCCACAGGATTCAGAATATATCTACGAAATGGTCTCTGCTTTTAAAAACCGCCGCGACCTGCTCGTTAAGGGAATGAAAGAAATTCCGGGGATTAAAACTTACCTCCCGGAAGGCGCTTTTTATCTGTTTCCCGATATTAGCAGCTATTTTGGAAAATCGGATGGCGAAACGGTTATCAGCAACGGTACGGATTTGAGTATTTATCTTTTAAACAAAGCCCACGTGGCGGTAGTTACCGGCGAAGCTTTCGGTAACCCGTGTTGTGTTCGTATCTCCTACGCTACATCCAGCGACCTGCTCGAAGAAGCTATAAAGCGTATCAAAGCTGCCCTTAAAAATTTAAAATAGATAAAAATGACTTTGACAACCGACCGGCTTCCACAGATATTTAAAGCCTTCAACACCAAAAAGGTATTGATTATCGGCGATGTGATGCTTGATGTCTATATCTGGGGAAAAGTCGAGCGTATCTCACCCGAAGCGCCGGTGCCCGTTGTAACGGTAGTAAAACGGGAAGAACGCCTCGGAGGTGCTGCCAACGTGGGGATGAACATCCGTTCGCTTGGCGCCACACCTGTCATGTGCTCTGTCATTGGCACCGACACCAAAGGGGAAACCCTCAGGGTGCTGATGCTTAACTCGGGCTTAAATGATGCAGGCATTATCGAAAGCCCTCACCGGATCACTACGACCAAGTTCCGTGTTTTTGGCAACAACACCCAAATGCTGCGCGTGGATGAAGAGACGTCACAACCGCTCGATCAAGCGGAGTTCCACGAGCTGTGCAGACACATTGATAAAATCCTGAAAACAGAAGACATTCATGTAATTATCTTTCAGGACTATGACAAGGGCGTTATTACTCCGGAACTGATTGATTTTGTTACTGGTATGGCGGGAGAAATGAATATTCCTGTAGCCGTTGACCCCAAAAAGCGCAATTTTCTTGCATTCAGAAACACTACTCTGGTTAAGCCCAATTTGTTGGAAATGAGAGAAGGACTTGATTTGGCCGAACTCCCTTCCAACAAGGCAAGTCTCCGAAAGGCAGCACAACAGTTATCAGAAAAGTTAAACGCCACCATGATTTTGAATACGCTTTCCGAAAACGGTATTTTTATCTTTTGGAAAGAGAATGATGAAACAAAAGCCGAATTGCTTCCGGCATATCGCCGCAACATTGCCGACGTTTCCGGCGCCGGAGACACGGTCATCAGTGTGGCCTCGCTGTGCCTCGCTTCGAAACTGGGAGCAATAGAGCTGGCATTGCTATCCAATATTGCCGGGGGCCTCGTATGTGAGGAAGCCGGCGTAATACCCGTCAACAAAGAAAAACTTATGGCCGAAGCCACACGCATTTTGAATAGCCGGAACCTGTAATGACACAAAAAACACACGCAAAAAAAGAGATGGTGCAAAACATGTTTAACAACATTGCACCCAAATACGACCTGCTGAATCACCTGCTCTCGGCCGGTATTGACAAGGGCTGGCGGAGAAAAGTCAGGAAAGCACTTGCCGCAGATCATCCCGAAATTATTCTGGACGTTGCCACCGGCACCGGTGACCTCGCCATCGAACTAACCAGACTGCCCGTCAATAAGATTATCGGTATAGATATTGCCGGGGATATGTTGGAGATTGGGAAGAAGAAAATTGTCAAAAAGGGTCTTGAACAGATTATTACGCTTGAACCCGGTGATTCGGAGAGCATTCATTATGAAGATAATTATTTTGATGCCATTACCGTGGCTTTCGGTGTACGTAACTACGAAAATCTCGAAAAAGGGCTGCGTGAAATGCATCGTGTGCTGAAACCCGGGAAAAAAGCAGCCATTCTGGAATTCTCCGGGCCGGCCTCTTTTCCGATGAAAAATATTTACCAATTCTATTTTAATTATATCCTGCCCGGCGTTGGCCGCATAGTTTCAAAAGACCGGTCGGCCTACACTTATCTGCCGCAATCGGTTGCCCGTTTTCCGGAAAACAAGGAATTTATGGATGTGCTGCGGAAAGTCGGATTTAAAAACCCCCGGCAAAACCGGCTGACCTTTGGCATTGCCACCCTCTATTTGGCTGAGAAATAATTTGCCAGGCAAAATCATGGAATTTAACCTGCACAAATACTATAAAAACAAACCAAACGTTATAAACATTAAGAAATTCTGACTGCATTGAAAAAACAGGCCATACTTGCTTTTATTTTTGTTTTTGCCCTTTCCTTCGTTCATGATAGCGCTCAGGCGCAAGGGGCAATTCTTAACCTACAGGGATATAACGAACAACCTTATCATTTTGGGTTTATTCTGGGAATGAATACCATGAACTTCTCTGTTAAACCAGTTGGCAACCTGTCCGGGAGAAATTGGAAAAAAGCGCAGTCGCCCGACTTCAATGCCGATTCAATCTATGTCAATTCGGTAACGGCTTCGGCCTCTCCCGGTTTTTCGGTGGGGATTCTTGGTAATTTGCGGATAATGAGATATCTCGATCTGCGGTTTATTCCCACATTATCTTTCGGCAGCCGGAGTCTGAATTACGGGATTCGTGCAACCGGACTGGCGGCGGAAACACCGGCAGATACGGATACGTCTTTTGTCGTTCACAAAAAAGTTAATTCGACCTACATCTCTTTTCCGCTCCTTTTGAAATACCGGTCGTGGCGCAAAGGCAATTACGGCGCCTACTTTATAGGCGGCATCAATTACGCCATTGACCTGGCAGCAATAAAAAAGACAAAACGAGGGACTCTGCCCGGAGCGATAAAACTAAGCCCACATGATATAAGCGTCGAAATCGGCGCCGGTTTTGATTTTTACAATTCCTATTTTAAGCTTAGCGTGGAAGCCAAAATGATTTACGGGCTGAAGAATTTGGTTGTTGATGATAATACCCTTTATTCCGGGAGCATCAGCCAGCTTCATTCCAAAATTTTTATGCTTTCATTTACTTTTGAATAAGAATTACCATGACAAGTAAAAATACCAGCCCCCACCAAGAGCTGTTTAAAGAAATCATTGAAAAATCTTCCATGAAGCAGGAAGTTTTCAAAGCCACACAGGAAGCTTTCGGTCTTTTCAAAACTGTTTCGGAGCAAATGGCCGACGAATATGTCAAAACAGCCAAAAATCTCAAAGTCGTACACGATGTCCCTCTGGAAATGGAAGAACACGGGACTTTTGAGTTTTCGCTGAAATTCGGTAGCGACATTCTGTTTTTTCTCATGCATTCCAATATTTTTGAAATTCCGCGCGACCACAATGTCATGCGCAGCACTTACATCAAAGAAGACAAAGACCGCTCCTATTGCGGTATCATCCATATTTATAATTTTCTGAACGATTCGTTTAAATACGACCGTTTGAATGACCTCGGTTATCTTATCGGGAGGGTGCTCATCAACAAAGAGCAGCACTATTTTATCGAAGGTAAAAGCGAGCTTGGTTTTTTGTATAAGAATTTCAGGAACAGCAGGATAACACCTGAATCTGTGGATAAAATCATCACGGCAGCCATTCGTTATACCATTGGTTTTGATTTGTTAACACCACCTTATGACCAGGTAAAACTTGTAAGTGTGGATGAAATGAAAAATACACTGAATACCATGGCTTTTAAAACCGGCAAAAGGCTCGGATTCAAGTTTTACCCTGACCAGAACGGGGAGAATTAGAAAAAATTCAGATTTTTTAAAAAAAGATTTTGAGGAATAGAAATTTTACTATTTTTGCACCTCCAAAATGACAAATGGTCCGTTCGTCTAGCCAGGTCAGGACGCCAGGTTTTCATCCTGGTAACACGGGTTCAAATCCCGTACGGACTACATAACAATAAGCCGTTTAAATTCAATGATTTAAACGGCTTTTTTTAATACTTGCCTTCGGTATTGTTGCAAATCCCACTACTTTTTAAAAGAAATTACAGTTTCACCTGTTCTTTTCAAAAACATTGCCTAAATTTAAGGCATTCAAACGGGCTTACATCGCATGGCTAACAATGCACATAGGGCAATGAACAACAGGTAGTTAAATTGAAAGATTATGAATATAAATAAACAACATAGTCGATTGAAATAAACAGGTAAAATTAGTGTTTTTATTTTCACTAATCGAGTCCAGGTTTTTAGTATCTTATCAATAATATTCGTGTATTTTTTGGCAGGAAATAACAAATCACAAATGATCAAATATCAAATAAATTCCAATATCAAAATTATCAGAACTTCTCCGAGTTAAACTGCTCGTTTGGTATTTGAATTTTAGAAAATTGGAGCTTATTTGTAATTTGTTTTTTGAATATTGTCTTTTCCGGTTTATCCGGGTTAGGGGGCTAAGACACTCTCTGGATAACATTCCATGCCGGCTAAACCAATGAAGAAATTTAACCAAAGAAAAATTTGCATTTATGTAACGTATTCGTTACTTTTGCGCCATGAGAGAAATATTGATTACTCCAGAATGTTTGGAGTTTATTGACAACCAAAATGAAAGGGTCTCTATCAAGTTTTTTCAACTGATAGAGGTAATTGGAGAAGTTAAAATAGTACATACTAACTTTGTAAAAAGTTGATAAATTCGGACTTCTATGAACTCAGAATAAAAGCGGGGAATGAAATTCGCGTAATTATGTTTACAGTTGACCATTCAAATTTTGCAGAATGTACCAAGGTTATTTGTTTGAATGGTTTTCAAAAGAAATCTAATAAAGATTATAAGAGGGCAATAAAAACAGCAGAGAAATTATTAAAAAACTATTTATAAAAATATTGAATCATGGGACAGTTAATAAATGCAAAAGAACTTCTTGATAAAAGATTTGGTAAAACCGGAACTGAATCTCGTGAGAAATTCAGAGAAGAGTCATTTTCGTATTACTTTGGAGAAATAATTAAAAACCGAAGAAAGGAATTAAAGTTAAGCCAAAAAGAGGTGGCCGAACTTATTGGGAAAAAGCGGCCCTATATTTCAAGGATTGAAAAAGGAGAAGACATACGTTTATCAAACCTTGTATTAATTGCAAATGCATTGAACTTATCAATACAACTGACAGCAAAGTAAAACACGAAAACACAGCATCGGCTTATAGTACCGGCATTCAGGGGTCGCCAAAAAAAAAGCAGAAGCAATCGGACTCCCTGTTATTTAAAATGAAAGTAAATTAAGGGTAAATTACGCTTTACTAAAAAAAATCTTAAAATGTAGTACCCTTGTAGTACCACCATGATAAATTACTGAATATCAATCAATTTAGGTTCCCGTACGGACTACTTCTTAAACCGTAGAATACACTGTTTCAGCATTTTAGGGTTCTGTTTTTCTACTATTTTCCCGTTATTTTCTTCTATACCATGAATTTTTATTACGATCACGTTATAGGGGGGGGGAAAACAGGCAGTACATTCCCTATTTGGGAATTTATTCCAGATTCGGGAAAACCATTACGAAAAACCATTTAACACCTTCAAAACCATCCGCTTTCAACATACTGAAATGAAGTAAATTATCACGATCAACTTCTTTTTAACCCAACTTGCATGAAGACAAAGCGAGCTACCGGAACAATAGTTTGATGTACACCAAACATCAATAAAAATTACCCACATGCCTGAAAAAAACCATATCTTTGCAGACAAAAGATATCGACATGCGTTTAGTTTTTTTCAAAACCCCAAAGGCCAAGAAGTTCAGTTACCGGCCCCGCTATTACGATGCTAAAAAAGAGGAATGGGAACGCCGCAAAGTAGAGCTGGGCTACGACTCGCAACTAAGTAAGGAAGAGCAGATACGGTTAAAAATGTCGAGCCGGTGGCTAAGGAATACTGGTACCTCCAACAGAAGATCAATACGTTTACTCACTTATTTTATCTATGCGGTTTTTATCCTCGGCAGCATCTATGTGATTCTTTTTACCAACCTTATTGAGAATCTTCTGGTACTGTTTGGTTTGGTATCCAAATAAGCGTTGCAGGCTATGTCGAACATCATAAAACTTCTCCCCGATTCGGTCGCCAACCAGATTGCTGCTGGTGAAGTCATCCAGCGTCCGGCTTCTGCCATCAAAGAGTTGCTGGAAAATGCCGTAGATGCCGGCGCTACCGAAATCAATGTTGTAATAAAAGATGCCGGTAAAACACTGATTCAGGTTACCGACAACGGTTGCGGCATGTCAGCAGTAGATATGCGCATGTGTTTTGAACGACATGCCACTTCCAAAATTCAAAAAGCCGAAGACCTGTTTGCCATTCACACCCTGGGTTTCCGGGGCGAAGCCATGGCCTCCATCGCAGCCATTGCCCACGTGGAAGCGAAAAGCCGTCTGCATGAAGAAGAACTGGGAACCTGCCTGCGCATAGAAGGCTCAAAAGTGATTAGCCAGGAGATATGCCCCTGCAAACCGGGCACGACCATTGCAGTAAAAAATCTGTTTTTCAATGTCCCTGCACGTCGTAATTTTTTAAAATCGGACACAGCCGAAACGCGGCATATCCTCGAAGAGTTTAACCGTGTTGTCCTCATTCAACCCGGCATTGCTTTTTCGCTGACACACAACAACAAGCTAATTTACAAACTGCCGATAGCTACTGAGAAATCAAGGATTGTGGGCGTTTTTGGGAAAGTGTATGACCAGCGGCTGCTACCGGTGGAACAAAAAACCGATGTGCTTACCATCAAAGGTTTCATTGTAAAACCACAATACGCCAAAAAAACCCGCGGCGAACAGTATTTCTTTGTGAATCACCGGTTTATCAAGCATTCTTATCTGAACCATGCCGTTACCAATGCTTTCAGCGAACTGCTGCCGGCCGACGCTTTCCCCTCCTACTTTATCAATATCGAAACAGACCCTTCCGATATTGACGTTAATATTCATCCCACTAAAACAGAGGTCAATTTTCAAGATGCCCGGTACGTGTATGCCGTTTTGCATTCCGCAGTAAAAAAATCCATTGGTATGCATAACCTGACGCCAACCCTTGATTTTAATGTGGACCCGCAACTGAACACCGTTTTGGGCATGCCGCCGGAAGGAGAAATCAAACAACCAGACATCCATTACGACCCCGATTACAATCCGTTCCGGTCGGGAAAAAGTAAAATGGGAGCACAACCTCCTGCTTCTTCTATCAGGCAACCACATCATAATTGGGAACAGGTTTTCAGACAGGAAACTGCACAACCTTCCACGGAAACCAGCGGACAAACAGAGTTCACCGGCATGCAGGAGGAACAGTCCGGCACATTTTTTCAGATTCACGGAAAATATATTGTCTGCAATGTGCGTTCGGGATTAATGATTATCGACCAGCACAGAGCACACCGGCGCATTCTGTACGAGTTCTTTCTGGAACAATTGTCAGGACGACAACAGGCATCCCAGCAACAGCTTTTCCCGCAGGATTTTCACTTTTCGGCCGGGGACATCTCTATTTTGAAAGAGTTAGAAGGACTGCTGCGTCAGTTGGGATTTGTTCTTGAGGACTTTGGCGCCAACCGCATTATGGTGAAAGGTGTTCCGGAGAATTTCGACAGCAACAACATTCGCGAGACACTGGAACGGATTGTTGAAGATTTTAAAACACAACACAACCAGCCCGGCACGGACAACAGCATCAGACTGGCGAGAGCTATGGCAACACAGCTCGCTATAAAACAGGGTACCATACTGAACAGTGAGCAAATGGCAGACCTTTTTAACAAGCTGTTTACATGCAAGCTGCCACAGCAGTCACCTGATGGCTCACTCACACTCAGCATTATCCCCGTGGAAAAGCTGGAACAATTTTTGAGTCGTTAGGAAAATTAAAAAAAGAAATTATGCAACAATACAGTCCTACAGGATTCAGAATATTACCCCCGGTGGTGAAAAATTTACTTATCGTCAACGGGTTGTTTTTTTTGGCTACACTGGCATTGAGAAAATACGGCATCGACCTGATTAACATCCTCGGGCTTCACTACCCGGGCGCTTCCGGTTTCAGAATTTATCAGTTTGTCAGCTATATGTTTATGCACGGCGGCTGGGCACACATCCTGTTTAATATGTTTGCTCTGTGGATGTTTGGCAATGTCATTGAAAATGTGTGGGGCGGGAAAAAATTTCTGATTTTTTACATGCTGACCGGTTTGGGTTCAGGTATCGTTTATATTTTTTGGATTCATTTTACACTTCGGGGAAATCTCGACCTGCTCAACGCCATCATTGCCCATCCCGATGTAAATTCCATTGAAGCCTATTTTCACCAATACGGCTTTCATTTAAATGAACTCTCTACCTCTATTACACAGGGAAACATTAACCTTTTTAATCATAACGTACAACTTCTCGGTAACGGCGCGGCAGATCCGTCGGCAGTTCAGCAAATCATTAGTT
>CAJVYQ010000096.1 GCA_913009825.1 uncultured Deferribacteres bacterium
GCGCAGAGAAATTGAAAAAATCGTTTGCCTATTCAGCCCGCGAATTACACGAAATCATACGAATAGGACAAAATAGTTAACGATTCTCGTTTTTTAGCGATATCAGCGGGCCACCTGAATAGTTACAATTTTTAGTTATATCGACAAATATGGCTAAAAGGAGGTTTCAATTGAAAGGATTGAAAAGATTATTTCCGTTAGCGGCTGTTATTTTGATTTTCAATTTTTCTTGCAGCACGAAAAACTCATCTGAAAGAAAAGCCGAATCGCCTGTCTCTCTGATTCCCGAAGATCAGGTAAGACTGGGCAACGACCCTGAGAAAACACAAATATTCCGGGACGCCGGACTGGGACTTTTCATTCACTGGGGACCCAATTCCCAGATCGGTTCGGAAATCAGTTGGCCTCTCTACCATGCCAGTGATGAGTTCATAAAAAAATACTACGGGCTGGCTAAAACCTTCAATCCGGTGCATTTTGATCCTGCCGCATGGGCGCGTCTGGCCAAACGAGCGGGCATGGAATATGTGGTTTTCACAGCTAAGCACCACGACGGATTTTGCATGTTCGATACCAAATACAGCGATTTCAAAATCACCCGTACACCTTACGGGAAAGACATTGTTGCGCAGGTCATGAACGCATTCCGAAAAGAGGGATTCCTTTTGGGGCTCTACTATTCGCCCGGAGATTTTCGCTATCATTATGAAACCGGTGTAGCGAAGCAAAGGATCACAACGCCGGTTTTTGACAGCAAAGCGCCTTTCGGCCCGCTGCATAAAAGTTTTTTAGCTTATGAACAGGGCCAAGTAGAAGAACTGCTGACAAAATATGGCAATATTTTTATGCTTTGGTTCGACGGTAAATGTGAACCGTTGAAAAAACGTGCCTGGCGGGTCAGACAGGATATCTTCATCGGACGGGGCGAAATTCCGACACCGGAACAGGAAATCCCCGGCAAAGCCGCCGATTATGCCTGGGAAAGCTGCATGACCACCAGCGTGCAATGGTCCTATCAACCCCACCCGAATCTGCGCACATCCAAAGAAGTAATCCAAAATCTGATTAAAATACGGGCACGCGGCGGAAATATGCTGCTGAATGTGGGTCCCAAACCGGATGGTGAATTTGCCGAAGCCGACAAGGCCATTCTCATGGATTTGGGTTTATGGATGATGATGTACGGTGAAGCGGTGCGCAAAGTCCGTCCCTGGATTGTCACTAATGAAGGCGATGTCTGGCTCACCGGCAAAAAAAATGGCGAAAAGGTTACATTGTTCGCAATCACAAATTTTCATTACGATGAGAAAGGTGTATCTGGAGAACAGTTTTCCGGCCGCCGGTTTACCCTTAAGTCGGTAAAAGCAACGGATCAAACGGAAGTTTCTGTTCTGAGCCAAGCGGGAAAATGCCGGTGGCGTCAGGACAGGAACGGTTTGCACATCACCGCATTCAATCGCCACACGGTGCAAATGATTGCGTATCCCGGCAAACAACTTGCGGGGAAGCACCGCAATTGGTCATGGGGCCCCGACTGGCCCGTTGCCGTCAAAATTACTAACGTGAAACCGGTAATAAAATGATTGAAAGATTCCGATAACTATCGGAGTATTCTTCACAACGAAGCGAAATAAAAAACCCTCATAACCATTACTTCATGAGGGTTCTAAATGTGAAGCTACGCGGGCTTGAACCGCGGACCTCTTGACTGCCGGTCAAGCGTTTAGGATATTGTTGTGTTTCCGGTGGAAAGTTAATTTTTTTAATATTTTTCAATATTTTTTCAGCATCTTTTTTAGATACGATTCTTAAAATAAAAATTATGTTTTTTTCAATACCATAAAACAGCCTGAAACTGCCATCTCGCAAATCAATTCGAAGCCTGAAACATGGAAATTTGACACCTTTTATCTTTTTAATCTTCTTCTTAAACGAAAAAGGTTCATTTTCAAGTTTGATGGTTTCTTCAAGAATTATTTTTTGAACGTCAAGTGAAAATGATTTTAAATCTTTTACGGCTTTTGTTGTAACTTCAATTTTAAATTCCATCTGATATTTCTTTTTTTACATCGCCCAGTAAGTCATGAACATTTTTAGTTTTACTTGAAAGCAACTCCTCTTTTGCAATATTAAATTCATTTTCTAAATTATAATGTTTAGCCAGAATAAAATCTTCAAGTTCTTCACCATTAATTTTTAACAATATTGCATAGGGATGTCCATTTCTGGTAATTATAATATCATTCTCTTCATTGGCCAATTTAACATATTTTGAAGGAGAACGGCTTAACTCTCTAATATTAATAAATTGCATATTATTTTTCCTTATTTTTTAATTGTAAGCACAATTGTATGTACAGAATAAAATATTTTGAATAAATTGTCAAGTAAAATTTCGTTTATCTTCAGCCCGCGAATTACATTAATTTCGCGAATAAAATTTTTTTATTTTATAACTGTTTTGTCAATCGGGCAGGAGTTGAACTCCTGCCCGGGCTTGTAACCAATAAAAAAAGCCTGCAAAATTAAATTTTACAAGCTTTTAAGTTTGTGGAGCTACGCGGACTCGAACCGCGGACCTCTTGACTGCCGGTCAAGCGTTCTCCCAACTGAACTATAGCCCCGAGCGCTTTTTAGAATACGAAATTATCCATCAAAAATCAAGATAAAATTTTACGATTGGCCGCGTAATTTATCTAATATATTTCCGGCAACTTTATCCAGAACTTCAATCGAATCGTAAAAATCACGATCCATCCTGTTTGCCACAACGCTCAGTTTATTAAGTTGTTGCGGAGAAATATCTGCGTTGGCTTCCCTGTTTTGGTTAGCCATGGCAGTGATCAATTCCGGAGAATAAGCCAGATGATCCGCCAATTCGGTAATAACCTGATCATTATTGTAAAAATCTTTGGCTATTTTACCTTTCACTTCATCAATCTTTGCCTGACGGATATCCGGAATTTGACTCAGTTGATTTTGGGCGACTTCAACAATAGATTTCCCGCCGCTGAGTTGTTTGGCCTCATTGGATATTTCCAACTTATCCCCCTTATTGACGGCACTCGGTTTAGCATTGCGGGGAGAGTCCTTCTTCTTGGTCGGTTGATTTGATGACAAATAATTGTGAATTCTTTCAATGTTCATAACGCACCTTTTTTAATAAAATGCCTATTTTATCTGAATGACTAGTTGAAAATAATTTAATCTTAGTTTCATGCTTGCCACAGTTCGATGGAGTCTATCCTGAGTTTGACGAAGAAGCCGGCATGGCTTTTACGGCCGGCTTGGGCGAAGTCGAAGACTCACTGTGCAACAAATGACCGGCATACCTGGATAGTTACCATATTTTGGGATAAAAGTTACCAGGTTAATTTTTATTTTCAAAGACAGAAAATAACGATTCCTGATAAAAATTAATGGTCCCTAATTCATCAACCAATTCATTTTTCCTTTCTTCTAAAAGAACTCGATTTTCGGCTTCCAGATTAAGCACATCTTCAATAGTTGATGAAATACGTTCTGTAATTTTCATCAATCTGGTTCGCTCGCCTTCAGTCAATTTTCCTTCCCAATCGTGCCAATTTTCGTAATAAAAACGAATTTCATTACTCCACTTTTTTAATTTCTGTATCAAATCTTCTTTCTCGTACCGGCTGTTAAACAACTCTCCGTAATTTTTTGTTTTCAGGAAATCATTTTGTTGTTCAGAAAGTTGCTTTATCGACTGAACCGTTATTTTATGGATATTCAATGCATTAATCAGCATAGTTCCATGGTAAACATTTTGTGAACTCGTTGTGTAAGAGCCCATCTGTTTTTTTAGCTTAAATGATTTATCCTGCCGAAGTTTATTTATTTCTACATTGAAACTTGATTTAAAGTTTACAGTTTTCTTTGCAGACTTTCTTACTTTTCTTCGATTTTCATCCGGGCCGATTCCATCCATACGGTTGCTTCCATCTACCTTGTCAATATTCATTATCACATCCTCGCTTAAGAATCCTGTTCATCTCATCCGAAGCCTGTTTTCAAGAAACCAAATTCAAGCTAATATTTTCTTTCCGGCGCATAGCCAACAGATATTTTTCCTGACTATTTTTGCTTCTCTTCAAATTAGCTATCTGGTTTGCAACCTCCATCCGTATCGACTGTAATAATTTTTTATTTAACTCTTCCACCTCCATTATTTTTTTTATCAAATTTTTTGCCTGCCGGCGAAAGGCATCAATTCTTTCATCATGCTCATCTTTATTCCACTCAATTAAATCCGGGAACCGTTGATTGATGACCTGCATCGAATAACAGACATTTTCTTTCTTACCATGCAGAACAGTCAATTCTGGCCAATTCCGGTTCTCAAGCGCTTCGCCTTGCGTACTAACAATCTCAAATAATCGATTCAACTCCTTCAGGTAGACAGGCCTGGGATTTTGAGTTTTCGATTGCATTTAACCGGTAATTTCCATTTTTTCGGATTGCATTTTCTGGTACTGCCCTTTCTGCCTGACAGGCTTGGGTAACGTTATCTCTCCCCAGGCTGTTTTCAGATCATCTACAATTTTGAGAATAACATTTAATTTATCGGTATCTTTGTAAAAATTCACATTGTTTAACTCCCGAAAAATGTACAAATAGAGTGCCTGCAAATTTTGCGCAATTTGTCCGGTTTTCAAGTTTAAACTATTCAACAATTCCATCACAATATCCTGGCTTTTAATAATAGCCTTACCCTTACCCTCCATATCACCGGACAAAATCAGTTCCTTCGCCCCATGAAGTTCTTCATCCAACTTTTGAAATAGCAGCAAAATTAACCTGGCCGGACTCATAGTTTCCATCTGTGTGTTTCGATAAGAAGAAATGCCTTGTTTGAAATTCATATAACTCTCCTAATCTTCATCCTTTGTTTTACCAACCACCCAATCCGGCCAATTGAGAGTTTAAATAACTCCCCAAACTTTGCATCTGCGCTAAGGATTGTTCCATTTTTAGAAATTTCATCTCCAGATTACTCATTTTTTTATCGACTCTTTTTTCCATCAGATCAATTTGGTCTTGAATATCATCCATTGTATTTTGAATATTATCTTCACGCAAAGATACAAAACCATCATATTGATCTGTGATAGTTGTTACCTTATTGTAAATTTGCTCGGCAGCGCCCATTGTTAAAGTAAAAGTGCCCTGGCTTGAACCCTGTGCCGCCAGTTGAGCAGCTGTTAATGTTACGCGAAGAATCAATCCATCGATGCTGGTTTCACCGCTATCTCCCGTTAAAATTTGACCGGAGCCGGTAGCGGACTCGCCATTTATAGTGCCTGCAACATCCTGCCCTAAAAAAGCGCCGTCTGTCATGCCTAAATTATTGCTGCTCTGGCTGATTGAAAATCCGATAGAGGAACCATAATTATCATGCGTTAGCTTTAAATAACCATTGTCATTTGAAGCCGTAACGGCAATTTTATAACGCCCGGTTTGGCTGACAGCCATCGTGCCAAGGTTTAAAGTTCCACTTCCTTCATTATTGGCTGTTACGGTGATGTTCATTTGACTGGTTCCACTTTCAACATCCGTGATAACAATATTCCCACTACTGTTAATTGTGGCTGTAACCGTGCTGTCAAAGATAGTTTGTATTTCTGACAACAAATCCTGAACAGTATCGCCGGACGCCACGGTATAAGTTCCGGAAACCGAAACGCCGCTTTTTGTTGTTCCCGATATCGTGAAAGTATCACTAACTGCCGTGCCGTTATCCGTATTGCTCCAGAGCGTCGCCGACGTTGCGGCTAAACCGCTGGCTAAAATTGTTCCGCTCGAAGCTCGAATTTGACTATATTGCTGTGATAATTCATGATTAATCTTACTAACAATATCAACAATATCCTCACCGGAATTAAGTGTAATAGAGGCATTCTGACTGGAAGAAGTATCAGTGATGGTCAATACTTCAGTGCCGCTGATACCGGTGGTTAAGTTGGTTGTTCCGGTAACCGAAGCCTGGCTGGCTGCCTGTGTAATATTCACGGCATAGCTGCCGGCATTGGTATCTTTAGAATGATTCACGTAAGAAATATCACTGTCTGTACTCACTCCCACAGCAGCAAATAGTTTTATTACGCCATCAAAATTGTCTTTAATCTCATCTAAAAATTTGTTTTGATCCATGGATAAAACACCATTCCGGTCTGATTCGATACCAATCTGACCGAGAGAGCGTAAAGTTGCCGGCAAACCGCTAATTTGATTAGAAATAATATTACGAATTTCATTCTGAACCGAAAACAGTGTAGCGTCGCCCATTAAGGTGCCTGCCGTCTTGGAATCCTGATTGTAAGCAAATTGCTCATTAATGAAGCTATTGATATCATTGTAATCACTGATAAAAGTTTGAATGTTTTTCGTGATCGTATCATAATCACGGCTAACCGAAATATTAAGCGTTATTAAAGCATCTGCCTGATGCAGATTCAGTGTAACACCTGGTAAAAGATCGGTAATGGAATTACTACTGCGCGTCATGGCAATACCATCAACCGTTAGTGAAGCATCCTGTCCTGCCTGTATATCACCGCTCACAGCATTTTGCCCGGTAGTTGAGATGGAAAATGTGCCAAAATTTAAACTCCCGCCGCCCTCATTGTGCTCAATTAAATTCACATCAAATTGGCTTGCTCCGGCTGTGTTGTCTGTAACCACAATTTTACCGGCGGAATTAACTGTTGCCGTCACATTATTAGAAAAGGCGGTTTCTATCGCAGTCAATAGATCTTGAATGGTTGTGGTTGTGGCGGTTGTTATTGTAAATGTAGAAGAAATGCTGGCACCGGAATGATCGATACCGGAAATGGTAATGGTATCGCCACTGGTTACGCCGGCCCCAAAGATTTGGCTAAAATTATTCGCTGCAGTAATTGCAGCGCTGCCATTTGTGGTGTTTACCTGGCTGCCTGTTGCCACTTGGGCAATGGCTGCAAATCCGGTATTCCCCTCTAAAACGCCCAGGGTTTGTAATATATTATTCGAATCGGAAAACGTTGTTGTGCCTTCAATTCTTAATTTATAAACCGTTGTATCATTTTCCGAAGTTGTTACAATGGACGCGACAACACCCGTGGGCGCCGCTGTATTAATGGCATCCCGAATGTTCGCTAAAGTATCGGTATTAAGATCGATTGCCACGGTTTGGCCGCCTATGGTTACCGTACCGGATTGCGGCGAACTGAGACTCAATAATCCACCTACCGAAGTTGTAATGTCCGAATAAGTATCCGATTCGACGCCGCCGGTAATAGAATTTTTTACCGAAACTGCGCCGGTAATAAATCCTAAATTCTGCAAGACATCTGTCGTACTGGCGTCTAAAATGTGAAAAGAATCCGCGCCTTCATCATCTGCCGCGATGATAAGCCGGTATTCATTTGTACCCAATTCCAAAATCGAAGCAGTCGCAGCGGCATCAGAATTATTAATTTTATCGGCCAGGTCTAACAGGCTGTCGGTGGTGCTGACGGAGATTATATTGCCGTCAATTAAGAAATCGCCGGACAAGTTCAAATCATCGGTTTTACTGCTAAATGTTTTGGACGTAATTTTCCGGCTCTGCGCCAAAGTGCTGATAACAACAGAATGTTCGCCAGGAACAGCCGATGAAGACGCCGTCAGGGTTATCGCATCTTTATCTTCTGTGCTTGTGGTGAAAAGATCAAAATCTGAAGAGGAACGCAAATTTCCCATCGCCGACTTAAGCGAACTGAGTTTGGCGCTCATCTGGTTCCAAGCGCTCAGTTTTTTCTGGTATCCGTCTTTCTTATTTTGCATCAGCAAAACCGGACGCCGCTCAATCGCGCGTAATTGGTCTAAAATATTTTGTGTATCTAACCCGGAGACTAAACCGCCAACTGAAAAAAAACCCGACATAAATAAATAATATCCTTTAAATTTGACTTACTGCCTACACAATTTCATCCAGGATTAATCCAAGATTCTTGTCGATGCTTCTCATCAAATGAAGCATCACATCGGGTGGTATCTGGCGTATGACATCGCCTGTTTTTGAATCAACCACTTTCACAATAAGCTGATTAGACTGATCATCGACAGAGAATTGAATATCACGGTTAAAAATGTTCATAACCTGGTTCATCAAATTAGTACGCTCTGTCAGCCATTCTTCATTTATCGGATGTTGTTCTTTTCTTTCTGTCTGTTTTATTTCTTCATCCCGGTCTGTAGGAGGGTTTGGCGCATAAATTGGTTTGCCAGACACAGGCGTATTCTCCTGCCGAACAACCGTTTGAGCGGTTTCTTGTAATGCAGCTACAGCGCTCATTTTTTCACCTTTTTCCCTTTTTACTTTTAAATAAATATTGGAGGGAATCCTGTTACAATTCCCTCCAATTTATTAATTTAGAATACTTTCCTTACCGTAGCAAGGTAAGCACATTTTGCGGCATTGCGTTTGCCTGCGCTAACATGGCGGTTGCCGACTGCACCAACACCTGGTTCCTGGTATAAGCCGACATTTCCACAGCGAAGTCCGCGTCCCGTATTGTCGATTCGGATGCCTGAATATTTTCCGCCTGGTTATCTACATTTGCGATAGTATAACCCAGTCTGTTTTGCACCGCGCCAAGGTTACTGCGCTGGGTATTTACCGCATCGATGGCAGTATCGATATAGTCTATCGCCGACTGAGCATTGGATTGACTATCGACACCTTGATCATTTAACCCTAATGTAGATCCTGTTGCTTTCAAATTGCCGATACTGAAGCCTATTTGATTATAGGCGTTATTATCAGCGCCAACCTGGAATGTGGCACCGGAACTACCTGAGACCAAAACTGTCGTACCGCTTAACTCCCCAGCCGCATAACTATCATCAAGAGCTATCTTTATTCCAAAAGCACTAAAATTAGCTATGATGGTTTGTCCTGTACCTGGAGCACTGCTTGTTCCACCGCCTAGTAATGTTACAGATTGAGTTGTCGTTCCGTCCGACATAATAAGTGTGCCGGCGCCTGCGTCGGTTATAGTATAAGTTCCGGATGATACATTATTAATACTTATATCAGCCGCCGCAATTCCAATTGTGGTAGAAACAGCAGTACTTCCGGATGTACTTAGTGAATTGCCATAATTTCCGGAAAGCAGCACACTCCCGTTATATTTCGTAGAATTGGCAATACGGTCAATTTCTAATTTCAATTTGCCAAACTCCGAATTTAGATATGCCCGGTCAGTATCCGTAACGCTGCTGGACGCGCCTTGCACCGCTAATTCCCGCAAACGCGTCAGCATATTGTGAATTTCATTCATGCCGCCTTCAGCGGTTTGCACAACATTTGTAGCCTGGCTGGCATTCCGGCTCGCCATTTGCAAACCGGCAATCTGGGCGCGCATTTTTTGGGAAATTCCCAAACCTGCGGCGTCATCGGCGGCTCTGTTGATTCTCAAGCCTGACGATAAGCGCTCAAGTGATGTTGACAGAAACTTATCTGCTTTAGACAAATTCCGATAAGTATTCATTGCCGCCACGTTGTTATAAATCCGTAAACTCATTTTGTACCTCCTTGTTTTTAATCCTGGCTTCCGTGCCGGGGTTTTTGGTTTTTTGTTTCTTCAAATCTTTAGCTACCGGTAAGCTAACTATTTTTAAGTTCATTTATATTATCGACTTGTTTTAAAAATTCTTTAATAGGAAATGGAAAAAAGATATTTTACCATAAAACATGAAACCGATTACAGGTTTTCATTTCAAATGTTCCATCAAATTGCCTCTTATGCTGCACACACCTAACTTGGATAAACCAGAAGTTGGAACCTGAATTGAGCGATTCTTTTGTTTTTAAGTTTGTTACAGTTACCAAACGGGTTTATGGTTTTAGTGTAAATTCTGTTGGCGATTCAGCGAATCGCCCTACAATCGCTCAATTCAGGTAGAAGTTGAAAGTTAAGCTGCTCTTTTTTCAATGACGAATGACAGCGGTTTCCCGGCAAAAAGGAAATCCTTCAATTTTGTCTTTACTAACAAATCGGCGACTCATTCAAAGAACCAACGTCGTATATAAATTGCAGCAGGGTTGCGGACGCTGCGACCTGAGTTATGCACAAAGTTGAACGCGGACATTAAAATTTGTGGATTTTATCAGTCGCAATTGTTCAGCTTACCAGTGAATATTGTTGTGAGTTGTAGTATAAAAAAAATTGAAATTATAGAGACTTATATTTTTACTGAAGACATTGACAAATTCTTAGGTCCAAAAGAATATCGATAAACTTTTCGAACGACTCATCGAAAGTACAAAGCAAGCAATCGATATATCAGAATACACTTTGAAAGCTAAACGTAGTTTCACGTTTGAGTTACAAGATGACATAAGAACGATTAGAAATGATAAATTACACCTGATTTGTAGACGTAATCTACAATTGTAGGTGTGAGGATAAAAATAGGGTGATTGAAGATTAAGGAAGGATTTTATGAAGAAAAATGTTTTTTGTAAAATGGGATACTTACTTTAATAATTTCAGCAATTTAAGAACAAGGATTAACAATTTTTATTTTTTGAAATTTTGTAACTATTCAGGTCGCCTGAGAGTGAACCCCTCAGGCTAAGACATGAAAGCATCCTGAAGGATGCTATCGTAAATAGGACGCTTTAGCGCCCTTTCATTTCTTAGCCTTGTCGTTCACGGCAAGGCGAAAAAGATTGAAAGAAAACACCTGAATA
>CAJVYQ010000097.1 GCA_913009825.1 uncultured Deferribacteres bacterium
CACAGATACACACGGATAAAATCTGTGAAAATCAGTGTGATCCGTGTCATCCGTGTGCTGTTTACTATTTTGGTTGAATAGATATAATAACATAAACAAATATTCACACCAATAAGTGAGGTGTTACTACATTTTTTTGTTGCTTAATGTCATAATCATGTATAAATTAAAAAGGTTATTTTGGAATATCTAATTATATTCAGGATGTTAATTAGTCTTAACCGTGCGAATGGAAGCCACAGCAATAGCGCATACAAATATCGCCCTTATCAAATATTGGGGCAAAAAAGATGAAAAGCTCAATCTCCCGGCAGTCGGATCTATCTCAATCACTTTAAAGCAACTTTTCACCCAGACTAAAGTTAGGTTTTCAGAGAAATTGCAGCAGGACTTTTTTATTTTAAACGGTCTCGAGTCAGGGGAGGATCAGCGCAGCAGGGTAAGCCGGTTTCTGGATTTGAACCGTGAAATAGCCGGTTCATCCCTTTTTGCGGAAGTTATCAGCAACAATAATTTTCCCACCGGGGCGGGATTGGCATCATCGGCTTCCGGATTTGCCGCTCTGTCGCTGGCTGCAAATAAAGCGCTGGGACTGAACCTGTCCCAAAGAGAATTGACCATAATGGCGCGGCGCGGTTCCGGTTCCGCCGCCCGGTCAGTTTACGGCGGATTTGTGGAGATGAAAACCGGAGGAAACGAAACAAACTCCGATGCGTACGCGGTTCAGATTGCCGATGAATCTTACTGGCCGTTAAAAATGCTCATCGCCATCACATCGGATGCCGAAAAGAAGATCGGTTCCACAGATGGAATGAAGGTTACTGCAAAAACATCGCCGTACTATTCCGCCTGGCTGGCCTCATCGGTTAACGATCTTGCCGAAATGCGTACTGCCATAGCCCGAAAAGATTTTAAAAAACTGGGCGCTCTTGCGGAAAATAGCTGCTTAAAAATGCACGGTCTGGCTCTGTCTGCCAAGTCCGGATTGATTTACTGGAACGGAGCAACACTAAATGTGATGCATGCCGTCCGGGAGATGCGGAAAAATAATCTTCAGGCCTATTTTACCGTTGACGCCGGTCCGCAGGTGAAAGTGATCTGTGAAGAACCCGCCGCCGCTGCGGTGAAAGAGGAACTTGCCAAAGTTGACGGTGTAATGGAGATCATCTTTACAGGGCTGGGACCCGATGCAAAAATAATCGGAGAGGAAGAAAATTGAACATATTAACCAAAGCGCCCGGGAAATTGATTTTACTTGGCGAATACGCTGTTTTGGAAGGAGCGCCGGCTCTGGTTGCCGCGGTAAACCGGTTGGCGCGCATCACTGTCGCTGCTGCCGAAGAGGAAACTTTTTCCGTTGAAGCGCCGGTCATCGACATCCCTTTTCAGAAATTTATGCTGGATACCGCCGGAAAAGTGCGTTTTCTTAAAAAGCCGCTCAAAAAACTAAAATTTTTTCTTTCCATTTTTGAACATGCCGTTGCCGATCTGAAGCGAAAAAATATAATAACCACTCCCATTAGAATAACGCTGGATACATCCGAATTTTTTCTCCGCAAAGGTGCGGCAAAACTCGGTCTCGGTTCCAGTGCTGCTCTTACCGTAGCTTT
This sequence comes from uncultured Deferribacteres bacterium, assembly GCA_913009825.1. Classification (GTDB taxonomy): domain Bacteria; phylum Zhuqueibacterota; class JdFR-76; order JdFR-76; family DREG01; genus DREG01. Next base: position 1,611 of record CAJVYQ010000097.1, read on the forward strand.
GATTGCCGCTCTGTTCGCCTATTACGAAGCCGTGGAACCGGGTATTGATGAAAACATGGCGCTGTTTCAAACGGCTCTTTCCGCTCATCGCGCGGCTCAGGGAAACGTGGGCAGCGGCATCGATGTGGCGGCCTGTGTTTACGGCGGAAATTTGCGATACCGGCTGACGGGGCAGTCCTACACATCGCCGGCAGAGATCAGACAACTTGAACCGCTAAAAGACGTTTTCTTTTTGCCGGTCTGGACCGGCAAGGCTTCTTCCACCAAAGACCTGGTGAAACATTTTTACAATTTCAAACGAAAAAACGGTAACGGTTACCGAAAACTGTTCATGGAATTAGCAGAACTTTCTACGGCCGGCAGTCTGGCTTTTGCCGAAAAAAACACGACTGATTTTCTGGCCCTGGTGCAGGAATATTACAAAAAAATGATCGAAATCGGTCATCGTATCGAGATGCCTGTGGTTTCGCCGGAACATCAAAAAATTGCCGATCTGGTGTACGATTTTGGCGCCGTTTACAAACCATCCGGCGCCGGCGGCGGGGACCTGGGCATCGCCTGCGTCCGCTCCGCCGATGAACTAACCAATCTTGCCTCCCAAATTCAGAAAGCGGGATTCGAAATTGTCCACCTGCGTATGGGCGCAAAAGGTATCCAGGTTGACACGATATGACTACCCATGACCAAGAAGTAAATTCCAGAATCTCCAAATTCTACCAGCTAACCATCCCCGAACGATTAAAAATTCTCAGAGATCGAGGCTTCATTTCCGCCGAACAGCAAAGGGAAATGAACAGTGGAAAATGTGCGCTCAGACCGGATGACGCCGACAAAATAGTGGAAAATGTGGTCGGTGTCTTCAGTCTGCCCTTCGGTATCGGTTTAAATTTTCTAGTGAACAAAAAAGAATATATTGTGCCCATGGTAGTGGAAGAGCCGTCCATCATTGCCGCCGTGAGTTCCGCAGCCAAGTTGGTACGCAGCGCCGGCGGGTTCCGCAGTGAAAGCAGTGATCCGGTTCTGATCGGGCAGGTGCAGGTGGTTGATGTTGACCATCCCGTAAAAGCAAAAAACGCTATTCTGCAAAGAAAAAATGAAATCCTGAATTTGGCCAACAACACTCATCCCAACATGGTTGCCCGGGGTGGGGGCGCAAAAGATCTGGAAGTGATTCTGCATCAGGCTGTTTCCCGGTTTGGCGATATAGTAGTGGTGCATCTTTTTGTGGATACGCGCGATGCTATGGGCGCCAACCTGGTGAACAGCATGTGCGAAAATGTGGCCTCTCTGATTGAAAGGATTACCGGCGGGAAAGTGTTCCTGCGGATTCTGTCCAATTTTGCCGATCAATCCGTGGTAAAAACCGAATGCGTCATCCCGTTGGATTTGTTGTCAGGGAAGGGCTACGCCGGCGAGCAGGTACGGGAAGGAATCATCATGGCCAATCATTTTGCAGCCGTGGATGTTTACCGCGCCACAACGCACAACAAAGGGATTATGAACGGCATCGACGCCGTAGCCATTGCTACGGGGAATGACTGGCGAGCCATCGAAGCCGGCGTCCATGCGTACGCTGCCCGCGGGGATTCGTATTCCTCGTTGACAAACTGGTTCAAAGATGACAAAGGGAATCTGGTTGGTAAAATTGAACTGCCTTTGAAGGTCGGCACCGTCGGCGCCCCGTTACAATCCAACCCGGCGGTAAAAGTTGTCCACCAGATGATGCAGATCCAATCTGCCAAGGAATTGGCGGAAGTGATGGGCGCCGTTGGGCTGGCGCAAAATTTTGCCGCTCTGCGCGCGCTGGTTACCGAAGGGATCCAGCGAGGTCACATGAGCCTTCATGCCCGCACGGTTACGGTGGCCGCCGGCACGCCGGAACATCTTTTCGATGAAGTAGTGGATCGACTGATCGAAAGCGGCACCATCAAAGTGTGGAAAGCAAAAGAGATCACCACAAAACTACAGGCACAGGGCACTATTCCCAAATATGAAAAATTAACGGATCAAAGTAAAAAAGAGATTGCTTCCGGTAACGGCAAGGTGATCCTGATCGGTGAGCACGCGGTGGTTTACGGCAGTCATGCCATTGCGGCGCCGGTTCCTTTCGCCATTCAGGCAAAAGTGGAGGATGCCGGTGACGGAGTTCAGATACTTATCCCCCGCTGGGGCGTTGAGGAAAACCTCATCAAAGGGGCGGAACACAAATATTCTATCTATAAATCCCTGGACATGCTGCTGAATAAGCTGGAACTGCGGGACCGCGATATGAAAATTACGGTGTTTCCCCATGTCCCCCGCGCCATGGGGATGGGCGCTTCCGCCGCACTGGCCGTGGCCATCGTTCGCGCCCTTTCGGAACATTTTAAACTGGGACTGAACGACGGGCAAGTGAACAAGTGGGCCTACGAATCGGAAAAAATTGTCCACGGCACACCGTCCGGCATCGACAATACTATGGCCACATACGGCAGATTCATTCTCTATCGCCGCGGCAATCCGCCTCTTTTATGTAATTTAAAAGTGGTCGAACCGCTGCCCATTGTGATCGGCTTGAGCGGCATCGAAGGGATTACGCTGCAGATGGTGAGAAATGTCCGGCAGGCCTGGGAAAAAGATAAATTACTTTATGAAAAAATATTTAACCAGATCGATGAACTGGCGCTACAGGCTGTGGATGCTATTCAGAAGAACGATCTGGAGAAACTCGGTTATTTAATGAATATCAATCAGGGATTGTTGAATGCACTGCAAGTATCCTGTTGGGAGCTGGAAGAGTTGGCGGAAATCGCCCGTAAAAACGGCGCGTTGGGGGCCAAATTAACCGGCGGCGGCGGTGGCGGGGCTGTGATTGCTTTGTGTCCCACCAAAGCGGAACAGGTTGCGGATGCTATAAAAAAAGCCGGCTACCAGGCGATTATTACGGAAATTGGGTAAGCAAACCGCGGATTACGCGAATTTTGTTTGATTTAATCTTGTTTAGCGTCTGAACGAAAACTCCCTTTTTATGTCATTCCCAGCGAAACAAAGCGGAGTCGGGAACCTGTATGTTTTGGTAAATTAGTGTGTTAATCAGATTTCTCCCTCCGGTCGAAATGACAAAAACAGAAGTTTTCGCTCAGACTCTTATTCGCGCAAATTAGCGGGATTCGCGGTTAAAACCGGATGGTTATGATTATTTCAGGTTAGGAGAACGTGTGTATGTCCAACAATAAAATTGTTTCCTTTGAAGATGAAAAACTAATTGTTGTGAATGAAAACGACCGGGTTTTGAGCTATCGATCCAAAGCGGAATGTCACAACGGCGACGGCATTCTGCACCGGGCATTTTCAATTTTTATTTTCAATGATAAAATGCAATTGCTTATCCAGAAAAGAGCGGAACAGAAACGTTTATGGCCGCTGTACTGGGCCAACAGTTGCTGCAGTCACCCGCGCAAAGGAGAAAATTTTACCGGGGCCACACAGCGGCGGTTGTATGAGGAAGTGGGTATCAAAACCCCGTTGAAATATCTGTTCAAATTTCAGTATACTGCAAAATATAAAAATGAAGGCGCCGAAAACGAACTTTGCTCTGTTTTTGTCGGCAAGTCCAACGACCGGGCAATCGTCAATAACAACGAAATCGTTGAATGGAAATTTATCGACATTCCCGAACTGGAAAAAGAGTTCGAATCACACCCGGAGAACTACACACCCTGGTTCAAAATGGAGTGGGAAAAAATCAGGAGCGATCATTTGCAGGAGATCGAGAGGATATAAAAACCGAAATTTGAGATGGATGAAGATGACTTTTGGGGTAATGATGAAGGAAAATGTCAGGCCTGCGATGAGTATGGCCCGGTCGATGATTTATCGCTTTGTGATGAGTGTGCCGGAAATTTAGACAGGGATTTAATCCGGCAACATGATTGGGAATATAGCGCCTCATCTTTGGGTCTGTCGAATGAATTGCGTGAACAACTCAGGAACGAAGTTATTAAAAGGTTCAGCAAAGAATTAGAATTAATTGCCCCATCTAAAAAGAAGAAAAACGTAGTAAATCGAAACGTCAACGGAAGAAGAAATAACAGATTCATGTGGATAAATGATTATTAATTAGTGTCTGAACGAAAACCCCACTTTTCTGTCATTCCCGAACGCTCTTATCGGCCTGCGCCTGTTGTATACAAGCCGTTAAAATCATTCATGAAGAACGGGTCGCCTGTTAATTGTTGTTTTTCGGAGAACTAAAGTGTTACAAAAAAACAAAGTTTTACAATGCAATAATGTAAATTACCTGGTGACCACCTGTTCAAAATACGACACATTAAATTTACTAAACAACAGGAAGGCGATTATTTATGTTCAGGGCATGGCGGTAAAAAAAATTGTTGCAATCTCTGTAACTTTTTTACTATTTTTTAATCTAACTATTTTAATATAAAGCAGATAGAATGTTTAACTTTTCTTTTAACGGAACATACAAAGGAGGGCTTAGAAAAAATGGCAACAAAGAAGAAAAGTAATGTTGAAGAATTTGAATATCGTGCGGAAATGCAGCAGTTGTTGCATTTGATCATCCATTCGTTGTACACACATCAGGAGATTTTCCTGCGGGAATTGATTTCAAACGCTTCAGATGCATTGAATAAAATTCGTTTTCGCATGCTGACCGATAAGGATGTTTTGGATGCGGACACAGATCTGAAAATTCAGATCAACCTGGATGAAAAAAAGCGAACCATTTCTGTGGAAGATACCGGCATCGGTATGACGAAGGAAGATTTAATCAACGAAATCGGCACTGTTGCCCATTCCGGCACACTCGATTTCCTGCAGCGGGTGCAGGAAGAAAAAGCCGCCGTGGATGCTAATTTGATCGGACAATTTGGTGTGGGCTTCTATTCGGTATTCATGGTCACCGACGAAATCACTATCGAAACACGCCATGCCGATAAAGATGCCGAAGGGTATCGCTGGCAGTCCGCCGAAGGGAAATACACCATCGAAGAGATAGACAAAAAAACCCGCGGCACTCAAATATCCTTCAAGTTGCGGGACGATGCAAAAGAATTCGCCGAAGAGAACCGCATTAAGCAGATCATTAAAAAATATTCCAACTTTGTCGATTTCCCTATTTACGTGGGCAAAGAGCAGGTGAACCGGGTTACTGCTCTGTGGCAGTTAGCCAAAAGTGAACTGAGAGATGAGGAACTAACAGAATTCTACAAATTTCTCACCAACGATTTCAATCCGCCGCTGACCCATTTGCATCTGTCCATAGAAGGATCGGTGAATTTCAAAGCGCTGCTCTTCATCCCGGAAACGGCGCCGCCGCAATTTTACCGCGAGGATCAGGAAAAAACGGTTCAATTATATTCCAATAAAATTTTTATTCAGGATGACGCCAAAGAGCTGCTGCCGGAATATTTGCGTTTCATGAAAGGCGTGGTAGATACGGAAGACCTGCCTCTGAACGTTTCACGGGAATGGACACAGAACAGTCCGGTGTTAGTGAAAATTAAAAATGTGCTGACCGGGAAAATTCTGGGCTTTTTGGATGAACTGGCCAAAAATCAGCCGGAAAAATATAAAAAATTTTACCGGAATTTCGGCCCGCTGTTCAAGATGGGCGTCAATTCCGATTTTACCAACAAAGATAAAATTTTGCATCTCCTCCGTTTTGAGACCACCAAAAGTGAAGACGGTGAATTGGTGTCGCTGAAAGACTACGTGGCCGGAATGCAGAAGGATCAGAAAGAAATTTTCTATCTGTCCGGAGATGATAAGGAAACCGTCAAACGCAATCCCAATCTGGAATATTTCAGAAAAAACGATTATGAAGTTCTGCTGCTTACGGAGCCGGTCGATGTTTTTGTGGTTCCCTCCATCTTTGAATACGAAAAGAAGAAACTGGTTTCCATCGACAAAGCTGATATCAACCTGAAAGAAGATGAAAAAGCCAAAGAAGAAGCGCTGAATGAAAATTTGAAAAAATCTTTGCTTGAAGTTTTTAAAGAAACGCTGGGAGACAAAGTGGAAGATGTGATCGAATCGAAACGTCTGGTGGATTCACCGGCAACCCTGGTGAGCGGCAAAGAGGCGATGGATAAACAGATGGAAAAAATGATGAAAGCCATGAATCAGGATTTCACCGGTTCAAAAAAGATTCTGGAGATCAACACATCCCACAAACTGATTAAAAATCTTTCCAGACTGAATATAGGCGACGGCAAAGACCCGCTCCTGCGCCAGAGTATTCTGCAAATTTATGAAGGCGCCTTGCTGATTGACGGCAACCTGAATTCTCCCACCGGGTTTGTCAGCAGGATGACGGAAATTATGGAAAAAGCCACGGAGTAGAACTTTCAATTTGATTTTATTTAGAAAAAAGGCATTTTTAGCCGCCCCAACGGGGTGAAATACAATAGCCCGGGGTAACGCCCCGGGCTGGTATTTTCCGCCCCTTCAGGGCTTAGTGGACTCTTCTAGCCATTCAGCGAATCGCCCTGCAATCGCTCAATTTAGGTAAAAAAAGATGAGTATTTTCGAAAATGTTTTTTTCAGTGAGAGTTTCTTTTTGTTGTTATTTTGCCCCGACTTGCTTACTTTGCAAATAAAGACGTCATCATCAACAACCTAAACAAACCGGGAGAAATAAACATGAAAAAAATCAAAACCACCGGATTATCTTCGATTGCAGCCTGCCTTCTGCTGTTTCTCTCACTGTATACAACCGGTTTTGCCGATGAAAAATGGTCGAGTCTGCAGCCTTTGTCCATTCCGTTTAAAGTAAGAAAACAGCAATTTGACAAAGGAAACATCGTGCCTGATTTTTCCTTTGAAAGAGGAACTGTCCGGTCAACGGATAGTTTGATTACCGATTTCTCGCTGGCAAGCTGGTCGGTGGTCGGTAAAAATGTTCAATGGACGGATAAAAATCACAAGGGATACTCCGGCGCTGATATTGCAACGGGGAGGCACGCCGTTAAAATCATCCGAAAAAATCCCAACGAAACGGATGCGATCGGCGGAGGTGTGAAGAGCGATTTCATCCCGGTGATTCCCGGCAACTACCTGTTCACTTACGATGTCAAACTGAAAAACGTCCAATCCAACAAGCGGCGCCTGGGCACGAAACTGTTCGACACCGTTGATATCCGGCTGCTGTTTTTTGACGAAAATAAAAAGCCTATCGACGGCAAAATGTATTATCCGTACGCAGAGCACTATATCGACAATTCTTTCAAAGGCTATTCTTTTGCCAATTTCTGGAAGATAGATGATTTCGGCTGGGCGAACGTCCGCGCCAGAACCTATAATTACCCTTTTTCCGAAGGCGATCTCCCCGATAATTGCCGCTATGTGAAACTCTTTCTGGGGTTGAAGGGAGAGGGCGAAATGTGGGTTGACAATGTGGTGTTCAAATATTCCAGGTGGAACTTTACCACCCTGGAAAGATTGCAGCCTTTTTTCGGCAAGAAATTTTCTGCAGTGGATTTGTTGATCCCGACGCCCAAACAGGTTTCCGGCGTTACTTCCATCCCCCTGTCTTTCACAGGCAAAAACAAACCGTTAATTTTAATCCCGCAACATGCCGGCACGGCAACCCGGTATGCGGCATCCGTGCTGCAGGATAAAATGGCGGCGGCCTACAGGCAAAAAATCCCCGTTAAGACTGCGGCTCCAAAAAATACGGTTCTTTCCCGCCGGCTTATTTTCAGCATCGGCAGGACGGCTGTGCTTTCGGCCAATCAAGACAAATTGCCCTTCGTTAAAATTGCGGGGAAAAAACAGGGCTATTTCATCAAAAGATTGCCGGACAGGAAAAATATCATCTTTCTGATTGGCAACGAAGAGATCGGCAATTTTTACGCCGCAGCCACGGCGGCGCAGCTTTTCGATTCCCGCAGGCCCGTTTATCATCATGCGGACATTGTGGATTATCCCGATTTCCTGGGGCGCTCGTTCAAACTGGGCGCCATGAAATCGCCGGCGGCAATTGAGCGTGATCTGGCCGGAATCGACCGCATGGCACGGTTCAAATTTAACAAGGTGTTTAACAATTACGGCGATTGGGGCAAAAACTGGCGGCATCCGGCGCAAATTTACCTGGACGGATTAAAGGCGGCGGGTGAAAAATGCAGAGAGACCGGCGTGGTTAATCTGGCGGTTCAGATTAATCCTTACAATCATTTTATGTATGAAATGTATGTGCCGGACATATCTGACAGTCTGAAGCATTACTGGCTGCACAGCAACCCGGACGATATGGAAGCGCTGAAAAATATCATCCGCGCCTGTTTCAATTACGGCGCCAAAACTCTGATGCTGATGGCGGACGATTTTGTCCCCCACGAAGAGAACTACCGGAAGCTATACTCGCTCTGGGCAAAAGAGGACAAAGAACGGTTCGTCAACCTGCAAAGATCGGAAGAGCGTCGTGTAGGGAAAGAGTGTAGATCTCGGTGGTCGCCGTATCATTAAAAAAAAAATAACAAAAAGGTAAAAAAATAAAAAAAAAAAAACAAAATCAGATAAAGGAAAAACGAGAGGAGACACCGAACCATGACACCACCTCAGTCCCACTCGCCGTCCTACTACATACACTCTTCGTCTGGAACACCC
>CAJVYQ010000098.1 GCA_913009825.1 uncultured Deferribacteres bacterium
TTTCGCGGGCTGCCTGAGTAGTGACAATACCGTAACACTTTAGTTTTTTGAACAAATCCGCTTCCTTTGCGCTCTCTGCGTCTCTGCGTTTTAAAGCGCCTGTTTTTTTAACGCAGAGACGCGGAGGACGCAGAGAAATTGAAAAAATCGTTTGCCTATTCAGCCCGCGAATTACACGAAATCATACGAATAGGACAAAATAGTTAACGATTCTCGTTTTTTAGCGATATCAGCGGGCCACCTGAATAGTTACTAAAAAATAATTATTATCCTCAAACTATGTTCATCAAAAGATTTATTTTACTCTGTGTTTTTATTCTCTGCTCTCTGCCGAACGGACTATTTGCACAACAGATCGGTATAAGCCGGGAGTTTAACGAAGACGGCAATTCCGAAAGCCGGGGCGATATCAAACCTGTCAATTTGGCTAATCGATGTGCATTACGTTGTAAAGAGCAAAGGTCGACGATGTTTTCAATTATTACAAGGAGCTCGCTATGTTGAAAAAGTTAAAAACTATTTTTGTATTCATTCTGTTCTTTTCAATTTTCTGTCACTTGCAAGGGAACTCTTCAGCGCAAACAAATTCGTCAACCCGGCCGGTTGGCCCGCAGCCGGACGGCAGTATTCTAGTGCCCACTAACCAGCTTTTGCGCCCGGCGGGGTTTCAGATCATGTTCCCCGGCCGGCCGGTAGATTTGGCTCTCAGTCCGGACGGGAAATGGCTGGCGGTGCTGAATATCAATTCGGTCAATTTAATTCGCACGCTGGACAGAACCCTGATGCAGACGCTTCCTTTTCAGAAAAGCGGCGCTTCCTTCACCGGCATTGCGTTTTCTGCCGACGGCAGTAAAATTTATGCGGCTCAGGCTAAAGACAGAATTTGTGTTGCCCGGAAAGATAAAAACAATATTTTGCACTGGGGCAAACCGGTTGTCTTTGCCAAACCAAAAATCGGCGGCAGCCCGGTGCCCGGTGGATTTGTGCCGGAGGAAAAAGAAAAGAAACTTTACGCAGTGTTAAGTCGCAGCAATGTTCTGGCAATGGTTGATTTGGACGATTTATCCATCACGGAAATTCCGGTGGGTGTGGCGCCCTACGATGTAGTGCTGTTCTCAGCGCAAAAAGCCTATGTGAGCAATTGGGGCGGCAGGCGACCGGAAGCGGGAGAGCCGCAGTATAAAACATCGGGCAGCAATATTTTGGTGGATGCCGAAACCGGCATTGCCAATAACGGCGCTATTTCTGTAATCGACCTAAAAATGGGTCGTCAAGTCAAATATATCGAAGTGGGGCTTCATCCCGGCGCCATGGTTTTGGGTCCGGATAGAAGGCGATTATATATCGCTTGCGCCAACAGCGATGTGATCTCCGTTATCGATACCAAAACCGACAACGTAGTGGCTCAGATATCTGTCCGTCTGCAAAAAGCTTTGCCGTTCGGCAGCGCGCCCAATGCTCTGGCTATCTCCCCGGACGGAAACCGGTTGTATGTAGCCAACGGCACCGATAATGCCGTTTGTGTGGTGCAGTTGCATGGCGGCAACAAAATAGTGGGTTACATACCGACGGGTTGGTATCCGGGCGCTTTGCTGTTAGATAAAAAAGCGAAATTTCTTTTCGTTGCCAACACCAAAGGGATCGGCTCGCGTAATCGCCGCGCAGACCGGCCCGGATTCAATACTCATCAACATACGGGCAGTCTTTCGGTCATTCCCGTGCCGGGACAGAAGAAGCTGGACAAAATGACGGAAATTGTCAAAAAAAATAATTCGTATGCCCGCATGATGGAGCAACTGGTACTCAAAAATAAGAAAAAAAGAAAAGTTTCTGTCCCGCAATTCCCCGGTCAGGTTTCCCATTTCAAACATGTGGTTTATATCATCAAAGAGAACCGCACGTACGATCAGGTTTTTGGCGATCTGCCGCAGGGAAACGGCGATTCTTCGCTGGTGCATTTTGGCCGCAAAGTAACGCCAAATCATCACGCCCTGGTTGAAAACTTTGTGTTGATGGATAATTTCTATTGCAGCGGTGTGCTCAGCGCGGACGGTCATCAATGGACGGACGAGGCGTATGTTACTGATTATCTGGAAAAGTTTTTCGGCGATTTCACGCGCAGTTATCCTTATGACGGCAATGATCCGCTTGCCTATGCAAGTTCCGGCTTCATCTGGGACAACGCGATGAAACACGGTTTAACTTTTCGCGATTACGGCGAATTTGTCGATGCCGTCATCGAGCCAAAAGATGCCACATTCAGTGATATTTACCGGGATTATCTGAACGGTTCGAAAAAAATAAAGATCCGGGCAAAGACCAATTTGCCTCAAATTGAACCGTATTTATGTCCCACTTACATCGGTTTCCCCAACAAAGTTTCCGATGCTTACCGGGCGGATGAATTCATTAAAGAGCTGCATCAGTTTGAAAAAGAGGGCAATTTCCCCAATTTCATCATCATGCTGCTGCCTAATGACCATACTTCGGGAACGCGCCCCGGCATGCCGACGCCGCAGGCTGCCGTGGCCGATAATGATCTGGCGCTGGGGCGCATTGTGGAGGCCGTATCCCGCAGCAAGTTCTGGCCGGAGACCTGCATATTTGTGACGGAAGACGATCCCCAGGCCGGTCTGGATCATGTGGACGGCCACCGCACCGTCGGTATGGTGATCAGCCCGTACACAAAACGCGGACAGGTGGTTTCGGTTAATTATTCGCAAATCAATATGTTCCGCACTATCGAAAACATCCTGGGAATTCCGCCGCTCAATCAATTTGATCTCGCCGCGGAACCCATGTTCGATTGCTTTACCGAAACACCGGATTTTTCAGCGTACAAAGCGCTGCCGAACAATATTCCGCTGGATCAACTGAATCCGCCGCTGCAGAGCTTATCCGGCGATGCGCTCTATTGGGCGCAAAAATCGCTGGAACAGGATCTGGATGATGTGGATCGTATCGATGAGGACATTTTTAACCGTATCATCTGGCACGCCGTGAAAGGGTACGATGTGCCGTACCCAATTTTGTCAACGGATGACAGGGAAGAAGGGGAAAAGAGGGAGAAATAGATGCTTTACAATTTAGCGGGGATTTTATACATTATAAGTAACTATTCAGGTGTTTTCTTTCAATCTTTTTCGCCTTGCCGTGAACGACAAGGCTAAGAAATGAAAGGGCGCTAAAGCGTCCTATTTACGATAGCATCCTTCAGGATGCTTTCATGTCTTAGCCTGAGGGTTCACTCTCAGGCGACCTGAATAGTTACCATTATAAATTAAGCGATTGCAGATCAATTTGGTGAATCGACTTAAAACTTACGACAAAAAAGGGAAAGAAGTTCGGCAAGAAAACCCGGTTTACAAGAAGGAAAATCGCCTCTTTTTGTTGGAGCATGCAGAAACTCTGCGTCCTCTGCGTCTCTGCATTAAAAAAAGCCGGTGTTAAACGCAGAGGCGCGGAGATCGCAAAGGTTCGCAGAGACCTAAAAAAATAATCACACCCTGGGGTGTAAAAGCCGGGCAGAAGTTTATGGCAATGAAAGAAAAGAGATTTTTTTACAATTATGCAATTGTACGTTCCATGTTTGGGCAGGAGTTCAATTCCTGTCCTGGTGTAATCGGTACCAAAATTTTCATGAAAGAATCAATCAAATAAAATCAGGAGTGAATATTTATGAAGCGATTATCTGTGCTGATCTTGTTGGTAACGTTGGTGTCCTGTCAATCCGGGCCGGAGGTTGAAACCATTCAACCACCCGGTTTGGCTCGATATTGTCGGGTTCAACCTGCCGGCGAAAGTGTCATTCCCAGCGGACGGGTGGTAACGCCTGCCGGTGAAGTGGTGCGGATCACACACGATCCGTTTGGTTTGGTTCTTTCGCCCGATGGCTCGCTGGCGTTGGCAATCCATAGTAATGTGCTCACCGTCATTCGCACCGACGAACCGAAGAGCGCTATTCGTCTGCCGGGTTACCGGGGGGAATATGCCAATCCTTTCGGCGGTAAAGGTTCTTATGTGGGCGCTGTCATTACCAAGGATAACGCAAAGGCTTATCTCAGCGGCGGAGACAGCGGTGATATTCTGTTTTTTGATCTGAAAACACTCAAAACCGTGAAGCGCATTTCCATCAACGGGAAGAGCAGCGGCAAAAAATATGAGGACAGTTTTGTCGGCGATATCGCCCTGTCGCCGGATGAAAAACTACTCTATATTCTGGATCAGTTCAATTTCCGCTTCGTGGTGTTCGATGTTTCCCGGGAAAAAGTAGTGCGCAGCGTTCCGGTCGGCCGGTTTCCGTTTGGGCTGGACTTGTCGCCGAATGGGGAAAAAGTGTATGTGGCTAATGTGGGCATTTTCGATTATCCGCTGGCGCCGGGTTTGCAGCCGGGAAATATCGAAGAGAAAGGGTTGGATTTTCCTCCTTACGGTTTCCCTTCCAAAGAAGCGGAAAGAGGTGTGAAAGTGGACGGGCGATTTATTCCCGGCCTGGGTAGTCCTCATGTGCCGGATGCGGTTTCTGTCTGGACTATTGATCTGAATTCTTTCGATATTGTTGCCAAAGAAAAAACCGGTTATCGCATGGGAGAAATGGTTGGCGGTTTGGAAGTGGAAGGCGGTTCCAGTCCCAATTCCATTGCCGCCGGCATGAAACAGGTTTTTGTCAGCAATGCGACCAATGACAATATCTCTATTCTGGATCCGCACACCGGTAAAGTGACCGGCACCATCCGTCTGCTCTTTGATCCGCGCCTCGATGCGTACCGCGGTATGATCCCTTTCGGATTGGCTTTGAGCCATGATGAATCCCGGTTGTATGTCGCCCTGAGCGGCTTGAATGCCGTGGCGGTGGTGGAGACAGCCAGTCAAAAAGTGGCAGGTTACATCCCAACCGGCTGGTTTCCTGTAAAAGTGAAAGTTTCGCCCGATGACCGGTTCCTCTACATTGTAACCGCCCGGGGATACGGCGCCGGCGCCAACGGCGGGAAAGATTTTAAAGCGCCCATTCAGGGAACGTATGTGGGCGATATTATGCTGGGGAGTTTTGAGAAAGTGGCTCTGGGAAAAATCGATCTGGCAAAGATGACACAAAAAGTCAGGGAAAACACATTTAAAGTGGTGAAGGTGACGGATGACGGTAAAAATCCGCTGCCGCCGGCGCCCGGTCTGCGTAAAAGTCCCATCAAACATATTGTTTACATCACTAAAGAAAACCGGACTTATGACGAGGTGTACGGCCAGTTGGAAAAAGCCGCCGGCGATGCGACGTTGGCCCGGTACGGCAGAGACGTTACCGTAAAGAATCGCAGCGGTACTCGGGTGGTGAAAAATGTTACGGTTATGCCCAATCATTTAAAAATGGTGAAGGAATTCGCCATGAGCGACAATTTTTACTGCGATTCCGATGCTTCCGTCCACGGTCATCGTTGGATGGTGGGCACGTATCCCAACGAGTGGGTGGAAATTAACAGCTCCATGCGGGAGACGCGTAAACTCTTCAGCACGGCCCCCGGGCGGAAATATGTAGCCGGCAGTTCCGGCGCCGTTTATCCGGAAGATTACAACGAAGCCGGCGGTTTATGGGAACATCTGGCCCGAAACGGAGTGGAATTTTTCAATTTTGGCCTGGGGTTTGAATTTTCCGGCGCGGCGGAAGAACAGTGGCATAAATATACGGGTGTGAAACTGGGCGTCATGTTTCCCATGCCCAAACCGTTGTTCGACCGCACTTCGCGTAACTATGCTACGTTCAATACCAGCGTTCCCGATCAGTTCCGCATAGATATGTTTGAAAAAGAGCTGCAGGAAAAATGGCTTTCCGGCAAAGAAAAATTCCCGCCGCTGATCACCATGATGATTCCCAATGACCACGGCGCCGGCGAACGTCCTGAAGACGGCTATCCGTTCCGGGAATCTTATATGGCGGATAACGATCTGGCCGTGGGCCGGGTGCTGCAAACGCTCAGTCACAGTAAATGGTGGCCGGAGATGCTCATCATCATCACCGAAGATGACGCGCAGGACGGCCTTGACCATATCGATGCTCACCGGTCCATTCTGGCGCTGATCAGTCCCTGGGTGAAACGCGGCTATGTCTCCCACACTCACGCCAATTTCGGCGCCATTTTGAAAACAATTTACCACATTCTGGATTTGCCGCCGCTGAACCAGTTCGACGCTGCGGCCAGCCTGCTGCAGGATTTCTTTTCGGATAAACCGGATTTTACACCGTTCACTGCCGTGATGGTGGATAAACGGATTTTTGATCCGCAAAAAGCACTGGATCCCTACGATGTAAATTTTCGCTGGGACTCGCTCAAGGACTCGCCGGAAATTGACAATGAACAGGATTTCCGGGAAAGTCACCGGGAACAGGCGAAAAAGTAGAAAGGGAAATTTGAAATCAGGAAACATTTTAGTCTTTTGGTAACACCTTAATCCTTTGAAAAGCTGTGTCTTTTTATCATATAAATGAGTTTGAATCCTGTCATTCCCTGCCCGGGCAGGCGGGCGAATCCCCGCTTTTTGGGGTGAGGAATCTCATGTTTTTTTATATATTTGTGAGTAGAGATTGCTCACTTCGTCCCGATAAAAACCATCGGGCCCCCCGCTTGAATCGGGCAGGCATTCGAAATGACATGTTTGAGTAGATATGTGTTGATAACAGACCATCTACTTTTTCAAAGAAGAAAAATGTTATAAATTGGGATCGACTTACTTTTATATGATTTGGTACAGAACAGAATACAATGAGTTCAGAATTAACCGGAAAGGGAAAGAGAAATGCAAATAACAAACGATCAACTGGGACAGCGCATCTTGTCCGTGGATGTTTTACGCGGATTCGACATGTTTTGGATCACCGGCGGAGCGGGGTTTTTTATCGGTATCTTCAGAGTTTTCGGCGGGAAAATGGAGCAATGGTTTGTGCCGCAACTGGATCATGCGGAATGGGAAGGGTTCCATTTTTATGATCTCATCTTTCCTCTCTTTGTTTTCATTGTCGGTATGTCTGTGGTCTTTTCGCTGCAAAGGATTTTGGAGACGCAGGGGAAAAAAGCGGCTTACAGGCGGATCATCCGCCGCTTTGTTTTGTTGTTTCTTTTGGGAATCATTTATTACGGCGGAATGCGCAACGGGTGGCTCAATATTCGGTTATTGGGCGTTTTACAGCGTCTGGCGCTAACCTATTTTTTCACCGGCATGTTATTCATCCATTTCAGACTGAGGGGATTGATCATCGCCTTTGCCGCTCTGCTCATCGGCTACTGGGCCTGGTTGTCATTTATCCCGGTACCGGGATTGGGACACGTATCATTTGCCGAAGGACAAAATTGGGCGAATTGGTTCGACAGCCATTTTCTGCCGCTGCGGAAATGGAATGGCGATTGGGACCCCGAAGGTTTGTTAAGCACCTTGCCCGCCATCGGAAGTTGTATTTTGGGTGTGTTTGCCTCCCTGCTATTGCGCAATAAATCCATTGAAGACAGGAAAAAAGTTATCTATTTCATCGGCGGCGGCATTGCCGCGGTGATCCTCGGTTTTTTGTGGGGCTTGCAATTCCCGGTCATCAAAAAGATATGGACGTCTTCGTATGTTTTGGTAGCAGGCGGTTACAGTTTTGTTACGCTGGGTGTTTTATACCTTATTCTGGATGTCTGGCAGGTGCAAAAATGGTCTGTGCCGCTGGTGTGGATCGGTGTGAATCCCATCACTATCTACATGGCCAGAAACATTGTTGATTTTAATAAGCTGGCGAAAAGATTTGTCGGCGGTGAACTCGGCACTATGTTTGGCGATGATTTTGGCTACCTGCTTTATACTACCGTTTCATTGGCGCTAACACTTTTACTGGTGCGCTTCTTGTACAAACGAAAAATTTTTCTGAAATTGTAAAGTGGATTTATCAAGAAATAAATGGATATCAGGAAGTGTGAAACCTCAGTGATAGGTAGCCGCGAAGATGATTTTCATGTCTTAAAAACCGTTGAAACGGTTCATTGGTAACCGTTCTCGGGATAAACATGCATCCTTTTTAAACCGCTGAAGCGGTTATTACAATTCAACTGTTTTAGCCCACGACTTAAGTCGTGGGCTGGTGGATAAAAATTATTTGATAACCGTTTTAACGGTTTTCCAGACATGTTCTCTTCCTAAAAATGATGTGTTACCAGGAAATTTTTGTTCTTCTTGACTTCCTGAAAAAAAATCCTTATGATAGCATATCACTAACAAAACCTCACAGTTCCTTTTATCAAACTAATCGGAGGGTGAAAATGTCGGAAAAAATAAGCAGAAGAGAGTTTATAACACGGGGTGCGGTCGGCGTTGCCGCCGGCAGCGCTTTAATTTCAACCGGTGCAAAATCGTACGCCAGGATTTTGGGCGCCAATGATACCATAAACATGGCGGTAATCGGTATCCGCGGACGCGGCGGCAGTCATATCGATAACTTTGCCAAGATGGACAAAGTGCGCATCAAATATCTTGTTGACATCGATGAAAATTTATTTGAACACCGGTTAAAACAGGTGGAGAAAATCGCCGGTTACCGGCCGCAAACCGAGTGGGATATGCGGAAGGTTTATGAGGACAAAGATATCGATGCCGTCTCCGTTGCAACACCCAACCACTGGCATGCTTTGGCCACAATCTGGGCGGCCCGGGCCGGCAAACATGTGTATGTGGAAAAACCGTCCACGCACAATGTGTGGGAAGGAAGAAAAATGGTTGAAGCCTCCCGTAAACATAACGTGCTGATTCAGGTTGGTTTTCAGAACCGTTCCCGCATCAATACAAACATGGGCATGAAATTTTTGCATGACGGAAAATTGGGCAAAATTTATCTGGCGCGCGGTCTGTGTTTTAAACCGCGGCCTGATATTGGCCTCTATCCCGACGGACCGATGAAACCGGGTGAAAAGTTTCGCCTGAATCTGGAATCCGGTCATTATGAACCTCCTTATACGAAAGGTTATCTTGCCAAGGTGCATTACGATATGTGGCTGGGAGCGGCTCCCAAACGTCCTTTCAACCGGAACCGGTTTCATTACAATTGGCACTGGCACTGGGATTACGGTAACGGCGATACGGGGAACCAGGGACCTCATCAGTTCGACATTGCGCGCTGGGGATTGAATCATAAAGATTATCCGGTAAGAGTGCGTTCATACGGCGGGTACTTCGCGTACAAATCATCCCAGGAAACGCCCAACACGCAAACATCCATCTTTGAATATGCGGACGGCACGATTCTGGAATTTGGCACACGCGGTTTGTACACCAATCCGGAAGGCATTTTTCTGCCGGATATCCAAATGACGGCCACCGGGGAGATTTATACCTCGACAAAAGCAAAACCGGTGAAAATCGGCAATATTTTTCTGGGTACGGAGGGATGGATGCAGATCGATTCCGGCGGCAACTGGCAAACCTTTTACGGCCGGAAAAATGAGCCGGGTCCCACTTCCGGAGATACCAACGAGGAAGCGTACGATCCCATGAACCTGGCCGGCGCCGGCGGACATTTCAATAATTTTATTGCGGCGGTACGCAGCGGTAAAAGATCCGATTTGACCTGCGATGTGGAAGTTGGTTTTCTTTCCAGCGCCCTGCCTTTGATAGCGAATATTTCCTACCGCCTGGGGCGGGAACTATATATCGACGGCAAGAATGAAAGATTTCTCCATGATAAGGAAGCCAATAAAATGCTGACGCGGAATTACCGGAAACCTTACGTGGTGCCGGATAAAGTTTGAAGCTGTTCAGTAAATAAACCTCTTTTCCGGTTTAATAAATTAGCGGCAAATATCGAAAGGGCTCCACAAAATTATGGAGCCCTTTTTGCCTGTATAATTCAGGGACTGTGCGGGAATGACAGAAAAAGGGAGTTTTCGATCAGACACTATTTAATAACAACCTGAATTGACAGATTGTAGGACAATTCGCTGAATTGCCAACCGGATTTGCATTAAAAATGAAAATCCGTTTTGTAACAAAAATACTATGAGGGCCAAATACGGTTAGAATATTCCTAACACATGTAAATACATATAGATAAAAAAATAGTTAGCGGTATAAAGTGGTTAAAAAATCATACAATAATCAAGCAATAACTAAAAAAGGTTGC
>CAJVYQ010000099.1 GCA_913009825.1 uncultured Deferribacteres bacterium
CACACCCCTTCATCAGCGCAAAGGCAGCATGTCATCCTAAGGTACTGATAGGAACATATCAGGTTTGTCTAAAGAATAATAACTCTTTAACAAACATTCAATTATGCGACTTCGTGTCGCGATATAACGATTGAGCTAACCCGATTTAACAGCAGGAAGTAAACCCGGTAAAAGCACAAAACCACGGCCAAATCCGGAAAAAATTCCAAAAGAAAACGGCTGTTAAATTCGGGTTGAGCGCATTGTTATACTAACCAAAAACCCATATACGAAAAAACAACCCGGCAAATTGTTAACCCGCCTCCATTTTCGCACTAAACTCAATGCGGGATGAAAAACACACAAAAAAATGCCTTTCTACTTTTGCTGCACGTTTTACCCGGAACAAACCGCCGGCTGAAATACCGGCTGCGGACGAGCGCGCAACGACCCCGAATTAAATAAGCCTCCTCTTTATTTCCAATGCCTCCAATTTCCGTAACACATGGCAAAAAGCACCACCGGCATACGAAAAACTTAGCCCCCGGTCCAAAAATCACGTAGGTACACTTCTTGAGACAACACCCGACTCATTGCTTTTTTTAGATTTTAATAGCTATGACGTCCAATATAACCTAATCGATAATAGATCATGTATTCCCGACCCTTTTCTCCGCCAAACTGTGGGTACTCTAAAATCACACGCATCGCGTTAATCGCAACATCTTCCGGTATAAGTTTGACTTCCCGTTTTTTTCTTTCGCTTACTCCTTGCAGACATTCGTAAAATATACTCTTTGATGCTGAGTAGATTTTATCAATTCATGGTTCGTTAAATTTTGAACGGACGATTGGAGTTGTCTGTATAATGCTGCCGTTTCTTGTTTCTCTTTTTTTTATCTGTACTTTTTTTGTATGCCCGGAATCTTCGTTTTTGCCTTTTAATTCTAAAACTTCGCGCTCCGACCATTTTAAACGTAAGTTTAAAAACTCGCTTTTAGCAAAATAAAACTCTTTCTCCTTTGCCGGTTGCTGTTTTTCTGTTTCTAATTGCCCGCCTCTATTCTCTTTTGATGCTTTAGCAATAGATCCGATACCCGGTAAAAACGATCATCGTCATGCTGTTCGGCATTTTGTTTGAACGCATTGGCACCGATAAGTGTAACATAAGTAAGTTGCTCCTGAATTAAGCGATTGTAGTGCGATTCGCTGAATCGCCAACCGGATTTACGCAAAAAAATGAAAACCTTTTTGGTAACAAAATCAAGCTCAGAGATAAAAGAACCGCTCAATTCAGGTTGTAAAAAATTGTAAACAATCAGGCAGCGTACGATAACACCCTCCGTACTCTCCTCGAGGAGAGTACGGAGGGTGTAAAACGATTTTAGACTCAAATTGATCTCACCAGATAGTTACAAAAATTCTAATTTTTAATTTCCGATTTTTGGGAGGCAGAAAGTATGATCAAATTAAAGTTCCGCATGTTCGTTTTGTTTTTTCTCTTGCTGTTTTTTGCCAACGGTATCCTTGCGGCGAAAAATATTATCCGTCTTACTTTGGATTCCGCTGTGGATATCGCCATGAAAAACAGTTACCGGATAAAACGGTTGGAGATGAATATTCAGCGCACCCGGCACTGGCTCCGGGCGAATCAGGCTGGATTGAAATCGAGAGTTTACATGAATCTGCGCTCACCGGATATTTACCGAATCTCCGATTATAAATGGGATTCCAATATCGGCAGGGATGTGATTGTCCGGCAAAACACCCGCAGGTGGCAGGCCGATCTGACTGTGCGTCAACCTGTTGTTCTCTTCGGGTATCCCACAAACGGTTACATCTCTTTGAATTATAAAGTTTATCGCTATTTGCAGAAAGACGATGGCCATTCAGCGGTCAATTATTATAACCGGTTTTATCTCCGTTTTGAACAACCGTTCTTTTTGCCTAACCGGCTCAAGAATGATTTGGAAGAGGCACAACTCCGTTTGGAGGGCAGTACATTGGATTTTATTGGCGATGTGGTTGAAATTATTGATGACATCGGCAGTGATTATTACGTCATCTTTAAATTGACGCATCAGGACAAAATCAATCAGAATCATCTGCAAAATTTAATGACTATCGATGGAATTGCAAGAAAAAAGTCCGTCCTGGATACCACGAAAAGTATCGTGGCGATTCAGACTGAATTGGCTGTTGCCAATGCCAGAGAAAATCTACTTGCGAACCGTAGCAAGTTACGCCGTGAACTGGCCGACATGAAACAGAGATTGCGCATCAATTTGGAAGATTCTCTGTTTGTTATACCGGAGATCATCATCAAACCAATCCGGGTTGATTCGAAACAGGCCATCCAATTCGGACAAAAGTACAGTCCCTATCTGCGCCGTTTACACCTCGACCGACGGCGGGCGGAAATAGATGTGGAGAATCAAAAAGGAAGAAATTCGTTTCATGTGAATCTTGAAATGACATATGGCCTGGAAAAACAGAATGACCGGTTTGCGGATATTTGGGAGCAATATGACAATAGCAATTCCGTTTCATTGAATGCTTACGTACCAATTTGGGATTGGGGACAGCGAAAAGAAAGGATACAGGCGGAACTCATCAATATAAAACGGAACGAGTTGAGCATAGAAGAGACCAAAGAATATTTGAAAAAAAGCATTACCAATACTATTACCAACCTGAATGAATATCTGACGCGTTCACTGAACATGAAGCAGGGGATCGAAACGGCACAAAAAATTACCCGGTTGAGCATTGAAGAATACCGAAAAAGGAAAATTTCGCTTCAGGATCTTTTGCAAATTGTGAATAGCCAAAAGGATACGGAACAAAAATTCATCGATGTTTATGTTGGCTACAAAAAGTCGCTTTTGGATTTACTGACCCATTCCTATTATGATTACGAAAAGAATATTTCTTTGGTAAAAGAATTGAACCTGGAAAAAAAGTAGGCATGATTAGAAAGGGAAAGAATTATGCGGTTATTTTTAACAAGACAACATAAACGCTATGTTTGTTTTTGAACATTCCCTTTATTCTCTTGTGAGTGTCTGAACGAAAATCCTAAAAGACGGGAGTGACAGAAAAGAGGGATTTTTGTTTGGCACTAATCAAATAAAAAGTACCCCTCCTAATAAACCGGCAGGAATTCCGTTTCCATAATAATAACGAGCTTCAGTATTCTGGTCAGGTCTTCTACTGGCATATTTATATAGGCGATGTAAACGCCGCTGGCCACATAATAATTGCTCTGGTTGCGCAGGTCCCAGCGTAAGAATTTTGAATTATCATTTTTTTCGATCACTTTCACCAAATGACCGGCCAGATTGAAAATGCGCACCGTGGCTTTCGGCGGCAAATTGTTGAATGTGACAAATTTGTCCGCCTGGTGAGTTTCCAACGGATTAAAGGCGTAATAGGGATTAGGGAACACGCCGATTCGCCGCACATCTTTTTTCTTCAAATTGTTATTTACCGTCGTTTCCAATCCTGCGGTGGAATAGGTAAACTCATCCACGCCTGGGATAATGGGATCGGCATATTTTACAGAAATCACGTCCCCGGTTTGCCAATCGGTTTTCCGGAAAACCAGGTTCCAGGTGTTTTGCCGCTCGTCAATTGTATCCAGCGCCGTCTCCCGGTACGGCAGGCTGTTCAGGTAGCAGTACATCCGGCCGGCCGGATTGAAGGCATAAAACGGAACCGAGTCTGCGGTTTGAATCCGGTCGTAAATTAAAATATTGATTTGCATATCCCGTTCCACGTCCCAGACCTCGAACGGAATACGGATGGGAAACGGTTCATCCGAACCTGGATTGGGATTGAGAGGGTGTTCGGCGATGCTGTAATTGTGTGCGCCGATGAAGGTAGCCATGGAACCGGTGCCTTCCTTTATAGTTACGCCGTCATCGGCATATTCACCGGTGAAGCGCAGTTCGATATCATTCTGCAGCAGGGAGATATCTTTCGTGCCGAATCCCCGCACCGTCAGCGAAGTGGCGTCGGCAGCCCAGCCGTTGGAGTAATAACTGTCGATTTTGTAATTTGCCGCATGATCCGCGGGATCGACCCGATAATCGCTGAAATCCAGCGGCGCGGCAAAATGCACATCCGAAACCTTCACTTTGATGCCGTCGACGATCGGATAATCCTCATCACCGCTGTAATTGGTTTGCCCGCTGACAAGGTTGGTTCCTTCTTTTGTAATTTTCCAGGTTGAATCGGCGTCCCAGGAGATTGTGTACGTTGCCGGTATAATTGTGTTCGGTTCGATAACAACCGGTGTGATGATAGCGCTGCCGCTGCCCTGAGTATGAATCACCGCATCCACAACCTGGCCGTAGTCGGAACCGATCACTTCGCCCAAACCTCTCGATTGCGGTACTACCGTAATAATTTGCAAAGGAGATTCCAACGTTTTTGGAATAAAGTTTGGTGCCGAAGCAACCGAGTACGCGGTTACCGCTAAATAATATTCCGAGCCGTTGTTGATTTTATCGATGCCGCGTAAATAATCCCGGTCAAAGACAAACTCCCGCCGAATGCCGCTGTTGCTGCCGAACTGAACCGGAATCCGCAAATATTGGCCGGAAGCCTGATCGAATACTTCGTCCAGCACAACCGTGGGGCCGGTAGGCAGATCGAACGTGGCGATACGTGTTGCCTCTTTTTTTGCGGCGTTTGCCGACGGCAGTTGATAAACCGTGTAGCCTTCAAACTTCAATCCGCCGACCGGACTTTCCGCTTTCTCGATTTCCGCAACACGTTGCCGGTCGCTGCCCCATTCCAGAATCACTTTGCCATCCATTTCCGAAACGTTTACATGGGGCGGTTTGGGCGGCTGCGGCACGGAGAAGAGAGCGTCGTAAGCGGATTGTGCAAACCGGTCGTTGTATTTCATCACCGAATAGCTGGACAGGTTATCCGCGCCCAGTCCGCAAACCAGCGCGAGGACAACTTCCTGCGTTTCTCCGGGAGCCAGTTGGAAAGGGCCGGTATTGCAAAGAATACGGCGATCCCCGGGCAACGGCGACCAGTCGTTCCCAAGACCATCAATGAAACCGGTGCGGAGAAGCGGATCGCCGGAAAAGGGAAATGGGCCGGGTGTAACATTAGGAGGATGAGGAAAATATTGATTCCTGCTTAAAACATGTGCATAACCTCTCATTAGTTTGTAAAAATAAATTGAATTTACATAACCAACTGGCGGTTCCTGACCTGAAAAACTAATATAATGTGAAAAAGAGGTTATCCCCATATTTTTAAAATCCTGTTTATATTTCAAATCAAACACAGCCCTGTCCCCTGGAGAAAACAAAACAGGCCCTTGCAAAATATCATAGCCAATTGCCGGAGGAGGGAGGTGAAATTCCCGGAACAGATTATCAGTCGCATTACTATTGTACGCAAAACCAAGGTTCAGTCCCGGGTCGCAACCCGCCAGATCATCTCCTGCATCACCGATATCCGGATCCGACCATTGGCTGACATACATGCTGTCCAGATAGAAAACTCCCTTTGAACCGCTTGTATCAATTTCCACGCCTCCTTTGTTGGTGAATCTGATTCGGCGAAAAAACACATTACCCAGGGGTGAACCCCACAGGTTATATCCCCAAACCGTTGACTGAACTTCCAAGCCGGTCGGCTCAGATCCGAATCGCAAGCTTCTGTTCAAATCATTCCAAACCGCCCAGATCACCTGATCCGCCGGATGATTTAAATCCGCTCCGGCGATGCCCGGTTCATCATAATTGCCTTCAATCAGTTCTCTAACCGTAGCGCCGCCCGGCGGCGGATCGTAAACGCCGTTGCCGTTTCGGTCGATGTACGGCGCGCCCAGGTCCACCGGCCAGTTTTCCCAGCACCAGGTGTAATCATCATAAATTTGCCGCATTTCTTCTTCAGTTACATCGCTGCTTGGTTTTTCAAAACAATCCGCCGCTTCCTGCCGGACAATATATGTCCAGTCTCCATTCCAATCTTTCAATTTCTCTTTCCAATCGCGCCGGATGCGGTAAATGCGCACCCGGGGATTATCCTGGTCAACCGGAACGGCGTTGGCGCCCTCGCCGATAACCCAACCGGCGCGGGAACCGGTGCCGTATGTCGCGCCGCCGACGCGGATGAGTTGATCGAAGGGCGCCGGCTGCGTGTGGCCGGCGTCAATGTAGGCTTTGGCGCCCCAAACAAAACCATCCTGGTAGATAACATGGGATGTACCGCGGGGGAAATAAGTGCCGTCTTCTTCTTTTGGTGAGTGATTGGATTTTCCGTCCCGCCGCTCCCACATTGTAAGGTTGTTGATATTTAACATGGCGTATATTTTTGGATCAAATCCCATGGTTTCGGCAAGACGGTTTTCCTTTTCTTTATCCCGGTAGTTTTCCTGTGCTAAAACAAAAGTCCCGCAAAACAGGCTGAAGATCACAAACAACAAGAGAAAAAACAGAAAAGCGTTCTTTAAAGGTTTCATTTTTTACTCCGAAAATGTCAGACTTCCAAAGTCTTGAAGACTTTGGAAGTCTTTGTTCTTTCAGTTAAACTCCACCATAATGCCAAAACGGATCTGCCGCGGCGGGCCCCACAAATTGGTCCCCGTTGCTTTCATGTAACTCCAACCGTTTGCGAGGTTTATGGTCCGGTAAAACGCCTCGAAACCATCTACTCCATTCACATATTGCGAAGCGATAGGCAGCGACAGAAAACTATCGTCATCATCCGTTCCTGTATTCTGGAAAACATTGATGATGTTTTTTGTATTCAAAACATTCAAAATATGGGTATAAAATTTCACATTGAACCGGCTAAAATAAAACATCTTTTCCAGACTCAGATCCAGATTGTAATTCCACGGTGTGGTTGAACTGTTGACCGGTTCGACCGGCCGGCTAAAACGATTATCCTGTATGGCACGTGTCCCGACGTCCCAGATGTTCGCTCAGCCGAAGGCGGTAACTTCTCTGATCTTTGTGTAAGCGTGGCCGCTGTTGAATGTAAAAAGGAGATTGAAACCGAATCCTTCAAGAAATTTGCCCCCGTCTCCTTTGGTAAAACGGTAATCCAGCATCACCGTGCCGCGGTGGGTTTGGTTGTAATTCAGCGGATAAATATAGGCCGGAAATCTGGCCGTATAAACATCGCTCAGTACGACATCGTTGCTGTGCATATTCGAACTGCTGCCGCGGACATGGGAGAGCGTGTAAAAAATTCTGGCCGACATCCTTTTTGTTCGATATAAATCAAAAATTAATTCCAGGCCTTTGGCAATCGCGATATCTTCATTTACATAACCGCCGGCAAATTGCGTCCCTTTCGGGAGCTCATCCTCTCCGGCAGGCGCCGGCGTACCGTCCGCGTAGAGTTTCCTGGCGCCGATCAGATTGTACATATTTTTATAAAAAACGGTGGCGGTAACGGCGAAATTCCCCGATAAACCTTTGCGAATCCCCAATTCATACCGGTCGTTCTGTTCCGGTTTTTGCAGATAATAGATCGATGGATATAATATATTACGCCGTGACGGGATTAAATTACTTAACGAAGTGAACGACTGGTACACATTGTTCAATCTGCCCGACTGAACATATTTACCGAACCGGGCGAACAAAACGGTCTTTTGGGAATATAAAAAAGCCAGATTCATGCGGGGCAGAATATAGTTGTAGGGTTTTGTGTAAATTAGGGCGTCCACATCGATCCATTCGTTAGCCGGATCGTATCGGGGATATGCCGGCGCTTCCGGTCTGAGCGCATTGTATTCATAATGTTCCCAGCGAAGTCCCAGATTCAGAGTTACGTTTTTATATTCCCATTTCGTCTGCAGATAAGAAGAAGCAAACGACGGTTTGCGCGGACCGTACGGGCCGTCTTTGATTTTCTTTTCGCCCATCAGATCCCAGCCGTAGTAATCAATTCCGCCGTAGCGATCCAGTTCCAGCGTTTTTCGGTATTTGGCGGAACCGTATACGGGATCACTTTCCCAGGTCCTGCCGCCGTTGTTGGGTTTGGCGGGGTCCCACAATTCTGCATCTAAACCATAAACATAATTTAAATAGGCGGCGGAATTTACGCCCCAGCTTCGGGCAATCCATCTGTCAAACCGTCCGCCGAATTTTATTTCCAGATCATCGGTGAATTGAGTTGTAAAATCGAGAGACAGACCCATGTTGTCCTGACTGCTCTTTGTGTAATTACTGCGTCCCCACCGGTTCCGGGGAGAATTGGGCGGTGTCAGGTTGAAATCGAATACTGTACTGTACCGAAGCGGTCCGGTGAATACGCTTTGCCATTGGGAGGTATCCAAACCCGCTTTTGCCCATTCTCTTGCATCCGTATATTTCAGCCAGTCGTCGCCAAAACGCGCATCGTAATCTTTTGTTTTTTGCGTAGACCAGTGTAATCCCACATCATAAAATGTGTTTGAATCGATCCGATGAGTAGCATGCAGATTTAAAAAACCCTGCTTTACATCAATCCTTCGTTCCGAGTTGCTGTAATAATTCACCACTGCATTATAAAAAGTGTTCCAGCTTTGCGGTTGCCGTGTAAAATTATAACCGCCAGTCAATTTTAATGTTAGCGAATTTGTCCAATTGTAAACCATGGTTCCGTTGGTTGAAAAGCTGCGGACGTTATTGTTCGGCAGGAGATTTCGCTCAAACTTAAACGGAATCACTTTTCCATCCGCATTTGTCAGAGGTTGGCCTGTAAAATCTGCTCTGCCTGCCAGACCGTCTTCCATTAACCATGGCGCGTAAAACTTTCTCTGTCCTTTATTCCAAAGTTCTCTGCTCCAAAGCGGCAAACTGCTGTCAAGCGGATCGAACGTGAACGGTTCGATGAAAACGGCGGAACGGTTTCCGGCATAATTGTATTGACCCGCCAAAAAGAATTTTATTTTTGGGAAAAAAGGAACCGGTCCGCCGATTGTGCCGACCACATTGTGATATCCTCTGGACGTGGTGCCCAAAAATGTGTTGCCTCCTTTAGCAAAGTCGTCGGTGCGGTAGTCAGCAGTTCCTCTTATTTTTGAACCGCCGGTGCGAATGGTTGTATTTACAACTGCCGAATTGGCGCCGCCGTATTCGGCCGTAAACCCGCCGGTTTGCATCTTGATTTCCTGAACCGCTTCCTGAATGACGGTAGCGCTCAGATCGTTTGCAAACGGATTGGTGACGGTTGCTCCGTCAATCAGAAAATTGATTTCCCGGGAACGGCCGCCGCGGATGTGAAATTCGCCATTCTGTACAACCGTGCCGGCATTTAGAGCGATGATATTCTTCAAACCGCGGATCGGCAAATTTTGGATATCCTCTTGTGTAAATGTGCGGAATGTGTTGGTAACATCGTGCTGCACAACAGGTTGTTTGGCGACAAGCCGGAGAGAATCAAACTGTGATCCGGCTGAAGTTAAGCGGAGATCAAAAGTTGTTGTGAGATTGGTTTCAACGCGAACCCGGGAAATTGTTATCTGCCGGTATCCGGCAAATTCCGCCCGGACAGAATGAAGACCGGGAGGAACTGCCAGAATAAAATACCGGCCGTCCAAACCGGTTGTGGCCTCGAGATTGCAATCCTCAATGATGACGGCAACACCGGGCAGGGGAGTGCCTGTTTTGTTGTCAACTATTGTCCCCTGCAGCTTTCCCGGTTGAGCCGCCAACAGGCTGGGCAACAAAAGGAACAGGACAAACACAAATATTTTTTTAACCATTTTGCCACCTTTGGATTTTTTGTACTTATTTAAAATCCGAATTAGGCGATTCTTCAATTCTTAAACATTTAACCGTCATTAAACGGATTCTTATTTTTATCGCGCAACCAACGATTCAGAGAACCGGTTTACAATCGCTCAATTCAGGCAAGATAAAAATATGGTAACACTTCAGTTATTAAAAAAACGGGTATTTTCAATATAATGTCATCTCCTGTCGGTACCGGGAAAGCTGCCTGTACAGACAGGAAATAACATGTTTTACCTGAATTGAGCGATTCTCATGTCATTCCGTAGGAATCTTGTTGGTTTAGTGCACAGAACTAACAAGATTCTTTCCCGCCTGCGGTCGGGCAGGCAGAATGACAAAACTCTTTGGGTGGTTG
>CAJVYQ010000100.1 GCA_913009825.1 uncultured Deferribacteres bacterium
GAAAAGAGTAGGTCTAGCATAGCGACAGCAGGTCAGTCGCGAGCTAGTGTAAGATATTGACATGTTGGGAGATGAAAGGAGAAGATGGCACAAGAGTTGGAGAAGGGTGAGTGGAATTATGAAGTGGGAAGGCAAGAAGAAAAGAAAGAAAAAAAAGAAGAATATTTTTTTTTTTTCAAGCAGAAGACGGCATACGAGATATATCAGTGTGACTGGAGTTCAGACGTGTGCTCTTCCGATCTTATCGATGATCATTATTATGAAAAAACCGACGCCGCGGTAGTATGCAAACGGGTTGATTTTGAAACCGGCGAGGTTAAATATATTTATCACGGCAACGATGGCACCAACATGCCCTGGAATGACACGGCTCAATTAAACTATCTTAAGCCTGAAGTGCGGGAAGCCGTCATTCAAACCATCCTGCATGTCGCCCGCATGTTTTCCATCATCCGTTTCGATGCGGCGATGACGCTGACCAAAAAACATTACCAGCGCTTGTGGTTTCCGGAACCGGGAACGGGCGGCGATATTCCATCCCGGGCGGAACACGGCATGACCAAAGAACAGTTCGATTCGCTGATGCCCAACGAATTCTGGCGGGAAGTAGTGGACCGGGTGGCACAGGAGATACCGGATACGCTGCTGTTAGCGGAAGCATTCTGGCTGATGGAGGGATATTTTGTCCGCACCCTGGGCATGCACCGGGTGTACAACAGCGCTTTCATGAACATGCTCAAGAATGAGGAAAATGAAAAATACCGCAACGTGATCAAAAAGACCGTGGAATTCAATCCGGAAATTTTGAAGCGTTACGTCAATTTTATGAATAATCCCGATGAAGAGACGGCGGTTGCTCAGTTTGGCAAAGGGGACAAATATATCGGCACCTGTCTGATGATGGTAACCATGCCCGGCCTGCCCATGTTTGGTCACGGTCAGATAGAGGGATTCACGGAAAAATACGGTATGGAATACTGCCGTGCCTATTGGGATGAGCAGCCGGACCGGGAGCTGATCGCCGGCCATGAAAAACTTATTTTCCCGGTGATGAAAAAACGCTACTTGTTTGCCGATGTAAAAAATTTTCTACTCTATGACTTTTACGCACCCGAAGGACATGTGAATGAAAATGTCATTGCTTATTCCAATCGTGCCGGGGATGAAAGGGCATTGGTGATCTACAATAATAAATTTGAAAACGCCGTTGGTTGGCTGCGTACATCCGCCGCTTACATCGAAAAAACCGGTGCGGGATTAGAACAGCGACTTGTCCAAAAAACACTTGGCGGGGGACTTTCACTACGTAATGATGAGTTTTATTTTACCATCTTTCGCGATCATATCGGTAATCTTGAATATATTCGCAGCAGTAAAGAAATTCATGAAAATGGCCTGTTTGTTGAGTTGGGCGCATTTCAGTACCATCTGTTTTGGGAATTCCGCGAAGTAGCGGATAACGAATGGCGTCACTATTCACAGTTAAATACATTTCTTGCCGGGCGCGGCGTGCCCAGTATTGATGAAGCGTTGAAAGAGCTTTTCCTGCGGCCCATCCACCAAAAACTTGCTGCCCTGATGAATGTGGAACAGATAAGGCTGCTGATGACAAAACAGGTTGTTCGTGCGGATGCTAAGTTGGACAGGGAACTGGTTGCCCAAAGTAAAGAGAAGTACACCTCTTTTCTGAAAGAAATAAAAAAGGTTCGTTCATCTGATGTTAACCCCGATCCATTGATTGGGGAATTTGAGCGCAATCTCAGCGCCATTTTATTCATTTCCATCTGGGATGAACGCAGCTTACGTGAGAATGTCAATGGACTGAAAGAATCGGTTGAACTTTTTCACAATCAATTTTCTGACAGTGAATTTTTTTGGAGCGTTTTATGGGGCTGGACGCTCATCCACTCAATCGGTAAAATCGGCGGTGTGCAAGATTATGAAGCCCGGAGCCGCAGTTGGATCGACGAATGGCTGTTGGGCAAAATATTGATTTCAACTTTCAAAGATCTTGGCCTGCCGGAAAGCCGGCGTTTTCAGGCCGTTGCCCTGATCAAAATACTAACCAGCCGGCAAAATTGGTATGATCCGGAAGACGCGGCGGATGGGAAGGCGTTCCGGGTTTTAGAAAAATTGTTCCGGGATGAAGAAGTGCAGCAGTTTTTACAGTTCAACCGCTACAAAGGTATACTGTGGTTTAATCAGGAAGCGTACGATTCCCTGTTGGGCTGGCTGTTCACGGTATCTCTGGTAGATTGTATTTCCCATTGCGGATCAGAAGAAGAATATCCGGAAGAACTCAAACGGAGACTGTCTATCATTCAAAAACTGCTGCGATGCGCACAGGATTCGGATTTTCAGGTTGAAAAATTGATGAGTATTGTGAAAAAAAGTACTGAAGGTGAATGAGATCGGATTGTGAAATAAATGTGATCGTTTTTCACGATTCGGTTGTATCATTTATTGTGTCAAGTTTACCGAAACAAATACACAGGAATAGAAAATGGATAACCCCTAAGGGCGCTTTGGTGTCCTTTCTTTTTTGAGCCTGAGGGTCTCTTTGCAGGCGGTTTATTCTGATTACCCGGTAAATATACTACGAAATATTGATAAAAAAACAATCATTTGCGAGTGTGAACAGTTGCACTTAAGCCAAAAACCCAAGGTTAAAGGAGACATTATGAAAAAACTGTTTGAAGGACTGTTTATTCTATGGATTGTATTTTTTGTTTCCGTTCCCGCCCCTGCACAAAAAACACCCCTTACAGTTGCAGAATCCAGCAATTTTACCGCCACGTCGAGATATGCAGACGTGATCTCTTTCATTGAAGCACTGCAGCGGCAGAGCAATCTGTTTCATGTGGAGACCCTTTGTACCAGCGCAGAGGGCCGGAAAGTGCCGCTGCTCATCGTTGGCAATCCGGTTCCCAATTCGCCGCGTGATCTGAAATATGACGACCGGATGGTGGTTTACATCCAGGCTAATATCCACGCCGGCGAAGTGGAAGGCAAAGAAGCGGTTTTGATGCTGCTCAGGGACATTTTACAACAGGAGAATCCTCCTTACCTGGATAAACTTGTGCTTCTGCTGGAACCGATCTTTAATGCAGACGGGAACGAGAAAATCAGTCCCGGTAATCGTCGTAATCAGGATGGACCCAAGGCCGGTGTGGGAATCCGCTACAACGGACAAAATTTCGATTTGAACCGCGACGGCATGAAACTGGAATCCATTGAAGTGAGAGCGTTGGTGAAAAATGTGCTGCTAAAATGGGACCCGGTTCTGTTAGTGGATTGTCACACCACGGACGGTTCCTACCATGAAGAGCCGCTAACCTTTTCGGCAGTGCTCAACCCGAACGGCAGTCAGGCTGTTTTGCGCTACATGTGGGACAACATGATGCCGGCCATTCAGAAGAGGTTCAAAGAAAAATTTCACACTCTTTCCATTCCGTACGGCAACTGGCGTGACCGCAGCAATCCGGAAAAGGGCTGGCAAACGTTCGGGCATCAACCCCGCTATCTGACCAATTACGTTGGCGTGCGCAACCGGATGGCTATTTTGATTGAGAATTATGCCCATGCAGATTTTAAAACCCGCGTTTATGGAAATTACAATTATTTGCGTTCCATTCTGGATTATTTCTATGAAAACAGGGATGAAATTGCCCGGCTGATTAAACAGACCGATCAGGGTACCATTCATCGCGGCATGAACCCTACCGCGCAGGATTCTTTTGCCGTTGAAGTGGATTTGCAGCCGCAGAAAGAAAAAGTGACCATTTTAGGCTGGAAGACCAAAATTGAAAAAAAAGAGGGTCGGCAGCCCCGTTTTATCAGAACCGATGAGAAAAAAACTTATGTTGTCCCGTACTACACCCATTTTGTTCCGAAGAAACAGGTTCGTTTTCCGTACGGCTATCTTATTCCCGTTTATGCGCCGGATATTACCCAAAAACTTTTGCAGCACGGCATCACCGTTGAAAAGCTGACGGAACCGGTTAAAATAGAAGTGGAAGCGTTCAAACTGGACGAGATGAAAGGCAGCCTGCGTCTGTTTCAGGGGCACCGGATGAATTCGGTGAAAGGGAAATATGTGATGCAAAAGAAAGAATTTCCGGCCGGCGCTCTGTTCGTTTCTACGGCGCAGCCGCTGGCAAATCTTGTCGCCTCCCTGCTGGAGCCGGAGAGCGATGACGGCCTTCTGGTGTGGAATTTTTTCGATCGCTATCTGGCCGCTGAGTGGCGCCGGACACCGCAGACCTACCCGGTGTATAAACTGTATACACCGGTGAATCTGGTGAAAAAAGTGGTTAATTAATGATTCTTTGATTTAACCAGAAAAGCCTCCCGCAGGTTACCTCTGAATTTGACTATTTGAATTTTTTATCGGAAAAAACCTGCGGAAGACTTCAAATAAAGTAAACAGCCGCTATTCCGGCATCTGGCAGAAGTTGAATTCCCGTTAAACGAGTCCCGTTCGTCAATTTCACAGGCGAATCAACATAAAAAACGGAGACTATTGTGGATACATTACACATGGAAAAACAAAAACATGAAGTGATTATTTTTGCCAATACATTCAGAATTGAAGGAGATATTCATATTTTAGAGGGCGAAAGAATCACGGATTTTTTGTGCTCGTTGGAGCGGAAGCAGTTTATTCCGGTCACCAATGCGTCTATTTTCAACCATGACGATGGCGAACATTTTTTAAGTATGCAATACCTGAGTTTGAACAAAGATGAAATAACATTTCTGGTCCCTAAAAAGCAGGTGATGAAATCTTAGCTTTTGTGGAACAATTAAGGAAGAGATACGACCATATTGGAAGTTGTTTTACATCTCCCGTACCCCCTTGAGGGGGGTACGGAGAGTGTTCTTTCAATCTATCTGATTTTAATTAAATCTGAATTGAGCGATTCTTTTGTTTTTGAGCTTGTTTTTATTACTAAACGAATGTTCATTTTTAATATAAATCCGATTGGCGATTCAGCCTGCCTGTGCAGACAGGCGAATCGCCCTACAATCGGTCAATTTAGGCACTAAATAAAATAGATCGTCCACAAAAATCCGAAAGACAAGGAATCATGAAAAAACGAACCTTCCTTCTTCAGTTAATTTTATTGCTTCTGTTCACAGCCTGCGGCAGGCAGGTGGTGAAGAAGCCGGTTTACAACTATGCGAAGATGGATAAAACTACCCGTTCTGCTCACAAACGCGTGGAAAAATTTTTAAAATCCTGCATTGAAAAAAAATATCCGGTGAAAACGATAAAAGTAACACGCATCGATTCGGTTGTGGTTCAAAAAGAAAAAAAACATCTGGATATCTATCTGAACAAGTTTTTTGCTTACATCCCGTTTCGGGAGGAAAACATAACGGATATCTACACATTTCTCCGGAAAAAATTAGGCAGAAAATTCAGGAAATATTCGATTACTCTCTATTCAAAACAAATTTCCATCGAAGCGCTGGTGCCCAACTATTTCCGCAGCGACACTTCCCGGTTCGACCGTTCCCGCATGCCGAAAAAAGAGGTGCGGCCAAAGGCGGTTGTGCGAAATGTCAGCAAACCGTGGCAGGCGACGAAAGGGCTTAATAATCGTAATGTAGCGTTGTGGCACAGCCATGGCTGGTATTATGAGCAGAAACGGGATCGCTGGGAGTGGCAGCGAGCCCGGTTGTTCCAGACGGTGGAAGACCTTGGTCCCATTAAATTTACGCTTCCCTATATTGTGCCCATGCTGGAAAACGCCGGCGCCAATGTATTTTTGCCCAGGGAGCGGGATGTGCAGACCTGCGAAGTGATCGTGGATGCGGACAGCAGCACCCGCGGCAGCAGTTATAAAGAGAGTGTGACGGACACAAATTTCTCCTGGCAGGAAGGTGTTGGCAAAGGTTTTTCCATAGGCAATCCGCCTTATGCTACAGGCGAAAATCCGTTTAGAAGCGGTTCGTACCGGGTTGTCCGGTCGGCAAGACAAAATTCCGCCGGTGCCGTCTGGATTCCCGATATTCCCGAAGACGGGGAATACGCGGTGACCATCGCTTATGCATCGCTTGGCAACAGTGTGGACGATGCCCATTACACCGTGTATCACACCGGCGGCAAAACCGAATTTTTAGTGAATCAAAAAATTGGCGGCGGCACCTGGATCTATCTGGGAAAATTTAAATTTAAAGCGGGAAAGCAACCGGATTCCGGCCGTGTTGTGTTGACCAATGAAAGCGAAACGGATGGCATGATCAGCGCAGATGCGGTTCGTTTTGGCGGCGGCGTGGGAAATGTGATCCGAGACGGCAGAGTAAGCGGACGACCCCGGTTTGTTGAAGGCGCCCGTTATTATCTGCAATATGCCGGTATGCCGGACACGCTGGTTTTCAGTCTGCATCAGGAAAACGATGATTACAAGGACGATTATCAGAGTCGCGGCGAGTGGGTGGATTATCTGAAAGGCGCGCCATTCGGCCCGAATAAAAACCGCCTGGCCAAAGGGTTGGGAATTCCCATCGATCTTTCTCTGGCATTTCACACGGATGCCGGTATTACGCACAACGATACGGTCGTTGGCACGCTGCTGATCTATTGCACGGACAGCGCCGATTCCACCAAACTGTTTCCCGACGGTATGTCCCGCTTAGCCAACCGGGATCTGGCAGATATTATGCAGACCCAGATCGTTCACGATATCCGGGCAAAGTATGATCCGGCCTGGAAACGCCGTGGGATGTGGGACAGCGATTACAGCGAAGCATATCGCCCCAACGTTCCCGCAGTGCTGCTGGAACTGCTTTCTCATCAAAATTTTCTGGATATGAAATTTGCCCGGGATCCCCGTTTTCGTTTCGATGTAAGCCGGTCTGTTTACAAATCCATGCTCAAATTTCTTGCCGTTCAATTCCGGTTCGATTATGTGGTGCAGCCATTGCCGGTCACCCATTTCCAGGCTCTGTTTTCCGGTGAACGGCAGGTTACTTTAAAATGGCGGCCGGTTGCCGATCCGCTGGAGAAAACCGCCGTGGCGGAGAAATATATTGTTTACACCCGTGAAAATGACGGCGATTTTAACAACGGTATTCTCACAGACCGGGCGGAAATGACACTTGCCGGTTTGCGGCCGGGCGTGATTTACAGTTTTAAAGTAACCGCAGTGAATGCCGGCGGGGAGAGTTTTCCATCGGAAATTCTTTCTATCTGCCGGTTGAACCGCGGCGAAAATCAGGTTTTGATTGTGAACGGCTTCGACCGGGTGAGTCCTCCGGCGACCATCGAACTGGATAAATTTACCGGTTTCGCGGATTTTTGGGACCAGGGAGTGCCCGATAAATATGTCATCGGGTACACCGGCTCGCAATACGATTTTGATCCGGCTTCCAAAATGTTAGATGATGAAGCTCCGGGACATGGCGCCAGTTACGGTAATCTGGAAACCAAAATCATCCCCGGCAACAGTTTTGATTTTCCCTATATCCACGGCGTTTCTCTCCGGGCCGCCGGTGTCTCTTTTGTCTCCTGCAGCGATGAGGTTGTGATGGATGGGTCGGTCGACTTAACCCGGTATAAAATAGTTGATCTGATTTTGGGAGAGGAGCGGGAAACGCCCTGGCCGGGAAAGAACGGGGAACCGCAGTTCAAAGCATTTCCGCCCGCTTTACAGGACGAAATTCGCAATTATTGTACATCCGGCGGGAACCTGTTCCTCTCCGGCAGTTATATCGGCACGGATCTGTTTCAAAATGGTGCCGGATCGGACCGGGATAAAAAATTCGCCCGGGACATTCTGAAATATTTCCTGCGCACAGACCATGCGGCGAAAACCGGCGGTGTGGATTCTTATGATTCGATATTCTCTGCTTCGATCCCGTCATTTCAGTTCAATACGGATTTAAATGAACAAATTTATGCGGCGGAGTCGCCGGACGCCATCATTCCGGTGAAACCGGCGGCGAAAACAATTTTGCGCTATGCAGAAAATAACGTCGGCGCCGCTACCGCCTATCACGGCGATTACCATGTGGTCGCCTTCGGGTTTCCCTTTGAGACCATCCTGACACTGGAAGCCCGGAATAAAGTGATGCGTGCGGTTTTAAACCTGCTGAAGTGAAAAAAAATAATTATTCAGATAGATTGAAGTCCCCTCGTATCCCCCTCTCAAGGGCGCCGGGTGGTGTAAAACAACTTTCAATATATATCCCTGAATAGTCACAAAGAAAATTTAGAATACTCGTGATTATTCCGGTCTTTTTTGACGAAATTAACGGGAGGAACAGGGTTTAAAGTAGATTTTTTATCCCGTGTTACAGCCAACAAATCTTTTGAGGAAAACGGTGTGAATAATTTTAATTTCTGGCAAAAGTGGCTCCTGTGGTTCGGCGTTTATCTGTTTTTTATCGGTCTGTTTTTGGCGTTTTTCGGAAAATCAGGTGTGATGGATTTTTTTCTGAACGACCGTATCGATCCTGTCTTCTGGCCCGGCCGGATCCCTGAAAATGCGGTAGCACATCGTTCCTGGATTTACGGCGTACTGGGAGCAACGCTGTCCGGCTGGAGTGTCTTTTTAATTTTTGTCATTCATTATCCGTTCCGGGAGCGGCAAAAATGGGCGTGGAATTGTGTAGCCTTCAGTATCACGGTTTGGTTTTTGCTCGACACAATTGTGACCCTGCAATACCATGTTTTGTTCAATCTCCTGTTCAACGTGATGTTGTTTCTCGAAATGAGTGTGCCGCTTCTGTTTACCAGGAAATATTTTTATCATGTTTAATTCTTTTTAGCTCTTTGAAAATTGATATTTTAATTTTTGGGTGGGTGAGGGAAACACCCTCCGTACCTTCCTCAAGGGAAGGCTGTAGTAATCCCTCCTCGCGAGGGGTACGGGAGGTGTAAAAAACTTCAAATCTATTCGGTCGGTTAATTTTTAGGGCTTTGGCCAAATTGCGCACTTAATGGCATTTTGAAAGTTTGGAATTTCTATATGAGAGGATCAAATATTCTCAATAGATTCAAATAGCATTTTTTCGAAAACATGAAATGTTACATTTTAAAAAAATATTTCTAAGTCGACAATATTGGGAGTACGAGCGAGGGTAAAAAAATTTCTGCCAAAAACTGTTTATACGTTAGTCCCCAACTCCCCGGATCTAACTCATTATTTGATAGAATTATTGTAACTATTCAGCTCACGTCTGTCTGACACAGGCAGAAAACACACGAAACAATCGAATGATCTCATCTAACTTTTTTCCTGTTTTTTTTGAGTCTTTCGCGGGCTGCCTGAGTAGTGACAATACCGT
>CAJVYQ010000101.1 GCA_913009825.1 uncultured Deferribacteres bacterium
AGGGTACTTCCTTTTTTGTAGTCCACGGCTGAAATTGTGGGCGGGTGAAATAAATTTGATTATAACCGTTTTTCTGCGAAACTCTGCGCTCTCCGCGAACTCTGCGTTAAATTTTTTATGAATAATTCTCCTACCGAATCTTATCCTGAATAGATACCAAAATTTTTATATTGCGATAAAAAACCTCATCTCCATGATCCTGCAAAACGATGTGCCCTTTTTTCTTAGCGGCAAAACCGGGAATATCCCTGAATTTACCGGCGGCCATGGCCGAATCCATTTTTGCCGATCCCAACTCGAATTCCAGCAGTTTCTTGCCATTAAGCCGGTGTTCACCGTGGTTCCCCGTGAAAACGATGCGGGAACGGTTGAATTGTCCAACCGGTTTTAACAGCTTGTCCTGCGGCGGAACCAAATCGTAAAGCGCCCCGGTTTGCTGCAGAGGGGTTAACGGTTCTTTGAAATTCACATCATCGATCACCTGATATTCAAAACCAAGCGCTGAATAGGGCGAACCCCGCGAGGCTGACAATTTCTCCGACACGTTGTACTTTACACCGCTGTTACCTCCCGGGCTGATTTTCCAGTCAAATTTAAGTTCAAAGTTCTCGAATGTTGCCACGGTCATCAGGTCACCTCCCTGCGGCGGTCGTCCGTCCGCCTGCCGGGAGACATCTTCCCGGTTCCTGTTTTTAATCATGCCGTTTTCGATAACCCACTGGTCCCGGGGAACGGTTTTGCGTCCGATTCCCCGCCAACCGGTGAACGTTTCGCCGTCGAACAGCAATTTCCAGCCGGCGGCTTTTTCTGCTGCGGAGAGCGTGTTGGGCGGGAACTCCCGGTTCCCTGTTGAAGTGCAAAATATTTGCAACATCAATAAAACCAAAAATATGCCGGTTGCCCACATGGCAGAAACATTCCTGTTGAATTTAGTTTTTTTCACCACTTCTTCTCCTATCACAAATAAAAAAGAGTATATCGAAAATTCTCCGCCAATTTATTCACTACCCGGCAGATGTGATTATGCAGTCGTGGAAGGTGAATACTGATCATTTTCTCTGCGTTCTCTGAAGTCTTTTTTTAACGCAGAGCCGCAGAGGACGCAGAGAAGAGCAATTTTAATTTCCAGTCGACAGCTATCTCTGATTGGGATAAATAGTTATGATTATCTCCGCGTAGTTCTGCAGCCTCAGCGAACTTTGCGTTCTGCGTTAATTATTTTATGAATAACTCAGGTTAAGGATTTCAAACATTCTTCAGGTATGTTCTATCAATTACCGATAACCCGTTTCGATTTAAAAATCACCACCGATGAGATCAGCAAAAAGCCCAATCCGGACCATAGAAAAGTACCGCTCTGTTCGGCAAAGATTTCATTGTAGCCGATAAGCGGCTGCACCTGAGAATGAAGGTAGAACCCGATGGACGCCACAAACAGGGCGCTGAAAAAACCGGCAATTCCCCACGCCCGCAAAGGATTTGGATTAAACTTCCGTCTCTTTTTCAGAAGGATACGAATCGATCTGAACAGCAAAATCCAGAGAATCCAGGATAGAATCTGTAAACGGTTCAAACTACGAAAATAGCCGACGACTTCACATACCGGACGCAACAAAATGTGACTGCGATTGGTAAGCATGCGATCCCGATAAAGCAGGACGTTTATTTTATCCTGCTCATGATTGCGCAACAGATCCATGACAGATACTCGTTTACCCGTTTCATCCATCTCATGCCAACCGGGAATATGCAGCGCGTTCCAGGTAAAACAAGCGCTGCCGTAGCCATGATAATCGCAGGCGCCAACCATTAACAGATCATTGGCTTTACATTTGTTGACGATATTTCGGAATATTTCACGATCGTACGTCAGTCCTTCCGCCTGATTGGCAATTTCATATCCGTCCGCACCGCAATCGATATAATATTGAATAGTGCGGTGTTTATCGGCAAACCAGTGGGCAACAATCGCTACACCGTTGTTGGCGTGAGTGGAATCGATGACGGTTGAATCGGACATCCCCCGGGTCTTAAAATCCCTTTGTAAACCCAAAAGGGTGATGTGATTGCTGCCGGAAAACTCTTCACCGCAAAACACGACCGGTACAGCCGGGATGACGCCATCTTTCTGCGCCCGGACGACTTCCAGCGCTTTGTCATGCAAATTATGATCGGTAATGAAAAAAGCATCGAATCCATTGCGTCTATGCCAGCGCATCAGCTTGAGGGGAGAAATAAGGCCGTCATGGCTGTAGTAGGTATGGCTGTGTGTGTTGACCAAAATCGTACCGGGGCGTTTATTGACAATAGTATTGCCGGGCAGCGGCATGAAGATCAGGATGAGCAGCAAAGCGATCCACAGAATCAGCACCATCAATATTTTGACCAGCCCGTGTGACAGACTTTTAAGGAAGAAATATTTCTCTGATTTCCGGTTTCTGAATCCCTGGTAAAGAGATAAAATGAGCAAAATGAACATCACCCAACCCATGAGGGCAAAAAACTTCTCAACCGGCTGATCGGCTCGAAGGGAAAAAAGCAACGGACCAAAAACCGGCTCTCCGACAATTCGCCAGCCGGAAACGTGAACGGAAAAACCCGGAGCAGGGAAAGATGTGAGCGCATCTTCGATATGGACCGGATAATGAAAAGTCAGCCCCGGAATCAGAATTAAAGCGATAAATAAAAACGTGCCGACTGAGAAGAATTTTGCAGATTTCTGTTGCATAATTCGACGGTTCCTGATTATAACGGATATGTGGATTTCACAAAATTACGAACCTCGTTTGAATAAATCAATGCAATAATTCGGTTGCCCGCTAAAATCGAAAATGAACACAAATTTTTACTATGTTATC
Source organism: uncultured Deferribacteres bacterium (assembly GCA_913009825.1). Taxonomy (GTDB): domain Bacteria; phylum Zhuqueibacterota; class JdFR-76; order JdFR-76; family DREG01; genus DREG01. The sequence continues at coordinate 2,859 of CAJVYQ010000101.1, forward strand.
TCTGAAGTGGTTCTATAAACTTAGGTTCGTTGCATTGAGACCCGGCAGGTTTTCGTAAAATTACTAATTTTAAACATTCAATTTTCCTGAATGATACAATGATTGAATCTGTCAGGTCTTTTTAGAGTAAACTCATCTATTTAATTTTTTTGTAACACTTTAGCTTTTACTGAAATCTGCGTTCTCTGCGTCTCTGCGTTTGAAGACGTCTGTTTTTTAACGCAGAAGCGCAGAGAAATTAAAAAAATTGAGGACTGAAAATTGTTGGTAACTATTTATTTCCTGATCGAAAACTCCGCTTTTCCGTCATTTCCGTAGAATTTAAGTGGTCTGCTTGTTGTAGACAGACCGATAAAAACATTCGGGAATTACAAGCTGCCTGATAATTGTTGTTTTTCAAAAAACTAAAATGTTACATTTTTTTTGAATATATCATTTTGTTCGCCGGATGAATAGTTACAAATCAATTAATAAATACGATCCACAATCCGGTTCATCAACTCGGCAAGATAATCGCCGGTATAGGGGCCGAAGAATGACATCAACCGCGTCTCGTATTCCGCCAGATCGGCGTATTTGGAAGGCGTCACATAACCGATGTAACAACCGTTAAAACTGGTCACCGTCACTTTCATACCCTTTTCCTGCGCATGGCGTTTCACTTTCAGCGCCAGCTCGCTGCTGAACTCGGCCGGACTTCCCAAAACAAGAAACCGGTCCAAAGAAACCACCTGAAGATAGGAATCCTCCGCATGAAAAAACCGGCGGGCCAGCCAGGGAGCAAGCCGCCAATTTTCCGAAATATGAATCTGTAAGTCATGTTTCTCCGCCGAAATCCGGAACACACGTAAGGTACAATTGGGATTCCGGGCATCCGGAAAATGAGATAACAAGCTGTCTGCCAATGCGTTACCGATGTTACGTGCCCGTTCAAATTCTTCTCCGGAACCGCGGGGACTGCCGCTGCCGACGGCTGCGGCGGCAAACAGGACGACCCCACCCAAGGTAGATTCCAGTTTTCGTTCCAGATAGCCGGGATAATCGCCGCTGAACAGGAAATTCCGGCCGGACAGCACGGTGGCATGGGCGGAATAGGTTACGAAAACAGCAATGTTTTTCCTTCCACTGCTGAACGTTGCATAGACCAGTTCATCATCAACCTCTCCCTCATCCCCGACAAGACGATTGTGAATATAAGACGGCGCTTTTACAGAACCGATTCCATAACTACCCGGTTTTATTTGGTGCAACGCCCGCTTAACCACTACCAATGTACTATCAACAAAAAGAGCGGGTACCCGGGAATCCGGCGGGCCGGCGAATTGTTCTTCCACCCATCCGTTACTCCAGCCGCCGGGACCGGAATGGGTATGCGTGGCAGTGAATAAAATTTGTCCCGGCCGCAAACCGAGCCTGTTGCGGAGGCTGTCCTCGATAACCCGGGCAATATGCGGCGGACAGATTAACGCATCGTAACCGATGATACAGGCAAGATTTTCACCGCTTTGCAGCACAATTGACCGGACGAACAGGCTGTCATGCACACTTGTGGATGGCGCGCCTTTGCGATTACCAAATCCGGCAAGCGGAATACCGGCAGGAGGTGTGAAACCTGCCTTTGCCGCACCAACCAACAGTTGATTGTGCACCGGCGGCGGCAACAATTTGAGCGTTTTTTCAAGCTGTGCCACGGTATGTTTGTAATAATCCGTCTGCCGGTAAAACGTCCGGTCTAAGCGGCGGATACTGATGGCAAGCAACATCAGGATAACAACCAAAATCCCAACGATAATTTGTAAAAACCGGCGTAAAAATTTGCTTTTCATTTTTGCCTCATCACTGTGCTGACGTTAAGATTTGAAATCATTGGGACGCTTTTGTATTGTGAAAAGCTCTATCATATTTTGTTCTCCCGGAATCATTGGCGCTAAGAAGTTAACTTAGTGGAAAGGTAACTATTCAGGCTCAGTATTCCTTGTAGAGCGAGACGCTGTCTCGCTAAGGCGATTCAGCGAATCGACCTACAATCGCTCAATTCAAGTAAAAAAAATTCAGGATTGTCCCTTTTATTTCACATTTAAAAGACGTTTTTTCAATCACGCCAACGGGGTAACATACAATAAGCTCAGGGCAACGCCCCGGGTAAAAGATAAAAGAGAAATATGAGCCCTGAAAGGGCGGAATAATCATCTGCCGGCACCTTCGATTCATTTGCATTGTGTATACCGCCCTTTCAGGGCTTGACTTCGCTGTTTTCTTGTTCCCCTGGGCGTTGCCCAGGGCTATTATATCCCGCCCTTTCAGGGCTCATTCGATAATAATCGATGAACAGGAGTTGTTCCGGACAAATCCGGTTCATTGTTTTATTCACAGAATAATAATTATCTAAAAATGGTACTAATCAAGGGTGTTTAAACAGAGCTTTTGCAAATTAACAAATGACAATTTAAAATGTTAAAAATCCTAATATTCTTAGTCAAATACACTAATTGGTGAAAATATTTTTATAAATATTAGCCCCAACTAATGGAAACTATTGGAAAACACCTTCTGATTTATGACAACGTAACCTATTAATTATTAACTAATAAGGTTGTTTTGTTTAAACACCCTTTAATAGTAATGAAATTAGGCAATGGAGTATTTTCGGTCCAGATGAAATGGGGAACAATATTTTTTACTTCTTCTGTATTGAGCTCAATAATAGTAACTTCATTATTTAAAAGGTGACTAATAATACCTGAACTTATCAAATCAATTTCAGAGATGAAGAAGGATACCCCATGCAAAAAATTAATTTCGCTTTAATTGGCGCCGGATTTATTGCAGAGTACCATGCGCGTGGTTTGCAGGCGCAGGAAAGCGTTGAAATTGTTGCGGTGTGCGGATTGCCGCAAGAATCCGCCCGGACTTTTGCCGAAAAATATGGCGTTGATTTCGTAACTGAAGATGCACTGAGTCTGGTTGACCGGGATGATATCGATGCCGTTATTTTAGCGCTGCCCAATAAATTTCATGCGCCTTATGCCATCGAATTCCTGAAGAACGGCAAAGACGTTTTTATCGAAAAACCGATGGCGATGAATGTCCGGGAAAGTGAATTGATTGCCGCCGTTGCGGAAGAAAATCATCGAATTGTGATGGTTGGCCACATGTGGCGTTTCGATGAAGAAGTGAACTTTATCAAAAACGTGGTTGCGTCCGGGAAGATCGGCCGCATAATAAAAACCAAAGGTTACGGCATCCATGAAAATTGGGGGCCGGAAGGCTGGTTTGTGCAAAAGGAGATGGCCGGCGGCGGCGCACTGGCGGATATGGGCGTGCACGCCATCGATACAGTGCGGTATATTTTAGGTGATCCGTTACCAAAACAGGTTTATGCAAAAATCGGCACTTTTTACGGAAATTACGATGTGGATGATACCGGGATTTTGATGATTTCCTGGGATAACGGCACAACATCCGTGATTGAAAGCGGCTGGCGGCAGCCCCATGCCGACGGGCCCGAAGCCGCAACCCGGTTGTTTGGTACGCAGGGTTATGCCGGTCTTTTCCCCACTCTTTTAAAGTTGAAAATTGCAGATGTGCAGGGTGAATTCAACCCACAAACAATGGAAAAAACCGAGCATTGTGATCAAAGTATTTACACCCGGCAGATGGAACATTTTGTGAACTGTGTGCGCACACGACAGCGACCGCAGCCGGGATTCCGGGAAGGTCGGGTTGTTTTACAAATTGTTGATGCGGCGTACCGTTCGTCCGAAACCGGACAGGCAGTTGAAATTCCGTGATATTTTTTGTAACACTTTAGCCCTTTGAAAAAATTGTTGTAACTATTCAGATAACACCTTTTTGCCCCAGACTGAAAACACACTAAATCGTGCCTGTCCGAAAATTCCCACAAAATTGTCATTCCGGCCTGTCTGCACAGGCAGGGAATCTACTTGAGGACAGCAATGGATTCCCGCTAAAAACATGCGGGAATGACAAATTCGGACAGACATTAAATACCTGAAATGCTGAGGAACCAAAAATATAATATAACTCAACCCGGAGTGTTGCCCCGGCTGATTTATCCCACACTTTTAAAGTGATAAAAAATGTGCGGGAATATGCTCTGAAAGAGCAAAATATACCAGCCCGGTGCAAAGCGCCGGGATTTGAGTAGAAAGAACCTATTTTCAGCCCTGAAGGGGCGAAATAGATTGTAAAAAACCATAACGGGAGAAAGTCAATATGAACCATACCGACAACCACTTAAACAGACGTGAATTTCTCAACCGGAGCTCAAAGTTGGTGTTTGCGGCATCAACCCTGAGCATGACCGGTCGCAATTCCGATGCTCAGGCGAAGGGGAAAAAGAAGTTGAAAGTTGCATTGGTTGGCACAGGCGTCAGAGGTACTTCCACCTGGGGAAAAAGTCTGGTCGCCGCTTATCCCAATGAGCTGGAAATGGTCGGTTTGTGCGATATCAATCCCAAACGGGTGGAGTACGCACGGAGTTACATCGGCGTCAATGCGCCGACCTTTGCGGCGAAAGATTTTGACAAAATGATTGCCCAAACCGGGCCGGATGCAGTGATCATCACCACGCCGGATTGTTTTCATGCTAAATATGCTGTCAGAGCTATGGAACTGGGCTGCGATGCCATTTCCGAAAAAGCCCTGGCGACGGAAGCGGAACAATGTCAGGCGTTGTTGGATACGGAATTGAAGAGCGGAAAAAAAATCATCACCACCTTCAATGTGCGGCACATGAACAGCGCCGAAGAGATCAAAAAAATATTGATGTCCGGTGAACTCGGCAGAATCATTTCGGCGGAATTTTACGAGTATCTGGATATTTATCATGGCGCAAGCTATTTTCGCCGTTGGCACGGGAAAGCCAGATTTTCCGGCACTCTGTTGGTTCACAAGGCATCTCATCATTTTGATCAAATGAATTGGTCGTTGGATGCGGAACCGGTGGAAGTGAATGCGTACGGCAAGGTTGCCTTCTACGGGAAAAATCATTCCTTCCGGGCAAGAAATTGCCGAAGCTGCCCCTTCAAAGAAAAATGTGAATTCTATTGGGATATCACCAAAAGCAAGAGGGATATGGATCTGTATGTGAAATGTGAAGACGCCGACGGATATTTACGCGACGGCTGCGTATGGGACAACGAAATAGACACCTACGACAGCATGACGGTGGAAGTGAAATACAACAACGGCGTTTTGTTGAGTTATACGCTGAATGCGTTTTTACCGTACGAAGGACAGAGAATTGCCTTCAACGGGGAAAAAGGAAGATTGGATGTGAGATTGTACAACCGTCAGCCGTGGAAAGTAGAGTATAATGCCGAATTTCGACTGACAAAAAATTTCCGGTCTACCAAAACCTGGCAGCTTAAACCCGGCAGCGGCGGACACGGCGGCGCCGATGAAAAGCTGAAAGATATGCTTTTTAGACCCAATCAACCGGATCCGCTGGGGAAAATGGCGGGCAGCCGGGCGGGAGTGATGTCCAGCATCATCGGCATTGCCGCCGGAAAATCCATCGAAACGGGCGAAAGAGTAAAAATTGCCGATCTGGTTGATTTCCCGCGTGTGTGGCAGTGGTAGCCTTCGCCAAAATTAAACGAATCTCTCGCATGATTCAAGATAGAATATGATTATTTCCCTAAATGGGGAAATCCAAAAGTCCCCTCTCGAGAGGGGATTTAGGGGTGTGTTATTCCGTAATTTGTTGAAGCGGAACTGTTGTTGATAAAAAATAAATCGTTAAAATTTTCTCAGCGTATCTCAGCGTCCTCGATCGTTAATTATTTTATGAATAATTCAGGTGGCCCGCTGATATAGCTAAAAAACGAGAATCGTTAACTATTTTGTCCTATTCGTATGATTTCGTGTAATTCGCGGGCTGAATAGGCAAACGATTTTTTCAATTTCTCTGCGCCCGCCGCGTCTCTGCGTTAAAAAAACAGGCGTTTTAAAACGCAGAGAGTGCAAAGGAAGCGGATTTGTTCAAAAAACTGCCTCTTCGTAAGAATTTGTGGGTAACTTTCAAACCTTGCAAATTCGCATAGTGTTGATTTAAAGCAAGTAAGATGGTTTTGACTACTCCGGAGCAGTATATTTTTCTCACGGTCAGTTTTGTTTTG
>CAJVYQ010000102.1 GCA_913009825.1 uncultured Deferribacteres bacterium
GTTAAAAAAACAGGCGCTTTAAAACGCAGAGACGCAGAGAGCGCAAAGGAAGCGGATTTGTTCAAAAAACTAAAGTGTTACGGTATTGTCACTACTCAGGCAGCCCGCGAAAGACTCAAAAAAAAAAGGGAAAAAGTTAGATGAGATCATTCGATTGTTTCGTGTGTTTTCTGCCTGTGTCAGATAGACGTGAGCTGAATAGTTACCAATCTTTTTCTTAATTGTCGGAAGGGAAGGCCATAAAAAAGAAAATCTCAACATTTTCAAAGAACTGAAGTGTTACATTTTTTGCACTCATTTTTCAAAACTTTTTACAACATAATAACGGATTTCCCGGATAAAAAATCAGGTTTATATCCTGTTTATCGTGTAAATCCTGTCAAAAAAAAGTTCGGTTCAGGCAGGAGTTGAACCCTGCCCAAACCTTAAACCCAAAAAATCAGAGGCTATTACAAGCTCCAACCTTTCCGGTATTTACGGATCAGATATTCATCTGCTTCCGGAAGATTGGTGATTTCACCCTTTACACCGTCCCATTCCAGATCTATATTTTTATCTGCAAACCGGATGGCGATATTGCCCAGCATCATGGTTTCCACCAATTTGGATGAATAGGAAAAATCCGTGCTGCTTTTAGTGCCTTTCTTGATCGCTTCCACCCATTCTTTATGAATGCCGGGGGAACGGGGGATCGTCTTCGGCGGACGCTTGTATTCCTGCATTTTGGTTTCCGGGATAATCCGGGGATTTCTGCCGTAACAACCGCACATCAATTTTCCCTTGTCGCCGATGAACAGCACGCCGCCGTCGCTGTCGCCCATTCTGCGGCCGGGTTCCAGTTCTTCCGGGCGCGGCGGCATCATTCCGCCATCATACCAGGTTAATTTTACCGGCGGCATGTCGCCGCGGGCGGGAAATTCGTAATAGATCACTTCCGCAACAGGCCAGCTTTCGCCGTTAAATTTGGTTGAACTGGCGTAAACTTTGTTGGGATATTCCAGTTTTAACGGCCAATACGCATGATCAAAAATATGCGCGCCCATATCGCCCAGAGCGCCCGTGCCGAAATCACACCAGGCCCGCCAGCTCCAGGGGACATAAGCCGGATGGTACGGCCGCCAGGGAGCCGGCCCCAGCCACTGATTCCAATCCAGCGAAGGCCGAACGGAAGGAATTTCTTTGGGCCGGTCCATGCCCGTCGGCCAGACCGGGCGATTGGTCCAGCACTGCACCTCGCGCACCGGGCCGATGGCGCCATCCCAGATCCATTCACAAACCAGACGTCCTCCTTCGCCGGCATGACCCTGGTTACCCATCTGCGTGACCACGTTGGTTTCTTTGGCGATTTTCATTAAAATGCGCGCTTCTTTTACGAAATGAGTCAACGGTTTTTGCACAAATACATGCTTTCCCATTTTCATTGCGGTAGCGGCCGCTACAGCGTGGAAATGATCCGGCGTACTAACCGTAACCGCATCGATGTGCTTCTCTTTATCCAGCATGATGCGAAAATCTTTGTATTTGGGCGCTTTGTCCAATTGTGCGGATAATTCCGCATACTCCGGTTTCTCTTTAGCCTTGCGCAAAGTTTCCGCCATTTTAAGATCATCCACATCACACAGGGCAACGATGTTTTCATCTCTCAGACCGGCGATGTCCGATCTCCCCTTCCCCCCTACGCCAATCGCGGCAATATTCAGCTTGGCGCTTGGCGGCGTGTAACCGGCTCCGCCCAGAACATGCCGGGGAACAATTGTAAATGCCGCCGTTGCCGCCACGGAATTGCCCAAAAATTTACGGCGGGATATTCCGTCCTGTTCATTTTTTTGTTTGATCATTGCTTACCTCTCTTTTTAGTTGTGATTTATGGAACGGGTACGTTACCACAATCTGTAACATTTTAGTCTTTCACCGTTACTTAAATTCCACACCCAACTCCCGCCCTGTTTTTCGAAACTTCTTTTCCACGCCGGACATGGCAAATTCCAGCCGGTTATAAAGAAGGGCCATCTGTTCCGCTGCCTCTCCGTAGAAATTACGGTAATATTCATTCAAAAGAGATTCGACATCTGTTTGCGGGTGCCACAATAATTTAGCAAACAGATAATTTTTGATCCGTTTCGTACCCGGCAATCCGGTGTAAACATACGTATAATGACAATGGCGGGCGCCGTATTGGTAATATAACGGAATGTCGTATGCCATGATTTTGCTGTAAAGAACCGGCAGACTTTTAATTGCCGAAACGTTGTAATATTCGCCGATAAAAAATTGTCCTTCGTAATAGCTCGGAATTATACGTTCTTCGACAAATTATTTTAGAATGAATGGTGACAATAAATCACTACTATCAATTTTTATTGATATTTGCCAAAAATATCTATATTTTTTGTATGGCAGATGTCAATACTAATCATAAAATCATGGCGGTAACAATGGCAAAAACAGCAACCATTCAAGCACGAATTGACCCGGACATAAAAGCGAAAGCACAGGAAATCTTAAATAAACTTAATATATCGATGTCCGAGGCAATTTCAATGTATCTGACTCAAGTAACATTGCGCAAAGGGATTCCTTTTGAACTAAATATTCCAAATGAACAAACCGCTGAAACATTGGCAAAATCAGAAAAAGGCGAAGAACTTCATAAAGTGGCTAGCGTAGAAAACCTGTTTCAGGAGTTAGAAAATTGAACATTTACTATACAACACAATTCAAAAAGGATTATAAAAAACTGAAGCGACAAAACAAAAATATCAACAAATTAAAAATGGTCATTGAAAAATTGATTGCCGAAGAAGCTCTGGAAATAAATTATAAAGATCATCAATTATCCGGTAATTGGCAGGGATTTAAAGATTGTCATATTGAGCCGGACTGGATTCTAATTTATAAAATATCCGTAGATACTTTATTTTTAGAAAGAACCGTTTCCCATTCTGAATTATTCAGAACATAAATTGGCTGTTTTTCCAATCATAAATGGACACAAACCGTAAGCAAAATTCAATATACCTACCTACTCACCCACACACCTGCAATTCAACCGGTCGCCCGGATCGCGCCGACTCATAAATCGCCAGTACAAGCTGCAGGGCACGCCGGGCTTCCGCGCCGTTCACTTTCGGTTCTCTCCGTTCCCGAATGGCGGCGGCAATATCCTCAAATTCACGCACAAACGGCATCACATCGATGGCCATGGGCACAGCGGCAGCTCCTTTCTCTGCATCTCCTTTCCGGTACGGCTGTTCTCCTTCAATATGCAGGAAGGAGATATGTTCTCCCTCGAAGATGAGTGTTCCATTTGTGCCGTGGATCTCCAGTCGCGCCGGCAGGCCGGGATACAGAGCCGTCGCTGCCTGAATGATCCCCTGAGCACCGCTTTGGAATTCAACCATCGCCATGCCGATATCTTCCACTTCAATCCGGTGGCCGACTGTCCGTGTCCGCGCCGACACCCATTTCACCGGCCCCATAACGGACAGGAGCAGATCGATAAAATGAATACCCTGGTTGATAAACGGCCCGCCGCCATCCAGCGCCCATGTTCCCCGCCAGGCAGCGCTTTCATAATAAGCCTGCGGCCGGTACCATTTGATGATGGCATCGCCCTGGATTAAGGTTCCCAATTTTCCCCGGGAAATGAGATCATAAACCTTAAGCATGTCGTTATTAAACCGCATCTGACTGATGACTGCAAGAGTGACGTGCGCATCATTACAGGCTGCGATGAGTTCATCCGCTTTCTTCAGGGTAACGTCGATGGGTTTCTCAACCACAACATGCTTGCCTGCCCGGGCTGCCTGAATTCCCAATTCGCCATGAAGACCGGACGGAACGACAATATCGATGACATCGATTTCCGGATTGTCCAGCAAATCCCGGTAATCGGTACTCCAATCCAAATGAAATTGACGGGCAAATGCACGCAATTTCTGTTCATCCCGTTGCCGGCCCTGAACTACATCCGCGTCCGGAACCATTCTCAGCGCTTTCACATGATGCGCTGCAACCGCGCCGGCGCCGGCGAGGGCAAATTTCAAGGTTTTATTTTTCATTTCGCCACCAAGTCACCGATATTTTCTTTTATTTTACTGATGGCGGCGACGATGGAATCCATGTCTTCTTTTGTGCCCAATAACAGATTCTGCGTCAGCCAGACGGCTTCTTTGTTACAAGCGCGCTCCGTGACCGGCAAAGAAATAGTTTTCCTTTTCCGGTTGGAAGGTAAAAAATTTAATCTCTGCAAGGCATCGGCGACAAAACCTTCGCCATAAAGCGGAACGTACCCGCTCGCAGCCGGAATCCCCTCCGCAGCCAACGCTTCGATGAACTTTTCTCTGGACACCCCGGCAAAAGCTTTCTGATCATAACGGAGAATATAAAGATGATACGCATGTGCAGTTACATGTTCATCCACTTTAAGCGGCCGGATTCCCTCAATTTGTTCAAATTTCGCCGTGAGATAAGCCGCATTTTCTGTTCTGATTTTGGCCTGATCCGCTGCTCTATCCATCTGCACCAAAAGAAGCGCCGCCTGAAATTGAGTCATGCGGAAATTACCGCCCAGATAGGGATGCTTGTACCATGCGCCCCCTCTTTCCCGGCCGCAATTATGCAGCGACCAGCATTTATCCGCAAAATCGCGGTTATTTGTGACAATCATCCCGCCTTCGCCGCTGGTTATATTTTTACTGGACTGAAAACTGAAACAGCCCAGATCGCCAATGGAACCGGCTTTACGCCCATCCCACTCGGCTAAATGAGCCTGGGCACAATCTTCGATGACGATTAATCCCCGCCGCCGGGCAATGGACATGATTGCGTCCATTTCGGCAGAATGACCGGCAAGATGCACCGGAATGATTGCTTTTGTTCTCCCGGTAATTGCCGATTCAATCTGTCCGGCATCGAGACAATAGGTATCGGGATCAATATCAACGAAGACGGGCATGGCATTGGCCATGAATACCGCCGTAGCGGTGGCGGCAAACGTGTATGCCGGCACAATCACTTCATCTCCCGGACCAGCGCTTGCGGCAGTCAGCGCAATTTGCAGCGCATCCGTTCCTGTGGTTACCGCTACAGCAAATTCGGTTTGATGCAACCGGGAAAATTCTTCGACCAATAAATCCACCTTTTCTCCGCCGATTCCCCATTGGCCGCCGGTTAATACTTCATCCAGAGCTTCTCTCTCTTCATCACCAAAAACAGGCCACCGGGGAAACGGTTCTTTTCTGACCGGATCCCCGCCATCGATTGCCAATTTTGCCATATTTTTCCTCTTTGTTTTGCAGACCGCACAAATTTTGAAATGTTACATCCCCAGAAAGACAAATAACCGGTGAAACATGTGGTAAACCATGAAGAAAATCAGAATTAGTCCGAATACGGCGATGATATTCTGCCAGCGATTGTTCACCAGATTTCCCATCACCTTCTTATTATTGACGATCAAAAACAGACCGATGCCGATGGCCGGAACCGCCAGCAGAGAAGACGCCTGCGCCAGCACCAGCGCGTAAACTATATCGCCGCGGAAAAACAGGGCGACAATCATACCAATCAGTAAAACAATAATCGTAAATATTTTGGGTCCCTTTTCCTGCATGGTTCGGCCCAAATTGAGACCATCCGCAACTAATCCGCCGCCCACAATGGAATTTACCACCAGAGAAGAAAAAGCCGCAGCAAAAAATCCTATACTGAAAATATATTTAGCCGACGCACCGAAAAGCGCCTCCAACTGCACAGCCATATCGGCAGCGGTGGTAATGGCAATGCCGCGGGGATACAGAGCGGCGGCGGAAGTTAAAATCACCAACATGGAAACAATACCCAAAATTGCAATGCCGGTTACCGAGTCCCGCATGCCTTTTTGCAAATCCTGCGCCTGCCATCCTTTATCCTGCACCAGATAAGATTGGTACAAACAGGCATGCAAAACAAACGTGGTTCCGACCAATGCTGCCATCACATTAATTCCGTGGGCAGGCATGGAAAGGGGGATCAATCCCACCGCCGCGGCGGACAGATCCGGCCGGGCAAAAATCAGATTGGCAAAGAAAGCGATGATCATCACAACCACTAAGGCAAGCATCAGCTTTTCGAGCAGTTTGTACAAATTCCGGGCAAAAAATATCAGCAAAATGGCCAGAGAGGTGATGACAACCGGCCAGACAGATTCGTGGATTCCCGTGATAGCGTTGAGAGCGGTGGCAGCGCCCAAATTATTGCCGAATTGAAAACTGGATGCAGCGAGAAAAGCGGATATGCCGATCAGCACAGCAAACCAGCGCCCGTAGGTTGCCGCAATAACCTGAAGAATCGACTGGTCGTGAGAGACGCCGAACCGGGCGGACATGGATGTGTACATGGCCATACCGATAACAGCCATTACGATCACCCACAGCATTTGGTAGCCGTATTCCGCACCGATTTTTGACGATGTAGTAATGCTGCCCGGTCCCAGGCAAACCGAAGCGATGATAAATCCGGGACCGATTACTTTGAACAGATTATTTAATTTCATTCAGGAAATCCTGATACAACCGTTCCATCTCTTCCACAGTGGTTTTTCCGGAACGGATCAGGAGACGATACCGGAAAGTAACGGATTCGCCGTCCGCCAGGGAAAAGTTCAACTCTTCTTTCCCTTTACTGAATATTTTTTGTCCCAACGGATTGGCGGCAAAAAGCCCGTAGCCCCGTGCATGCCAGTAGGTCGGATATCCCACATTGCCGGGATGATCCAGGATGGCCAGATTGACAAGCTCATTATCAACGGTGCCGGTCAGCATCACCCAGCGCGCCCGCTTGCCCCAGACAGCCATTCCCTCCACGCCTTCACTGCTCAGATAATGGCCGGTGACGCCTTTGTTGTCCAGAACGGGAACTTCGGTTGCTTTGCCGGCGGCATCCGTCACCGTGATCGGTTTATTTGTTGGATGTTCCAGGGCGCGGGTTACGCGCACGGCAATCACCCCTTCTTTGTTATCGGGAAAAGCCACCGGCCCGTTGACGGCCGTCAGTTTGGTGATACGATCCACAGCCCGGAATCCTTTCGCCGCGCGGAAAATAAACCGGGTATTTTCCTGCAGGATCGGCGTGCCGTCCGGTATCAGCCAGTCCATGGTCACATCCAGCTCGCCCTCGCCCTTTCCGTTTACTATTTTATCGATTTTCCGATGGCGAATGGTGCCCATTTTTCCCGCCCGTTCGGGAGGAATGGCATCGGAATTATTCCAGAAATCGTATCCGTTTACATTGCCGTAATTGAACCAGAAACCGATTTGATGGGGATGATCAACCCGTTCGCCCGGTTTGGGATCCAACGGAAATCCACGGGTGACTGCCGTTCCGTTTGCCGAACGCAGCGGATAAAGCACCGTTTTTTTCAGCGTCTTTATTTTGTCCGAATAAAGATAAGAGGTGAACGGCTTGCCGTCGACCAGTATATCAACACGCTGCTCTGCATCATTCGGGACAATGTTCACCGCAAATTCAGGTGCGGCTGTTTTTTTGGCACAGCCGGCAGCGACGGAAAAAATGAAAAACAGAACCAACCACAGGGACATTTTTCCCTTCGTACTTTGCAAAAATTTCATTTGTTTACCTCCGTATTTTTTAAATAATCACGTAACTATTCAGATAGATTGAAGGAACACCCCCCGTCCCCCCCAATGTTGTTGACTTAAAAAAGATTCTCATATAAGCCCTCAATAATTGGCAATTATTTTTATTATGAATGATGAATGATCAATTGATAATTGCCGGGGAAAATAATTTTTTATTTTCTTAACCTTGGTTGATCACAAGTTTTGCCGGGATAAACTTTAACCTGTTCATATCATCTGCTAAGCAGTGGTTTACATAATAGCAGGTTTCTAAACGCAGAGTTCGCAAAGGACGCAG
>CAJVYQ010000103.1 GCA_913009825.1 uncultured Deferribacteres bacterium
TTGATTTAATGCAAAAAACTTCCAAAGTTTTTGATCAATTCTGCAAAATGTGATTTATATTTTTGGAACATACAATATGTTGACAAACGCCCACGGGGAAACTTTGGAAGTTTAATTAATCAACAGAATCAGTAATATTGCCTGATTCCGAACTGATTGCATCGTTTCGGGCGTTGGCATCAGTATTATATTGCATAGTTTGACAGGTTTTTTTATCTTATGCAACACAAACAAATTATCAAGACAAAAAAGCATATTCCAAACAGTATGGCCTGACGATGAAAAAACGATTTTTCTGCTTACTTCTCCCTTTTTTTGTTTTCCCATTATTCGCCCAGGAAAAGACCGACCTGACGCGGGTTGATTTACAGGAGTACAAACCGATTTTGCTACCCGTTAAAGCTCATTCGGTTTATCCGGATCAGGAGCTGGTGGTGAAATTGACCGGTTACAATCACAAGGGAACGGACTTAAAATTCAGTTTCACCTGGAGTCTGGGCGGCGAAATGGATCAAAAGAAAAAGGAATTTAAATGGACGCCGACAGAGAATGACATCGGCATTCATCCGATTATTTTCACGGCGATTGACACGTTCACCAACCAGCAGGTAAGCCAGCCGGCAATAATCACCGTGAAGGCAAGACAGTACCGGCCGACGCTGGAGATCAAATCCAATCGTCCGTTGCCGGACGGTTTTCTGGTGTTGGATGAGGGGGACGATCTGGCTTTGGTGGTTCAGGCCAACGACCGGAATCCAACGGATCGATTAACTTTGGGATATTATGTCAACAATGATCACGGAAAAAAGTTCGGCAACGCAAAATTTGAAGTAAACGACAAAGTGGCTATTTTTCTCTGGTCGCCAAACGACACCCAGGCAAAAGAGAAAACGCTGAACCTCACCTTTTTTGTGGAAGATCAGACCGGTTTGCGCGCAGAAAAAACGGTGCCGGTTTTTGTCAATGATATTGTTCATATCCCGGTATTCAAAAACAAAACCAGGGAATATTTTATCGATGAAGGCGAGATTCTTTCTTTTAATGTGTACGCCACCGATGACGACCGTGAAAAAATTACTTATAAAATTCTATCGACGGATATCAAACAGAACGATTACTATTTTGACGGCAATACGGGTAAGTTTCAATGGAAGCCCACATTTGAATACGCCAGACAGAAAACCGATTATCGTCTGATTTTTTCCGCCAGCGATCAGAGCCACACGGTTTACGACACCATCGGGATAAAGGTGGATCCCAAAAATTATCCGCCCGAGATTGAACCGGTTCGTGACCGGGAAATCAAAGAAAACGAGGAACTTGTGATTCGTCTGGTGGTGAACGATAAAAACGGTGATGAAAACTTAAAAGTATCGGTAGTGGAATCTGATTTTGACGGTTACAGGTTTGACCCTCGAACCCGGGTGTTCAGATGGACGCCGCCATTCAGCTTTGTGAACCGTTCCGGCAAGCGGCGGGTTCAGGTAAAATTCAGGGTAACAGATACCGTTACAGATGCTTTTACAGTGGCAAAAATAACCGTTTTGGACCGCGAAGATCCCCGGGAAATTTTAATTTCTTATTCAAAATCACTGGCTTCGGCTAAAAAACTGAGCGGTGAAATCGGTGTCATGGAAGCCAATCTGAAATATACGCTGGAGCGAAAACGGTACTGGAACACGGTTTTCGACATCTCCACTATTGTGGTCGGCGCACTCACCGGTATCGCCAGCTCGCCAATCGCCTCGGATAAACTGCGTGAATCGGCCATTCCTATCGCCGGCGCCGCAACAACCCTGTTCGGCATCCGCGCGGTTATCGATAAATCCAGCGACAAAATTTCCGATCTGAAAAACAAAGTGATGATTTTAAAAGGGAACGTGGACCTGTCCATCAATTCCATCATCCGGGATTACAGCGAGACCCCCAGCCTGACCACCACGGACAGTTTTTCATTCAAACAGGATTTTGCCGATTTTAAACAAAAAATCACCGAATTTGAAGCGCAGAATGAGAAATTGAAAACGGAATATTCCGGTCTGTCGGTGAAAGAAAAAAAATAATATATGATTCTGTTGATTAATTAAACTTTCAAAGTTTCCCCGTGGGCGTTTGTCAACATATCGTATGTTCCAAAAATATAAATCACATTTTGCAGAATTGATCAAAAACTTTGAAGTTTTTTGCATTAAATCAACAAACTCATATCTCCCGCAGTCAGAGTGCCGGAGCTATAACTTCAATAATTGACCGTTGTTTACGGAGGTACCATTTGAAAAATTTTTTCACTTTTACAATGGCCGGCCTTTTTTTAGTCATATTAAATACGGGAATTTCGTTCCCGGCTCAGGCACGGCAGACACAGAAAAAAGTTGTTTTAACACAGGGATTTTTCCACGGACTAAAATACCGCTGCGTTGGTCCCAGCCGCGGAGGACGAGTAACCGCCGTGGCGGGCACAGCAGCGCATCCGGCAACATTTTATATGGGCGCATCCGGCGGCGGCGTCTGGAAAACCACCGATTACGGCAGAAGCTGGAAAAATATTTCCGACGGATATTTTGCTACCGGCTCTATCGGAGCGATCCAAGTGGCGGATTCCGATCCCAATGTCATTTACGTGGGTACCGGTTCCGACGGGATTCGCAGCAATGTGATCACCGGCCGGGGCGTTTACAAATCCATGGATGCCGGCAAAACGTGGCAATTTATCGGCCTGCGCAATGTAGGGCAGATCGGCGCCGTGGAGGTTCATCCGCAAAACCCGGATCTGGTTTATATCGCCGCTATCGGACACGCTTTTGGCCCCAATCCGGAGCGCGGCGTTTACCGTTCCAAAGACGGCGGTAAAAACTGGGGGAAAGTGCTCTTTCTGTCGGACACGACCGGCGCCGTCGATCTTGAACTGGCGCCGAATAACCCTGATGAAATCTATGCCTGTATGTGGCGGGTGGAGCGGAAACCGTGGACCATCATCAGCGGTGGACTGGAAGGAGGCGTTTACAAATCGGAGGATGGCGGCGACACCTGGAAAAAATTAACCAACGGTCTGCCCCAGGGTTTATTCGGCAAAAGCGACCTTGCTGTTTCCCCGGCGGACCCCAACCGGATTTATGTGCTTATCGAAGCGCCGGTTGGCGAAGGCGGTCTTTATCGTTCCGATGACAGAGGGAAAAGTTTTAAACCGGTCACTACCAAAAAGAAATTGCTGGACAGACCGTTTTATTATTGTAACCTCGATGCTGATCCAACCGATGCGAATGTGCTTTATGTAAACACCACCGGATTTTTCAAATCCATCGATGCAGGGAAAACCTGGCAGCGCAAATCCACGCCCCACGGCGACAATCATGATATGTGGATCAATCCCGAAAATCCGGCTATTTTTATCCAGTCCAACGACGGCGGAGCAGCGGTCACGTTGGACGGCGGTATAAGCTGGTCGACAGAATGGAATCAACCCACGGCTGAACTCTACCAGGTTGAGGTGGATGATCAATTTCCGTTCCGGCTCTATGCCGGCCAGCAGGACAACAGCACCATCATGGTTCCCAGCTTGCCGCCCTACTCACCGGCTGCCGGGGCTATCGGATTCTGGCGCGCCGTCGGCGGCTGCGAAACAGGACCCGCGGTGCCCAAACCCGGAAATCACAATATCGTTTATGCCAATTGTAAAGGCCGCTTCGGCCGCTACAACAAACTGACCGGACAGGAAAAACAATATTATGTAGGCGCCGCCAACATTTACGGCCACAATCCCATGGATTTGAAATTCCGTTTCCAACGCGTTTCACCTATTTTGATCTCCCCGCACGACGCCGATGTAATTTACTACGGCTCACAATATTTGCTGAAAACAACCGACGAAGGCGTGAACTGGGAGATCGTCTCTCCCGATTTAACCGCTTTTGAACCGGATAAGCAGGTGATTTCCGGCGCGCCCATCACCAGAGATATTACCGGCGAAGAATATTACAGCACCATTTATGCCATCCGGGAATCGCCTATCGAGCAGGGTGTCATTTGGGTCGGCGCCAACGACGGTCCGGTTCATCTCACCCGGGACGGCGGTAAGACCTGGCAAGATGTGACACCCGCCGATCTGCCTTCCGGCGGCCGGGTGCAAAACATTGATGCTTCGCCACATCGGGCCGGGAAAGCTTACATCGCTGTATATCGCTATTTGCTCGACGATTGGCAGCCGTACATCTATCGCACGGAAAATTACGGCAAGACCTGGACCCGGCTTACAACGGGAGTGAATGGCATTCCCGCCGATTATCCGACCCGTGTGGTGCGGGAAGATCCGGATCGGGAAGGGCTTCTTTATGCCGGCACGGAATTCGGTATGTTCATCTCTTTCGATGACGGTGAGCATTGGCAAAAATTTCAACTGAACCTGCCCGTAACACCGGTAACGGATATCAAACTGTTCCGTGAAAACCTGGTGCTTTCCACCATGGGCCGGTCTTTCTGGATTCTGGACGATGTGACGCCGCTGCACCAACTGAGTCCGGAGATCATTTTCTCTCCTCTCCATCTTTTTGAACCGCGCAGCGCCTACCGCATGTGGTACCGTGGGGTACGCGGCGCAGATGGTGTACCCACTTATCCGCAGCCGGGTGTGAATATCGATTACTTTTTTGCCAAAGCGGCCGGGAAAAAAATCAAACTGGAAATTCTGAACGGATCAAATGACGTAATTCGTACATATTCCACTTCTGCTTCCTCAAAAAAACAGACTGCTGTGCAGCAAGAAATGCGTTCTTTTCGTCGGGAAAGTTTTACCCTGGCCGGAAGTGCCGGGATGCACCGGATTGTTTGGGACCTGCGTCATGGCGCTGTTTCCGGTACGAACCGTGTCAAATCCGGCCCGGTGGTTGCCCCGGGAAAATATTCGGCAAGACTTACGGTTGGCAACCGGCGGCAAACAGTGGATTTTACAGTTTTAATGGATCCAAGAGTCGCTGCAGACGGCGTAACCCGGGCGGATCTGTTGGAGCAGGAAAAACTCAGCTTACAGATTTGGCATCTGCTGAACCGTGCCGGAGAAACCGCTGACCGGATTAAAAAAGCGCGCAAAGAATTGTCTGAAAAAATAACCGGGGGCAGCCGGAGTGCGAAAAAGGCTGGGAAAGCCGATCGTCTTTTGCAGGTGGTCCAAAGTAAGCTGGTCACTAATAATGAAATTCGCTATCCGACGCCTATGTTGCTCGATCAGATCAGCTATCTTTATGCTATGCTGAACCGCGCAGACCAGAAACCGGGTAAAGATGCCTACGAAAGATTTACTGAACTCAGTAAGTTATTTGCCGGCATCGATGCGGAATTGGAAGAGATTTTAAAATGATGAGTAACTTTCAAAAAAACTTGAAAAAAATGAGCCGCAGAATAGAACGGCCACAGAGAAATCAGTGCAGATAAGCAGAGATAGAAATGTATGCTGCTGAACGGGCTCCCGAATTTTTCTGCAACGGTCATTCCTGTGCGCAGTCCGTAAAAATTTTGGCAGATATTTTATGAACAAAGATTCCCCGAAAATCCAAATAAAAGATCTGAAAACAAATGAGGAATTTTTTGCCGTTATTGAACTGCAAAAGATAATCTGGCGACTACGGGATAACGTTGATTGTATTCCCAATCATATTTTTAAGGCTGTCTCGGAGATTGGCGGCATGGTGCTGGGCGCCTACTGCGACGATGTTTTGGCCGGCTTTTTGATGGCCATAGTCGGCCACACGGAAGCGAACGGGTTGTTTCACCATTCGCATATTCTGGGCGTTCACCCGGAAATGAAGCACGGTAATATCGGCTACAGATTAAAAATGGCCCACTACAACCGCGCCCGGCAAAAAGGCATCAAAAAAATTACCTGGACTTTTGACCCGCTGTTAGGGCCCAACGCGAATCTGAACATTGCCAAGCTGGGCGGCATCGTCCGAGATTACAAAGTGGATTATTACGGCGATGTGCCCGGCGAAAGCGATTTGGTGTCCGGCATTCCTTCCGACCGTTTCTGGGTGGAATGGTTCATCCAAACGAAACATGTTGCCGAAAGACTAGAACGGCGGCACAGACATTTCGATCCAACTAATTTTACCGGTCTGACCGAAGTTGACCGGGATGAGAAAGGCTTGCAGAAAATAACCGATTTTTCGAAGCCGGAAAAGAACCGGGTTGCCATTCAAATACCGGATGATTTTCAGATGATTTTCGACCGTGATCTGCAGCTTGCCCTCGATTGGCGTACTAAAACGCGCGACATTTTTCTTACCTGTTTTAAACAAAATTACACAGTTGTGGATTTTGTCCGCGTCACCGAAAACGGGAAAAGAGGAAATTACTATTTATTGAGGAAGGATTTGAAGATTAAATAGTTACGGAGAAAACATGAAAATTGAAAGAATTGAGCTACACCTCGTGAACATGCCGCTGGTGAAACCTTTTGAAACCAGTTTCGGTCGCGAAGATCGGGAAGTACATATTATTGTGAAAATTTATGCCGACGGGCTCATCGGTTATGGTGAGTCGCCCGTCGGACAAACACCGGGTTACGCTTACGAAACCGGGGAAACGGCATGGCATATCCAATCCGAATTTTTAGCTCCGGCCATAATCAATCGGGAAATTTCCGACATAGAGGATTTTTTAAAAATGACGGCGCCGGTGCGTGGTCATCATTTTGCCAAGCACGGGTTTGAATGTGCGCTCTGGCATCTCTTTTCTCTGCAGCAGAACAAACCGCTCTACCAACTTTTGGGCGGCACACAAAAGATCATCCGTTCGGGAGTTAGTGTCGGCATACAAAAGAGTATCGCTGAACTGCTTGGCGTGATTGGCGACTTTCTTGATGAAGGCTACAAACGGATCAAAATAAAGATCAAACCGGGATGGGATTTTGAGCCGGTAAAAGCGATCCGTGAAAAATTCGGCGATGTACCGTTGATGGCCGATGCAAATTCCGCCTATTCGCTGCAGGACATCTCCCTGTTCCGGGAGTTGGATCCGTTCAGTCTGATGATGATCGAGCAGCCGCTTCATTACCAGGATTTAACCCAACATGCCCAACTGCAGAAGCAGATTAAAACGCCCGTTTGTCTGGATGAAAGTATCGCCGGTGTGGCCATGGCGGAAGCCGCAATTGCCCTGAAAAGCTGTAAAATTATCAACATCAAACCGGCGAGAGTGGGGGGATTAACCAAAGCAAAACAGATCCATGATCTGTGTCAAAACAACCGGATTCCGGTCTGGTGCGGCGGAATGCTGGAGATGGGCATCGGCCGGGCGTGTAACATTGCTCTTTCCACGCTGCCTAATTTTACACTTCCCGGTGACGTTTCTTCCAGTAAAAAATATTTTCACCGGGATATCATCAATCCGGAAATTCTGTTTGAGAATGGCGAATTAACCGTACCCGAAGAACCGGGTCTTGGATTTATCCCGGATGATGCAGTGATAGCAAAATTCACAGAAAACAGATGGGTGCTGTCCGGTTAACAAATTGACGGGTTGGTATCTATAATTGGAAGTTCTTTTACACCCCCATGACCCCCCTCAAGGGGGGATTTAAAAATCCCTGCCTTGAGGAGGTAGTCAGGGGGGTGTTTTTCTGCCTGAATAGTTAATGTATCTTTTTGTTTCTGAATTGAGCCGTGAATCCGGCAACCTGTTCAAATTAAATTACTCAAGTTTTGAAGTTAGTTAGTGTCTGAACGAAAAGTGGAAAACATGCATCTTGCTTGTTTTATAAACTGTTTAGTTTCCTTCTTTTCAATAAAATTATAATTCAAACAAGATGTTTGATATACAATTTAGATACTTTTCGTTC
>CAJVYQ010000104.1 GCA_913009825.1 uncultured Deferribacteres bacterium
CGTTTTAAAGCGCCTGTTTTTTTAACGCAGAGACGCGGAGGGCGCAGAGAAATTGAAAAAATCGTCTGCCTATTCAACCCGCGAAACACACGAAATCATACGAATAGGACAAAATAGTTAACGATTCTCGTTTTTTAGCGATATTAGCGGGCAACCTGAATAGTTACGAATTATTGATAAAAAAAGTGACAATGTTATGGCCAAAAAAAAGAATCATGAACTTACCGTTTTTATCACATCCCATGAGACAACCTGTTCGGAATGTGGCGCGGAACTTGACCGGAAAGTCTGGATAACTCTCGATGAGAAGAAAGGCGCACTTTGTCTTGCGTGCGCCGATCTGGATCATCTTTGGTTTTTACCTTCCGGGGATGCCGCGTTGACCCGGCGGACAAAAAAATATTCTACTCTGTCGGCAGTAGTTTTAAAATTTAGCCGCGCGCGTAAACGGTACGAAAGGCAGGGATTATTAGTGGAAGGGGAAGCCCTGGAGCGGGCGGAACAGGAGTGTCTTGCCGATAGTGACATCAGACAAAGACGCAATGAGCGGGCGGCGGTGCGAAGATCGGAATTAGATCGTGAGTATGTTGAAAAATTTGTTGCCAAAATCCGGGAACAATACCCGGGGTTGCCCAAAGGCCGGGAAATAAAAATTGCCGAGCATGCCTGCCGAAAATACAGCGGCAGAATCGGACGAACCGCCGAAGCAAAAATATTTTCGCAACAGGCAGTTAAACTGGCCGTGATTGCTCATATCCGCCATACGGAAACGGAATATGATACGCTTCTATCCCATGGTTATGACAGATATGAAGCCCGTGCGATGGTTGAAAAGGATGTGCTGGAGACGCTGGTTAAATGGCAGGAATAGTCCGGATAGAATTTGATTTGTAAGGAGTTTAACATGGTATCAATCAGGCAGGCAGTAAAAATCACAGGTTTTATTTTTTCGCTTCTTTTCATTGCCGGTTGCAAATCACCGGAAGAAGCGAAGGTGGATCAACTTTTTTCGGCTTATAACGGCGCTGTTCCCGGCGCGTCTATAATGGTTATCAAAGATGGCAAGCCGGTTTTTATCAAATCGTACGGTTTGGCTGATCTGGAGAAAAATGTCCCGGTCCAATCGCAAACCAACTTCCGCCTGGCATCGGTAACCAAGCAGTTCACCGCTATGTGCATTATGATGCTGGCGGAACAGGGCAAATTAACTTTTGAACAAACGTTAACGGATATTTTCCCGGATTTTCCCGAATACGGTAAAAAAATTACCGTCAGGAATATTTTGAATCATACTTCGGGACTCATCGCTTACGAGGATTTGGTACCGGACACCGTCACAGTTCAGGTGCTGGACAGAGATGTGTTGAATTTGATGAAAGAGCAGGATTCCACTTATTTCCCGCCGGGGAGTAAATACCGCTACAGCAATACCGGCTATGTTGTCCTGGCCATGGTTATTGAAAAGATATCCGGGCAGTCATTTGCAAAATTTTTGCGCCAAAACATTTTTATGCCCATCGGCATGGTGAATACGGTTGCTTTCGAGAAGGGTATATCGCAAGTAGCCAACCGGGCGTTCGGGTACAAAAAAGAGGGGGAACAGTTTATTTTTAAAGATCAGAGCGCCTACAGCGCCGTTCTCGGCGATGGCGGCATCTATTCTTCCGTGGAGGACTTGTATATGTGGGATCAGGCTTTGTACACGGATAAACCGGTCTCCTTTGATATGTTGCAGCAGGCATTCACGCCGGGCGTTTTGTCTACCGGAGATACGCTGGATTATGGCTTCGGCTGGCGCATCGGGGAGTACAAGGGGCATCACCGTCTTCACCATACCGGCAGCACCAGCGGCTTTCGCAATGTAATTCAGCGCTATCCTGACGATAAATTTACCGTGATTATCCTAACCAACCGCGCCGAACCGGATGTAGCATATCTGGCAGATCGGTTGACAGACCTGTTTCTGCTGGAATCGGATCATATTTTTGAATAGTTCGCGCTTGAATGAAAAATATAAATAATTGCAAATATCATCATTCCGGTAAAAATAGTCGACTTTTGTAAAATGTCATTCTGAACGAAGCGGAGCGAAGTGAAGAATCTCATTTCTCAATCAGATGAATAAAAGCTGTTTGTCTGGAGGATGAAAGGGGAAAAGAGTTTTAGTTCAGACACCAATTATTTAAATTGAGTGATTCATCAATATTTGAGTTTGTTATAAGTAAATAACGGGTTTTCATAATCAGAGTGGCGATTCAGCGGATCGTCTTACAATTGCTCAATTTAGGAATGAATAGCTTTATCTCCAAATAAAAGGGAGGACTCTATTTTGAAAATTTCGTTTCTTTCTGTAATATTATTCACCGTGATGCCTTTTTTACTGCCGGCTCAATACCCCAATTATCGTGTCAGTAACCCGGCCAGTAAAAGACCAAACGAGGTGACCATTGCCATCGATCCGGTCAATCCGCTCAATCTGGCCGCCGGCGCCAATCTCAAATTTTACTACTATTCCACCGATGGCGGCCAAACCTGGACGGAAGGAGAATTGTACTCATCTTTTGGCGTATCGGGAGACCCGTGCGTCACATTCGATCCGGAGGGAAATCTCTATTTCGGCCATCTGTCTTATCCCATTTTCGGTTACTGGATCGACCGGATTGTGGTGCAAAAATCTACCGACGGCGGATTAACCTGGAACGATGGCGCAGGAGTTGGTTATTTACCGCATAAAAATCAGGACAAAGAATGGCTGATTGCCGATCATACTCAATCGCAATATCGCAATTCTCTTTATGTTGCCTGGACTGAATTTGATAAATATGGCAGCAGTAATCCGGAGGACAGCTCACGCATCCGGTTTTCACGGTCAACAGATTTTGGCGATACCTGGTCTGTACCGCTCATTGTGAGTGATGTGAGCGGGGATTGCCGGGACAGCGATAATACTGTGGAGGGCGCAGTGCCGGCGGTGGGGCCAAATGGTGAAGTTTACCTGAGCTGGGCCGGCCCGCCGGGAATCATGTTTGATAAATCCGCGGATGGCGGCGCAACGTTCGGCAAAGATGTTTTTGTTGCGAATATGCCCGGCGGTTGGGATTTTAATGTGCAGGGAATCGACCGGTGCAACGGAATGCCGGTGACGCTTTGTGACATCGGCCAATCCTCTTTCCGGGATAGAATTTATGTGGTCTGGTCCGATCAGCGAAACGGTTCGGACAATACGGATGTTTTTTTAATCAAGTCTGATGACGGCGGCGCAACCTGGGACGGGTTTAAAAAAGTGAATGACGATAATACCCATCGCCATCAATTTTTTCATTGGGCGACGATCGATCCGGTCACCGGCAATGTTTACGTTGTTTTTTATGATCGCAGGAATACCGCCGGGAACGAAACAGATGTTTTCCTGGCAAAATCCAGCGACGGCGGCGAAACTTTCGAAAATGTGAAAGTCAGTCAGTCCGCTTTTACACCCAATAAAAATGTGTTTTTCGGCGATTATATCAATATCGCCGCTTACAACGGCAAGGTTTATCCCATCTGGATGCGTATGGACGGCAACAATATGAGCATCTGGACGGCCGTTATCGATGAAACCGCACCCGTAATTCCGCAGGTCGAATCTCCGGTAGTTATAAGTTTTGCTCTTTTGCAGAATTATCCTAATCCGTTCAATCCGGTTACGTCCATTTCTTACCGTATCGCTGAACCGACAACGGTTCGTCTTTCCGTCGTCAATATTACCGGCAGGTCTGTAGCCGAACTTGTCGACCGGTTTCAGACTCCGGGCGACTATTCTGTGGAGTGGGATGCCGGCAATTTGCAATCCGGTATTTATTTTTACAGGTTAACTGCCGGAAAATTCCGACAACAAAGAAAATGTATTCTGGTGAAATGAAAAATAGAAAAACAGATGAAACACGACTGGTTTATTCAACTGGAAAAGGGCGCGTTTGTCCCGTTTGCGGCGAAACGGTTGCCGATTGCAAATGCGGCGCTAAAAGTAAACCATCCCAGGCCGGAGCGGGCAATGTACGGATTCGCCGCGAAGTGAAAGGGAGAAAGGGGAAAACGGTAACAACCGTCACCGGTGTTCCGCTGTCTGCTGCTGCATTATCCGCTCTGGCGACCATTTTAAAGAAGAGGTGCGGTACCGGTGGTTCGGTAAAAAACGGTGTTATCATCATCCAGGGTGATCACCGCCGGAAACTGCTTCTTTTGCTGGAAAAAGAAGGATACGCCGTTAAATTGGCCGGCGGTTAATTTTGATATCCTGAGAGTTAACGGACTGCGGTTAAGTTGTACAAACAGGATAAAGGCTCTG
Organism: uncultured Deferribacteres bacterium; assembly: GCA_913009825.1. GTDB lineage: Bacteria > Zhuqueibacterota > JdFR-76 > JdFR-76 > DREG01 > DREG01. The sequence continues at coordinate 4,328 of CAJVYQ010000104.1, forward strand.
TAATAATGTTAAAAATGAATGGCGAACTATCCATACTTAACTGATAATGCCCAAAAATAAATGTATCTGAAAAAATTATTGCGAAATTATCTGTATTCTTGGTGTAATCTAAACCTGAATTGAACGATTCTCTTGTTTTTATGATTATTGCTGTGACCAAACGGGTTTTCATTTTATAGTGTAAATCCTGTTGGCGATTCAGCCTGCCTGTGCAGACAGGCGAATCGCCCTACAATCGCTCAATTAAGGTATAAAATACATCCGGCTTTCTTTTAGGCTAACTGTTCATATATGCCGAATTTCTGATGTGAGAGTTGGGAGATCGATTGAACAGATTATCCTCCGGATTGAGAAATTTTTCCGATCATTTTAATGATCTGTTCTCTGGTTTTTGTATCATCTGTACTTCGATACATCCCTTTCAGATAATCGAGCACTACCTCCCGGTTGTTCTTGCGTTGCAGCAAATCCCGGTACAGATGATCGATAAATTCCAAATGACCGGGAATCAGAATGGCATGACTCAACCATTGCAGCGCACTTGCATTGTCACCACGATACAGAAGATCGATGAAACCGAGATAATAAGCTATTTTCCAACTACGGGGATTGTGTTTCCAGCCATATTTCAGCAAAGAGTAAGCGCTGTCGATTTCCCCGGTTCGATCCAAAACAACCAACCCGCCAAAAAGATATGGGTAAGTAAAATAAGGGTTCAGTTCCACTACCCGGCGCAGCAGCGGATAGATATAGGGTGCCATTCCTTTGCTTTCGTAAGTATGCAGGGTAACAAGGTGCGGATCTCCGGCAAAATTCATTTCCTCATCTGCTTTAATATTCCGGCCGGCCGTCCCCAATTTCAGATCAAAATGTTCATGTTGATCTTCTCCGCCACCATGGGGAGGTTGACGAGAACCGGGCGCGGACGATACAGCCTTTTTCTTCAGCAGAAGTTCTATATAAGGATTGTCTTCATCCAGTGTAAATTTGCCAAAATAGAGGATGGATTTAAGCCACAAAAAATCGGCAATCAGACTGGAAAAGCCCAATGAGACTATTTTTAAAATTTTACCATCGGGGAGATAAATACTTTCCGCTAAAGACGATTCGGGAGTACGGTATCTGTCCAGGGCCTTTTGTGTGGAGACCATGCCAAAAATAAAAATCAGAAAAAAAAGGGATATAACGATTTTACTCATTTTCATTTCAGATCCTTTTTCTCAAAAATCCAGGAAGTTAACACCAACAGTATGGAAATATAACAAACGCCGTAAAGGACGGCATTGGCAACCGTATTTGGCGGCAGGACAATATGCTCCACAACTGCGGTCTTGATATTGAAATTTTCCAGATTGGGGAGAATCGTATAAATCGCCAGCAAAATACTGTTGCCGGCATCATCCGGGCGCAGTTGGGTGTACAAACGAATGGATGGCGCCAGATGTCCGATCACAAAAATAATCAAGGTAAAAATAGCGCTCAATAATGGCGATGTGAATGTTGAAAAAAAGACGGCGAAAGCAATGATCAGGTAAATTTCAAGGAGAATGAGGAGAATACCGGAGAGCAATCCCCAATCGATGCTATGCTCGATGAAATAATCGACGGCAAACAGACAAAGGGTAATGGCAACAATATTGACCAGGATAGTAACCGCCAAACCCAAATATTTGCCGACAATGATCTGCCAGCGTGAAATAGGTTTACTTACTAACATGAAAACCGTGTGTTTTTCGATCTCCTGATAAATGGTGCGCACGCCCACGAAAAGGGCAATCAGCAAACCGAAAATGGAAATGGCCGCCAGACCGAAATCCTTAAGTATTTTCGCCTGTTGATCCATGGTCCAATTGCTGATCACCATGATGACCAGCACCATGCCCACGGCAAACAGAAGAATATTAAACATGACACGATTACGCACAGTCTCTTTGAATGTATTATGTGCGATTACGGTTAAAGCGCTCAATTTTTCATCTCCTCTAAAAAAATATCTTCCAGGGATTTCCGCTTCGGCGAAATGGACAAAATGGTGCCGCCGGATTCTTCCACCCAGTGGACGGCGTCAAATACGGAGTTTTGATCATTGATGTGGATGATGCCGCTCTGATCGAACAGTTCAATTTCCAGAGGCGGTTTGTTGGCAGGTACATCCTGGCCGGAAAAAAATTGAAAAGCGATTTCCAGACTCCGGTTCTTTTCATTTTGCAGCTCGAACAGTTCGGTTTCCCGCACCAATTTCCCCCGGTGTAAAATGCCCACCCGGTCGCTGATCATCTCCGCATCCGCCAAAATGTGGGAGCTGAAAAAGATCGTTTTCCCTCGTTCTTTCAGCGAAAGAATCAGATCACGAAACTCTTTTCTGCCCACCGGATCCAGGCCGGTCATGGGTTCGTCCAGAATCAGTAGCTTGGGGTCATGGATAAGCGCCTGGGCCATCCCCAATCGCTGCAACATGCCGCGGGAATAGCTGCGCAATCTCTGCTTTTCTTTTCCCTTCAAACCCACAAGTTCCAGCAATTCTTCCGTTTTTTGTTTGATTTCATTTCCGGACATCCCGTACAATTTTCCGGTGAATTTCAGATATTCCACCGGCGTCAAATCGTCATAAAAATAGGGCTGATCCGGCAGGTAACCAATATTTTGCCTGGATTTACGATCCTTAAAATCCACACCGTTAATTTTGATGGAGCCGGAATTCGCAGAAACGATGCCGAGAATAATTTTAATGGTCGTTGTTTTTCCCGCTCCGTTTGGACCAAGGAAAGCATACACTTCTCCCGGATTCACAAACAACGACAACGAATTAAGCGCCGTCACCTTTTTGGGGATAAAGCCGGTAGAAAAAGTTTTGGAAATATTTTTTAATTCCAACATATCATCCTCTCTGTTTTTTCATTATTATTTATCGGATAGAATGGGAGAAAAATAAGGGTTAATAACAAAAAAAAACAGATTCGCTTCCATTTTGATAAATAAAGACTACCAGGAAATCGTAATATTTTTAAAATCACTTTTGGGGAACAATTTTCAATTGACCTTGCAAAATTTTATCCTAAATTAGTTAATAGATTTCTAATCGAAGCCTGTAACTTTGATTTTATTTTTTTTCAGAAAGACCTCATTTTAAAGAAGGCGGTAAATTATGAAAAAATATTTCATTCTCCAAATTTTATTTCTCTGCTGTATTGTAAATATCGTTCCCGGACAAACAGGAAAGTTCAGAAGCGGCATCTTTCTACACCATTCCACCGGCGGCTGTATTTGGGGACCCAATGACAGCGCCACCGGCGTGCCGGAGGAAATGGAAAACTATAATGCTGCCAACGGATACACCGGCGAGAATGCCGTATCTATGA
>CAJVYQ010000105.1 GCA_913009825.1 uncultured Deferribacteres bacterium
GACACAGGCAGAAAGCACACGAAACAATCGAATGATCTCATCTTACTTTTTTCCTGTTTTTTTTTGAGTCTTTCGCGGGCTGCCTGAGTAGTGACAATACCGTAACACTTTAGTTTTTTGAACAAATCCGCTTCCTTTGCGTTCTCTGCGTCTCTGCGTTTTAAAGCGCATGTTTTTTTAACGCAGAGACGCGGAGGGCGCAGAGAAATTGAAAAAATCGTTTGCCTGTTCAGCCCGCGAATTACACGAAATTATACGAATAGGACAAAATAGTTAACGATTCGCGTTTTTTAGCGATATTAGCGGGCAACCTGAATAGTTACGATTCATAAAATATTATTTTTGTGTTTCTTAGTGTCTTTGTGCCTTGGCGGCAATTACTACACTACCATGATTTATTGACGGATACAAAGATTTTTTACTGTTCAGCCCCGTAAATAACATGAATTATGATTAAGGCGTTTCCTATTCTTAGCCTGATGATTACCCATCGGGCGATCTTTGTTAATGGCAAGGCCGCAAAGACCTAACCGGAAGTTGCTGAATTCCGGTAAAATTTCATCATTACGACAAAAACCGGAAAAAGCGATTCGATTAATACGACCACAACACAACAGGAGGATTAATGAAATTTGTAAAAAATATAGTTTACACTTCCCTGCTCCTTCTATCCATGCTAATTTTTCAACAGGATACTACAGCTCAGCCAAAATCCGGATTCCGGTTTCAGGTTTCCTTCACTAAAACGATTCATGCAAAACCGGTAACGGGAAGAGTTTATGTGATGCTGGCAAAAACCAACCGTCGTGAGCCCAGATTTATGGTCAGCCCTACCGGTTCACCTTTCTGGGGTAAAAATATTTCATCGGTTCAGCCGGGACAAGAAATGGTGATCGATGAAACGGTTTTCGGCTATCCGCTGAAAACCATCCGCGCCATACCGGCCGGCAAGTATTATGTGCAGGCTTTCATCAATATTTACACTGAATTTAAACGAGCCGACGGGCATACGCTGTGGCTTCACAATGACCAATGGGAAGGACAACACTGGAACCGGTCGCCGGGCAATTTGTTCAGTGAAGTGAAAAAAATCAACATCGATCCCGCCGCGCCGTCGGAAATTCTCCTGATTTGCGACAAGGTGATCCATCCCGTTAAAATCCCTCCGGACAGTAAATGGGTGAAACGGATCAAATTTAAAAGTAAAATTCTCTCCGGTTTTTGGGGACAACCCGTTTATCTGGGCGCGACCGTTCTGCTGCCCAAAGAGTACAACACTCACCCTGATGTTTACTACCCGGTTAACTATATTCAGGGACATTTTTCAATCAGGAATCCCTACGGATTTTCCACCGGAACATCTCAATCCAATAATAGATGGGCACGCCGCAGCAGTGAATTTTCCAAATTCTGGATGTCCGATTCCTGTCCCCGCATGATTGCGGTTACTTTTCAGCACCCTTGTCCCTACTACGATGATTCTTACGCAGTCAACTCTGCCAACGTTGGTCCCTACGACGATGCAATTATGAAAGAACTGATTCCGCGTGTTGAGAAAGAATTTCGCATCATTCGCAAACCGTACGCCCGGGTCCTTTCCGGCGGTTCTACAGGCGGCTGGATTTCACTTGCGATGCAGGTTTTCCATCCCGACTTTTTTGGCGGCACTTTCTCCCTCTGCCCCGATCCGGTGGATTTCAGATATCATCAGATTGTTAATATTTATAAAGATAAAAATGCCTATTACAAAGAATTTGATTGGCTGAAAATAGAACGCCCCAATGTGCGATCAACAGACGGGAATATCCGCCGGACCATGGCCAATGAAAATCTTTACGAGTTAGTAGTTGGCGATAAATCCCGCTCCGGCGGCCAGTGGGACATCTGGGAAGCAGCTTTCAGTCCCATCGGCGCGGACGGTTATCCGGTTCGATTATGGAATAAAAAAACCGGCGAAATCAACCATGAGGTGGCCAAAGCCTGGGAAAAATTTGACATCCGCATCTATCTCGAGAATAACTGGGCGAAGATTGGCGCCCAATTGAAGGGTAAACTGCATATTTACGCCGGCAGCATGGACAGTTTTTATCTGAATAACGCTTTGATACTGTTAGAAGATTTTCTGAAAAATACAAAAAATCCTTACTACGACGGTGTGGTAAAATACGGCGAAAGGAAGCCTCACTGCTGGGGGCCGCGGGGAAAAGAGCTGATTGAATTGATAGCCAAACTGGTGGCTAATAATGCACCTGTTGATGACAATCCTGCAAGCCGGCAATACAAATAATGGAGGAAGAAGATGAAAATTACCAAATTTGTACTTTCATTCGTTTTATCTCTTTTAATCGTTTTGGGAATGATGCCGGACGGCTTTGCCAAACATAAATCAAATTTCAGCTTTGAAATTGCATTTTCCAAAGATGCACGCACCCAGCCGGTCACAGGCCGTATTTATGTGATCATCTCGAAAAAAAACAACCGGGAACCTAGATTTCAGGCCGGATTCACCGGTGTTCCCATCTGGAGTAAATTCATTTTCGAGGCGAAACCGGAAGAGTTTGTCACTATCGATCATAAAGTGTTCGGTTATCCCGTAGAAAACATCCGGAATATTCCGGCCGGTGAATACTATATTCAGGGATTTGTGAATATTTATACCGAATTCAAGCGATCGGATGGAACTACATTGTGGTTGCACAACGATCAGTGGGAAGGACAGCGCTGGAACATTTCTCCCGGCAATATTTACAGCGATGTAAAAAAAGTGTACATCGATCCCGAATCGGACAAACCGATCAGAATCGTCTGTATTCATGTAATTCCCCCGGTAAAAATTCCAAAAGATACTAAATGGGTGAAACGGTTCAAATTTAAGAGTAAAATTCTGACCAAATTCTGGGGACAGCCCATCTACCTGGGCGCCACCGTGCTGCTGCCGGGCGGATACGACAATCATCCCGATGTTTACTATCCGGTCGATTACATGCAGGGACATTTCTCGCTGCGCGCTCCCTTCGGATTTACGGAAGAGAAACCGGATACTACACAGCAGCGGAGAATAAGAGACTACCAATTTTCTAAATTCTGGCAATCCGATTCCTGTCCCCGCATGATTGCGGTTACTTTTCAGCATCCCTGCCCCTACTACGACGATTCTTACGCCGTTAATTCCCCCAATGCAGGTCCATACGGTGACGCCATCATGCAGGAATTGATTCCGGCAATTGAAAAGAAGTTTCGTATCATCCATAAACCGTACGCCCGATTGCTCTCCGGCGGTTCCACCGGCGGCTGGGAATCGTTGGCGCTGCAAATTTTCCACCCCGATTTCTTCGGCGGCACCTGGACCGGCTGTCCCGATCCCATCGATTTCACCCGCTTTCAGTTGCAAAACATTTACAAAGATGAAAATATGTACTACCGGGTGTACGACTGGGTGAAGCTGGATATTCCGGAAACCCGCTCCACCGACGGCGATATCACCATTGCCATGAAAAATCGCCTCTTTTTTGAGCAGGTGATCGGCGACAAATGCAGATCCGGTCTGCAATGGGCAATCTGGCAGGCGGTGTATACGCCCATCGGTGAGGATGGGTACCCCAAACCGCTGTGGAACTGGTTCACCGGTAAGATTGACCACGAAGTAGCTGAACAATGGAAAAAATACGATCTGAACTTTTATCTGAAAAACAACTGGGCTGAGATCGGGCCGAAACTGGTAGGCAAAATTCATCTGTACGCCGGAGACATGGATAATGCCTACCTTAATCTGGGCGTGGTTCTGATGGAAAAGTTTCTCAAAACAACCAAGTCTCCCTATTACGACGGCAGCGTGGCCTACGGCCGCGGGAAAGGCCACTGCTGGATGCCCCGCGGCGCAGAGCTGATCAAACTGCTTGCGGCACATATAAAAAAATATGCGCCCGCGGGTGAGGATATTTCAAGCTGGCAATATTGAGCAATTGTAGCCCGATTCGCCGAATCGACAAGCCAAGCAGCCGGATTTTCTTAAAAAATAAGAATCTGTTCGATTAGGAAAATGGGTGTAATTATTTTTGGGAAGAATATGATTATAGTAACATCTTTTTACACCCCCTGTGCCTGCATCAAAGGGGGACTTTTACAGTCCACTCTCGAGGGTAATGTTGTTGACTTAAATGGGCGTGAAGTTTTTTTATGACAATTTAATTAACCGTTCACAATGAAATGAATCGCTGTAACCAAATGCAGGAGTGAGGTTTCAAACTGATCCGTTATGAATTTTGGGTCTCCTGTAGAATTTGTGGGTAAAAACACCGCATTGAACAAAAAGGTTTTTTAAGGCATGACAAGGATAATAACTGATTTATACAGAGAATAAGGAACATAACTCTCGTTTTCTTGTTTTTGAGCGGTATTAATGGCAAAACAAAACTGACTGTGGGAAAATTATACTACTTTGGGCTAGTAAAAACCATCTTACTTGCTTCAAATCAGCACTATTCGCTTTTGCAAGGATTGAGGTTTACCCACAAATTCTTACGAAGAGGCTGAATTTTAAACATTTCGTCCCGGACGGGACTCCGACAAATGTGTATTATGGTGCGCTATAAACATCCCGTCTCTACGAGACTAATAATTTTATGGAATCTTATTGTACTAATGAATAGTTACCTTAAAGTTTTTCTCCGCGCATCTCTGCGGCTTAAGCGAAATCTGCGTTAATATTTTTGAATAATTCAGCTTAAAAAAGAGAGATCACTAAAATCATGTTGATAAAATTGAGGAGGTTCAAACATGAACAAAAGAACATTCATCAGGCGAATTTCGTTCATTCTTATCCTGCTATTCATGCAGTCGGTTTTTCTTTTAGCTTCCGAAAAACCGGTGCTGCACGGTCGTCACTGGGTTGCCATCACCGGCAAACCGTTGGCAGCTACAGCCGGAGCCAAAATATTCGATCGCGGCGGGAATGCGGTAGACGCGGCCTGCGCCATGTTGGCGGCCGCCTGCACCATGTACGATGTGCTAAGCTGGGGCGGAGAAACCCAGGCATTGATTTACAATCCGAAAACCAAAAAGGTAATCGGCATCAATGCGCTAGGCGTTGCTCCCACCGGCGCCACGCCGGAATTTTTCAAAAAGAAGAGAATGGAGTTTCCGCCGGAATACGGACCGTTGGCTGCAGTTACCCCGGGCACTCCCGGCGGTCTGCTGACCATGCTGGCAGAATTCGGCACCATGAGCCTGAAAGAGGTTTTACAGCCGGCCATGGAAATGGCCGACGGCTACCCCATCGAAGCGCAGCTCTCCCGCAGCATTGAAAGGCAAAAAAAACGCATTAAAAGATGGCCTTATTCTAAAAAAATCTTTCTTCCCCATCCGGGTGAAAAATACGAAGCGCCGCAGCCGGGAGAGATTTTTCGCCAGGCTGACTTGCACGCCACTTTGCAAAAATTAGTGGATACGGAAGAGAAAGCGCTGCGACAGGGAAAAAGTCGGAAAGAAGCCATTTACGCCGCTTACGACCGGTTTTACAAGGGAGATATCGCAGAAGAGTTTGCCCGCGGCTGCCGGGAACAGGGCGGCCTCATCACCAAAGAAGATTTGGCAAACTGGAAAGTCTATCTGGAAGAACCGGTATCCACCAATTACAAAGGGATCGATGTTTACAAACTGACCTGCTGGGTGCAGGGACCGGTAATGCTGCAGGCGCTGAATATGCTGGAGCATTTCAATCTGCAGGAGATGGGACTGAATTCCGCACGATATATTCACACCCTGTATCAGGTGATGAATCTGGCCTTTGCCGACCGCGATTTCTACTACGGCGATCCGTATTTCCCACCCGAAGAACCGATTAAAACGCTATTATCCAAAGCGTATGCGGAACAGAGATTGAAAAACATCAATTGGGAAAAAAACGATCCCAATGTGAAACCGGGCGATCCGTACGCCTTTATCGGAAAGAAGAACCCCTACCTTCGCCTGCTGCAGGAATGGAAAAATACCGGCAAAGCGGATATAAAAAAATGGGATACAAAAGACCGGCAGGATTTTGACGAGTCTTTTTTGAAGGGAACCACGTCCATCCAGGCGGCGGACAAATCCGGTTGGGTGGTTTCAGTTACTCCCAGCGGCGGCTGGATGCCCGCCTGTATCGCCGGAAAAACGGGAGTTGGCATGAGCCAGCGCATGCAGAGTTTTGTGTTGGATGAGGCAAAAAATCCGTACAATGTGGTGGCGCCGGGCAAACGTCCCCGGGCTACGCTAACTCCTTCCCTGGCCCTGAAAGACGGTAAGCCGTTTTTATCTTTTGCCATTCAGGGAGGCGACACACAGGATCAGAATTGTATTCAGTTTTTCCTCGATGTAGTGGAATTTGGCATGAATGTACAGGAAGCCTGCGAAGCGCCCAATATTGTCAGCTATCAGATGCAGAGTTCGTTCGGTAAGCATGTGGCAACACCGGGCAGACTCACTTTACGCAATGATGTGCCGCCCTGGGTGCAGAGCAAATTGCGTAAAATGGGCTATCGCATCGAAACACGCCGTAAAACATCCGGGCCGATGAACGCTATCTTCTTCGACTGGAAACACGGCAGTTTCTGGGGCGGTTCCAGCAATTACGGCGAAGATTACGGGATTGCCTGGTGAATAAATTAAGCCTCAAAGATTTCTTAAACCTTTGAGGTTTGAAAAAATAGTTGGGAGTAACATGCCGAGAATAAAATTAAAACCGCTAAATCGATACTCATTTTCAACGGATATAGCGGTGCGAATAACCGACCTGAACTACGGCGGTCATCTGGGCAACGACCGGCTTCTTGCTCTGATTCATGAAGCGCGGGTTGCATTTCTGGCCAATTACGGTTTTTCCGAAATTGGCTGCGGCGGCGTCTCTCTCATTTTGGCGGACACAGCCGTGGTTTACCAGGGTGAAGCCTTTGCAGGAGACAAGTTAACATTTGAAGTTGCCGCCGGAGAACCGACGAAAAAAGGTTTCCGTATTTTTTACCGCCTGACGAGAAAAAAGGACAAAACATCCATTGCTCTGGTGGAAAACGGCATGGTTTGTTTCGATTATCAAACCCGAAAGATTCAACCGCTGCCGGAAGTAGTGCGGGCGATTTGCCAATAATTTATTGAAATTTATTCTTCTGCATCTTAAATTTTGGGTAACTATTCAGCTCACGTCTGTCTGACACAGGCAGAAAGCACACGAAACAATCGAAAGATCTTATCTAACTTTTTTCCTGTTTTTTTTGAGTCTTTCGCGGGCTGCCTGAGTAGTGATAATACCGTAACACTTTAGTTTTTTGAACAAATCCGCTTCCTTTGCGCTCTCTGCGTCTCTGCGTTTTAAAGCGCCTGTTTTTTTAACGCAGAGACGCGGAGGGCGCAGAGAAATTGAAAAAATCGTC
>CAJVYQ010000106.1 GCA_913009825.1 uncultured Deferribacteres bacterium
AAAATCCTGAATATGGCAACTTCAAATTCGGCGCAGGGGGGTAAGTGTAGTGCGCTTGTAAATATGGGTTGGCCGGCAAATTAAGGCCAATATTTTTTCAAAGAACATAAATTTGCCAAACTACAGTTTATTAAGAAACGCAATTATTCAGCACCGGGCATTTCTCTAAAACTCTTTATCGTATACACGGTAAGTTTTATAAACTTTAGATCCCCAATTTTCCAGACTATGACGCATGGGGTAATTGTCTTCCAGTATCCATGAAAATTCACCGCGGGTATATCCTTTTTCCACACCTCTCACATAAGTTTCATAATAAAAAACAGCATCGATTCCCATTTTTTGAAATTGTTTTTTAATGCCCATGATGATTACGCGAATCAAATCAATTTTTCTAGAATACCAGAAAAGTTTGAATAAACCGGTTGGCAGCAGCCGGCCGTTAATTTTGTGCATAGCCTGATTCATATCCGGTAATGCGAGTGAAAAACCGGCCGGCTCGCCATCCACATAGGCAAAAATAGCCAATTCCGGTACCACAATCGATTTTAATTCTTTGGCCAAATGATCGAATTCGGCTTCGGTCATTGGGATAAATCCCCAGTTTCTGCTCCAGGCATCATTGTAAATCTCTTTTAGGGTTTCTAATTCCCGGCGCAATTTTTTCATATTTACAGACCGGATTTCTAATTTATGTCTTTTTTTAATAATTTCCGCAATTCGCTTGATTTTATCAGATATAGGTACGGATGTATCCATGTAATAGGCGTAAAGATCTTTGGATTTTTCCAGTCCTGCTTTTTCAAACATATCCTGATAATAGGGAGGATTGTACGTCATCAGCAAAACCGGCGGTTGATCAAAAGCATCAACCAACAAACCGCAAGTATCATTGGTAGAAGGATTCATCGGGCCGCGCATCCTGTCCATACTCCGCTCTCTGATCCAGTTTTCCGCAGCTTCGAATAGCGCCTTCGCCACATTTTCGTCATTGATCGATTCATAAAAACCGAAAAACCCGGTTTTCTCCTCCTGAAATTCATTGTGATTATCATTGATAAGCGCTTCTATCCGGCCGACTACCTCCCCGTTTTTATATGCTAAAAAATATTGGCCTTCGCTATGTTGGTAAAAAGGATTCCTGGACATATCCAGCAGATTCTTTTCATTGACCAGAAGAGGGGCAACCCAGTTAGGATCATTTTTGTAAATTTTCCAGGGGAAAAGCATAAATTTTTTCAATTCACTTTTCGCCTGAACGGGACGAATAGTAATGGCAGAAGACGACATGGAGAATCCCTTTCATTGAAGAGTAAAAAAGTAATTACTCAGGTATGCTCTATAAATTGGCTTTAATCACTCTTCGGCTCCGCTCAGCCCGGCTACTTAAACCAGCTTAAGCGGAGAGTCGAAGGCTTTCTGCACATCAAACAATAAGCATATTCAAGTAATTACGTAAAAAATATAGTTTGTAGTACGAAACCTCCGTGTACCCCTTTCCCCCGCCGGGCCCGGAACAGACTTTTCGGCAAGTCGGAAGGGGTTGAATTTTATATTTTCTAAGGACTAAAATGTTACATATATTCTTCACTGGATAATCCCCAACTGTTTGCCGATTTTTTCAAAAATGCGTAAAACTTCGTCTAACTCTTCACCGGTATGAGTAGCCATGTAACTGGTTCGCAGCAATGCCATATCCGGCGGTACCGCAGGGCTGATAACCGGATTCACAAAAACGCCATTTTCGAACAAAAGGCGCCAGAATTCAAATGTTTTAGGATCATCCCCAATAATGACCGGAATGATGGGTGTTTGTGAATTACCTGTGTTGAATCCTAATTTTGTAAACCCATCTTTCATTTTTTGCGTATTCTGCCACAATTTTTCCTGTCTCTCCGGCTCACTTTCCATGATATCCAATGCGGCGATTGTGGAAGCAACAGCAGCGGGAGGCATGCTGGCCGAAAAAATCAGGGCTCTGGCATGATGCTTGACGTAGTCGATTACCAGCTCATCACCCACAATAAATCCACCCAGCGAAGCCAACGATTTGCTAAAGGTGCCCATGGTAATATCAACCTCGCTTTCCAAACCGAAATGAGAAGCGGAACCACGGCCATTTTTACCCAGAACGCCGATTGAATGAGCATCATCCACGAAAACGCGGGCATGATATTTCCTTGCCAGTGAAACAATCCTGGGCAGATTGGCAATGTCACCGCCCATGCTGAAAACACCATCGGTGGCAATCAGGATACCCGCCTCATCGTCAGCGGATTGTGCCAGAATGCGCTCCAGATCCTCCATATCGCTGTGACGGTACTTCAATGTTTTCCCGAAGGATAAGCGACAGCCATCCACAATACTGGCATGGTTCTCCCGATCGGCGATAATAAAATCCTTCTTTCCCGCCACGGTGGAGATGGAGCCTAAATTTGTTTGAAATCCGGTCGAAAAAATCAGAGCCCGGTCCCGGTTCATGAATTTGGCCAGACGATATTCCAATTCTTCATGCAGTTCCAATGTTCCGTTGAGAAATCGGGAACCTGTACATCCGGAACCGAATTTTTCCACCGCTTTAATTGCAGCTTCTATGACATGTTTATGCTGGGTTAATCCCAGATAATTATTCGAACCGATCATGATCAATCGTTTACCGTCGATAATCACAGATGTTTCAGCGCCGGAATGAATGGGTTTAAAATAAGGGTAATAGCCGTTTTCTCTCGCTTTTCTTGCCTCGGTAAAATTATTGCATTTCTCAAAAATATCCAAATCGAACTCCTTTTTTAATTGGCTGCTATGAAAGTGAAAATTAGATTGCATTAATTTAAAAAAATGTTACATTATTGTCAACATTTTTTATTCTTGTTTAAAACGATTATCGTGTGATTATTAAGGAGTTAGTAAATTTGAAAGTGGGACTTACCGGAGCTACAGGATTTGTCGGCAGCCATTTAGCCGAATATTTAGTTCGCCATCATCACCAAATCACCTGCCTGGTCAGAGAAACCAGTAACCTGCAATGGATCAGTCATCTTCCATTCCGAAAGGTCGTTGGCAATATTCATAACCTAAATTCTCTGAGCAATTTTGTCCGCAACCAGGAAGTGATCATTCATGCTGCCGGCCTTACCATTGCCCGCAAAGAAGAAGAGTACATCCATTCTAATGCGGCCGGTACGGAAAGCCTTCTTCAGGCCATCCAAAAAGCCAATCCCCAACTGAAAAGATTTGTGCTTATCAGCAGTCTGGCTGCGGCAGGGCCCTCGCGCCGGGGACAGGCTCTAACGGAAGATCAACCGCTGCGGCCGCTCACAGCTTACGGACGCAGCAAAGTAAAGGCCGAAGAAATTGCCACGCAATTTTTCAACCGGATTCCAATTACCATCATCCGCCCGCCGGCGGTGTATGGCCCACGGGATAAGGCGCTTCTGATTTATTTCAAACTGGTCAAAAAACGGATCAAACCAATTATCGGTAACGAAAATAAGGTGAGTGTTGTGGGTGTACAAAATTTAGCAGCCGGCATTATCGCGGCCACCTTCCACCCCAACGCCGTTGGCCAGCGCTACTTCATTGCAGATGACGGCGATTTTACCTGGAGTCAGCTTGCAGATCTCATTGCGGCTGCTTTACAGAAGCGTCCTTTCACAATTAAAATACCGGCATGGATGGTACGGTTACTTGCAAACCTGAGCACCGTTTACAGCGCCGTTTCAAAAAAACCGGCGATACTGAACCGGGAAAAAATTTTGGAGATGGAACAACCCTTCTGGCTGGTATCGAACCGGAAAGCAAAAAAGGAGATACAGTATTTTCCCCTGCTGAGTACAGAGAGAGCAATCAAAGAAACGGCGGACTGGTATATTAAAAACGGCTGGTTGTAAACTCAGCCTTTTTTGCGGCTCAACAGAATATTTATTTTTTTGCTCAGGCGGTCGATCTCTTCCGGGCGGCCGGCGCCTTCATTTTTTACGCTGGAATAGCGGGTCAAAATCAACTGTAAAATTTCCCGTCTTTTAACCCGCGGCCGGTAGAGATAAACCCGGTTCTTGCGGTTTTTTGAACTCATTTCCACCTGAAACGCTTTCAGAGGCGACAGGATCATAAAAAGATTCTGCGGTGAAATCAATTTCCTTTCCACCAACCCCAAATTGATCATTCTATCCAATTGCGCGTTCAATTTTTCCGCAGTGATCGGAATCTCCGGATCGATCCCTGCATAAACATCTAACTGCGTCGCACGGTCTTCCTGCCAAAGCGAATTAAGCACACTCAGTTGCAAATTGCTGGGAATAAATTTATTATGGAACTCTTTCTTGCTCTTTTCCCACTCCTCTTTGGGTTTATAGTAAGCAAGCGCCTGCACCGGATTGAATTTGAACTGTTCATATCCACCCTGCGCGCGCAGTGCAAAATCACGCTGCCAGGAAGGCCGGTGCAGCTCGGGATAGATTGGCAAGTTAAAATCTTCCTGCCAGCTCTTTTTCATGGGTACGGAGAAGAACAGAGTGGGGGACGAATAAAATCCATGGCGGGCAAGACTGTCGGTGAAAGCGTATTTTGCCTGCAGAAATTGAGCGTATTTTAGTCTGTTTACCTGAAAAATTGATAAGGAACGGTTTTTCTGCGCGGACAGAGAATCCCGCTTAGCCGCTTCAGTTTCCTGGGATAAAACAGGACGAATCATTAGAATCGAGAGGACAAACAGAGAACAGACAAATGAATATCTTTTCATCAAATCGTTATCAATCAATTATGGGTCACCTGCCGTTTTTAATTGTTTCTCTAACGATTTTCCCCTAAAAAAGTTCAAAGAATTTGGCTTTACAACAATCCTTTCGCTGCGCACAAATAGTGCATTTTTTTCAGGCATAAATTCTGAATTACCATGACGTCATGTTGCCTGGCAATCGCCGCCGCTTCTTCGTGTTCCACACCTTCCTGCATCCAAATATATTGCGCCTGAATTTGTACCGCTGCCCGCACAATCGGCGACACGCTTTCCGAACGGCGAAAAATATCGACAATATCAACCGGTTCCGGAATATCAAACAGCGAAGGATAGGATTTCCGCCCTAAAATTTCCGGATGACCGGGATTTACAGGGATGATATTGTAGCCTTGATGCAATAAATATTCCGCAACCCGGTAACTGGGTCTTTCCGGTTTTGGCGATAAACCGACCACGGCAATGGTTTTTGCTACCTGTAAAATGTAGGCTATTTTATCAATATCTATCTGCATAAAATTTCTCCTGTTTTTTCATACATGAATTACAACAGATGACAGGCTGTTTGTATTCCATGTTCCACAAGATAAAAAAGTTTCTCTAAATGATGAAAAATCTCATAAAACAGTGGCTGATGTGCGAAATGTTCACATTGCCAGTAGATTAATCACTTTGTCGTCAATCATTTTTTTCGGCACTGCGCCAATGATCTGATCCTTTAATTCGCCATTTTTGAAAAGCAACAGTGTTGGAATACTGCGCACGCCATAACGGACAGCCGTTTGGGAATTTTCGTCAACATTCAATTTCCCCACTTTCAATTTACCGGCATATTCGGAAGCAATCTTATCCACGCTGGGTTCAACCATTTTACAAGGGCCGCACCACACTGCCCAGAGGTCGATCAACACCGGCAGATCGGATTGCAGCACTTCACTGTTAAAATTTGCATCGGTTATTTGCGTTAAATTGCTCATTATTTTTTTACTCCTTTTCGTTTTTGCCTGACGGTTTACAGTTAAACGGCACAAGCACGCCCAATTTATTACTAAAATTCAAGGATGCGGACGCGAGTTCGCGCCCGACATGAACTGCTGATTATACGCGTTTTGGCCCAAAAAATAGCCGGCAAATACCAATGTTGATTATATGGTTTGCGACGGTTCTTGAAACACAGGTCTTTCAGCTTGCACCGATATTTATTTATGGTTAATTCGTTCGTATTTAGCACTTCGTCAGCCATAAACTATATACATTGTTGTGCATTCGTTATTTCATTTTCTAGCCATTTTTCTTGCTTTAATAATTCCAGATGGGAAAGTATTTTGACTGATTTCCATATCTTTTTCAATTTTAAATCCGGATTTAATTAAATTTTCTTTGAATGATACAGGGCGGCATCCGGTTAAAAGGTCAGGAAATCTTTTTGCTACCCAAAACCAAAATTTATTAATTTTCTTTTTACCGTATGAGAAAGTGGAAATAACAACCTTCCCATTTGGCTTGGTTACTCTTAAAAACTCCTCCGCTATTTTATCAAAAGTGTCGGCAGGCATTAAATCTATCATAAAATTATTAATCAATATGTCAATTGAATTGTTGTCAAGATCAAGTTTTAATGCGTTTCCTTCTTTTAATTCATAATCGATATTCTTGAATTTTTTCAACCTTTTTTCAGCCTTCTTTAGCATATCCGGTGATAGGTCGATACCAATATTTTTTCCGTTTGGATTTAGATTTACAATTTGTTCAAAAACAACTCCCGTGCCACAAGCAACTTCTAAAATTGTCTCATTATCCTTTATATCGGCAAACTTAATTACATATTTTGCTGCTTTGCTTTCAGTGAGCAAACTCCAAAAATCATAGAACCAAACAACTTTTTTGTAATTTATTTTCGTGGTTTCAGTATCAAGTTTTCTGTTTAATAATTCCATTTTTCCCTTTATAATGACCCACAAAGGTTTGGCTATGCATAGTACGGAATTTTATTGCACTTGATTATTAACTGTAGTTTTGCACATTTTGTCAAAAAAAGGCATTATTTACCGGAAACGATTTAAAAATTGTCTATAGTAAGTGCGATTTTTCTAACAGATCGTAAAAATAGAAAATTATGACAAACGATTGCC
>CAJVYQ010000107.1 GCA_913009825.1 uncultured Deferribacteres bacterium
GGGCGCAGAGAAATTGAAAAAATCGTTTGCCTATTCAGCCCGCGAATTACACGAAATCATACGAATAGGACAAAATAGTTAACGATTCTCGTTTTTTAGCGATATCAGCGGGCCACCTGAATAGTTAATGAAATTGATTGTATCTATTCAGCCCGGAAAATGTCGCTCGCCGGAGAGACATGACAAAAGCGAATAGGAATGACCCGTTGAAACTACTTCAATCTGAGTATCAGGCCTGCCACAATTCGACTCCCTGCCTGCCGCAGGCAGGCGGTCGTTATGGCTTTCGTTTTAAACCGGTACTAACCCTTCGTCAGGCTCAGAATAAACTTAGTCGAAGATTGATTTCATTCAACTCTACGTATTTTTAGCGCTTGTTTGTCGTGAGCTGAGTAGTTACATTTATTTTAACTTACGGATTATGTCACTGAAATTCAAGCGAATTTTGTAAAAAATTCAACTTGTAAAATAATGTAAAAAAATCATGCTTGCGGAACTGATGACAATTTTATAAATTTTATCCGGTCGATTTACGAACGAGTGGTTTAATTTTTTGTTGCGCCGCTACGCATTTTTTCATCGATGGCAGGAATACAAAAAAATTATGACCGACAAACAATGTATGCATGGATCAATAATTCCAATGAGAGATCTGCGACGTGCCGGCTACTGATCGAATAGCAATCAATTTGCAACATGTACGGAAGAACTTTAAAACCTTAACCGCCGTGGATGATTTGTCTCTGCAGGTGGAAAAGGGGAGTGTGTTTGGTTTTTTGGGTCCAAACGGCGCCGGCAAAAGTACAACCATTCGCATGATTCTGGATCTGGTGCGGCCGGCCGGCGGTTCGATAGAATTGTTTGGCCTTCCTCTCAAATCCAACCGGGAATCTATTTTGCGCCGGATCGGCGCTTTGGTTGAGAAGCCGGATTTTTATGAATATCTGTCTGCCCGGCGTAATTTGCAAATCCTGGCAAAGATGATTGGCGGAGTCGGTAACAATCAGGTCGATGAAGTTTTGGAAATTGTCGATTTGCGGGAACGGGCGGATGACAAAGTGAAATCGTACTCTCATGGTATGAAACAACGGTTGGGGATTGCCCAATCCCTGTTGGGGCGTCCGGAGCTGATTATCTTAGATGAACCGACCACAGGCCTCGATCCGGTTGGGATGAAAGAAGTGCGTGAATTGATTCGGGAACTTGCCCGGCAAAATTTTACCATTTTCTTGTCTTCACATCTCCTGCATGAAGTGGAACAGGTCTGCACTCATACGGCGATTATCAATAAGGGGAAATTGATTGTACAGGGACAGGTGAAAGAATTGCTCGATGCCGGTTCACAGAAAGTTACGCTGGAAGTAGATCGAATAGAAGAGGCGGCGGCAAAGTTGTCCGGTCTTTCTTTCGTAAAACGAGTGGAGATTGACGGAAACCGTATAAAAGCGGAAGTCGCCTGCAAAGATATTCCCGAACTGAATGAATTTTTAGTGGCACAGAGAATCCGGGTTTTTCGTCTGCAGCCGCACACATCGTTGGAAGATTTTTATTTGTCGCTTCTTGAGGAACAAAGTGTCTGACGATCAATTTTACGGTGGTTTGATAAGCACGGTTCGGAGAAAGAAGAACAGATGTGGCAATTAATTCAAATTGAATGGACGAAAACATTTGGCAAGCTAAGAACCTACCTGGGGTTTTTTGCGGTTGGTTTTTTTCTCCCTCTGGTTTTTATTGCGATCAAACTGAGTGGCGGGGAGCTTCAGCCGGATCAGTTTCGTTCTTTGTCGCAATTTTCGGATCAGTTTGTGATTATGGGAAATCTGTTCAACTGTTTTTTCGTTACTCGTTTTATGATGATGACCTTCGTTGTGCACATCCCTTTTTTAATTGTTCTGGTCGGTGCGGATATGGTTGCCGGAGAAGCGACTGCCGGAACGCTGCGAACCATTCTGGTGCGACCGCCTTCCCGGTTGCGGATAATTTTTGCAAAGATGGTCATCACTATTCTATACACAGGTTTGCTCATCGGCTTCATGGCCGTTTTGTCACTTGGTTTGGGATATTTACTGTTCGGCAGCGGCGAACTGCTGTTAACGGAAAACGGCGTTTTTGTGATTCCCGCGGCAGAAGCGCTGTGGCGGACTTTGTTTGCCTTCTTCCTGGCTTTTTTAGCGATGAGCGTAGTCGCCGCGCTGTCATTTCTGTTTTCCGTGTTGGTGGAAAACGCCGTCGGACCGATAATCGGCGCCATGGTGGTGGTTATTATTTCACTCATCATCAGCCAGGTTCCCATTGGATTTTTTGGAAAAATTCGTCCGTTTTTATTTACTACCTACAGCACTGTTTGGCTGAAAATGTATTCCGGCGTGATCCCCTGGCCGGAGGTCTTGCGCTGGTCCGGGTATTTGATTCTGTACACTGCCGGATTTTTTACCCTTTCGTACCTCATTTTTAAAAGGAAAGATATACTTTGTTGATCCGCTTAAAACGCCAAAATTACCGGTTTATTTTGCCGGCGTTCTTATTCACCGGTTTCTTCGCGCTTTTTTTTCAATCGCTTGAATTGCCCGGGCAGCCGGTGGAACAGGAAGGCCGGGTGCAATTCGAACAGGTGTTGGATTCTATGCAGGTTCATTTTGAACAAATAAAAGATTACCGGGTGACGATTCACATTGTGATGGATGTGAAAGGCATCCATATCCCTCCCATGCTGGTGATTGCCTATTTTAAACAACCGGATAAAATGCAGTTCGAATCGCGGGGTTTTGCCATTTTTCCGCGCAATGCCGTGATGATCTCACCGGCTAAGTTGCGTGAATTGGGAGATAAAGTGGATTTTGCCGGATTTGAAACATCGGCTAAAAATAATACAGCCCATTTCACCATTTATCCCAGGGTAAAAGACAAAAATATTGAAATCCGGCTGGACTTTTGGGTGGATTTAAAATATTATTTAATCCGGAAAATTCGCACCCAATCAAACCGGTTCGGCTGGTTTGAGATCAATAATGAATTTGCGTTGATCAATAAAAAATATTGGCTGCCGGAAAAAAGTAATATCAAAATGAAGATTGACGGAACCGCACTAAACCGGTTCCGCGCGAAAATGCCTTTTGCCCCCGGTGCCGGAAACTCGCCGCCGGCAATATTTGATAATCTGTTCGGTACAGGACAGATGTTTATCACCTTTCGCAACTACAAAATCAATACCGGTATTGCGGATGATTTTTTTACTTCAAAAGAAAAGAAATAGGGATTGAACCATTTAGAACGCGAGGTGCAGATGCAGCAATTTAAAGGATTTATGACGCTTTCCCGGCATATCATGGAACAGGAGAGAAAATATCCGAAGGCCACCGGAGAATTTTCCTCGCTGCTTTCTGATCTGGCTGTAGCCGCAAAAATAGTCGGACGATCTGTCAACAAGGCCGGACTGGTGGATGTGATAGGATTCACCGGCGATGAAAATATTTTCGGCGAGGAGGTGAAAAAACTGGATATTCTGGCCAACGAAACCATTGTCCGGACGTTGGACCACGGCGGCCACCTCTGCGTCATGGCTTCCGAAGAGAGCAACGGACTGATCAAAATTCCGCCGGAACATCCCAAAGGCAATTATGTGTTTCTGTTCGATCCTCTCGACGGTTCGTCTAATATCGACGTGAACGTGAGCATCGGCACTATTTTCTCCATTTTCCGCAGGATTTCGAAAGAAGGGGACGGAACATTGCAGGATTGTCTGCAGCCTGGTTTTTACCAGGTTGCAGCAGGATATGTGCTGTACGGTTCCAGTTCCATGTTTGTTTATTCAACCGGACAGGGGGTGCACGGTTTTACCTACGATCCCGGCATCGGCGAATTTCTACTTTCCAATGAAAATATGACCGTTCCGGACAGGGGCAAGATATTCTCCATGAATACAGGATATCTCAACTTTTGGCCGGATGAGATACGCCGTTATTACGACTATATTACCAGTGTCGATCCGGCTACAAACCGGCCGTACAGCCTGCGTTACATCGGTTCGCTGGTGGCGGATTTTCACCGTAACCTGCTTTACGGCGGTGTGTTTATTTATCCCCCCGATAAAAAACATCCCAACGGAAAACTTCGCCTGATGTACGAAGCGAATCCGCTGGCGTTTCTGGTGGAAAAAGCCGGCGGAGCCGCCAGTGACGGGTTCACGCCTATCTTACAAAAACAGCCGGTTGATATCGATCAGGAAACGCCGCTAATTATTGGCAGTAAAGAGGATGTAGCTGTCGTGGAGGATTTTCTCCGGGGGAAAAAGTGATCTGAGAGAGAGTCGTTATTTATCGGATCTGATGATATAATATTCCTGTTCGCAGTTGAACCGCTGAAAAAATAATATTTGTCTAAAAAATTAGGGATTCACTTAAACTTGATTATTCACAGGTTTTGTTGAGACAAGTCTTAATCTGATGTTATGTGTCTCGGGAAAATCTCAGTAAATAAAAAATTAATGAATCCATAGTTTGTAAATAAATTCCTAAGAAATGAAAATCATCCGACAATATTTTACTTGCATTTATTCACATTCATGTTAACTTTTAAATATGAGAGAAATATTATTTTACCGAACGGGAAGTAATAAATGTCCAGTTGAAGATTTTCTTGATACACTTTCTGATCGGGAAGTAAAAAAAGTTTTATGGGTATTAAAATTAATTAAAGAATTAGAGAGATTACCAAAACAATATTTTAAAAAGTTAGTAAATTCAGATGATATTTGGGAAATAAGAATTCAACTAGGTACGAATACTTACAGATTATTAGGATTTATCCATAAGTCGAATTTGGTAATCCTTACAAATGGATTTACTAAGAAAAGTCAGAAAACACCCAAAACAGAAATTAAATTAGCAGAGAAAAGAAAAAAAGAATATTTTAGAAGGAATTAATAAATGGATGATTTAGATAAATACATTGAAAAGAGAAAAAAAAGAAATAACGAATTTAAAAATAGTTTTGAAATTGGATATGAAAATTTCAAGGTTGGAATTCTACTTCGTCGAGCCAGAGAAGAAGCTGGTCTAACCCAAGAAGAGGTGGCTAATATCTTAAAGACTAAAAAGTCAGCGATATCCAGAATTGAAAACCATTCAGAGGATATTAAGTTATCAACTCTTGGGAAATATGCCGATGCCATTGGTAAAAAAATATATTTTCAATTTACATAAGATTGAAATATCAATTTGGGGACAATAATTCGAAATTTTGATAAATAGAGATTTATAGAAAGTGGAAAATAATTTTGTAATTGAAAAGTCATAGAACATCTCAGCATAAAAATAAATCCGCCAAAATAACCATTTTGAAAATCAAAAATGGTCAATTTGGCTTGTCTTAAATTGACAGTTCTAAAAAAAGGTGGCCAGTCGTTGTAAAATCCACAACCACTGGCATTGAAATAGATGTTGCAAGTTTGAAACATAGTGGTTCTCTATAAATAAATGTGCAGTAATAACCACATTATTAATAATAGGTTGTAACACATAACCCGGGTTTCAAGGCGACAAAAACAGCTGTTTCTTTTCTGGTTTTTTCTGTGGTTTTAGGTTCAAATTAGTTGCTTTTTGCCGGCTTTTTCTCCTGCTGTTTTTGCGCCTTAAACCAAGTCCGATATATAAATGTTAAGCAGTTGTTGTCACAAAAATCAAGTTTCTAAACGCAGAGTTCGCAAAGGACGCAGAGAATGGCGATTTACCTTTTTTATACTTTCCGGTTAACATTTATCTCTCGTGGTATCAATGGGTAAATATTTCTCTGCGTAGCTCTGCGGCCCCGGCGAACTCTGCGTTAATTTTTTTTGTGAATAATTCAGATTAATAAATCAGGCTAAAGATGCGTTGCATTTAATTACACCAATTGCCGATTCGTATAATAGTGGAGTGTTGGCGATAAAATTTAAATGCGACGCGTCTCATTTAAATTGAAAAATTGAGTGAATACAAAATCAGGATGAAAACATGGATTTATTCGAAGTAATTGCCAAACGAAAAAGCGTACGCAAATATCAAACAACACCGGTTGCAAAGGAAACGGTCGAGCGGATTATCGATGCTGCCCGGCGGGCGCCCAGCGGCAACAATGTTCAGCCGGTGGAATATGTTGTGGTAACAAATCCCGAAATGCGCAAGAAGCTTGCTGAAACATGTGACTACGGCCGCTTCATCGCCGAGGCTCCGGTTTGTATTGTCGTTTTCAGCAAAGATACCAAATATTATCTGGAAGACGGCTCGGCGGCGGTGGAAAATATTTTGCTGGCCGCCACTGCGCTGGGATTGGGAACCTGCTGGGTTGCCGGCGATAAAAAATATTATTCCCGAACCATCGGAAACCTGCTTGACGTTCCTCACAATTACAAGTTAATCGCGCTGGTTTCGTTGGGTTATGCCGAAGGAGAGGCTACAGGTAAAATCAAGCGGGATGTAAATGAAGTGCTGCATTGGGAGCGCTTTTGAAGTGAAATTGTGCGTCGTTTTTTAATTTGAAAAATTCATGATTCTGTTGATTAAACTCGAAAACCCTCCCGCAGGTTACCCGAAATTGATTAATTTGAGCTTGATCATTTGATTTTTCTATCAGGAAAAACCTGCGGGAGGGTTTAAATCAACAAACACATTCATAACCACAAAGGATCAGAGGCATAAAGGATTGTTGTGTGCTTAAATAGTTCTTCAAATAACTGTATT
>CAJVYQ010000108.1 GCA_913009825.1 uncultured Deferribacteres bacterium
CTTTAGTTTTTTGAACAAATCCGCTTCCTTTGCGCTCTCTGCGTCTCTGCGTTTTAAAGCGCCTGTTTTTTTAACGCAGAGACGCGGAGGGCGCAGAGAAATTGAAAAAATCGTCTGCCTGTTCAGCCCGCGAATTAAACGAAATCATACGAATAGGACAAAATAGTTAACGATTCGTGTTTTTTAGCGATATTAGCGGGCAACCTGAGTAGTTACAAAATATCATTCCTGCCGTGCGCGATGCAGGCATTGCATTACAATTAATAAAGAGAGGCTGCCATGTTTATTCGTTACACTAAAATCTGTTTCATTTTTCTGTTTATCGCAGTGATGTCTGCCCTGAACAGTTTTGCACAAATTCCCATGGAAAAAGTTCTCAGTCGTGTCACTATTCCGGCTGAAGGAGATACCCGTGGTTTGGTTGATATTGTCGGTTTTCCCCACAAAGCAGAACAGATGGATTTCATCGGTAAATTTTGTGAAAAAGCAGAAAAAGATGCCATTCTGGCCAATCAGAAAAAATACCATTTGACCGGTGAGACGGCTTTCATCTTCGGTATCTGTCCTCATGATGATTACACATTGGCCGCACGGGATTATGTGCATATTCAGCGCTACATCAAAGCCAAAACCGTGATTCTAATCGGCAATGCGCACTGGTCGGAGGCTTTCGGGATACGTAATAAATTAATTTTCGGTGATTTCAAATATTGGCGCGGCCCGTACGGAAAAGTGAAAATATCCTCTCTGCGGAGCGATATTCTGGCCGGCTTGGCGCCGGAGAGCTTCGTTTTAAAACGGAAGGTTATCGAAACGGAGCATTCGCTGGAAGCGTTGGTTCCCTTTTTACAATATTTCAACCGCGATGTGGAAATTGTTCCCATTCTTATTCCGTTCACCGAATGGAAAACAATGAACAAATTGGCCGCAGACCTGGCGCATGTGGTTGCAAATATCGTTGCACAGAAACAGCTAAAACTGGGCTCCGATCTGGCAATTTTATGTTCCACCGACGGCCAGCATTATGGCGATTACGGCTGGAGCTACTACAATTACCATCCCTTCGGCTGTAACCCTGATGGTTACAAAAATGCGATGCAGTTTGATGGGAATCTGGTGAAACAGCATTTAACCGGTAGTGTAAGTATTGAAAAAGATCATCAACTCTACGCTAGTCTGATCGATGAACAAAATATATCGAATTATAAAGTTACATGGTGCGGACGTTTTTCGGTAACTTTTTCGACCAATTTTTCCATCCGGCTGTTAAAAAATGTAGAACAACGCTCACTAACCGGTTATTTTCTACGCCACGGTTCCAGTTTATCCGATCCCTGGGTGCCGGTGCGTAAATTTAAAATGGGCATTACAGGGGATACGAACCTGCATCATTTTGTTACTTATCTGGCAATCGGATTTAAATAATAATTCGGCAATACGGGCTCTGATTTTTGCACGGTTTTTCCTGCTTTTTGGGTCGGGACTATAACGGCGGCGAGCTGTTTTTTCTTTTCGATTTTTATCTTTTCGTTGTTGCAGATTGCCGGCAATAGCTGATTATAGTGCTTAATCGTATCGATGATAAATACCAATTGCAATAAATTCATCCCGAGCCCAATTAAAAACTGTCTGTCTTGGGAAAATTTAACTCACCGGAGGCTGTAGAAATTTAACTACGAACGATTTATTGGTCACCGCGCTGACGATGAAAGTTTCCCCCTCTTAAAAGTAGCCCGGGGGGATGCAGCAAAATGGTTCAAGCGGAGAGAAATATCTGAATCTCCGTCAGATAATTATTGGCATTGCCTTTAAAAATCATCCCCGGACCTTTCAGATATACTTCTCTGGTCGGCAGGATTGTTTTGTATCCCTTTTCATGAATGTAGGAAAACAGTTTTTTGTAGGAATCAGAGAGATTCTCATACGGTCCCTGATGAATGAGCGTAACCGCTTTCCCACCCTTCAATTCCCGTACGGAAATGCCATCGATTTTCTTTCCTTTCCGAACCGGAAAACAGGTTTCGAAATCGGCGTCTTCTTCTTTGTATTCACAATCAAAATACAGAGTCAGTGGTTTTCCGTTGATGAATCTGCCGAATTTTTTGCCCAGCAGTTTGAACCCCTCTCCTGCCTCATCATATTTTCCCTGCATGCGATAACCGGCAATAAGCATGATGTCCAGTTCTTTTTCTTCAATTTCAAATTTTACATCGGTTTTCATAGCGCTCTCCCTTTCTGCCTGAATGGTTAATTCAATGGAACAGGAAATCTCTTTGTAACGACTGATTTCATTCCGGATAGTCTGCAGCTTTTTTTGCAGATGAGCTAAAATATCCGCTTCATCGTCACATTCAGCCAATATCTCTTTGATTTCAGCAAGTGAGAATTCATACTCTTTCAATATTTTTATCGATTTTGCCACTTCATAATTCTTTTCATCATAGAACCGGTAACCGGAAGATGTATCCACTTCCGCCGGCACCAGAAGCCCTTTCTCGTGATAAAGTCGCAGCGATTTGATACTGAGGGCGGTTATCCTGGAAAATTCACCGATACTGAATTTCATGATTTCCTCGTCCTTTTTCTTCATTTTTGGAAGTCGGTCAACTTCTTACACTTAAAATATAAGGCCTGCCCTTGGGGAAGAGTCAAGATTTTTTTTAACAGGTACACAAAACTGTTATTTTTCCGTTGGGAGAAATTCCATACCGGCGTGATAGTAGATTCCTCATTCCCTGCCTGAGAAGGGAATTCGCGCTTACCTTGGCAGAAAATGACAAACGGGAATTCAACAACTTTTTTTCATCATTCCCTGCCCTTTCCGGGAACAATGAATGACAATATTTCAGTTATTGCCTCCCCTCTATATAGCTAATACCGAATTAAACAACAGTTTTATTGTGGCATAGGCCTGCGCCCGATTATGCACATTAAAACCGAACAGAATAATTTTACCCTTCCCCAATTTCACTTCAAGAATTGCCGCTTTTTTATGAATAAGCTTCTCACCCAAAATCCAGCCGCTCAGCAGCAGCGGTTCATCCGGGTATCGGGCAACGATTTTTACCGTTACATTTTGGTAGTTCCCCTTTTTTCGGAGCGAATCGGGAATCATCTCAAAAACCCGTCCCCGGGAAAAATAAGCCACATCCTGTTTTCGCATTCCAAATATAAGGGGATTGTTAATTTCATAGTTTACTTTCAATAACGAGCCGGGACAATTGAAACTGTCCGGTTTCACATTCGCTAAAATATTTTTAACCGGTAATTTGAATTGCTGAACCGGCAAATCACATGAACTTTTGTTACACACCAGTACGCCGCCGTTTTTAACGAATTGCTGTAAATTCGCTACTCCGGCGCCGGCAATACCGCCCACATATCCGGGCGGCATGGTTCCCTTCCGGTGTCCGTTGAGGATAGAAGCCGCCCGCTGATCCGGCAGGACAATCACATCGAAACGATTGTGCAGTTCACCCGCTTTCACTTCAGCATTGGTTAACCAGTGATATGGGAATTTGTATCTGTCAAATAAGTAGGATATCCAGCCGGCATCCATATTTGCCACCGGGGATCTGTAAAGCGCAATCCGTTTTTTTGTCACCGGTTTTGTTTTTATCTGAATTTTGCCACGCACCGGCGAAATATGAGTTTGAGTAACCAATTCACGAACAACTTTTTTAGAAATATTTTTGGTTTCTGCGATGAATGTTCCTTTGAGATATTTTTTCCCGCGCAGAGAAAAATCAGTTAGAGCACAGCCTACTTTTCCGCCTGCCTGTAAAATATAGTTTACCGCCAAAAAACTATTGTTGTCGGAATGGGAAAATACTATGCGATCACCGCTCCCGGATAGGTTACACTTCACCGTAACCGGCTCAGAAACCGGCGTCCACTCCACCTGCAGAGGATTTTCCATTTTCAGGACCTGCACGCCCATCTGCAACGGCAGGGTCCAGCCTACACCGTCGTACGGAGCCAACGGTGCGCCGTCCCATTTCAGTTCTCTGGAAATACCCTGCCACAAATAACCGTATTTGCGCAAATCGGGATAGTGCTGCTTTTCCAGCAGATTTTTCACATACATACCAAAAGGCTGACTGGTTGGAATGATGTACGACCCTTTACCAAATGAAATGCCCTCATAAATGAAATCACGGTTCGCCCGGTATATTTCCACACCGTAACCTAACAGGCGGTTGATCATCAAAGCGGTAGTATTCGAATCGCGTTGAATGGCAGGAACAATCCATCCGTACGGCGGTTCACTCCGGAACCGGTTGATCACATCACGGCCCATTTTGTATTTGTAGAGCAAAAATTCATAACGATAACGGGCAGCTACATCGAGAACCGATTTTGAAGCAGTCAAATCGTAGTCCACCGCATCCCTGAATCGCCACCAACCGCCCTGCCAGGGACTGGGATAGAAGGTTCCCATAGTAAAATCCTGGTATTGTTTTGGAAAATCATTGAGACGGTAGTAATGAGGTGTGGCATAGCGGTAATTTGCCGTTTCCGTTAAAACCGAAGGGATGTTGTGTCCTTCCACGCTGGGGCCATCCGAATAGCCGGGATACCACAGATCGAAGGCCGTGCGGGAAATAGCGCCCGGTTTATCGGCAGCATCAAACCCCTGTCCCATTGCCGCCCCGATCAGATTTTTCCAGCGAAAAATAAGAGGATGCAGATTGGGATTCACCGGCTCCGGATTGGGCGGGATCCAGATACGGGCCGGAAAAGGCGCAGTTTCATGCTGTGTGTAATACAGTTCCGGGAACCAGACTTTACCAATAATCCGGTTCATATTTTGTGTTTCCGCCAAATTGGCCATGAAAGAATCCCGGTTGTTATCGTGACCGGCGTATTTATTATACAGAACCGGCAGCGGGCTCACTTCGTAAGGCGTACCGATTTGCTGCCGGTACCAATCGGCAACGATAGTCATGCCATCGGGGTTGGCGATGGCCAGCAACAAAATCACATTTTCCCGTATCCATTCTGTCTTTTGATCCGTGCCCGTCACCAGGTCGTAAGCGAGTTGAAACTGGTGCATCGGCGGTGATGCTTCTGAAGAGTGCATACCCGAATCGATCCAGACAATTACTTTCCCTTCGGCGGCAAGCTTTTTTGCTTCATCCGGGGAAACTTCCCGTACTAAACTAAGTTTTCTACTGATCTCCCGGTAGCGATTCAAATTGGCCATATTCACTGCGGAAGAAATAACCCCATATTTCATCTTTCTGCCTTCGGAGGTTTGCCCCATGTCAAATACACGTAAACGATCCGTTTCTGTGGAAAGTTTTTCAAAATAACCGACTAATTGCTCATAAGTGGCAAGGTGGAAATCATCCCCGGGATTGTAACCCAGAAACTGCCCGGGAGAGATTACCTGGGCACAAAGTGAAAAAACAAACCCGGTTAAAAGAAAAATAACCGAGATCAGAAACAAAGTTTTTCTTCGATCTTTTACCATTTTTAAACTCCTTTGTAAAAATTTAACGCAACGGTTCGACCTCTCCATTCTCTCGTTCTAACGTAAAATGATTTTGTAATTTAAGATCAGTTTGTTTTGTGAATTCTTTTATTTACCTGAATTGAGCGATTCTCATGTCATTCCGTAGGAATCTTGTTGGTTTAGTGCACAGATTGTTATCAGCAATTCCGGAAGCCGGCATACATGAATAGTTCCTTATTTTTATAACTCAAGTTTCGCATTTATAATAACTCAGGTATTGTAACTTGTCGGGATCCGAAAAATACAGTTGTCCGGAATATCTTTCGTTCCATTCTTCGATGTTGATCATCTTGTGCATAAAACAAGTATCCGTATGTTTCCGGGACAATCCCTGTTCATTGATTTATATCCTGCGAGCCCTGAAAGGGCGGAATATACCAGCCCGGGGCAACGCCCCCGGGGGAAAAAAACAACGGAGTCA
>CAJVYQ010000109.1 GCA_913009825.1 uncultured Deferribacteres bacterium
TGCAGCAAAGGTGATTAGAGCTGTAAGGTATCGCAGAAGTTTAATAAAAAAAAATAATGAAGTTGAATCTGAGTTAAAATATTTACAATATAATAAAAAAAGAATGGATTATTATCAATTAATACAAAAACATCTTCCTATTGGCAGTGGTGTAATAGAAGCAGCATGTAAAAATTTAATTGGAGCAAGATTAAAAAAATCCGGAATGAGATGGACCTATCAAGGTGGACAAACGGTACTTACTTTACGTTCGTTAGTCTTAAGTAAACGTTGGGATGCCTTTTGGAATTTCTTTCTTAAAACTCATTTCCCCAAAATTGTTACGTAATATCAAAAACACACCCCTTATAAACATTTTCAGCCGCCCCAACGGGGTGAAATACAATAGCCCGGGGCAAGGCCCCGGGGGGAAAGAGGAAAAAGAATAACAAGCCCTGAAAGGGCGGAATATTTACCTGTGCCGGTACGATCGGTTCATTTGAATTTTGTATTTCGCCCCCTTCAGGGCCCGGCTCCGTTGTTTTTTTCCCCCGGGGCGTTGCCCCGGGCTGGTATATTCCGCCCTTTCAGAGCTCGCAGGATATGAATCAATGAACAGGGATTGTCCCGGAAACATACGGATACTTGTTTTATGCACAGGATGATTAACATCGAAGAATGGAACAAAAGATATTCCGGACAACTGTATTTCTCGGATCCCGACAAGTTACAATACCTGAGTTATTATAAATGCGAAACTTGAGTAAGGAATAGCATAGATTGCGTAAAAAATGCAAGCTTCTTTTCCCGCGCCCTGTATCACTCCGGATAAATCCATGAAATACAAAGGATAATTATCCCATCTGTCTGGGGTTGACCTTTCAAGAATCCTGAAAGTTTCTCCTTGCCTTTGAGCCGCTAAATTCATATTTTAAGGTCGTTCAAAAAACGGTTGTGAAAAAAACTCCCACTGAAAGGATCAACTAAATGACTTCAGCTATTCAGGCACAGACAGGATTTTTTCATCCCACTAAACCGATATACCGTTTCACTATTTTGATTTTTGTAGCAGGATTAACATTCGGCAGCTATTTTGCCTATGATATTGTGGGCGCCATCGCCCCGACACTCATTGAAGAATTGGGCGCTGCCCGCGGAACCATAGGCAGCTTTTACACCATGTACAGCGTGGCGGCCATTTTAGCGGTACTGATCGGCGGTATTTTAATCGACAAATTAGGTACTCGCAAAGCCAGTCTCATCTTCTCCATTTTAGTTCTCACCGGCGCCGTGATAGTTTGGTTGGCTAAATCAATACCGGTTATCTTTCTGGGCCGTTTTATTTTTGGCGCGGGTTCGGAACCCTTGATTGTGGCTCAAAGCGCCATTCTGGCCCGTTGGTTCAAACACAAAGAACTGGCGCTCTCTTTTGGTGTGGCGTTGATGGTAAGCCGCCTGGGAACGTTGTTCAGTTTCAACACCGGTGAGTTGATTACCAGCTATTTCGGCAGCTACCGTTACGCGCTTTTTACGGCGGTCCTCTTTTGTATTCTATCTCTGGCCGCCAATCTGATGTACATTTTTATGGATCGGCGCGGTGAAAAGGCGCTCAATTTGCGGGATGAAAGCGCCGAAGAGAAAATTGTGTTCAGCGATATCAAAGAATTGAAACCCAGTTTCTGGTATGTCACATTTCTATGCACTACGTTTTATTCCGCCATTTTTCCGTTCACTGCGCTCTCTACTGATTTTTTTGTCGATAAATGGGGAATTGCCAAGGTGGCGGAAACAAACGGTGGCTTCATTTATCAGGTATTGAATAATTTTTTTCACATGTTCAGCACCGCCGGCGGCATTACCTCCATCATCATTTTTGCATCGATGGTGTTTGCACCTTTTGCCGGGCATCTGGTGGATAAAATCGGTAAGCGCGCCACCATGATGATGATCGGATCGTTGATCATGATTCCCAGCCATGCGCTGATGGGGCTGACAAAAATCAATCCGGTTTTTCCCATGATTGCACTGGGCGCTGCTTTCGTGCTGGTGCCGGCGGCCATGTGGCCATCCATTCCTCTGATTGTCAAAGAAGAGCGGGTAGGCACGGCGTTTGGCCTGATGACCGCTATTCAAAACATCGGTCTTGCTTTATTCCCGTTTTTAAACGGAATACTCCGGGATACAACCAAATCTTATACGGCCAGCATGCTCATGTTTGCCGGCCTGGGCTTTTTGGGATTGTTGTTCGCTATCCTGCTTAAACGGGCCGACGCCAGAGAAAACGGTGCGCTGGAGATGCCCGGGAAAATGTAGTGTCATTTAACGTTTGATGTGGGTTCAAAAGGTTGTATGTCTACTGAAAGAACAGCAATTATTCAGGCTTTTAGGACTCTTCGCAAAGAAATCAGCAGTTTTTCAAAAAAGTAGAATGCTCCAATTTTATTAACGTAGAGGCTGAACGAAAAGTATCTAAATTGTATATCAAACATCCTGTTTGAATTATAATCTTATTGAAAAGCAGGGAACTAAACAGTTTATAAAACAAGCAAGATGCATGTTTTCCACTTTTCGTTCAGACACTAACGTAAACCGGTTCCTATGAAATCAAAATTGACTAAACTTTTTAAACATCGTTTTCAGGAAGACCCCGTTTCGATCACGGCGTTGAAAGCCCACGGTTCGGACCGCAAACTGTTTCGCATTAAAAGTGACCGGCGATCCGTCATCGGTGCGGCCAACGAGGACCGGTCGGAAAATATCGCTTTTCTGGAATTTTCCCGCCATTTCCGTAAAGAGGGATTGAATGTCCCGGAAATCTATGCGGAAGACCTGGATAATGGAATTTATCTGGAAGAAGACCTGGGCGATCTTACTCTGTTCGACGCTTTGCAAAAGGAACGCAAAGGGAGCAAAGAATTTCCCGCATCCATCATCACCGCGTACGAAAAAGTTGTCACTGAATTACCCAAATTTCAAATCGATGCCGGGAAATCACTGGATTACGGTTTATGTTATCCCAGGCATAGTTTCGACCGTCAATCGATGATGTGGGATCTGAACTATTTCAAGTACTATTTTCTCAAACTGGCAAAAATTCCATTCAACGAGCAGAAGCTGGAAGATGATTTTATCAAATTTACCGATTTTCTCCTGCAGCCGGAACCGGATTACTTTCTCTACCGGGATTTCCAATCCAGAAATATCATGCTGCGCCGGGATGAACCGTGGTTCATCGATTATCAGGGCGGCCGTCACGGCGCGCTGCAATACGATATTGCCTCTCTGCTTTTCGACGCCAAAGCGGATATCCCCTTCGCTGTCCGTGACCGGCTGCTGGATACCTATTTAAAAGAATTGACCCAATATATCGAATTCGACGGCGCACAATTTTTGCAGTTTTACTACGGATATGTGCTGGTGCGCATTATGCAGGCCATGGGCGCTTACGGTTTCAGAGGATTTTATGAGCGGAAAACTCATTTTTTGCAGAGCGTCCCCTACGCTATTCGCAATCTGGAATTTGTTCTGCGCACGGCTAAAATCCCGACGGAACTTCCCACCCTGTTTGACGTGCTGCGGCAACTGGTTCGCTCCACCCGGCTGCGCGAACTGGGCAATGTGAAACTGCTGTTAACCGTGCGTATTCAGAGTTTCTCGTACAAAAAGGGTTTGCCCCGTGACGAGACCGGGCACGGCGGCGGTTTCATTTTTGACTGCCGGTCTCTCCCCAATCCGGGCAGACAGGAGCGGTTCAAAAATCTGACGGGAAACGATGCGGCTGTCATCGCGTTCCTGGCGGAAAAAGAGGAAGTGCATAGTTTTCTCACCCGGGTTCGCGACCTGTTGAGTCAGGTGATCGAAAATTATCGGCAGAGAAATTTTTCCGATCTGTCCGTTGCCTTTGGCTGCACCGGCGGTCAGCATCGGTCTGTTTACTGCGCCAATACAATTGCCAAATATTTACGGGAAAAATATAAAATAAATATTGAAGTTACCCACAGAGAACTACAAATAATCAAAGTAGCAGGATAGTATCCGTTTTCTATGAAAGCCATGATTCTTACTGCCGGTCTCGGCACTCGTCTCCACCATCTTACCCGCACTAAACCAAAAGCTTTAATTGAGATTAACGGCAAACCGCTGCTGGAAATTGTGGTGCGGGAATTGATTGCCGCCGGCGTCGACGAAATCATCATCAATCTGCATCATTTCCCGGAACAAATTGAAGCATTTCTCAGAAACAGCCATTTTTTCGGGATTCATATCGAATTTTTGCACGAAGAAAAACTGTTGGATACCGGCGGAGGATTGAAAAATGCAGCCCCCTTTTTTGACGAGGACGAACCATTTTTTTTGCACAATGTGGATATCCTCAGTGACATCGATCTGAAAAAAATGTATGTTCAGCACCGGGATTCCCAGGCGCTGGCCACGCTGGCAGTGCAAAAAAGAGTTACTTCCCGTTTCCTGATTTTTGATGAACAGGACAACCTCTGCGGCTGGAAATCGGTTGCGGAGCAGAAAACGATTCTTACCCGCCGGCCAAAAGGCCGGACAGTTGACCTCGGCTTCTGCGGGATTCATGTGATTTCACCGGCATTTTTTGCCCGGTGCACAGAAACCGGCGCTTTTTCAATTGTTCAAACCTATTTACGGCTGGCCGGCGAAGGAGCAAAAATCCGGGCATTCCGGGCGGATGGCATTCGCTGGTTCGATCTGGGAAAGCCGGAACAGTTGAAGAGAATGCGGGATGGAAAAAGTAGCTGAACACAGAATATGCCGTCCTGAACTATTCAGGTGGCCCGTTAATAATAGTGCCAAGCTTAAAAACAAGAAAATCGCTCAATTCAAGCATAATTTATTGCTGCAACGAAACTTCATTTAAATCGTTGAAACGGTTGCCGAAGAAGTGTTCTCCCCATTTTCAAACCCTTTCAATGGTTTTCAAATGCATTCTTGGTAAGTTTCATTGTATGAATAATTTGTTGGGAACTGAGAGATGTTAAAAATTAGCTTGCAATATGAACTATGGTTCTTTACTTTCAAAATAATTACAGAAACAGCATATTCACAATTAGCCTGCAAGTATATTCATTTGCAGAAAAAGGAGATTGCTTATGATTCTTGAATTCAAACCGAAAAAGACCTGGCGAGAGAAACTTGAGAAGAAACAGGAACCGGTAATCAAATTGCCGCCAAAAAACTGGATTGAAAAATACGGCGGTGAAAAAATGCTCATCGCCACACCGCGAATTATCGACCGGTTTATCCGGCAGGTTCCGCCGGGACAATTGATCACGATCGGTAAAATTCGCAGCGAATTGGCCCGCAAATATCAGGCTGATTTCACCTGTCCGCTGACAACCGGCATTTTTGTCAGAATTGCTGCGGAAGCCGCAGAAGAGGATCGGGAAAACGGAGGAAAAGATATCGCTCCGTACTGGCGGGTAACTAAAGATGACGGCACATTGAACCCCAAATTTCCCGGCGGTGTGGAAAAGCAGGCAAAAAATTTAAGCGCCGAAGGTTTCGAAATTGAGAAAAAAGGCACAACAAAGCTGCGGGTAAAGAATTTCGAAAAATATTTGGCTTAGCCCCGGTAGTCCGGCAAAAACAAGTAGATATCGCGATTTTTTCAATTGAGTATTTTCCCCGGATGCCGCTTTTGCCTGTCTGCTTCAGGCACGACGGAAATGACAAAGAAGAGGGGTCTTTGCCGAAACACTATTTAAAGGTAAAACAATTCTGTGACATCTCTTTTCTGTGGCTAAAAAACAAATAAAACAGTTTAATTAAATGCTTGTTTGGTAACTATTCAGGTCGCCTGAGAGTGAACCCTCAGGCTAAGACATGAAAGCATCCTGAAGGATGCTATCGTAAATAGGACGCTTTAGCGCCCTTTCATTTCTTAGCCTTGTCGTTCACGGCAA
>CAJVYQ010000110.1 GCA_913009825.1 uncultured Deferribacteres bacterium
AAACGATAAACCTTTTGTGCTAACCGATCCTAAAACTTTTCAATGGAAAAAAGCAAGTTAACTTTTCTTTTCTGTTCTTTGACATTATCCACATTTTTCTCTTGACTTTTAATAGCTGGTCTTTTTTGCATATATTCAGGTAAATTAAATATGATTATACTGTTTCCTGATTTAATTTACAGGGAATTCGAACTTTATTCATTTTTCTTGACTAAAAGGCACAAGGCTCTTTTCGGTAAAATTATCCAGCGAATCCTGCAAATAATAGTGCCCCCTAAAATTCCTTCAGAACCGATGTGCTTGAGACTTTGCGATGAAGAGCTCTGAATAGCTAATACTGAAGAATTTTGCGCATAATCAAGACTTTCAAATTATCACTTTTGCCCGTATTATCACAAAATATTTCATTTTGTATGATGGACAAAAAAAACAGGTAAGCGAATGATTGCACCTTATATCTTTTTGCCGCAGGCACCTGAATGAGGTAACTTGGTTGCAAAACAAGATGAACGAAAATTTCCATACAGACAAGCATAAATTACTGAATAAGGAAGTTACCTTCCCATCAGTGAATGTTTGCGGCTGCGGATCAAAGATATTGACTTTGGGAGTAAAAAGATCACGATCCAAAATGCATATTGCTGAGATGATAGGACCCGCCGGAAGAAAATGGTGTCTATTCAGGAATAAAACCCAAATGGAAAGTGCCTGATACTGGGTGCTCAAAAATTCAAGATAATAGCCACGGAAGCTAATAATGGGAACTTGTTCCTACCTGAATTGAGCTATTTTAATGTCATTCCGTAGGAATCTTGTTGGTTTAGTGCACAGAACTAACAAGATTCTTTCCCGCCTGCGGTCGGGCAGGCAGAATGACAAAACTCTTTGGGTGGTTGTTTCAAGCTAAGAATCGCTCAATTTAGGTCATAATAATGTATATTTTTTGCAAGTTAAATAAGCACCTTATTAAAATGTTAGTCAGTAATATTCTATTCCAAATGAAAAAAACCGCTTATTGGAAACATGATATCTGATTTTGATTATAGTGAAAGGAGATAGAAATGAGAACACAAAAGAGAATTTGGCTTGTCCTGATTTTTTTCAGCATCATTAATCTCAGTATAACTTCAACTGCAAATACAAACTACCAGTTCGATTTTTTGGGATTTATTAAAACTGCTTATGATGCTTATAACAAAATTAGAAATTTTATGGAGCCGGATCCAAATTTAGCTGATCTCATCAATCAGGCGAAAAATGAAATCCTTGAAGAAATTAACCTGGTCAGGGCGGAAGAGGAAATCGGAAACGTGAATGCGCTCATCGATGAGTATACGATCTATCTGAATAACCCGCCTACTGAACAAACCATGGAAGCCTGGATCAGAGATGCGATCAATGTGGTCAATCAATTTGAATTAATCATTAAAAATAAAAGCCCTCGTATCGCTTACCTGTCCGCAAAATCTTATAATATGCTTATCCCCTTAATGGCTCTCATGATGCAGCGCGAAGGAATTCGAACGGAAGATATTCTTCCGCTATTTGAGGATGTAATTACAACAAATCAAGTACTTATTGGTAAATACTGTTGGGATGAAACACCGAATGCTCCTATATATTGGAATGTTTTTTCCGGGAATGGTGTAAGTTCGAATGTTGGCAAGTTATTAACATGTTATCACACAAACGTGATTGATTGGATGGAATACTTGAATATCTATGACATTGTCTGGTCTGCAAATGAGGAATTGAGAAAGAACACCATCGAAAGATATGAAGACATCTGGTTTTATATTAGTAATGAAACAGATTTCTCGGGTCATCCCATTAGCCCTGAAAATAACAAATATTTATTCGCCCATTCCCGTACAAATAGAACCTACGCTGAAGTTTCGGTGGCAGACCTTCGGACTGATGATAATGATTTTTTATGGAGATTGGATTTTCAGACTTCTCATCTGGTTAAAATCGTTCACTGGTCGGGGAAATATCTGGAGGCAGGAACTGAAAACAACGTGATACTCTCTCCAAATCCAGGAGGGAGTAATAAAATTTGGTATTTTGGTACAGCTTATCATGACCGTCCTGCTATTGTAGCTAACATTGAAAATGAACCTTACTTGTCAGCCTGGGCAGATAGTGTTTATCTTGTATCTGGAATTTATAAGCCGGGAACACCTCAACACTGGATTATCCAATACGCCTGCAGAAAAGATATCAGCGTTGGCAGTTCTGCTCATCCTTCGCCGGCAGATTACGATGGTGACGGCAAAGCAGATCTTGGTATGAAAATAGACGATGGACGCTGGTTAATCGACTTTGCAGCTAATGGTTTTGGCGCCTGGGATCAGGAAATAAAAACACTGACGTCTCTAAGTAAACAGTCTCATCCGGCTACAGCGGATTATGACGGAGACGGCAAAGCGGATATAAGTATTAAAGATGATGCTTCCGGAAAATGGTACATCGATTATGCATTTGATGGATATGGTACCTGGAATTTTATCTGGGATATACCGATAACGAGTTATTTATATCAATACTATCCCGTGCCTGCGGATTACGATGGAGATGGTAAAGCTGATATGGCATTACGGAAGGATACCGGTGGTTGGTTTATTAATTACTCCTCAAATGGTTTCGACACATTCGATGCCTTTCCCCATGCATGGGGTGTATTACCAGTAAGAGACGCATATCCTGCTCCGGCGGATTATGACGGTGACGGAAAGGCAGACGTAAGTGAAAAAAAAGATAACGGACAGTGGCTGATTGATTATGCAAATAATGGTTTTTCAACCGGTATTGAGTGGGATTGGGTTTCCGATGAAGGCATGTATGGAGATATAAGCGCTTTTCCGCTACCCGGAAACTATAACCGAAACAGGAATGCGGAGATTGGGATAAGAACAGATGAAGGTCGCTGGATGGTAGATGATATCGTCAATGGCTGGGAGGATATAATTGATTGGAAGTCGAATCCGATATACGGCAGCCAAAATGCCCATCCTGTTCCTGCCGACTATGATGGCGATGGTATGATGGACCTGAGCGTTATAGAAGAAGATGGGACCTGGTCTATTGATTATTCAGCAAATGGGTTTGGTTTTAATCAATGGGACTGGTCCTCTAATATTTCCATAACAACGAGTGTTTCCTCACATGGACATAACAGTAGCCCTTCTACCACACAAATAAGTAATTATATCTTATCGAATTATCCCAATCCTTTTAATTCGAACACTACAATATACTATTCTATTCTCAAACCAACTAATGTCATCATCAAAATCTATAATATTGTAGGACATGAAATCATAACTTTGGTTGATGAAACCCAAAATGTTGGTGAATATTATATTACCTGGAATGGAAGAGATAAATTTGGCAAGATCATGCCTACGGGAGTCTATATATATCAAATAGGCACTCGAAGCGCGGCTGAAAGCACCAAGATGCTATTAATAAGATAGGCTGTTTTTTACAAATAATACCAGGAAACTAAAATAAAATGAAGTTAAACAGCCAACAATCTCACCAGCCTGACCCGAAACAGCGGCCAGCTTTTTGGTTTTCATTACCCCTTGGTTGAAATTTAGAATCTTCTTTCAATTACGTCTCCGCTGTTCGGGGAAGTTATGCGCAGCGTTATCCTTATTAACTTAATTAGGAAATAAGATTTATTATGAAACGTCTGAAATTACTCATTGTTTCCGGAATTATCTTAATCATTGGCGTAGCAACAACCCTCTATTTCTTTAAATTAGTTCCTTCTGTATCTCAAAGAACTCGTCCGATTGAGTTTCAAGCTTCCGAAGGAACGGAAGAAGACCCGCTTCCCCATGCCCGGTTTAATTGGCTTCGCTTACATGATCCGGCAATGAATGAAATTCCCCAAGATATCGCCACAAAAGAAGGCGGGACTGTGGAAATTGGCAGAGGCGTTATCGATATTCCCAAATTGTTACAAACATTATTGAAAATAAAGTACGCCGGAAGCGCTTCGTTTGAATTTGAAAAGGATGCTGATGATCCTTTGCCAGGAACGGCTGAATCCGTCGGCTATGTAAGAGGCGTACTGACCGTTATCTGATATAAAACCGGAGTAAAATTATGCTAAAAAAAACAGTTACTTACCTCGCTTTTTTGTTTCTTTTACAAGCGGTGAACCACATCGTGTCGGCGCAGGAAATTCAATCTTTGATAGAAATTCATGCCGGCCGGTCGCGGGCAATTACTTCCACAGATTCAAGCTTCACCGGCAACGCTGACCGGATCAAATATATAAAACCGGGAGAAACGAAAATTCTGGCGGACATCGGCGGGCCAGGCGTCATCCGGCACATTTGGTTGACATTTTCCGGGGCGCGCCCCAATTGGCTGGAAGCAAACGGGTCTGCGGCACCCAACGAGATCGTCCTGCGTATGTATTGGGACGGAGCGGAAAAACCCGCTGTGGAAGCGCCTCTCGGCGATTTTTTCGCTTCCGGATTCGGACGCCGCCGGGAAATTAAATCTGTTCCTGTGCAGGTGGAAGGCGGAGACGGTTACAATTGTTATTGGCCTATGCCGTTTCGTAAACACGCTCTGATCACTGTCACAAACGAAGGTGCTAAAAACGTCAGAAGTTTTTATTATCAGATCGATTACACGGAAGGAGATGATCTGCCGGTGGAAACGGCTTATTTCTGCGCCCAGTACAACCAGGCTTTTCCTGAAAAGTTGGGCAGGGATTACCTCGTTGCCGATATACGGG
This sequence comes from uncultured Deferribacteres bacterium, assembly GCA_913009825.1. Taxonomy (GTDB): domain Bacteria; phylum Zhuqueibacterota; class JdFR-76; order JdFR-76; family DREG01; genus DREG01. The sequence goes on from CAJVYQ010000110.1 coordinate 4,760, forward strand.
GCACGGGACATTATGTCGGTACCGTTATGTCTGTCCGCTCCCGCAGCCCTTACTGGTTTGGCGAGGGAGATGCCCGGTTTTACATCGACGGAGATACCAAACCGTCTATCCAGGGTACCGGCACCGAAGATTATTTCCTCATGGCCTGGGGCTTGGATCAAACCCTTTTCCCCTATTTTGGCTGCACGTACATGAGTTCTGACTTTGAAGACCTGGGCACCGAATACTGTCTGTACCGCTGGCATATCGCAGATCCGGTCCGGTTCAGGAAATCGCTGCGTTTTGAAATGGAACACACCGGCTGGATCACCGGGGACGAAACGGAAAGCGGTAAAACCGAAGGTCACGTTGAGCGCGAGGATGACATTGCCACGGTTGCTTTCTGGTATCAGACCGGACAGCCATTCCGCTTCACTCAACTGCCGCCTCTGTCAAGACGGTTATTGCCCAATCTTGATATCATTATTCAGGCAAAAACACTGCTTGCCTCCGCCAATCATTCACCCGGCGTTCTGAGGCTTCAGAAAGGTTACGACTGGACCGGCGACGGCCAGTTATTCTTTCGACCTGCCTCGGAACAACCGGTTCTGGAGGTTCATTTCACCATCGAAAAAGAGGAATATCGCGGACTGCTGCTGCGCATGACCCATGCCGGTGACTACGGCATCTACAGAATTTTTCTGGACGGTAAAAATATCCGCCGGCCCAAAGATTACATGGCCGGTCAAAAAATTGACGATTTTGATTTTTATGCCGGTAACCTGGTGGTCAGAGATCACTACCTGGGCAGTTTCAGGCTGCCGGTTGGCAAACACTCGCTGCGTTTCGAGTGTGTGGGCAGAAATCCGCTCTCAAAAGGAAATTACCTCGGTCTGGATTCCATCCGCCTGCGGGAGCGCTGGCAGCGAAAAAGAAAGTTGCTGCGCTGAATTTTATTTAAACGAACAATTTTTAAATTTTTAGTAACTATTCAGCTCACGTCTGTCTGACACAGGCAGAAAGCGCACGAAACAATCGAATGATCTCATCTAACTTTTTTCCTGTTTTTTTTTGAGTCTTTCGCGGGCTGCCTGAGTAGTGACAATACCG
>CAJVYQ010000111.1 GCA_913009825.1 uncultured Deferribacteres bacterium
GATTAATATTCGTAGCGCCCATCTCTTTAGGATGTTTCTTGTTATGGAAAAGAACAATCTTTTTTAGCCAATATACATAAGCCTGTTCTGTTCGGATACTATAATGTTTGGTCCGGATAACTATTCGCACCCGGTCAGGTAATTTAGGTTTTTGCAGGTTTGTGCCGTTAGCTAAATAATCCATATTCATAGTATATTAGCTGAATATTTTTTTTAAAGAAAGAATGTATTTTAGTGTATAAATTTGCCGGTTGAATGTCAAGCAAAAAGTTTATCTGATGCCAATACTTCGGTTATTAGTGGGTATTGTGTTAACTTATTGAGGCTTCGACTCCCCTCCGGCCGTCATCCTGAGCGCCCGCCTGTGGTCGGGCAGGCAGAATGACAAAACTCTTTGGCTGGTTGTTTCAAGCTAAGCATCGCTCAATTCAGGTTTCATATAATCAACTTTCAAAAGAGAGTTGGACTGTCTGGTTATCGTCCCGGGGAGTTATTTTATACAGAGCAGTATGATATCAAGCGTGAGGCTATGTTGCGGGAAAAACAGTTAAAGAGTGGCAGAGGAAGAGAATTTATCTGTAAGATGATTAGAGAGAAGTGGCTCGTTGGGTTCATATCCGCCGGAGGCGGACACAGGTTCCTTGTCTGCCGGCAAGCAGGGAATCCTGCTCCCGCTATTCTTTCACAAACAGCTCCACCGTCAAATCCCGTTCCGGCATATCCAGAACAATCTCATCCGTCGCATCGGATATCTGCTCTCCGTCGATGTAGAAACCGCATTTTTCTTTTGATCGGCTGATTTCCAGTTTTATGCGGCAATTTCGTACCCGTAATTCCGCTTTGGCACCCGGCAGGCCGGACAGTAGTCTGGGCCGCAAGCGCAATTTGTTACCTTCCGGGCGAACACCCAGGATGTGATGAACAGACAGCATGATAATTTCCGCCCAGGTCCATGGCACAATGCCAATCTGGGGATAGGGTGGAACCTGCCGGGGGCCGTAAAATTCAAATGTGGCGCCCGATTTTGCTCCGGGTACCTGTTTTAACCAGCGTAAAACCCGCCAAACCTTCTCGTCATCGCCGTTCTCAAAATAAGCTCTGGCAATAAAGAGAGAGGCAAACGGCCAGGGGCCCGGTGAATCCGGTTCCGAGGCTACATGGTACCTGCCGTAACCGCCGCCGGTCCAGCGCTGATTCCAAAGGGGCTCAATACCGGCTAATGTTTGCCGGGCCAGGCCGGATTTGGCATCGATGAATCCCCAGGCGATGGGTAAAACCGACGAGCTGTCCGGATCGAGATAGTGTTTTCCCGGTTCAAGCAGAGGAATGTTGGCCGGGAGTCCTTCTTCTGTTGCCAGTATTGCTTCAATTGCCGGAGAACCGTCCACATTGCGCCGTTTGATGAAATGGTTGTCCTCAATCAGAGCATATTGGGGATGGTACAGCATATCCTTTCTGATTTCTGCAGCCGCCTTTCGCCAGGCTGTCGCCTCTTCGTAGTGATGAACAAGTTCGGCCAGCGAAGCGGCGCTTTCCAATCCCAGGCAGACGTAAAACTGGTACATCAGCTCCATGCCGTCCCGGATGCCGTGCAGGGCATGCCGTTCCCAAAATTCCCTTTTGTTGTGCATCAGGGATACTTCCGGATGGCGAAAAACATCCTTCAGAGGGAATTCTGCCGTTGCCTTTATTTTTTGCCGGTGTTTTTGCAGCAGCGTCAAATCGCCGCTCCAATCCACATAAAATTTTAACGCCAGCAACAATTCTCCGTTTTGATCCAATTCCACTTCCGTATAGGGTCGCGCCCGGCTGGAATCTACCGTATCTCCGTTGTCCGTTACAAATTTTGTGAACAGCCGGTCCAGCATGGTTCCGGCCAACTCAAATTGACCGGAAAGTGTCAGCCCAATGACTACCATGGACTGATCCCGCACCCACTCCAGATTGTATTGCCAGATGCTGGCATCCTGCCTGCCCTGATAGGAAATGTTTGCCTGCAGTTGGTATTTGGCGCTGTTGAACAGATGGTTCAGAAGAGATGAATCGAACCGACAAGCTGCCGTTTTTTGCCAATACAAAAGGGTGTCTTGTTCAATTTCATTCTGCGAGCACCGGTTTAAGCGGACTGAATCGATACCGTTTTTACCGGTCAAAATATATTCAATGAGCAGTGATTTCTTCTGTCCACAATTGAGATGAATCATTTCGGCGATAGTTTGACTGCCTGCGCCGGTTTCGATGCGAAAGGAGAGGTTTTCCTGTCCTTTGTTGCGCAGTTCAATTTCCCGCAAAAGCCGGCCCTGTTTCCGGTCCGGGCAGTACAGTTTCTCTGTTATTTCTATTTGCCGGTTTCCCCATTTTATAATTACCTGCGGCACACTCTGAAATTCATGCCGGGAAGCCGTTACATTTTCCGGCTGCGGCGTCAGCTCGATCCGTTCGCCGCTGAGTTTTAGCATGGTGTCTGTCAATCCGTTTTCCGCAGCCATGGTGAGACAGTTTCTTTTATGGCCGAATTTTTCGGGGTTCATAATCAGTAAACCCACCGGCGTGCCTTCGCCTGACCGGCAGATCTGAACCACGGCGGTAATATGTCCGTTGCCGAGAAAATAGTAATTTACGTCTTTCAACGTTGTCCGTACATCCGGATGACCTGTTTTGGGGTCGTCTGAATAGAAATGTTCCTGTGCGTCCATTTTTCCCTTTTGTGATTTTATGGTTTTACAGTTTGTCTTTTGCAAGGTTATCGAGGGGTTCGAAAGATCAATTGAAAAATGTGATTGTTCTCTTTTTCATAGAAACCGGTCCGGCAAGAACGAGAAGATGCAGAATTCCCCCTTCTGCCTGACAGCGCAAAAGGAAAGCAGGCTAACCGGAGAGCCAATTGTAACAAAAATGGCGGGAAAAGTCAAGGAGAATCAACGCTTCCCGGGTAAATTTGTAAACGTTGATTATTTGTTACCCACGCCTGTTTTGTCAAATAAGAAAGTGCGCTTTTACCCGCAGTGATTTATTCAGCCGATGAGCCCTTCCACTGCTTCAAGCAACTCTTCTTTGTCAATCGGTTTGTCGAAAACAGCGGCGGGTCTGGGGATGGACAGGTGTTTGCCGGGAATGCCGCTGATGACGATTACCGGAACGTCCTTCAACGTTTTGTCGCGGCGAATGTTGCGGTAAAAATCGGTGCCGGTGTTTTTTGGCATCTGTAAATCCAGTGTAATTAAATCCGGTTTTTCCTGTTTCACCAGTTTGACAGCCTCTTCACCGTTCATGGCGGTACTGGTTTCATAGCCTGCTTTACTCAGGAGGGTTTCTAAAAAAATGATGATGTCTTCATCATCGTCAACAATTAAAATTTTCTTGCTCATGGGATTTCTCCTGTTTAACTCGTTTCCGGTCAAATCATATTATATTCTCTGATGAAAGTCAACGGGATTTTGTCAATTTTAGGAATATTGAATATTTAAAACCCGAAGTATATTGCTGCTCCGGAAATCTTTATTCGTTGTGTGGAAAAATTGCCCGGAAAGTTGTGCCTTCTCCTTCTGTAGAACGAAAGATAATCGTGCCGCCGTGTTCTTCAATAATTTTGCGCGCCACTAAAAGACCCAGCCCGGTGCCTTCACGGCCTTTTGTGGAAAAGAAATCTTCGAAAACACAATCGCCCATCGCACCCGGAATGCCGACGCCGTTGTCTTCGATCTCAAAAATGTATTTTCCATCCTGTTCATATTTGCTGTGGATGCAAACGCGGTGGAATTCCTTATCTTCGGTGGCGTCGTTTATACATGCGTCAAATGCATTGGTGATCATGTTGGAAAGCAGGCTGTGCAGAGCATCCGGGTCAAATTTCCCTTTTGGCATGGAAACCGGAATGTCAAGATCCAGCGTAATATTCTCTTTGCGGGCTTTTCCTTCGAAAAGTTCAAATACATTTTGCACAACCGGGATAGGATCGATCAGTTCAAAATTCATCTCCCGCTCTTTCGAACAGTAAAGCAGATCCTTTACAATACCGGAGACTTTTTTTACATTTCTCTGGATCATGCCCCATCCTTTTTTGATCATAGCATCGTCACCGTCTTCCATGCCGGTTTCCACAACAAAGATGCCGCCTTCCAGTCCCATGAGAATATTTTTGATTCGGTGCGCCATCACGGCGATGGTTCTGCCCATGTATGTCAGTTCGTGCTGTAGTTTTTTCACTTCGGTGATGTCGGTGGCCATCTCCATAACGGCGGACAATTTGCCGTTGCCATTGTAAATGGGGGTAGAATAGACAATCAGGCGGGCTTCGCGGCCATCGGGTTTGAGCACGGTTTTTTCGGTGCTGTGTATCTTTCCGTCTTCCATGGTTTTGGCAACCAGACAGCCGTCGCAAATGGAATCTCTGTCGTGATAAACTTTATAGCAGTATTCACCGGTCCTGTTGCCAAATTCCTGCCGGAACAACTGGTTGATTCGCTTGATACGGAAATCCTTGTCCAGAATGGAGATATAGCAAGGTACCCGTTCAAACAGGTCCATAAACTCTTTCCGGCTTGCCTCGATCTGTCCCTGCAGTTTTTTGATCTCTGTGATGTTGGTAGACATCTCCATCACACCGACAATTTCACCGGATTCATTGGTGACCGGTGTGGTATGAACCAGCATCTGTGCCTGTCGGCCGTCTTTTGTCAGCACTGTTTCTTCCGTGCTGTGTGTTTTCCCGTCAGAAAATGTTTTTAGTACGGGGCAATTCGGGCAGATTTCATTGCTCCCTTTGTACGCTTCGTAGCATACTTCTCCCAGCCTGCTGCCAAAATCCTTGCGAAATAATTTGTTGGTGCGGATAATTTTCATATCCCGGTTTTGGATGGTGCAGTAACAGGGAACCTGCTGAAAAAAGCGGTCGATGCCGGGAAAATCCAACGCTACGGCTGTATGGCGGATACTGTAAGCGGCGATGCCCAGGCCAAATAAAATTACAAGAGAGATCGCTCCTAAAACAATAGGATGAAAAAAGATAGCCATGAGCATAAACATACCGGATAAAAACAAAGCCCCCGCTAAAATCCGGTAAGTGGAAGTAATGATCCAATTGTAAGTTTTTACCAAATATTTGAAGTCTGGAATTTTCATCGATCTGCCAATAACTTTTTGATCTGTTCGAGGAAAGTACCGGGTTCGATCGGTTTATCGATAAAAATGGTTGGACCTATATCAGGTTGATCCTGGAAAAAGTCACGGTGAGCGGTGACACCGGAAACAACCGCAACAGGAATATCCCGCGTTTGTTTCTTTTCCCGGATGAATTTGAAAAGATGAAGCCCGCTTTTTTTAGGCATCATGATGTCCAGTGTGATTAAATCGGGCGGGTTGCCGGAAAGCTTTACCCGGGCATCTTCGCCATTGACGGCTGTATCTGTTTCGAATCCCGCTTTTTGAAATAGCGTTTCAAGGTAAATCTGCATGTCCTCTTCATCGTCGACGATTAATATTTTTTTAGGCATACATTTTTCTCCTTACGCCGGATATTCATAGTTTCTCAGGTAATTTAAAAGTTATGTCATCCCAAATTGAGCGATTGCAGATAGGGTTGAAATTCCGAATTACAGATTTACAACTCAAAAATTGAAACCGTATCGGGGAGAAGCGTGCTTGAGTTGAAAGTTATTTTACACTCCCCGTATCCCTCCAATGTTGTTGACTTAAGGAATTTCCGATATCCGATCCGCAATGAATCACGGGAAAGATGATCAAGCGCCATAAATGATTCTCTGAAAACAGGAAACTTGTCCGCATCAGGTAGTGGAGCAGAAAG
>CAJVYQ010000112.1 GCA_913009825.1 uncultured Deferribacteres bacterium
TGCAACCTTTTTTAGTTATTGCTTGATTATTGTATGATTTTTTAACCACTTTATACCGCTAACTATTTTTTTATCTATATGTATTTACATGTGTTAGGAATATTCTAACCGTATTTGGCCCTCATAGTTTTTTTCGGTTTATTTTAGAATTTTAGGTGCTAATTCAAACAAGATGTTTGATATACAATTTAGATACTTTTCGTTTAGACACTATAGTAAGAAGTTGTGTTACACACTTTGTTCCTCCCTAATGTTGTTGACTTAAGAAACAGAACTATGAACTATTGGCACTTGACAATACACGGACGATCAAAAAGTTTTCGATAATTCAAAGTTGTACAGTTAGGTAAACGATGTTATTGTGTTAAGTTAATTCAACATTTCTTTACATACCGTCGCCGCGTGACTTTGAACTTGTGCCCGTGATTAATATATATAAACATCCCATTCATTATTTTTCGATCTGTAGTATGTGCAGGCGGGACAATCGCAATGAAAATTCGGCAAACCGGTCAGGTATTGGTGCAGCGCCGCAACCATCTCTGCGTTGTGCGTTCCTTTGTTGGTTTCCAGATCGATATAGGTTACGTTTGGCAGTATCGCCACCATCTTCTTCAGATTTTCCGGTTCGTGCAATTTGTCTTTCGATGCTCCGATTATCAGAACCGGATAGTGGATATCATGGAGGAAATTCCAGATTTTATATTTTGAAAATGGAATGATGGCTCGTCTCAACTTCCAGGGATCAGCCGCATCCAGTGCACGACAGTATTTTTCATATTGGGCGCGGTCACTGGTTACATTTAGACGGAAGTTTTTTAAATACCATTTCACAAACGGTTTCAGCGCCGCATAAAAACCGGGGTAAAAAACATGAATTAACGCAATGCCCCATTTTGGCACGCGGAACTCCGCATTGGGTCCCACTACTGCAACGAATAACGGTTCAGACCGGAGTTGCCGACAACTGTCCAGCAGCACCGTGGCTCCTAATGAACTGCCGAAAAGGAGATAGCGGTGCGTTTGCAGTTTAAAATCTGAAATGATTTGTAAAATGTCCGAACCAATTGCGGCAACATCATATTTCACTTTACCGCTGATTTTTGAAGAGATCTTTTCCCTGGTTTCAATGTAAATAACCGGAAATTCCCGTGTAATCTCCCGCAAGACAATTTGCCAGGAAGCGATTAGGGTGATCCAGCCCGGTACAAACACGATGGTGGGATGTTTATTGCCGGACGGCGGTGCAAAATGGATCAAGCGTAAAGAAACCCGGTCGGATACGTTGTAGTACGCCTCTCTGTAAGTTGCACCCGGCGCACAGTAATCCTGTAAGTTCTCCATCTTCTACCTTTCGGAGTGGCCGCCGTGACTTTTGTTCATTCTGGCGTACCATTTTTTATTTTGCTTGTAAAAATTTTTAAACTCTATGAACAGGCCGTCGTAAAGTTTTCGGTTTTCCGGATTTGGCGTAAAAGATTTTTTTATTTTGATATATTTTTTGATATCCGGATAGGAAGGAATGTAACCCAGTGTCATGCTTGCCAGCAGGGCGATCCCTTTGGCACCGGCTTGCTGGGCATCGGAAACCTGGTTGATTCTCCGGTTGGTGATGTCGGCAAAAATCCGGCACCAGATATCGCTGGTGGCGCCGCCGCCGATGATATTCAGTTGATCGACAGGTTGGTACAGCTTTTCCAGCGTTTCCATGGCCCAGCGTGTGTTGAAAGCGATTCCCTCTAAAACGGCGCGGATCAAATGTTCTCTTGAATGGTTCAGACTGAGATTCACCAGACTGCCGCGTACGTTGTCATCATCCAACGGACAGCGTTCGCCGAACATCCACGGCATGAACAGCAATCCTCCCGCACCCGCGCCGGCTTTTTCCGCCAATCGATCTAAAAGCTGGTAAATCTTTTGTACGTTCGCGTCCTCTTTCAACCGGTCTTCGTGGTAGAGCACCTGGTTTTTCAGCCATTCCAGACAGAGTCCGGCGGTTTCCTGATGCGCCATGGCTAAGTAATATTTTTGCGGATAGGTACTGCCGATACAGCCTGTGTAGTGAGCCAGATCAATTTTTCGTTTAGTGAAATGTCCGGCTACCCAGCCGCTGGTGCCGATGCTGATGTGCAGTTCTCCTTCATCGATGGCGCCGGAACCCAGCGCCGCAGTGCTCAAATCGCCGGCGCCGTTGATCACGGGCGTTCCGGGTGAAAGTCCCGTCTTCCGGGCTGCATCCGGTGTAATTGTCCCAATGACAGCGGCGCTCTCTTTCACGTCCGCCAATTGTTCCGCTGTAATCCCCGCTAATTTCAGGAGTTTCGGATGCCAGACATTCCGGTTTTTTCTGGTATCCAGCAGCCACCAGATCACAGCCACATCCACAGAAGTGACAAAATTTCCGGTCAGTCGATACAGAATAAAATCTTTTGCGTCGATAAATTTGTAGGTTTTGTTGAAGATATCCGGTTCATATTCGCGCAGCCAGAGCAGTTTGCCGATCTGATCTTTACCGGTGTGGCCGGGACAACCGCCCGTGATGCGTAAAAATCGCAGCAGATGGAAAATATTGTAACCCTGAATGCGCGGCGGCGTCCATAATCTTTTATGGATAATTTCCGAGCTGCGTCCATCCAGCCAGGACAGGGCGGGAGTGAGAGGTTCGCCTCTCCGGTCAACCGCAATCAGGGATTGCATCTGGGAAGAAAAGGTAATGCCGACAATCTTTTCGGGAGCGATGCCGGTGTTTGCCAGAACCGTTTTAGTGGTGTTACAGACGGCTTGCCAATAATCGTACGGGTCCTGTTCTGCATAACCGGGTTTGGGATAATGGATCGGATAGGATTGTTTTGCCGAATCGAGGATGTCGCCATAAACACTCACTAAAATGGCTTTGTCCGAACCGGTGCCCATGTCATGAGAGATGATGAATTTGTCCTGCATGAGAAGTTTCCTGTTTTTTTATTGGGAATGTTAAAATCATTTAACTCAAGTTTCGCATTTATAATAACTCAAGTATTGTAACTTGTCAGGATCCGAAAAATATAGTTGTCCGGAATATCTTTTGTTCCATTCTTCGCTGTTTATCATTTTATGCATAAAACAAGTATCCGGGACAATCCCTGTTCATTGATTCATATCCTGCGAGCCCTGAAAGGGCGGAATATACCAGCCCGGGGCAACGCCCCCGGGGAAAAAAACAACGGAGTCAAGCCCTGAAGGGGCGAAATACAAATGAACAGATCGTACCGGCACAGGTAAATATTCCGCCCTTTCAGGGCTTGTTATTCTTTTTCCTCTTTCCCCCCCGGGGCGTTGCCCCGGGCTATTGTATTTCACCCTGTTGGGGCGGCTGAAAATGTCTTTTAATTGCTATGAATTTCTCACTGATATCTAAAAGAGTATCACCGGCTTTTTCAGGATGTGTAAAAAATCCTTTTAATTCGTACAATTTTGTAATACCTTTAATATACAGCATATAACCTCTGTTTTGGAATTATGTATTAACATATTATAACTTATTAAGTTGTGAGGTTGTATGCTGCTTTTTTTATGCCGGTTTCCCTTATTTTTATGCCGGTTAACTAACTGCGAAACTTGAGTATTTTAATAATATAATCCAACGAGAAAAAGGAAGCGGAAATAAAAATAAAAGCAATTTTCCGGATGACTTTCCTATTCACAATTTCCCCTTTTTGGGATTTCATAAAAGTAATCTCCGAAATCGTTCATGTTCCGTTGTATTTTCCTGCGGCTACAATTGCAGTTGGCAGAGATAGCGAATGATGGGATCGTTAATTCAAAGGAGATGAGATGTACAAAGATAAGATTTGGTATCTGAAACGGTTTAACCTGTTTGAAAATTTCAAACAGGAGGAAATGGACTCACTCGATAAATTAGTTGTGGAAAGTGAGATTAAGAAAAAGCAACCGATTTATCTGCAGGGAGATCCCAGTGAAGTTTTGTATTTTTTAAAAAAAGGACGTGTGAAAATTACGCGACTGGATGAGTCCGGTAAAGAAATCACGCTGACGTTACTGGAACCGGGTGAAATATTCGGTGAACTTGGCATGTTCAGCGAGGCGCCCCGGGAATCCAATGCGGTTACTATGGAAGACACCCGCCTCTGCATGGTGCGCCGGAAAGACTTTGAGAAGATGATGGCGGATCGCTCCGATCTGTCTCTCAAAATCACAAAATTGATGGGCCTCAGATTGCGCCAATTCGAAACCAAACTGGATGAATTGTTGTTCCGGGATGTCCCTTCCCGGTTGGCGCGTTTACTCATCCGTCTGCTCTCCCGGCACCGAAAGCAGACTCCGCAAGGTTCCTGCATCCATATTAAATTATCTCAGCAGGAGCTGGCAAATTTAATCGGTGCAACCCGGGAGATGACCAGCTCGGTTTTGAACTCTTTTAAGCGGGAAGGGTTGATTGAGATTGAACATAAGTATATTTATGTTTTGAAACAGACTGAGTTGGAAAAGATGGCGAATTAGTGCTTGAACGAATTTTTTATACTACAGTGAGAAGCATCATTCCGGCAGCAGCAACCTGCAAGAAATCTCTAAATTCAGGTTTAAATTATTTGTAACCGTAGTTCCCTGATAAATTTTGCCATTTTTTTATTACGTTTGGGCAGGAGTTGAACTTCTGCCCGAATCGCAGGTTATTAAAGATCGCAACACTTTAGTTTTTTGAAAAATTTCACCAAGATCCCCAAAATCAAGGAATACTAATCTTAATTACCAAATCAAATGCTACTTGGTTTGTAACAGTTAATCTGAAATTTTCTTAGGATTTGAATCGAACGATTGCATGGTGCTTTGCTTAATCGCCAACAAGTTTTATGCTAAAAAATGAAAACTGCACCAAACATAAAAGCGAGAGAATCGCTCGATTAAGGATAAAACATCAATTTATTTTCATTTATCAAGGAAAATCTGAAGAAGGTTGCTTCGACAGGCTCAGCAATCGATGGCAAAAAGTGCGTTGAGCTTGTCGAAACGCCCGACACTAAAAATGTGATGAAATATGAGTGATGCAATGAGCTTGCCGAATGAGTGAGTGGAAGGAAGGCAAACTAAAAAGAGTTCTTTGTGGAATAAGGATACATACGAGGTCCTTTTGGTTCATCGCTTAAAAGAAACGAGATAAAAGATACCGGGATTCCCGTTTATGGGCAGAAAAATGCAATTTATAACAGTCGTAAATTTCGATTTACTATTGACAATGAAAAATTTCAGGAATCAACAAGATTTAAAATCAGGACAAATGATCTAATCATTTGCTGCTCAGGCACTGTTGGTAAAATATTACCTAAAATTCTAAAATAAAAATTAAACTCACAAAATTCAACATTTTTATCCAATTAATATTTTCAAACATTTAAGAAGATACAAAAATCAGAATAAATTGGGTTCTACAATCAAATATTATCGTCATATGTTCGTAAATATCAAAATATTATACGTAATT
>CAJVYQ010000113.1 GCA_913009825.1 uncultured Deferribacteres bacterium
AGACATGAAAGCATCCTGAAGGATGCTATCGTAAATAGGACGCTTTAGCGCCCTTTTATTTCTTAGCCTTGTCGTTCACGGCAAGGCGAAAAAGATTGAAAGAAAACACCTGAATAGTTACAATTTATCAAACAATTAGATTCCCATTCTTTTTATACAACGGCAGTAAAACCTGACCTTTCTTACAAACCGGTTTTTTTCTGTGCTTTTGTCAGACCATGTATCAGAGAGAGACAAATTAAAATACAATACTCTTTCGTGCTTGATTTGCGAAAAATCGCCGTAACGGTAATAATTTACAACACCAGAGACAATAATGCAATTTATTCATTTCACCGGCGGGGGTTTTTCGTAAGAAATATAAAAATCGGGGAATCACTCGATTCAGGTAACTATTCAGGCTTTCTTTTTTTAAATAATAAATCCTCTCTATTGCGTCCACAGAAATGAATTGCCACAGAATTTTTCTGATATTAGTTTCTGTGGAATTCTATCTCTGTGGACGAATTCTTTTTGGAAAGTGTGTTTCGTGTGCTGAATCGTTACCCAAGTTGGAAAATTACGCGGAAATTACCGCATTTAATCTGCGCGATCTCCGGCTGCATATTTCCCTTTCACAGTATCGCCGACAAATCGCCCTTCTTTCACCAAAAAATGACCACACAGAACGGTATATTCCAACCGTCCGGAACTCTTCTTTCCCTGATAAGGGTTCCAATCGGCATTGCCATGCAACTTTTCTATTGAAATTTTGTTGTCAACAGCAGGGTTCCAAATGATCAAATCGGCATCAGCGCCGATGTCGATTTTTCCTTTATCCGGTGAAAGATGAAAGATTTTAGCAGGATTTTGTACCAACAGACGGCTGAGCTGATCGATGGATATTCTCTCCTGCTGCACGCCATAAGTAAAAAGCAGCGGAAAAAGAGTCTCCACGCCCGGCAATCCGTTGGGAGTTTTGTGAAATTCTCCGTTGCCGCGGTTTTTCTGTAAACGTGTAAACGGACAATGATCAGTTGCCACAACATCTATTTCATCGTTTGCCAAAGCACCCCAAAGCGCTTCACAATCCTCTTTTTCCCTAAGCGGCGGCGTGGTGATATAATAGTGACCATTCGGTTTAAGATAAGCTTCTTTTGTTAGTAAAAGATATTGCGGGCAGGTTTCCAGAAACAGTTTTGCGCCGGCGTCCCGGGCGCGTCTTGCCTCCGTCAATCCCGCCTTGCTGCTCAGATGAACAATATACAATGGAGTATCCAATTCGCGGGCAATACGACAGGCTTTTTTTACGGCCAAGGCCTCGGTTTCCGGTGGACGGCTCAGGGCATGGTAAATGGGAGCTGTTTTTCCGGCGGACACATATTTTCCGATTCCTATTGTCACCAAGCGGTGATCTTCCGCATGCAGCATCACCAATCCATCCTGTTCGGCTACTTTTTCCATCACCAGCCGGAACTGACGCTCATTCACCATCATATTTTCGTAGGTAAAAAAGAGTTTGAAACTTCTCACACCCAGGCGAATCAATTGGGAAATTTCCTGCAGCCACTTCTCCGGCTGACTGGTGATATTCACATGAAAAGCAAAATCGATATGGCTTTTACCGCGGGCTTCATTTAACCGGGAATCAAATGAATCCAACAGTGATTGTCCCGGCTGCTGAACCGTAAAATCGATGATTGTCGTTACACCGCCAAAAGCCGCTGCGATGGAACCGGAAGTAAAATCATCTGCGGATTGGATATCCGGGACTGGAATACCAAAATGTGTGTGTGCATCGATGAAGCCGGGGAAAACAAGCCGGTTGGTTGCATCGATTGTCTCTGTGGATTCGCCGGACAAATCTTTTGCCAACGAAATGATCTTGCCATTCGCCACTCCGACATCAAGCTTCTGCACACCGGCAGGAAATACAACCTCCCCATGTTTGATACAAAGGTCAAAACGATTCATGATTGGACAAAATCAAGCTATCATAAAACTTATTCAACTCATGTGATTTAGCAAAGATTATCAACCAAAGCAATAGTTTTTATTATGAATATACTGTTTACGTTCTTTTCTCTCTATTTCATCAAAATTAATTTCCTGACCTGGACAAACGTTCCGGCTTCAATTTTCATAAAATAAACTCCGGAACCGGTCAAATTGGCATCCCATTGCAAACTATACCGACCCGATTCCCGGTAGCCTTCAAAAAGATTGGAAACACTTTTTCCATTCAAATCATAAATTATTATTTTTACATAGGATGGTTTAGAAATATCGTACTTAATAGTCGTAACGCTATTAAACGGGTTCGGATAATTTTGATATAGCTGAAAATCGGATGGCGTTGCGAATAAATTATCTTTCATTTTTTCTACAAATTGTTCTTCTCCGATGAAGATAGAAAATTTGCGGCTTTGAGCATCGTTTGAACTTTGGAATTCATATTTATTGTTCTCCCTCAGATTAACCATACGGCCATTCCCTTTATCAATCATAAAGACCGCTAAACCAAAGGGTATATCATCAATATTTTTAAATGTTAAATTTACTTTCGCAGCTCTAACAGATGTCTCGACTTCAAATTGCCATTCCGTACCATCAACAGTAACTTTTCGAAAATCGGTAGTATATCTACCGGGAAATTTATACCAATTATCATGGGGAAAGTAGAGAGATAAGTAATCGCCGATTACCGGTGGTTCAAGAAAATCAAAATCATCAAATCCACTTTCCGCATCAAAACTCATCCCGAAATAATTAATATTATCTTTTAAGCCCCGGCAATCGGCAGCTATTTGAATATACCAGTCAGCGCCATTAAAGAGATTGTTTGCTTCGTCCTTCTTTTGAAGTTTCGCAAACGTACTTGAATTCCCGGGGATCTTTAAAGTTTGCCAATTGTTAACAAAAATGTAACATCCTTCAAACGGACGAAAATTTGTCCGGAGTTCATTATATCCACCATCATAAAAGTAGGGTCCTTGAATTTGGGCGGCGGAATTTGCTGCTTTAATCACATTCCAATCAATAGTTACATTAAAAGGATTGCCAATCTGATTCCAGCCACTCACCAAAGCCACAGAAAAATCCCCGAGCATTGTAACATACTTTCCGCTACCCCAATGGATTGTATTGGAACTTCGGGAAATAATCCAAAACGCCTTCCCGGGTAAAAGAGCATCGGTATCCGGATATTCCCTCAGGTTATTTTTATCCTGGAAAAAACGCCATTTTGTTTTATCGTAAGAACCCAGATTACCGGTTAGAATCTCAGGTGAAGGATTATTCAATTCTCCCGGAACGGAAATCATCCGATACGAATTTTGGCCTGCACCTCCATTTATTTCTGTACTAATATCATTAAACGATTCAACTAATGTTGAAAAATGCCATACTTTTCCATGCGTAGAATCACCGGGTTCATCCCAGGTAATTACTTGCCAATAATAATTTTGATCATAATTAAGATTTACTTTAGTATACTTATCTGTCTGTCTATTGGCTATCTTGGCGATGGGAGGATTTTTTGTATCTAAATAAACATCGAAGAAAATTGAATCCCCATCTGCATCTTCGTCGCAATCCCACTGGAGTGTCAGGGTTAATTGTTGTTTCTTTGAACCATTTATTGGATTGGGATTTTTCGGCGCAGGCGGAGGCGTGTTATATAAAACAACTGCTTTTTGCAAATAGTCCCAATCCTCTTCTTTCCACGTTGTACCATCTACGCTATAATAATTCATCCCTGCTGTTGCAACAGAATCATTAAGTGAAGAAGGGTATCCACCTGTTTTTTCTCTATGCCCAATCCAAAAAGGTCCCTTAGTAAATATCTTTTTGGAGGAAATGTCATAACTTGTCCAGCGCGCCAGATTAGCGGCTAATGTTATTGTAGTATCATTGGAAAACAGTACTGATCCGGGTTGGCCATTGTTATCGTCCCACACATATAATTCAATTTCTTTACTTTTTTCCTCATTCGAACTATTGTAAAAAGCATACATAATGGACATTATTTGAACTCTATGGAAATTTGAAGAGATCGGAAGAGCACACGTCTGAACTCCAGTCACACTGATATATCTCGTATGCCGTCTTCTGCTTGAAAAAAAAAAAAAAAATAATAAATAATAAATAATCCATTTTCAACTACTATATCCATTGGTCCTCGAGGCGGAGAGCCATCACCATTTATTAAGGTAACACCTCTTATAATAAGTTGTGAATATGGTCCGTCTCCAAGATAATTCTCTTGAGCAAATCCGTTTATAACGAATAAAAGCGAAAATATGAGTGTTAGTTTTATAAATTTCATTTGGTTGGTTTTATAACAAATTAACTTTATAATGTCGCATTATAATGCTTCTTTTTCACAATATTTTTGTGAAAATTATTTACCATAACAGAGGCTATGCTAAATAATTTTCTCTTCAATCTTGCAAAAAATAATTCACTATATTCAGGAAGGTTACGAGGTAGAGTTTAATGAGCATGTTCCGGAGAAGCGCAAAACCATTATGACATCCATTGCGCTGTATGAAGAAATGCTCAAATCATCGGATCTTATTTTTTTCGAGTTGAAAACGGTATAAGGACTGTATTTTGTTTTTTAAAAAGAAACGCTTATCGGACGGGGAAATAGCGGCCATTATCGATAAAATTCAGTTACAGTATTCCGAAAATGCTGTAATCTACGGACAGCAATATTTTAATATGCAGAAATTTTATGACAAAGGTACATCAAATAATCAGAAAGATGGAATAGACACAATGAAGGGTGTCCCCTATGTTAGAAGACCAATTGAAGATTCACTTTGGCGGGATAAAAGTGGGGAGCACACGATTCCTTTTGTTCAATTTTTAAGAGAAAGACGACTAGTAATAATCTCAGATGAAGCACATCATTATCAGCAAAAGAAAACAAAAGAGGCAATGGAAGTTGTTAAAAACAAACTAAAAGAAGCGTTTGATTTTAATAAATCTGTAGGTGAGTTTAAAAACGAGCTCATGGAAAAAGAGACGGTTTTAGATAAGAAAGAAAAAGCTCTGAATAAAAAAAGTGGTGTTCTTGGAATTTCAGGTAAGTATACAGACAGGCGTGATATCCAGAAGGCTGCGGCTGAAGGAGAAGATCGGAAGAGCACACGTCTGAACTCCAGTCACACTGATATATCTCGTATGCCGTCTTCTGCTTGAAAAAAAAAAAAACAAGACTAAAACA
>CAJVYQ010000114.1 GCA_913009825.1 uncultured Deferribacteres bacterium
ATATGTTCGAATGAAATGTTGTAGCTTTTTTTTTTAATGATACGGCGACCACCGAGATCTACACTCTTTCCCTACACGACGCTCTTCCGATCTGGGAGTAATGCCTAACTGGGCTGATGCCTGGAAGCGCGGAGTAAGCAAAGGAGATTTTATTCAGGCAGAAGATGTTGAGCTTTTAAGAAAAGTCTGCGTCATCGGTGAAACAGTAAAAAATGAGCTTTTCCCTGGCAGCAATCCTATTGGCGCAGAATTGTTAATAGGTAAAGTTAAGTTCAAGGTGCAAGGTGTTTTGCAGAAAAGAGGAGCCAGTCCGGGAGGAAGCGATTTTGACAACTTGATTGTGATCCCTTTTTCCACTGCTTCACGACGCTTGATGAATCAACCGAAATACATTGCCATGATGCGGGTCATTGTGGATGATCCCTCACATCTGAAGGTCATTTCCCAACAAATAAGCCAGGTTTTACGCCGTAATCATCGTCTCGCCCCGCAGGAAGAGGATGATTTCAGGCTGAGGTCTTCTACCCAAATAGTAAAAATGATCAAAGGCGTATCCGGCACGCTGCACATTTTCCTTTTGCTGATAGCGGGTTTGTCTTTAATTGTGGGCGGCATTGTCATTATGAACATTATGCTGATCTCCGTAAGCGAGCGCAAACAGGAAATCGGTCTTCGCAAAGCGGTGGGCGCACGTAGCAAAGATATTCTGTTACAGTTTGTTCTTGAATCATTGGCGATAACATTGTCGGGCGGTATTTTAGGCTTTGTCGTTGGTATACTCGGAGTGAAAATTATGGAACTGGTATCAGGCACACCTGCGGTGATTTCATGGGAAGCTCTGGCGCTGGCTTTTGGATTTTCCTTTATTGTCGGAATCATTTTTGGCGTTCAGCCGGCGCGTAAAGCCGCTCGTTTAGATCCTGTTGAGGCGCTGCGATAATGATCAATATGTTCAACCTATTTGTTGACAAAAGTGAACATTAAATTTAAAGATGAGGAATTAATACGAATGAACTTAGCCCCTGTTTTCATAAACATTTTTGCAATCGGTTGTCTTTTTCTCTCTTTTGTTAAAGATAGACGAAAGACAAAGCAAGCCGTAAAGATTGCCGTTAAATCGTTTATTAAAATTATTCCCACCATTCTTTTAATTGTTGTATTGGTCGGCCTTTTGTTAGGATTTGTGCCGCATGTGGTAATCTCAAAATTTATGGGCAATCAGTCGGGCATTGACGGCATATTCTTATCCGCTCTGCTGGGAGCAATTTTGTATATCCCATCGATCGTTGCTTTTCCTTTGGCGGCATCATTCCTAAAAGCCGGAGCTTCCATTACGGCGGTTGCTATTTTTATTACCACCTTAACCATGATCGGATTTGTTACTCTCCCGTTAGAGGTCAAAGAATTGGGAAAGAAAATAGCCTTGCTCAGAAATGGGATCAGCCTTCTGCTTGCCATTTTGATTGGGGTAATAATCGGAACAATTTTATGAAGCAAAGCCAAAAACCAAAGCAAAGGAAAGAAACCATTAAATCGTGGCTTTTTTTTGCTGCAAGCCTTGCCTTTACCATTGTTCTCCTGGTTATTTTTCCGAATCGGCAGACCGCAGTTATAAAATCTTCCTGGCAGATTTTTATGGAAATGTTCTGGA
This sequence comes from uncultured Deferribacteres bacterium, assembly GCA_913009825.1. Lineage (GTDB taxonomy): Bacteria > Zhuqueibacterota > JdFR-76 > JdFR-76 > DREG01 > DREG01. The sequence continues at coordinate 1,652 of CAJVYQ010000114.1, forward strand.
TTCTGCCGGCGGTGATGTTATTAATCGGCTTTTTTGCTGTATGGGTGCCTAAAGAAATGATTGTCAGATTAATGGGCAAGACGTCAGGAATCAGAGGCATCGGACTTTCCTTATTGTTGGGCTCTTTACCGACGGGTCCCCTTTATGTTGCTTTTCCCATGGCTGCAGCCTTAATCAAAAAAGGGGCTCGGGTTTCCAATATGATCATTTTTTTGTCGGCATGGGCATGCATAAAAATTCCCCAGGAGATGGTAGAACTTCAATTTCTCGGCGCCAGATTTATGGCACTGCGACTTGGCCTGACGATTATCTTCGTCATTATAATGGGCGTTTTCATCGAACGGGCGGTCGAATCGAAGGCAACCGAAAAGGGGAAAAAGTGAAAATATATCGAAATCTCAAAATTTCCCAGCGGGCACTTTTAGCCCACAAAATGCGAACGCTTTTGGCGCTTTTAGGAGTCATCATCGGTGTTTCGGCAGTCATCATCATGGTAGCGATCGGCCGGGGAGCGCAAAAAGAGGTGCTGAGCAAAATTGAAGAAATGGGTACAAATCTGATTGTTGTTAATGCCGGTCAGGTACGCACCTTTGCCGGCCGACGGCGGCAAATAGGTAATGTCATCACGCTGACTTTACGCGATGCCAAAGCCATTCATCTGGAATGTCCATCGGTTCATTTAACAGCACCCGTTCAAAGCAAAAAACTTCAAATCAAGTATGGAAACCTCAACACGAAAACGTCTGTTGTCGGAACCACGCCGGACTTTCAGCAGATTCGTAATTTTCACATTCGCAAGGGAGAATTCTTTACCGATGAGGAAAATCGCGCTTCTATAAGGGTAGCGGTTTTAGGGCAAACAGTGGTGAATAATCTTTTTGAAAACGATGATCCGATCGGCGAAACGATCCGCATAAGGAATATCCCCTTTAAAGTGATCGGTGTAATGGAAGCCAAAGGCGTAGACATTAACGGTGTGGATCAGGATGATCAAATCATCATTCCCATCGATACGGCGCTCCGCAGGGTGTTCAATTTAACCTATCTAAGCACAATTTACGTTCAGGCAAAAGATGACCGGTCAATCGACAAAGCAATCGCAGAGGTGAGCGGGCTTCTCCGCAACCGGCATCACCTTACACGCCACGCCAAACCGGATGATTTTACCATTCAAAACCAGGCCGATGTGTTGGAGACGCAAAAAGAAGCGACCGATACGTTTACCATGCTTATTGGCAGTATTGCTGCGATTTCGCTGCTGGTTGGCGGCATTGGTATCCTGGCAATTATGCTTATGGTTATTCGTGAGCGCACGAATGAGATAGGTTTGCGAATGGCACTCGGCGCCCGCAAAAAAGACATTCTCATGCAGTTTTTGCTTGAATCCCTGATACTGAGCATTGGTGGTGGATTTTTGGGAATCATATTAGGAATTAGCGGTTCCGTGACTATTGGCTTGTTTACAAACTGGTCAGCCAGTCTTTCCATCCCTTCCATTGTCCTGGCTTTCGCTTTTTCGTTGATCGTTGGATTATTTTTTGGCGTCTATCCCGCCCGTCGCGCCTCACTTCTCGATCCGATTGAGGCGTTGCGGAGTGAGTGAGAATCAACTGGAAGCTGCGGACACCTTTTTCAAAAGCAGTCACTTAAATTATAAGAACCGGAGCACAAATTTCGGTATCTTTCCAAACATAGAGGTACTTATTCTTATGGATAGAAATGCTTAGAACGCAGTAGGCCTTTGTCGAAGAGTGAGTCTTAGAAAGATCAAGAAACTGCGTGCCCCCCATAACCTTGATAATGCTGCGTAAATATCTTATATTATTTCACTACATTTGCATGATTGTAAAACACCTGGCCGCACAACAAAATAAGGATTTAAGCGAGCGGAGCCGAGTTTAAATCCTGTAACGCCTGCCAGCCAACCGGCGGGGACTAAGCCATGAGTAATGTCATTCATATGGGATTTGGTTGGCATTTGCATGAAGGATTGAAGGAGGCAACAAAGACAAAGAAAACAGAAAAAGGGTAAGGCTGGTCAATTTTTATTATTTTGGGTCTGTTGTTTTAGGGCCAAATCCTTTTTCGAATATTGAAAGCAGGATTTTAGGGCATAGTATTCCCAGCCCCTCAAAAAATCTATTTTCAAATAAAAATACGATTTTTGTTCAGCTTCATGTTTGTTTTAACCGGCGGTGCATGAGGTCAATTGCCGCCAGATTTGATATCGGAAACGAGCCGCATTTTATTGTGACAGACAGGGCAGCGGCGGGGTTTGGGAGTTTTATCTGAGCTTTTGCTTTTTTGCTTTTGTTCTTTGACACCCATGAGACTTTTAATATGCGCCAACAGTTTCTGGTTGGTTGAAGCCCAGAAACCGTAATAGCGGACCTTCATAAAACCTTTGGGCAGAACATGCTGGAGGAATCGGCGGATTCAGGGGGTGTGATAAGATAGAATTTTTAAATATATTGGGAGATAAATAGGGTTTCCTGAAAAAGTCATCGATTAACGGGAAAAACTGGGGGCATATTGGGTGTTGCGATTGAGAAATTCTTTCAAATTCCTGATAATTTTCCCAAATACACGCCTTGAAAATTGAGCAAAAAAACATAACCGCATCCAATGGGCTATGTTCATCACGAAAAACACCGCAGCTATCCAGCTCTCGCTCGTCTCCTTCGTTTTGGCCTTCACTAAATTAAGATCATATTTTTGCTTGCCCTCTTCAGATAGCAATCGCTTTTCCTCTTTACTTAATTTACGAGGCCGCCCTAAAGCCTTCCCAGAATAACGTATCCCTTTTGCTTTTAAATACTTACGATTCTCACGAGTCCCGTAAATCTGATCTCCAAGTACGGCCTCAGGGTAATAGCCAAAACGCTCACGGTAGCTCTCTACCTGACCAATCATATCACCCCCTTCGCGTTATAGGCATCCCACGGTATCTCCGACGCCATTCGTACCCATCGATTCGTCCCATCCAACTCCCTTCCCCCACTATATGCAATAACTATCTCCCTTAATTTATAATATATTAACACTTTTTCAGGAAGCCCTAATTATTCATACACATTTCTGGATACTGAGCTTGTCGAAGTATCCGGCTGGAACTTTTGGATGGTTGCAAACACAATTCCGCAGGACGCCACCTTTAACAGCTCTTTAAAATGCTCCCGTTTTTTAGCCTGAACCGGCTCCTGGCGCAGCAATTGTTTGGAAGCGGCAAAGGTGTCAAAAAGCCGGTCATCCAAATCGTTGCGGTCGGTAATGACGACGATGGTTGGACTGTCCATTTTTAACACAATTTTTCCGGCATAAAAAACCATGGACAGCGACTTGCCGCTGCTCTGGGTGTGCCAGACCACACCGCCGCGCTCTTTACCTTCCTTTTGGT
>CAJVYQ010000115.1 GCA_913009825.1 uncultured Deferribacteres bacterium
CAGGCTAAGACATGAAAGCATCCTGAAGGATGCTATCGTAAATAGGACGCTTTAGCGCCCTTTCATTTCTTAGCCTTGTCGTTCACGGCAAGGCGAAAAAGATTGAAAGAAAACACCTGAATAGTTATGATTTGTTTATTTAATCTGTCCGGCGCTATTTGATAACATTGTTGCTAAAGCATCCTCCTGCAAGTTCTTCTTGATACAAAATTCGGATACTCCGGTTCAAATGAGTTAATTAGTGTCTGTCCGAAAATTCCCGTTTTTGTCATTTCGATCCGCCGGTTGGCGGAGAGAAATCTGTTTAACCTATTAATTTATCGTGGCATACAGATTCTTCGACTTCGTCCCGATAAAAACCATCGGGACTCCACTCGGAATGACAAGTATTACCGGTTTTCGGACAGACTCTAATTAAAGACAATCTGCGGGGGAGAATTCCTCCGGAATTCATTACTTGATAACAATCATCGTTTTTGTCGCCAATTGATTGCCCGCTTTGATAGTGTAGAAATAGATGCCGCCGCTTACAGGCTGTCCGGCTTCACTTTTTGCATCCCAAAATATCTGATGCAATCCCTGGCTTTGCTGCCGATCAATTAGTCTTCTCACAACTTTTCCCAATTGATTGTAAATGACAGCCGTAACATTCTCCGGTTTTTTCAAATTGTAAGAAATAAAGGTGCCCGGTTTTTCTCTGTAGCCGAAACCGGCTTTCGCCGAAAACGGATTCGGGTAATTTTGGTTGAGGACAAAATCGTTTACCAGGTTAACCGGATGGCCCGCCCCGGCAACTCCGGTCCCGGTTTCACTTTCAAAAATATAGAGAATTTCTTTGTCCGCATTCAATGCGTTTAGATTGGTTACCATCACTTCGGTTTTGTGATCTCCGTCCAGATCACAAATGGCAATATTGCGCAAATTAGCAAAGGCAAATTCATCTTTAAAAAAGAGATTCCAATCGTAATTAGTTGAATCACTCAGATCGCCAGCGCCTTTGTATTCCATCCGGTAAACCATGTTGCTTTTGTCATTTTCATCCCGGGCGGTAAACAGGTAGTCCATCAGACTATCGCCGTCAATATCTCCCACTGCGGAACCCTGGGAAGGCAGGTTTAATCCTCCCAATTTCACCACAGAATCTCCGGTAATTTGGGACACATCCTCACTGCTGCCGATATAAAAGATGGCCGAACCCGGCCCGTTATCCGGCTGGATGCCGGAAGTGTAAAACTCCAGGTGCCCGTCACGGTTGGCATCATAAAAACGCATACCGCGGCGATGGCCGAAATCGCTTGGTTCGTAAAGCTTGTCGATTTCTGTTTGCAATTCATAACTGTTTTGACCGGTCGCTTCCCAGATGGCCAGGCTGAAATAGTCCCAGGTAAATACCCAGATTTCATTGTGACCGTCACCGTCAAAATCCACAATACGCGGATCATAAACAACGCCGCCTTCGTGGGTGGCCGATTCTTCAAATTCAACGGAAAAGGCGCCCAGACCCAGGCCGATGTCCAGACCGGAAGAATTGACAACCATCATGGTGCGTCCGGCGCCGCCAGGAGAAGCATCATCGCCGCGTGATTGCACAACAAGCTCGGTTTCCCCATCCGAATCCACATCGCCGATGGCAAGACCAGATGCGGTAAATGTATAATTGTCCGGCCGGTTGAATCCCCACGTTTCCGATGGCGTGGCTGGGAAATTGGTGCCGTCAAATTCAAACACATACAGACCGTGGGGATTGGGGGGGCTATCGGAGACGGCTAACGGCGTGGCAAAATACAGCTCGGGAAGACCGTCACTATCCAGGTCTCCAACTGCAATGGCACTATAAATAGCTCCCGCTTTATTTTCGATAGGAGTTGTGAACGACCAGCGCAGTTCAAATGAGTCGGCGGCGACGTATTCGTAATAAAACACTCTTTGTCCGGCGCTTTTCTGTGCAAAAGCGCTGGAACCGACCGGGTCTTCGGAATAAATAAATTCCGGATTGCCGTCATGATCCAGGTCCAGATTAGTAATGATATCCCAGGCGCCAAACAGTTCCGGCCCTGCTTTGATAGAATTAGCCACTCGCCAGCCATCGGCAAGAACTTGTGACTGAACGGAAACAGTGAGCAGAGTAACAAAGGAAATCACGGCAAATATTGCGAAGAAGCGTTTCATAATTCCTCCCATTTTACAAGTTGCGTGAAGGTCTAAAACTTCAATTTGGGGAAAAGTAACTATTCAGGTATGCTTTGTAAAATCACAGCAATCATACTTGGGGTATCCGCCTGAGCCGGATGGCTGTTAAAGCCGGCCTGAACCCTTTGTCAAACTCCGGATAAACATGGTCGAAAGCTTACCGGTTATTTAATAACAAGCATACCCGAAAAGAAAGAATAACCGTAAATCACGATGCAGCATTAAAATCTGCGGCGTACTATTTCGAGTACGCCGCAGCACGGTTCCGTTATCGGATTAAACTCATAATTTTTGATTTGGAAAAATTGCCGAAATATAATTTGTAAATGTAGTTTCCGCTGGCCACTTCATTGCCGTTGTCACCGGTGCCGTCCCAGACAATGTTGTGTGTTCCCGGCTGGTAAACCCTGCCGTTAATGAGAGTTCTGATCTCCTGTCCCATCGTGTTGAAAATTTTCAAACTGATTTTTTTCTCCAACGGCAGGTCAAAGGTAATGGTAGTCATCGGGTTGAATGGATTCGGATAATTCTGATTCAACCGGTAGTCTTCCGGAGTGATGATGGTTAACGGCTGCAATTGCGGCACAGAGGTGACTAAATCTTTGGATTGGGTAGAATCGCCCCATTCAAAGAAGAAAATATGATAGGCGTTTCTGGCAAAAAGTGCGCCGTTTAAACTGTCCACACTGCTTCCTTTATAGCTGGCCACCAGGTCTCGTTTCCCATCCTTGTCCAGATCCATTCCCGGGTAGGTATACACATCGCTGAAAAGGCCGCCAACGTTATCGTAAATTTTATTTAAATTTATGATTTGCGTAGTAGAATAACTGCTTGCCTGCGTAACATCTCCGGAACCGTCGTATTCAATATCCAACAGTCTTCCACCGCCGCCGTATAAATAAAGGTCCAACCCGTCGCCGGCACTATTGGTCGGATGGTCCTGATCTCCCAACGCCCAGGCGCTCCAGTAGCCGACACCGGACATCACTTCTTTGGCATTGGATGCATCTACAAAATCGTCCGCGACAATGCCTTCCACAACCCACATTTTGCTTTCGCCGGTACCGGCATTAGTACCATGGAGATAAATGACCGGATTGCCGTTCACCGTAGCGAAAAGCGGTTTGGCTTTCACAATAAATGCGCTGAAATTTGCGATGGGGATAACGCTGCCGGGGGTGTAGGAATCCGGTCCGTTAATTTGGATGAAACCCAGGCCGGCGCCGGCCTGAATATTGGTCCAGCCGGCGACAATAATTTCATCGAATCCATCGTTGTCCACATCGCCAATCTCCGTGCCGCACGGAACGTAGCCGTCGATGGGCGGAATGGCATGCACCATATCTTCGTAAACATATTCATTTTTAATGGAAACGTTTCCTTCGGCAAAAGTGCCGGATTCCACTTCCATAATATACAGCTTCGCTACTTTAAAATTAAAAGCCCGTGGAGGGAACAGAAATTCACTCTTTCCATCGCCGTCGATATCCTGGATTCTCATGCCGTTTTCGGTACGGCCCACGGAAACCTCCTTAAAATTCGTGTCGATATCTTCATATTTTAGTTTATAAATCGGCTCCGTGCCGTAATCGTTATCCTCGCCGGTCCATTCATAAAAATAGATGCCCCGGTTCGCTGCATCCGTGCTGTCGTTGGGATTGTAGCCAACCTGAAAAACGATTTCCTGTTTTCCGTTGTTGTCAAAATCGCCAACTGTAACGGAGCGGGGTGTGGAACCGCCGCCCGAGCTGTTCTCTTCCAGCGGTTTGGAGGCCCAAACGAATTCCATTTTGTTGTCATCCACCATTTCAAAAACAAACACCCTGCCGCCGCGCCAGTATTTGGTGATGATGATTTCCGGCTTGCCGTCATTATCAAGATCGGGATCGTGGGCAACCCAAATACCCCGGCCAACGCTCTGTTCCAGTGTGTCTACACCCAGAAATCTGGGATTAACAGCGGCTAATCGATACTCGTTTTCCCCGTCGGCGGGCTGCTGCCCGAAAACCTGCAAAGGTAAAATAATTAAAATGGATAGGATGAAAAAAACAGTTAACACTTTCCTCATGATAAATACTCCTTTCTGATAATGATTGATTTTGTTAAGTACTTGAGTAATTTGAAAAAATACCGGTTGCTGAAATATTTTGGATCGGCGGGTAATATACATGTTTTATTTCTCATCCGGATTGTAGTTTAAATGCAATAAAAATATTTGTAACTATTCAGCTCACGTCTATCTGACACAGGCAGAAAACACACGAAACAATCGAATGATCTCATCTAACTTTTTTCCTGTTTTTTTTTGAGTCTTTCGCGGGCTGCCTGAGTAGTGACAATAC
>CAJVYQ010000116.1 GCA_913009825.1 uncultured Deferribacteres bacterium
CGGTATTGTCACTACTCAGGCAGCCCGCGAAAGACTCAAAAAAAAACAGGAAAAAAGTTAGATGAGATCTTTCGATTGTTTCGTGTGCTTTCTGCCTGTGTCAGACAGACGTGAGCTGAATAGTTACCTTTTTTTTATGGTTTTTGGGGGGCTGTGCACTTATCCTTTGATAACCCCCATCGGCCTCAGACGGACTACTTTGCGGGCAATGCCTGCCTGCTGCACCACCGATACCACATCGGCAACATCTTTGTAGGCATCGGGAATTTCTTCAACCATGGTTGCCCTGCTTGCGGCCAAAGCAGTGATGCCAATATCCGCCAGTTCACGCTTAATAGCTCTCCCTTTGGCGGCTTTTGTGGCCTGCCGCCGGCTCATTTTTCTTCCCGCCCCGTGGCAGGAGGAACCGAAAGTTTCTATCATCGCCTTTGCATTGCCCGCCAGCAGATAGGAGTATCTACCCATATCTCCCGGAATGATTACCGGCTGTCCGATTTTTTTATATTTTTCCGGCATCCCTTCTGCACCCGGACCGTAAGACCGTGTCGCCCCCTTTCGATGAACAAGCACTGGCCGTAATTTGTCGCCAATTTTGTGAGTTTCCACTTTGGCAATATTATGCGCCAGTTCATAAACCATGGATAACTGCACCTGATTCGGAGACAATTTCAGACTCTCATAGAATGCTTCTTTCACCCAATGAGAAATGATCTGCCGGTTGGCAAAAGCATAATTGATGGCGCAATTCATCGCCTCATAATATTCCTGTCCTTCGTGTGAATGAAACGGCGCGCAACAGAGCTGACGGTCCGGCAGATCGATATGGTATTTTTCGGCAGCCTTCATCATTTTACGGATGTAATCATCGCACACCTGGTAACCAAAACCGCGGGAGCCCGTGTGGATAATCACCACGACCTGATTTTTCTCCAGGCCGATGATTTCTGCCGCCTCCTCATCGTAAATTTGGTCGATATAATCGATTTCAACAAAATGGTTGCCGGAACCAAGCGTTCCCAATTGCGGCCTTCCCCGTTTATACGCCTGTTCGCTGATGACTTCGGGATTGGCATATTCCACACTGCCGTTTTCTTCGATGTACTGCAAATCATCCTCATCGCCAAAGCCTTGATTTACAGCCCAGCGGGCGCCCTGCTTCAAAACCTGTTTTTCATCTTTTGATGAGAGCCGTAAAAATCCTTTCGAACCGACTCCGGAAGGAACTTTGGCAAAAATTGCCGGAATCAGTTTTTCCATTTGGGACTGCAAATCCTGTCTGGTCAGCGTAGACTTCATCATCCTTACGCCGCAGTTGATATCATAACCAACGCCGCCGGGGGAAATGATACCGTCATTCAAATCAAAAGCGGCAACACCGCCGATGGGAAAACCGTATCCCCAGTGGATGTCCGGCATGGCCATGGAATAATTGATGATCCCCGGCAGTTGTGCCACATTCACAACCTGCTGCAAACTCTGATCTTTTTGAATCTCCTGCATCAACTGTTCCGAAGTATAAACACGGCCGGGGACATTCATTTTTCCCTGCTTGGGAATTTCCCACAGAAATTGTGAAATTTTTTTAATTTGGATTTCGGACATATTGTTATCTGTTTTGATTTAAAAGCAATTCTTTTTCAGCAATGTTTTTCGGGGTTTCCATATCAAAAATGCTAAGTTCAGACCTCGTTAAATCAGGTGTTTTATTGTTCATTAAATTCTTGTTTACTAGTCAATTGTGAGAAAATCCATGAATAATTGAACACTGCATGTTTGACTTTAAACTAAAAAACAAGTACTTACGCAATATATAGTGCAAATTCATGATGATTTTTATCCGGTTATTCAACCTAATATTTATCAAATTTAACGAGGTCCAAATTTAAAATTGTTAAACAATTTTAATAAATTATCTTACCTATTCTTGAACAAATAACTTTTTGACAGCATCACATTTTGTGATACCAAGTCTGTTCACACATCAAAAACCACTTGTGCGTACCAACCGTCTTTTATCTGTTCCAGTTTTAACTGATGATAGGTAACCGCTTTGATTTCACTGAATATTTCATGTTTTGCTGCTGAAAATTCTTCCCCGCTGACGGTAGCGGTCAGGAAATGGTTTTTTATTTCAAACAGATCAAATCGACAAAATAGCAGATTTTCCGTGGCGAATAAGAAATTAAGGTGGTTCAGCCACCGGACAAACAATTCCGAATCGGATTCGGCCTTTAACTCTACGGAACGGCTTTGCCGCGGCGCCACTTTGCCGACATCATAAATAACAGAAAACATCCCACGGGCGGCAAGAATAAAAATGTCTTCCATTGTGCCGCCCCAAATTTTGAGGCCTGTATCACCGGTGTGGTCTAATAGTTCGATCCGGTTTTTCATATCAGGATACCCCGTAAATTGTAAATCCGTTTACAGAGAGAGATGTTTAATTTGACATAACACCGAATGGCGAATTTCAGAAACCGCAGGCGAAGCGGGAAGCGGTTTTCCATTTACCAAAACAGGTTCCGGAAGCGGTTCAAAAATACCGCCGCAGGAGCATTTTTTTTCAGGCTGTTTATCCGCAGGAACAACTACTGATTGTAAGCAGTTCTCACATCTGTATAATTCTTTCCGGCCGGACATCTTTCCCCTTTTTGCAACGGGTTCGCCGTCAATCTCAACGATATCCATGGAAAAATTAAGAACCGGCGCGTTGCTCAGGGAAGTACCCACGCCAAAGCCATCCACGTATGGCTGCAATTTGCCGACATCATCCTCATCCAATCCGCCTGAAACATAAATTTTTACATGCTCCGATCCGCGCAATGCCAATTCCCATCTTATTTCCCGAATGATCTCCCGGAAATTGCCTCGGCGGGAACCGGGCGTATCCAGCCGGATGCCGGACAATTTGGCGCTAAACTCTTCCGCTTAGTACTACGCGCCAAATTTTACCATTTTCAGTGCGTGCCCCAGAGATAATCCCATTAAATTTAAAGAAGGCTGCCGGCCCAGTCCGCCGTTTATACAGCTAATTTCATCAAATTTTTCTACCCGGTCAACTCTTGCCGTCCCGGCATTCAGCAAAACCGGCACCGGATGCCAACTGTGGTTTTTCAGATAAGCAGGCGTGGAATGATCCCCGGTGATAACAAACACATCCGGATCTAACTTGCGGATCCGGGGAATCAGCGCATCCACTTCTTCGATGACTTTCACCTTAGCGGCAAAATCGCCGTCCTCGCCGCGTGAATCTGTGTATTTAACGTGGACAAAGAAAAAATCAAATTCATCGAACCGTTGTTCCAGTGCATCGATCTGGGTGGGCACATCCGGTGTGACAGGATTCAATTCCATTCCCACCAATTTGGAAACACCGCGGTACATGGGGTAATTGGCAATGGCCAGAGCGCGTAATTTGAACCGTTTATACAGGGACGGATACCGGCGGTGTTTGGCAAAACCGCGCAACAGGATCATATTTGCGGGATGTTCGTCAGCCAAAATCTCCTGAATCTGAGCCAAAAGGCCTTTGACCAGCACGGCAGATTTTTCTGCTTCCTCTGTCATTGCTTTGGGATCCCGCGGCGGCACACCTGTCTGCTGGGAATCCGTGTCGGATAAAGCATCATCCAACCCGGCTCCGCGCAGCACAAATACAGCCCGGTGTTCTTTTTCCGGCTGCATAAAAAATTCGTAACCAGTGGGAATGTTGATGTTTTTTTTGATCTTTTCGCAAAGTTTTTCATTCAGCTCGGTGGCGATTCTGCCGGCACGGCGATCTGCCACATTGCCGTTATCATCCAGAGTGCAAAAATTCACACGGGCGGCTAAATCCCGATCGGTCAAATTAAATTCGACACCTGCTGCAGATAAAACACCGCGGCCAATGTTAAATTTCATGGGCTCATAACCGAAAAGTGCAAAATGAGCGGGGCCGCTGCCGGGCGTAACCCCCGGCAAAATGGGATCCAACAGTCCGCAAATGGAATCTTTTGCCAGTTGATCCAGATTGGGAATGTTGCCCTCTTCTAATTCCGTCCCGGTTTTTCCATTTGCCTGCAAGCCGCCGAGACCATCCATAATCAAAAAAATGATTTTACTTTCCGTTTCAACCGTTAGTTTATCCAGAACCGAATTGTCCATTTTACCTCCGCTGTAAATAAGGCCGTCCGCTAAATACACGAAATTTTGCGCCGATACAATAAGTTCAAGTGAGTCGTGAAAATAGCAGGCTGAACCATTTTAATTTCACCATAAATTCTATTTAATCAGCGGGCCGGACTGACAATCCGGTCTGCGATTACTCTATTAAAGAAACGTATAAAAGAAATAAATCGTAGTAAAAGAATCAAGATAAATTTAGACAAGAGGATTATGAGAAACAAGGTAAAACCTCAGTTACGGGTGGAAGTATGCATAAACCTTATTTTTGTTTTTTCAACCTTAATAGCTGCAAGTAGCCCCACCCCATTTTTACCTTATTACCTTATTTTTCATGCTTTCATATCACAA
>CAJVYQ010000117.1 GCA_913009825.1 uncultured Deferribacteres bacterium
TCAGGATGTGTAAAAAATCCTTTTAATTCGTACAATTTTGTAATACCTTTAATATACAGCATATAACCTCTGTTTTGGAATTATGTATTAACATATTATAACTTATTAAGTTGTGAGGTTGTATGCTACTTTTTTTATGCCGGTTAACTAACTGCGAAACTTGAATCATTTAACTATCTTTTAATAAAAAAGCAAGGAAAAAAATAGGAAAGAAGAAGGATCACGATGAAAAAAATAGTTCTCTTTCTACAACTGTTGCTGTTTGCTACAACCGTTTCCGGTCAATATAGTGCGAAGGAGCTGCTGTATCTACGCTGGGGCACTGAGGATTTTCAAGCCGGATTCCGCGAAGCTCCCGGTGGTCCCTTCGGCCCCATGTCTTTTGCGGTTAAAAATGACACGGTTTATCTTCTCGATACACAAAATAATGCCATCAAAATTTTTGCTGATCATTCTTTACTGAGCAAAACCTCGCTGCCGGTGCGGTATACGGATGATTTTATCTGGCAAAACGCCCGGCACTATTTTCTGCTGGCAGAAAATTCCGTGCAGGAAATTGTCAATAACAGAGTGTTCCGGTCATATAACCCGGAATCTGTACGTAATGTAATCACTGCGCTTGTGATGAAGCCATCGGGCAAGATTGCCGCTGTTTTAAATGAAGCGGAGTCCGTGATCATTCAGAATGACAAACAACAAATTCTGAGCAAAAGCCGGGGGATTTTTGACCGCCGGGACAATGCGGTTCAGATTATAAAACAAGACCGGCAAACCATCCGGGTAAGTTTCAACCGGGTTTCTTTCGATATAGAATCTGCCGCGGAAGATTTGTCGGCGGCAAAATATATCGGCAGTACGCCGGCGGACGAATTTTACATTTATCTGGAAAAAATAGTAAAGCAAGTTCCCCTGCAAATTAAACGGGAGGTGCGCCTTTATGATAGAGGCGGTGAGCTGAAAGCGAAGTTTGATATTCCCGGTGTGCCGTACCTTTCTGTATTCAAAGAATTTGATGTGGATGAAAAAGGCGATCTCTACCATTTGATCACCATGCCGGACGGTATTTATGTTTTGGGCTGGATGAGAGAGAATAATAATTTTAAAAATGTGCCGCTTTTCCACTATCCGGAAAAATTCCGTCACACGAATCAACATGATTCGGAGGAAGATGACCCTGTCCCCGGCCGAAAGGGATTGGAGAAACGGAAGGAGGAGAAAGCCGTATTGGGATTTCCGCCGGTGACGCGAAGTGAAGCCCTGGCCATTGGCGATACATACGTGCAGCACCAATGGACGGCGACGGCTGCCAATTTAACCAACGGCAGAATTTATGATGCCAATAATGTGGAAGTGGAAACGCCTGCCTGGGTTCATGTGGGAGAGAATCAAAAAATTCCGTACCAGTGGGGCGGATTTATGACGCTGTCTCAATACGATCAGGGGATCGCGCAGGGGAAATATGCCGGCGACATCGCCACTACCGGAGTCAGCGATTATTGCGTGGGGGTGGACTGTTCCGGTTTTGTTTCCCAATGCTGGAAACTGCCGTCCCACTATTCAACCAGAATGATGGATGATCACATCGCTCAGGCTTATAGTTCCTGGTCTCAGTTGAAACCTGCGGATGCGGTGCACAAACCGGGACACGTGCGTCTTTTTGTCGGTTTCAACCCGAACGGGTCTTTGCTTACCGTGGAGGCTTCCGGCAGGGATTGGCGGGTATCCTATCGCAGCTATTATTTAAGCAGTCTTTCTGCATATAAGCCCCGGTACTATATTTATATGCAGGGGATGCCCGGCGGCATACCCAAACCCGAGCTTCAATCCATCTGCTATAATGATAGTGTGGCCGTCGCCTGGCTGGCGCCGGATACAACTTCCGTTGCAGGTTTTCATCTCTATGCAGGCAATAATCCGGGTGGTTGGGTGCCGGTGCAAAATCCGGTAGAATTGCCGGTTGATCAACGGTTCAAAAAATATTCTTTTGAAAAAAATATTCCCCACTTTTTTAAAATGATGAGTGTTTCTGCGTTAGATGACAGTTCGGAAAGTTTTCCCACGGATACTTACGGTTATCTGGACAATGAAAGCGACGGAAAAGTGTTAATCGTTGACGGCTTCGACCGCACCAGCGGCAGCTATCCTTTTCCGTACCACTCATTTGCAATGATTATGGGGCAGGCGCTGGCACGGTTCAATGCTGCATTTGAAACCGTCAGTAATGAAGCTGTCAGCGACAGTGTTGTGAATCTTGCGGATTATGATGCCGTGATGTGGCTATTGGGGGATGAGAGCACGGTGGACGAAACCTTCAGCAATGTTGAACAAAAAATTGTTGAATCTTATCTGCAGCAGGGGGGAAGATTGTTTGTTTCCGGGTCGGAAGTAGCCTGGGATCTGGACTATAAGGGTTCGAACAGCGATAAAAATTTTATCCACGATTTTTTGTTCACTCAATACGACCAGGATGATGCAAATAGTTATACGGTAAGCGGCAGTCCGGGAACTGTTTTCGACGGTGTGACCGTTCACTACGATGACGGCACAAAAGGAGTTTATGAAGAGGATTGGCCGGATTCCTACAAGCCGGTGAACGGAGCTTACGCCGCGTTGAAATATGCCAACGGTCTGATTGCCGCTGCCGCCTACACAGGAATTGTCCCTGAAGGTGCTGAGCCGGCAAAAGTGGTTATCATGGGCTTTCCGTTTGAAACCATCTATGAAGAAACGGAACGTTTTCATCTGATGGAAAAAGTGCTGCAATTTTTTGATCTTGCCACTTCGGTTGCCGATGCAGCGACTCAACAGCCGCACGAGTTTGTGTTGTACGGAAATTTTCCGAATCCGTTCAACGGCGCTACCTTTATCCGCTACCGGCTTTTCCGCGAGGAAGAAGTTGCCTTGCGACTTTTTGATGCGCTGGGGCGGCAGATCCGTCTGCTGGTCAACAAAAAGCAGCCGGCCGGCGAATACAGAATCGTTTGGGACGGTCTGGATGATAATGGCCAACCGGTGCCTTCCGGAGTCTATTTTACAAGAATAAAAGCGGGGAATTTTGTGAAGAATAATAAAATGATGGTGCTGAAATAGAGATGGAAGTAACACTTTAATTCATTGATAAAATTTTCGCTCTTTGCGTTTCTGCGTTTCAGCGCACCTGTTTAGAGTATTCTGCCCGAGAATAACACGAAATGATAAATATTCGCGTTTTTTTGTATCAATTGCGGTCAATTATAATAACTGCAAAATCAGAAAAGAAAAATTGTCGACGGCTATTTAGTATTTGTCCGAAAACTGTAAAAAATAGTAAAAAACGACATTTCAACAAAACTTGTTTTCAAGAAAGTGGGAAGCAGGAATCTAATAAAATCATAAAATTATTGATTCTCCGCCTGCGGATGGGCAGGCCGCTTTCGCTTGTCTGCATCATGCACGGCGGATTGCCGGAGCCATTGTTTGCCGGTAAAAAAGACGGGACTTTTTTTTCCGAATGGATCGATAGTTTTTATGCCCGTGACATTCAGGAATTGTTCGGTATTCGTAATCGCACCGGTTTTATCAAACTGTTACATTTTCTATTGCGCCAGAGCAATGGACTAATTGATTACTCGAACCTGGCAAAATATGCCGATTTAAATCGTCCCACCGTAAAAGTACACATCGAAGCCATGTCCAGCGCACACGCCGTTTATTTGCTGCCTCCGTTTTATGGCGGCAGTCGGCACGAAATTATCCGAAGACCCAAATGCGATACTTTTGATACCAATCACAGGGATGTTCGCAATACCGCCTAGAGGATAAATCCTCAGGCTCAAAAGTGGCAGGACGCTAAAGCGCCCTTTAGGGTGCTTCCATATTTAAGCCTGTTGCTTCAGCTTCAGGCGAGTGTTAATTTTACTCCTGTGACTGTGACCAGTTACATACTTTTATCAAAGGTTGGGATAGCATTCGCGAGGATGACCGTGGTCTTTTACGGAAGCACTTGGTACTCGACGTTTTAAGGACAGCCGTTCATGAATTCAACTTTTTTTCGTAACTATTCAGCCACTAAGGCACGAAGACACGAAGTGACACAACAACAGATCATTGTTATAGTGAACCTTTGTGCCTTAGTGTCTTTGTGGCACAGGCACCTGAATAGTTACTTTTTTTATTAAAACAAAATGTTGTGGATTCCCGTTTTCACAGGAATGACAGACGAAGAAGGGTTTTCGGACAAACACTAATTAGGTAACCCTGCCTGGATTCACTCATATAAATGTGGTTCCTCATCATTTGGGGTGGGTAGAATGGGGAGTCCGTTAGGCCGTTTTCGACCGAATCCCTTCTCACCCATACTGGAAGGGTGAGGGCGAAATCGGCCTAACGGACTATAAAACAGTAACATA
>CAJVYQ010000118.1 GCA_913009825.1 uncultured Deferribacteres bacterium
GAGCCGAATTGCTCATTACCAATTGCGCCGGCTGTGCATCTCAATTTAACACAACCTGCCATGCCATGAATACAAAAGTAAAACAGATTGGAATTGCCGAATTGGTGGCTAATGCCATGGGTTTACCGGTGGAAGATAATTCTGAAAAGATACTGGGCTTTATGCAAAACGCAATGGAATTACTGAAAGACAGCACCGTAATATGTAGCGCTGCTGCCGCTGCTGTGACGAAAAAATAAATAAAAGCAGTTAATTTAATGAGCGTTTTGATTAAATGGGGATGACTAAATTTTATAAATAAGGTCATCTCCATTTTTATGATAATGACCCCGGCATGTTTTCCCGACCGGATCGGTGTGTGAGAGAAACCGATGCTTTGGTGAATGTGGTATGATTGATTTTGGAACTTAGATTATAAAGCCCCTTTTATTTAAAAAAATTAATTTTTGAGATGGTATCGGGTTTGTTTATATATTTGCAACGTGAAAAAAAGATTACAAAATAATATAGGTTGCTGTTGTTGTAAATTCGACAACGGAAGGGTGTGCGCTAAAAGTTGGTTTTTGTAATTAATATTTATTAAATAATTATCTCATAGCCCTTTCGATTAATATTCGAAAGGGCTTTTTTTATACTACTTATAATATGACAAGAAATGAATTTATCCGGGACCGGGGACAGTTTTTACAAAGTGTAAAAGGGAAAGTCCCATCAAAAAGAGAAATAAATAATTTTTTGAATGAGTTAATAGAATACCTGTTTCCGGTTTTGTCGGAGAATCACACCACAGAAGAAGAAATAGATGTTGATGCGCTCATGGTTTTATTGCATGGCATACTTAAATCTTACGATTCAAAATCTGGAGATATTGATCGTACTGTCAGCAAATTTAGAAACTTGCTGCCCGATTTGTATGAGTTGCTTATTGCAGATGCGATGGCGATTTATGAAGGGGATCCTGCTGCTACATCCGTCGAAGAGGTGATTTTAAGCTATCCGGGCTTTTATGCCATACTGGTTTATCGCATAGCCCATGAGCTGGATAACCTGTCGGTAGCCGTAATCCCGCGTATGTTAACAGAATTTTCTCATGGAAAGACCGGGATAGATATTCATCCCAAAGCACAAATCGGAAAATCATTCTGTATCGATCATGGGACCGGCATTGTCGTTGGGGAAACCACCGTCATCGGTGATTCGGTAAAAATATACCAGGGTGTTACGCTGGGAGCTACGAGTGTATCCAAAAAACATTCCGGTAAGAAACGTCATCCTACTATTGAGGATCATGTAATTATTTATTCGGGGGCTACCGTTTTGGGAGGACAGACAGTTGTTGGGTATCACTCAATTATAGGTGGAAATGTATGGTTGACACATTCCGTTGGTCCTTACTCTGTTGTTTTGGATCAGAGCAGGGTACATCTTAGAAATAATGATCCCAACAGAAATGAAACAATTGATTATGTAATTTAATGTTTTCAGGGGAGAAGTCGTCCTTAAGTTTAATCCGGGAATCAAAAATCGGATCATTTGTTTTTTGTGATTTATGAGATAAAAACAAACCCGGAAAATGATGAACATTACTATATTTGCAGAGTATAATTCGTTGCCATGAAAAAGATATTTCTGCTTATCAGCTTGTTCCTTTCCGTTACGCTCTTTGCACAGAACGGGGAACCCGTAAAAACCATTCATTTGAAAATTCTGGAAACAGGCGACGTACACGGATGTGTTTTTCCGCAGGATTTGGTTAAACAACGCATACGAAAAGGTTCGCTGGCGCAGGTGGAAACGTTCGTAAATAACATGCGGGCACAAAAAAACCAAATGGTTATTCTGTTAGATGACGGAGATATTTTACAGGGGACACCCTTTGTTTATTATTACAATTATGTGAATACCAGCGGGGTGCATCAACTGGCGCGCGTTATGAACTACATGCATTATGCCGCGGGCACCGTGGGGAATCACGACATTGAGCCGGGACATCCGGTGTATGACAAATTCAGAAAAGAGATTGATTTTCCTTGGCTGGCAGCCAATGCGGTGGTTGATTCCACTGGAAAACCATATTTTAAACCCTACGTGATTTTGCACCGCGACGGTTTGAAGATTGCCATTTTCGGTATGATTACGCCGGCAATCCCCGACTGGCTGGCACCCTCCATTTGGTCAGGTATGCATTTTGCAGGTATGGTAAAAACCGCACGCTACTGGGTAAAATATATTCGTAACCATGAACATCCCAATTTGATGATTGGCTTGTTCCATTCCGGCACTGACAGTAATTACGGCATTCATGGCAATGGCCAGCCGGCTGAGGATGCTTCGGGACTTGTAGCTCGTGAAGTACCGGGTTTCGATGTGGTTTTTGCCGGCCACGATCACAAGCCGAGCAATCAGATTGTAACCAACACTGCTGGCAAGGAGGTGCTGTTGATAGACCCGGGTGCCCACGCAGAGCTTGTCTCCGAAGCGGACATCAACCTCACTTACAATCCCAAAACCGGCCGCTACGAGAAAGCCATTACCGGACATTTGCGCAGCATGGCCAAATATGCCCCCGACAGCGCGTTTATGCAGAAATTTATGCCTGATTTTATTCAGGTTCAGAAATTTGTCAATAAGCCTATTGGTAAATTTACCAAAACCATTGATGCCAGAAATGCCCTTTTCGGCCCCTCGGCTTTTGTGGATATTATTCATCAGTTACAACTGAAAGAAACGCACGCCGACGTCTCCATCGTCTCGCTGCTCTCCATGAACACACGTATCAACAAAGGAGTGTTTTATATGCGCGATTTGTTTAAGCTCTACCGGTTTGAGAATTACCTTTATACCATGAAGCTTTCCGGAAAGGAGATCAAAAATCTGCTGGAATATTCTTACGGACTCTGGTTCAACACCATGCAAAGCAGGAAAGACCATCTGCTTCTCTTCAAAACGAACGCCAATGGAAATTTGGCTCTGTCGAAATGGACGGGAAGACCCTATTTGAAAAATGCTTATTACAATTTCAATTCGGCAGCCGGTATCAGGTACGTGGTTGATGTGAGCAGAAAACCCGGAAACCGGATCCACATCCTCTCCATGGCTGACGGAAAGCCGTTTGACATGAACAAAACTTATACCGTAGCCATCAATTCTTATCAGGGTAACGGTGGTGGCGGCACGCTGACCGAAGGCGCAGGCATTCCCAAATCGGAGCTAAGTAAACGGCTGATAACCAGCTCAAAAAAAGATATCCGCTATTTAATGATGAAATGGATAGAAAGCCGGAAAGAGATAACACCCAAAGCACTGGACGAATGGAAAGTAATTCCTGAAAAATGGGTTAAACCCGCTGCAAAACGTGATTACAATTTGCTCTTCGGAAAGAAACGGTAACCTTACATTCAAAATAGTTCATGTATCCGTTTTTAATTTTTTACAGAGATATGGGCGTCCTGTCAGGCTAATAATATTAGCTACTCCATCTTTTTCACATCGATTTTATTTTCAGGTGTGGACTCATCGTCGGCTTTTTCTGCCAGCTGACGCATTTCCTGTACAAAGTCTTCAATATCGGCTTCCGGGAAATCTTTTTCCTGTGCCGCTTCTTCCAGTGTACCCCAAACGGGCTCGCCACACATGATACAACGAATGCCTTTTTCCATCAAATACCGGACGGAAAAGGGATAGTTATTGACCAGCTCCTCAATGAGAATATCTTTTGTTATTTCAGGTTTTGCCATGGCTCAGGACTTTTTTGCAAAAATAAACAATGAGAAAATAGCTGCTTAAAAAAGCCCGTCGTTTTTGTAAATCTCCATTTGCACTTCCGAAAATGGTGTGATTTGCGTGGATTTGCCATTTCTTTCATTGATCAGTTTCCCCGTTTCAAAATTCAGGGAAATGTTGTCTCCATCGTGCAAATCAATATCGGTGAGGGAATCGTATGTGAGAATCGGCATGGAGGCGTTAATGGCATTTCGCTCATAAATGGCGCCAA
>CAJVYQ010000119.1 GCA_913009825.1 uncultured Deferribacteres bacterium
TGACGGAGGGTGGCATTGTGCCGGCTGTAAAGAGGTTTTTTCATATTGGGCGTTATAGGGCGGCCCGCAGTAATCGGCCCGCTGGAATTCAGCGAGACGGGTTGTTTTACCGAACCGGGGCGCCCCGGGTTGCCGAGCAAATGCCAGATACTCATCATGAGAACCGACAATAGGGCGATAAATATACCTGCCCATATCAACTTGGGATGTTCATGAAAAGGCCGGTGCTTACTGACTTGTTTTCCGGAAATACGAAGGGCTTTTATAATATCATTACGGAATTCCCCGATTGACTGGTAGCGGGCATCCTTGTTTTCATCGGTCGCTTTTTGTATTACCCGGTCAATGGCCCTGAAAAAAGGGGTCTCCGGTTTTTTCAGGGCTACGCACTTGAAATAGGTCGGATCCGAAGTAGTGCTTATCCTGCCGGCGAGTGACTCATAAAGAATCTTGCCCAGGGAATAGATGTCCGCCCTGTGGTCCGCGCGCCTGAAGTCGGCAAGCTGCTCGGGCGCCATGTACATGATTGTGCCCTTGATGTCCATGGACTGGGTCACCCCCTTCCACCTGGAGGAACGCGACAGGCCGAAATCGGTAATTTTCGGTATTGTTCCGTCCATTAATACATTTTCCGGTTTTAAATCCCGGTGCACCATGTCATGCTTATGAACAGCCTCTACGCCGTCGAGTACGGCCGAAAAATATTTTTCAATCCATTCCCGGACCAGGTCCTCTTCCGGATAGAAGCCTTCCGCAGACATTGTTTCTCTGAGGGTTCCTCCGGGCACATATTCCATGGCAATATAGTTAGTGCCTGAACGGAAAATGAATATCAATGTAAAAACAATTTGTTAAGGCGTTAGAACTAAATGTAGTTTTTCAAAAAATATTGTTATTTTTTGTTTTTTTACCTTGACTTTTTTGTTTGCTACCTCTATGTAATAGACTGGTTTTAAAGTAGAAGACGTTAGTGTTATTTAATTTACCAAAGCAACTAATTGTTCGCACTATCAAAAATCTTCAGGGAAAAAATATGCGAAAAATATACGATATGCAATTGAAGTTCGGCCAAACTCCAATCGGCCAGATACAATTTGACCCTCATTCCAGAGATGAAATTCCAAAGCTGCTCAGAGGCTTTCAAGGCATATGGTGTGACCGAAAAACTCGGGACCAAATATTTAAATGTTTGTCTGAACTTATTCCTTCCAATATTAACCCCAAAAATGGCCGCAAGGGAATGGATTTATGGAAAATATTCGTTTTAGGCTCCCTGCGGCTAAACAGTAATTGGGATTATGACAAACTCCTTGAAATAGCTAATCATCACGACATACTCCGCCAGATACTTGGTCATGGAACTATGGATGCCGATTATCGCTATGCGTTGCAAACACTAAAGGATAACATTGCGTTGTTCACCCCGGAAATATTGGATAAAACCAATCAGATTGTTATCGGGTACGGACATGAGATTGTCGGCAAAAAACCGGAGGACCCGTTAAACGGCAGTTGCGACTCTTTTGTGGGTAAAACCGATGCCCATTTCCCGACAGATATCAGCCTCCTTTTTGATGCAGTTCGAAAAATAATATCAATAATAATGATTATTTGTACTCACATCGATATTTCAGAATGGCGCCAGGGGAAACACCTTATCCGCAAAGCAAAAAGTTTTTACCGTGAAGCTCAGCAATTAAAAAGGTCGTCCTCAAAGGATAATGCCAAAAAGGCGGAGAGAGAGCGGTTGATAATCTGCGCTCATGAAGCATATATAGTGCCTGAACGGAAACCTCGGTTTTCAGTTTTACAGGACCAAAAATTTAGCGAAATTCCCCTATCGCTAAGGGGAATTTGCTGAAAAAATTGAGTACTATTAATTTTTACCATGCATTTAATGCATAACATCTTTGGAATACTACATTTTTATGTTTTTTGGGTACAGCTATCCTGTTGAAGGTCGTAACACCTTTTGGTTACGCTGCTTTTCGTGCACTTTTTTCTTGGCGCCGCAGCCTTTTTACTTCTTTTTTCTGTAACAGATCGCCGATGATCTGAATGTTGTGCGCCACAATGGCCAAAGCAACATATCGTTTAAAACCATGAATGCCGTGGTCCGGGCATCGGTCCAAGCCATGATTGCCAAGGGCATTGATTGAGGATTCAACGGCTGAATGCTTACGCCTGGCTTCTTTGAATTCCTCAGAATTTTCAATCTTTTTATTTATGGCCGAGAGTTTTCCCTTTCTGGGAAGAACGACATGGTCAAGCATTTCAGATAGTTTTTTCTGGTTGTATGGACTGTGAAAACCCTTATCATAACTACAGCCTCTAAAATCAGCAAAGCGACTTTGAGTTTCTGCAATTATCGAAACGGCTATTTTGTCATCTGTTTCATTCTGCATTACCTTATGATGCAGAATGAACTTAAATTGATCTTTGACAACACAAACCCTTAATCCAAGTTCAACCGGGACGCCGGCTTTGCCCTTACTGATCCATTCGGTGTGTTGTTCAAACAGTGAAAAAACCTTCTCGTGATGCGGGATGCTTTCACCGTCGATAACTCTTCTGCGGATTTGATCGATCTGTCGTTCGGCATGATCGATGAAAGTCTGCACCTCATCCATCCGTAATTGCATTATTATATCAGCAGACTGTATCGAACCAAGGATTTCCCTGGTTTTATCGACATATGCGCGGGCCAGTTCGATATATTCATTGTGTGCGTCTATAATCAACTGTTCTCTTTCAGCTTTTTTGGCGCCATCTTTTGAGGAAGATCTTTTTAACTGTTGGGCTCTACGGTAAAACCTTTTTGCTTTGCGGATGTGATGCTTGCCTTGGCGCCAGTCGGAAATCTCCAGACGGGCACAAATACGCATCATCAGAACGATCATTTTCCGGATGGCATCAAAAAGCAGAATGATATCGGTTGGAAAATGGACATTGGTTTCGACAACAAAAGAATCACAGCTACCGAACAGTTTTTCGTCTTTTTTTTTACCGGCAATCTCATGTCCATATTTCAGAACGATTTGGTTAATTTTATCCAGGATCTCAGGCGTGAAAAGGGATATATTATCTTTTAAGGTCTGGAGGTTATAATTATAATCGGTATCCATTGTTCCGTGGCCCAGCATCTGCCGAAGAGTTATGTGATTGTTTGCAATTTCATGGAGCTTGTCATAATCCCAGTTGCAGTTGAGGCGAAGGCATCCAAGGACAAATATTTTCCATAAATCCATCCCGCTACGGCCATTTTTTTTGTCGATGTGAGTCGGGATGAGTTCGCCCAATGCTGCAAATACCTGATTGCGGACTTCACGATTTCCATGGATCGCCTGGAGTCCACGAAGCAATTTGGGTATCTCATCTCTGGAGCGAGGATCAAACTTGATACTGGCGATTGAGATTTCTCCAAATTTCATTTGAAAGTCGATAATTTTTCGCATATTTTATCCTGAAGATTTTTTGTTAACCCATTTCATGTGCTGAGGGCGGGAATCTGGATTAAATTACTTTTATCAAAAATTTCAAGATATTATGACATTAGTAAAAAATAAAGTCAAGTTAAAAAAGCATAAAAAATGCCAATTTTTAAAAAATATTCATATAATACTAACTTCTCAACTATAACTTTTTATTGATGATAATTGTTTCCGTTCAGGCACTAATTATGCTAAAATCAACCTGATTCTCTTCTCATGGCGAGCTTGAATGCCAGCTTTACTTCCCTTGGTAAAAAATTTTTCCAGACCTTTATGAATAAAATTTTTGATCATAAAAAGACTGTAACCATGTGATTCTCAAAATGCAACCACAACGATTACACAAAATATGGAGTTTAAGTATCCAATTATTGTTTAGGACAATATATTTTTCTATAATTCAATTTTCATGTAGAGATTTT
>CAJVYQ010000120.1 GCA_913009825.1 uncultured Deferribacteres bacterium
CAAGTTTCGCATTTATAATAACTCAGGTATTGTAACTTGTCAGGATCCGAAAAATACAGTTGTCCGGAATATCTTTTGTTCCATTCTTCGATGTTAATCATCCTGTGCATAAAACAAGTATCCGTATTTTTCCGGGACAATCCCTGTTCATTGATTCATATCCTGTGAGCCCTGAAAGGGCGGAATATACCAGCCCTGGGAAAAAAACAACGGAGTCAAGCCCTGAAGGGGCGAAATACAAAATTCAAATGAACAGACCGTACCGGCACAGGTAAATATTCCGCCCTTTCAGGGCTTGTTATTCTTTTTCCTCTTTTCTCCCCGGGGCGTTGCCCCGGGCTATTGTATTTCACCCCGTTGGGGTGGCTGAAAATGTATTTTAAATGCTATGAATGTCTCACTGATATCTAAAAGAGTATCACCGGCTTTTTCAGGTTGGGTAAAAAATCCTTTTAATTCGTACAATTTTGTAATACTTTCAATATACAACATATAACCTCTGTTTTGGAATTATGTATTAACATATTATAATTTATTAAGTTGTGAGGTTGTATGCCGTTTTTTTTATGCCGGTTTCCCTTATTTTTATGCCGGTTAACTAACTGCGAAACTTGAATGATAATATCCCGGCGCTGTCTTTCATTGTCAGAAAACCTGGGAGGTTTGGTGGCTATTTAATTTGTCCTGTTTTCCTTCATTAACGTGAATAAAGTAACTTCCCCCTCACAGTTGAATCTGACCGGGATGCCGGAAGTGCTGCACCCACAGCTTGTGTAGCCTGTCATCCCGTTGTAATGCCACAAACCTTTGTATTGATGTTTTGCATTGAATGTGTGGGTGATGACAGGTCTGCCGCCGGGCAGGCAGATTTGACCGCCGTGTGTGTGACCGCAAAGGTAAAGGCGATATTGGTTTTTTCCGGCAATATCGTACAACTCCGGCGAGTGTACCAGCGCAATTTTGAAACCATCTAACTTTTTCTCCAGACTGCATAGAGTTTGGTCCGTGTAATAATAATTGGGATCGTCTATTCCGGTGAAAAAAAGTTTTTCTCCGTTTCTTTGCACGGAAATTACTTCATTGGTGAGAACCGTAATCCCCATATTTTCAAGATGGTTGACCATTAAAAAAGTATCATGGTTGCCCAGGACAGAATAGATGCCGTCCCGAGCATGAATGTTTTGGACAATTTTTCTCAACGGCGGTAAAATTTGCCGGAAACTACCGAATGTTTTTTCCCGGTAGTCTCCGGTAATCACGCAGATATCGTATTGTAGTCCGGCAATATTTTCAGAAATGATGGCTTCGATCCCTGCGATACAATCCAGATGCAGATCTGTGAGATGAAGGATTCTGTAGCCGTCAAAGCTGTCCGGTAAATCTGAGAAAGTGAGATTAATCTTTTTAATGGAAATGTTTTTAGCGTTTTCATTCCCTTTTTGGTACAAACCGATGATTTTTAAGAAGAATCCGAACAGATGGATCAAGCTTTCAAATTTTGTCCAGTGGCTTTTTCTTTTGCCGCCAAAACGTTTGTATTTAAAACTGTCGGATTCTAAAACCGAACGGGTTAGAGACCAGACGAGCCGTTTTTCTTTTGTTTCTTTAGGAATATCAATCTTCATTTTTACTATTCCCGCAAGCCGATGCCGCGGTATTGAAATCCCATTTCTTTGATCTCCTGCGGATCGAGAATATTCCGGCCGTCAAAGATAACATGATCTTTCATCAGTTTTTGCATCACCTTGAAATTGGGGAATCTGAATTCCTGCCATTCAGTGAGAATCAGCAGGCAGTCCGCATCGATCAATGCTTCGTATTGGTCCTGGCTGTACTCTATTTTGTCGCCCATAATTCTTTTTGCCTCGGGTACGGCCTGGGGATCGTACGCTTTCACCTTGCAGCCGTTCTGAATAAGTTTATCGATCAGCGCCAGGGAAGGCGCTTCCCGCATATCGTCCGTTTCAGGTTTGAAGGATAACCCCCAAATCGCAATGTTTTTGCCGCTCAAATTTCCATCGTAGTGTTTATCAAGTTTACGATACAGAAGCAGCTTCTGCTCTTTGTTTACTTCCTCAACGGATTCCAGTACCTGCATAGTATAATTAAACTGCTTTGCCGTTTTGATGAGTGCTTTCACATCTTTGGGGAAACAGGAGCCGCCGTAACCAATACCCGGGTATAAAAATTTATTGCCGATTCTGGGATCACTGCCAATCCCTTTGCGTACCAGATTCACGTCGGCGCCCACCAATTCACAAAGATTGGCAATGTCATTCATGAAGCTGATCCGTGTCGCCAGCATGGAATTGGCCGCATATTTGGTCATTTCTGCCGATGGGATATCCATAAAGACGATGGGGTGTCCGTTCAGCAGGAAAGGTTTGTATAATCGTCTCATTTTTTCTTCGGCCTTCTCCGATTCAATGCCGATGACAATTCTGTCCGGTTTCATAAAATCATTGATTGCCGCGCCTTCTTTGAGAAATTCCGGATTGGAAGCTACATCGAATTGAATACCGGCGCCTCGTTTATCTAACGAATCCCGAACGGCGGCCTTCACTTTTTTGGCGGTGCCAACCGGGACGGTGCTTTTGGTGACTACCACTAAATAATCTTCCATATATTCACCGATGTTTTTTGCTACATTCAATACATATTGCAAATCGGCGCTGCCGTCTTCATCCGGCGGTGTGCCGACAGCGATGAAGACTACTTCGCAATCTTTCAGACCGGTGGAAATATCGGTTGTAAAATGAAGCCTTTTTTTCCCGATATTTCTTTCCAGTAGCCTGTTGAGTCCTGGTTCATAGATGGGAACAATGCCGTTGTTTAATTTGTCAATCTTTTCTTTGTCAATATCCACACAGGTAACGTCCATGCCTGTTTCTGCGAAGCAGGTACCGGTTACCAAACCGACATAACCGGTTCCAACAACTGTTATTTTCATCTTGGGCTCCTTTCATTAATTAATCTTACCTGTTGAATTCATCATTGAAATTTTGCACCTGGTCAGGAAGATAGAAAAGACACCCTCCCTTTCTCCCCTCAACGGGGGAGCTAAAAATCCCCTCTTGAGAGGGGGGAAAGAGGGGTGTAAAATACAATTTTCAATACAATCCTATCTTACCGGAAAAGTTACTTAAATTTAAAATAATGCTTCATTTTATAGCCTTAATATCGTCTGATTTTTAAGATTGCTTGAAAAATAATTTTAGTTAATTTATCATCCGACTAAAATTTTGGAAAATCCCCGACTCAATTTTATCTGTTTTTCAAGATTTATTTCAATCTCTACTGTGAAATATAAAGAAACAAAATTTCTGTTTTTATTGCAACAAATTTGTTGCTTAAATAGCATTTAACCGAAGAATGGGAAAAATTAGTGATTTCAATCATGAGAATGTTTTTAATCCTCCATTTGTTTAAATAAAGTATTGATATGTTTCTGATGGATAACCGAATCATCCTTCTATTTTGCATTTTAAAATTCTATTGTATAAATTTATGGTAACATTTTAGTCCTTTGAATGTTATAAAGAAAGTATCGGATACTATAGATGAGTCCACTCTAAAAACAAGGTTTTAAAAGGTTACCTCACAAATAGCACAACATAGGTTACCATTTATACAAATTCCGCATTTTCGAAAGGGATGAATTGAATTAGGTAAAAATGGAACAAGATACAGCAACTGTTCTTTGAAAATTTGGCCAAAATAATAAAAAAGACGAAGACACGGGT
>CAJVYQ010000121.1 GCA_913009825.1 uncultured Deferribacteres bacterium
GCTGCCTGAGTAGTGACAATACCGTAACACTTTAGTTTTTTGAACAAATCCGCTTCCTTTGCGCTCTCTGCGTCTCTGCGTTTTAAAGCGCCTGTTTTTTTAACGCAGAGACGCGGAGGGCGCAAAGAAATTGAAAAAATCGTCTGCCTGTTCAGCCCGAGAATTACACGAATCATACGAATAGGACAAAATAGTTAACGATTCTCGTTTTTTAGCGATATTAGCGGGCAACCTGAATAGTTACGATTTTTTTTCAAATATTCAAACCGAATCTATATTCATTAAAAATAAGTTGTTTACTTGCCAATATCATTTCGGCTTTTACGCGGCCGGGAAAAACCGGAGATACAATGCAATTTGAAATGACGCTTAAAAATGATTGGCATATCCAGTCTTCTTTGCAAACCACAGCTTCGGGTGAAGAAATTTCCACACCCGGATTTGATATTGCCGCCTGGTATCCGACGGATGTTCCCATGACCGTTTTAGCTGCGTTAACTGAAAATGGTGTGTATGAAAATCCATATTTTGGTTTGAACCTGAAAAAAATCGACGCGGCGCCGTTTAAAAAATCCTGGTGGTACCGGAAAGAATTTGAACTGCCCGCCGGTCAGGCAAAACAGCAGGCCCTGCTGCTGTTTGACGGTATCAACTACAGCGCTAATATCTGGCTCAACGGCAAACAGATCGGGAGCGCCAATGATGTGACCGGTCCGTACCGCCGTTTTGAATTTAATATTTCAGAGAATGTCGGGTGTGGGAAAAATGTGCTTGCCGTACAGGTCGTCCCGCCACGCCCCGGTGATTTCACTACCGGTTTTGTCGATTGGAATCCGCCCCCGCCGGACCGGAATATGGGAATTTTTCGCGGGGTGAAAATTCGCTGCAATAACGGCGTATCTGTCGCTAATTCGTATATTGCTGCCAAAGTGAATACGGATACGCTGCAGCAGGCATCACTTACCATAACTACTGAACTGACCAATCATTTGGATCAGGCAGTAAGCGGTGTGCTGCGAGGAAAAATCGATGACATCGAATTGGAAAAGCAGGTAACCTTAGCGCCGCAAAAAAGCAGAAAAATCGAATTCGGTCCCGATGCATTTAGCCAATTGAAACTGGCAGAACCGCGTCTCTGGTGGCCGAATCATTTGGGGGAACCCAATCTGTACACAATGAATCTTTCATTTCATTTTCGGGGGAAAATTTCCGACCGGCAAACCGTCACTTTTGGGATTCGCCGGGTAGACGACTATTTCAACGAAGACGGCCACCGCGGCTTCAAAATCAACGGCCGAAAGATTCTCATCAAAGGAGGCGGCTGGACGGACGACCTGTTTTTGCACGATTCCCCGGAAGATTTGCAGGTTCAGATTCAATATGTAAAACACGCCAATTTGAACGCCATTCGCCTGGAGGGGTTTTGGGGGCGCAATCAGACCCTTTATGACCTGTGTGACCGGTACGGCATCCTGATAATGGTCGGGTGGAGCTGCCAGTGGGAGCATGAAGAGCACCTTGGTAAGGTCTGTGATGAAAAATACGGCGGCGTTCTTGCCCCGGAAGAGATGGATTTAATCAGCCGGTCATTTCAGGATCAGGTTATTTGGCTGCGCAATCATCCCGCAATTTTTGTCTGGACGGTCGGCAGCGACAAATTACCCAAACCGGAGTTGGAGCAAAAATATGCCGATATTTTGCGAAATTATGATACAACCCGTCCTTATCTGATTTCCACCGGAGGAGTGGGCAGCGAAAAGGGAGTGATCGTCGATGTAGATCTGGTCAGCGAGATCAGCGGATCGTCCGGTATGAAAATGCTGGGTCCTTATGCCTGTACGCCGCCGGTTTACTGGCACACCGACCGGGAACTGGGCGGCGCTTACGGATTTAACACGGAAACCGGACCGGGCGCACAACCGCCGATTTTGGCAAGCATCAAAAAAATGATACCGGAAAATCATCTCTGGCCCATCGACGAGGTGTGGCATTATCACTGCGGTACCGGTGTTTTCGGCACGCTCGACCGCTTTTTGCATGCATTAAACAGGCGTTACGGAGAAACGACAAATGTTGCACAATTTGCCCGCAAAGCCCAGGTGATGAATTATGAATTGATGCGGCCTATGTTTGAAGCGTTTCAGGCCAATAAATTTGTCGCTACCGGCGTTATTCAGTGGATGCTGAATTCTGCCTGGCCGGAAATGTACTGGCAACTGTACGATACTTTTCTAATGCCCAACGGCGCATATTACGGCGCAAAAAAAGCCTGCGCTCCTCTCCATTTACTCTACCGTTACGGTTTTGAGGATATTTTTATTGTGAACGATTTTCTGAAGCCGGAAGATAATTTAACGGCCACGATTCGCATCTTCGATATTCAATCCCATGAATTATACTATCAATCAATCCCGGTGGAAATCGGTGCGAATCAGGCGAAAAAAATATGGACGTTGCCTGAAATAGAAAATCTTACTACAACCTATTTTTTAGATTTGAGATTACGAAATGACAGGGAGAGAGAGATAGACAATAATTTTTACTGGCTCTCCACCAAAGCGGATGTTTTGGATTACGAAAAGGATCTCGGTGATTTTGGCTATTATACCCCCAGCAAAGAATTTGCCGATCTGTCTTTGTTAAGTCAGTTGCCCGAAATAAAAATTGATGTTTTGCATAGGTTTGAACGAAAAGACGACCGGATTTTATGTGTTGCGGATTTGAACAATCCTACTGATACAATCGCTTTTTTTATCGATTTGCAGATTTCCCGCCGCAAAAGCAGGGAAACAGTTGCACCGGTTTTTTGGGAAGATAATTATTTCAGTTTACTGCCCGGTGAAAAAAGGGAGATCGGGGCAAGTTTCAATGAAAAAGATTTGCAGGATGAAGAGCCTGTACTGAAAATGACGGGATGGAATTTGCCAGATCAGCTAAATTGGAAATGTTCTTTGGGGGTGAATAGAGAGGCGACGCTTGGTGCCATAGTTAAAGTGAACTGATGATCACACAAAGAAAAAAGGACTTATAATCGGTGGAAAGAAAGATTATTTGATTATTATTTACACATCATACGAAGTATATCCTACTCAAGTTTCGCAGTTAGTTAACCAGTTTAAAAATAAGGGAAACCGGCATAAAAAAAGCAGCATACAACCTCACAACTTATTAAATTATAATACGTTAATACATAATTCCAAAACAGAGGTTATA
>CAJVYQ010000122.1 GCA_913009825.1 uncultured Deferribacteres bacterium
AGCATTGGAAATATTACCGATCATCCGGAAAGCGGGCTGAAAGATTTTGGCGATGCAGGTAGTTGTGAGGTTCCCGTGAACTGTCCTGAAGGCGAGCGTTACCAAAAGCAGAAAAGAGGCGTGGCACGTATTCTTTTAAAAGATGGTAGCGGGCTGTATTGGTGCACCGGTTCGCTGATAAACGATACGAAAAACGATGGAAAATCCTATTTTCTGACTGCCAACCATTGCGGCGATGGCGCCACGACTGCCGATTATGCACAATGGGTTTTTTATTTCAATTATGAATCGCCCGATTGCAGCCGCCCGGCCACCGAACCGGCAAATCATTCTCTTTCGGGCGCTAAGCTGCTCGCTTCTGCCAACTATAACGGGGGTTCTGATCTTAAGCTTTTGTTACTGAAAGATAAAGTACCTTATTCGTACAAACCCTATTTTAACGGTTGGGACCGTAGCGGAAACGGAAGTAACAACGGGGTAGTCATTCACCAGCCTGAGGGCGACATAAAAATGATTTCCACATACATTACGCCGCTTGTTCCCATTGCTTATTACGGAGCTGTAACCGACCTTAATGCTGATTTCTGGAGAGTAAAATGGGCAGCTACCATATCGGGACATGGCGTTACCGAGGGTGGCTCTTCCGGCGCTCCGCTCTTTAACAGCAATGGCCTGATTATAGGAACGCTTACCGGTGGCGATGCCTCGTGTAGCACACCAAATTCGCCCGACTATTTCGGCCGGTTTAGCAAACATTGGGATGCCAACGGTGCCGATTCTACCCGACAGTTGAAATACTGGTTAGACAAAGCGAAGACAGCTTATGTTATGATTCCGGGGTTTGACCCGCTGGCAACACAGGCCTTTGCCGATTTCTCCCCGGATGTGAATAAAACGCCTGTTGGCGGAACGATTCAATTCACTGACCTGTCCACAGGCCCCGTTTCGAGCTATCATTGGGAATTCAACGGAGGAGATCCAGCCACTTCCGATACCAAAACACCGCCGCCTGTCCGGTATGTCAAAACGGGAACTTTTCAGGTAAAACTATTGGTAACATCTGCCGGCGGCAACAGCACAAAGATCGATTCTGTTTCTGTGCTTCCGGTGGTCTATCCCAACCCCACAAAAGATGGCCGTATTCACATCCTGCTGGGAAGTTACAGGGAAGATGATATTTCCGTTGCCGTTTATGACATTCTGGGACGGAGGCTGGATATCTTCAAACCGCAGTTTGGCCGTAATGATGTGATGCTTCAGCTACCGTATAATCAAAACGGATTATATATTATTCAGCTGACAATCAAAGGTGTTACCAATACATATAAAGTTTTTAATTATCACAAATAGCCATTATGCTACGACAATACCAACATCTTTTTTTCGATATTGACCGTACTTTGTGGGATTTTGAAAAGAGCTCCATCGAAGCTTTAGAAGAGATTTTCGAAAAACATCAGCTTGCCGCAAAAGGAATTGACAATCAGGAAGAATTTCACAAAAAATACAGTGCGCATAATCGGAAGCTGTGGGATATTTACCGCGAGGGAATACTGGAAAAAGATATCCTCCGATGGAAACGTTTTTACCTCACTTTGCTCGATTACGATATCGATGATAAAATCCTGGCAGAAAAAATGGGCACGGATTATGTGGAAATCAGCCCCCGGAAAGTAAATTTATTTCCGCATGTTTTGGAAACGTTGGAGTACCTCGCCCCAAAATATCATCTTCACCTTATTACCAACGGCTTTCAGGAGGTACAACAGGTGAAAATCAAAGTGTCGGGGATGGATAAATATTTTGAAGAGCTGATTACCTCGGAAGAAGCCGGCGTGAAAAAACCTGACCCCCGGATATTTTATTATGCTTTTGGTAAGACTGGTGCACTTGCCGATGAAAGCCTTATGATAGGCGATGATTATCCTGTTGATATTGAGGGTGCCCGGCAGGTGGGAATGGATCAGGTGTTTTTTGACCCCGACGGCATTTCCAATGAGAACAATTGTACTTATAAAATTGATGATTTGTTATCTTTATGCAAAATTTTGTAGAAAGCTGAAACGGCTTCAAGGAGCAAGGGTAATCTAAAAAAAACCGGCAAAATGAAACGTTATCTCTTTTTTTTCGTTAAAGAATTAGTATAGTGGAAATAATTTTAAAATATGTGCCATGAAAAAAAATCTACACATCTTCCGGAAAATAAGTTTTTTACTATTGTCTGTCATTTTGTTGCCTCAATTTTCAGTAGCGCAGAACGGCTTTATTTTGCACGGCATGCGCGATGTGCAGCAAAGCAGTTTTTTGAACCCGGCTTTCACGTCGGGCGCCAATATTGTGGTAGGGTTCCCGATGTTGTCCAATCTCTCGACCGGACTGCTGAATACGGCTGGTGGAATTAATGATTTTATCTCTAAAAGTGCGGATAGCGATTCGCTTTCTTTCGATTTGAGCAAGGTTATCAATAATGGTCAGCCTGTAGATAAAATTACCGAATTTCTGGATATGGACATCTTCTTTGCCGGCTTTAAGGCGGGAAACACCTTTATTACCCTCGGCGTTAGGCAGCATCTGTTTTTTCAGGCTCTGTTAGATAAGGATTTGCTGAAACTGGCCTGGAACGGAAATGCTCCGTATGTGAACCAAACGCTTGACCTGAGCCATACCGCTGTGAACGTGTACCATTTAATAGATTATCATTTGGGAATATCCGTTCCAATCGGTGATAAATTCAGAGTAGGCGCAAGGTTGCATCTTTTGCAGGGGCTCTCC
>CAJVYQ010000123.1 GCA_913009825.1 uncultured Deferribacteres bacterium
CGATCCTGCGCCAGCTCTTTCCAATACTCGTAACTGCTGGGCATCATCACCACCAGGCTGGTCTTGCCTGCCGGCGCCAATGTGGGATCCTGGTTAAAAATGCGGATCGGCAGTCTGTCCCGCACCGTATACCCGATTTCCGTCGGCTGGCGCAAGGGGAAACTCATGCCGGAGACCGTTTTGGGCTCGTCAACAAAAGAGCGGTTCACACCGACGCCCACGTACAACAGCGGCGGGAAGACGGCCCATTTTTTGTAAGGCTCACGTGTCTTTTCATCAACGTATTTTCCCTCCAGCATTTTAAAAAGAGTGGTATGCCCATCCGCTGCTGAGATTACCTGCCCGGAGCGGTGCTCACTCCCATCCGCCAGCCGGACGCCCACCGCGTTATCCTTTTCCACCAGGATTTTCTCTACCCGCTTATCGTAATGGATTTCTCCCCCCAGACCGGTGTAGCGCCTGGCAAGCGCCAGCGACATGGGCAGGGAACCGCCGATGGGGTAACCCGCATCTCTGTTATGCAGGTAGGCAAAGGTGAAGAGCATAAAGAACATCGAAAATTCCGGAAACCACATTTCCCGCAGCGCTCCGCGGAGCACGGGGTCTTTGAAGCGCATAACAAATTCAGCGGTGGATATCTTCATCCATTTCCGCATTTCTCTCCCTTTAGTCGCCAGAATCAGCCCAAGCTTAAGACTTTTTTGCAGACGTTTGAACAGCGGGTCTGATTCGGAGGGCTGGTCAAAATCGAGGCACATCCGGATCCCCCGGATGAAATCCCGGATGAGTGTGGTGTCCTGCGGCGAAAACTCCAGCAGATGATTTTCCAGCCTGTCCACGTTCGTGTAGAGGATGAGCGTACGCCCATCGGCGCTCTCGTAACGCATGTATTCGTCCATATCGATGAACTCGCGCCCCTTGGCAATGCCGACTTCCTCCCAGTAGCGGTGCATTCCGCTTTTGGGAGAGGAGCCCACCAGCCAGTGGATACAGCCGTCGATGGTGTAGCCTTTTTGTTTCCAGGCCGTGCACAAGCCACCGGGCAAGTTGTGCATCTCAAATATCTTTGTGCGGTAACCATTCATCCGGGCATAAATCCCGGCCGAAAGCCCTGCAAACCCGGCCCCGATGATGATGACTGAGTTATTCTCCATACTGTCCTTTCCTATTCATCAATTTAAATTTGATAACAGGCAAAAATCGCCGGCGGCGGCATCCGGCGTTACGTCTTTCGCCAAAAAATCATCCTGCCACTCAGGAAGCCGCTCAACGGCACGCACAAGGGTTGTCCATTCCGAAAATGCCGGCAACAGGCGAGACCGCCTTTACTTATCCGGCCAATGATGTCTTTCGAATCGCTGTCAGCAATAACCGTATCCTGAGCATGAATAATGGTATTGAAGAAATGTTTTTATGCAATTTGCTTATTAAAATAATTTTACATAGAATAAGTTAGAAAATCAATAGAATATTTATTCAAAACAATTTATCGGAATTGGCGTATATTTATGGTAATACGACATTGTGAACAGAAAAATCACAAAAGAGGAGGAAACGAAATGGTGCAGGAAAATACTGCCGGAGAAACCAATGCGGTGCAGACCCATGCGATTGATAAAGATGAAACCATGTGGGCCATGTTCTGTCATTTGGCTACTTTTGCCGGATTAGTTGTCCCGTTCATCGGAAATATTGTCGGACCTCTGCTTATCTGGCTTCTCAAAAGGGACGAATATCCTTTGGTTGAAAACCAAGGGAAAGAAGCGTTAAATTTTCAGATCAGTATAACCATTTATTTTGTCGTTTCGATTATTTTGATTTTTGTCGTCATTGGTATTTTTATTTTGCCGGCTCTGTTTATTTTCGATGTAATTGTCACCATCGTTGCCATGGTCAAAGCAAGCGAAGGCGTAGAATACCGCTACCCGATGTCGTTGAGATTGATAAATTGATTGTCATTATTCAGCCTACGGCGGACGGGCATGAAATACTCGAAAAAGGATTATTATCTTTTTTTTGCTTTGCGTCTTTGAGCCTTGGCGGCGCATGAGTTTTTCAGGAATTTTTCAGGATAAGATATTTCCAGACCATTAAGGTTTTACTAAATAGCGCCCTATTTTGGTGTGTCGGCGAAAAGCCCTGTCCGAGTTCTCTTTTATAAAGATAATCTCATCCTGAGCAAATTCCAACCGGCATACCACCCAACATGCTTTTTCCAATCCCGCAAGGGCGGGAAAACCCGGCTGCTCTCGTTTAAAACCTTATTTTGTTATACCTCCCTTCGACCACGCCATTTGCTTGATACCAATAATTAGGGCAATTCTAATATTATGTGTTCTTTAGCAATCTTCTTCAAAACTATCTCAGTTTCTCCTTTAGAATTGGCAGCCTGAATATCTGAAACTGATACAAAGCGGCGATGGAAAGTCGTGAAGTTGATCTTTCCAGCTTGATAAACAATTAGCATTGCCCCTTTACCTATGTCTATATATATGAGAGCTGAGAAAAGATATCCTTTGCAATATCCGGATTTACGCCTTTTTTTATGAGATCATCCGAAGTTGTCTCTTTTTCTGGTAAAAGTTTACCGAACTAAAGTTCCAAGAATGCGGAACAATCTGATAGTTAACTTCAAAACCTTAAATATGACTTATTCTACAACCTTTATTTCTATCTATTGAGTTTCGCCAACATATCCGTTTTAAAAAGC